>NZ_UIGI01000001.1:2493973-3117466 GCF_900446255.1 Buttiauxella agrestis | reverse complement strand
AGACGCTGAACCAACAAGCGGTGACGGCCAGCAACCTGGCAAACGCTTCAACGCCGGGCTTTCGCGCACAGCTTACCGCTTTGCGTGCGGTTCCGGTGGAAGGGCTATCTTTGCCGACGCGCACCCTGGTGACAGCTTCAACGCCAGGCGTGGATATGTCGCAAGGTCAGCTTGATTACACCCAACGCCCGCTGGATGTTGCGCTGCAACAAGACGGTTGGCTGGCGGTACAAAGTGCTGATGGTACTGAAGCTTATACCCGCAACGGCAATATGCAGGTGAGTCCTGCCGGGCAACTGACCATCGGCGGGCAACCGGTGATGGGCGAAGGTGGCCCGATTGCCGTGCCTCAGGGTTCAGAGCTGACTATCGCGGCGGATGGCACCATTTCTGCGCTTAACGCAGGTGACCAGCCCAATACCGTGGCACCGATTGGCCGTCTGAAGCTGGTGAAAGCCACTGGCCTTGAAGTGGTGCGCGGTGATGACGGGTTTTTCCGACCGAGTGCTGCCGCTCAGGCCACGCGTGGTGCGACGTTGCAAGCTGACGCATCCATCACGTTGATGCCTGGCGTGCTGGAAGGCAGCAACGTTAAGCCGGTAGAAGCCATGGCTGACATGATTTCCAATGCTCGTCGTTTTGAGATGCAGATGAAAATTATTTCAAGCGTGGATGAAAACGAGCAGCGGGCGAATCAGCTGTTGTCGATGACATGATAATCAGCCGCGAAACTAACAGGAATTCAAAATGATCAGTTCTTTATGGATCGCAAAAACTGGCCTTGATGCCCAGCAAACCAACATGGATGTGATTGCCAACAACCTGGCAAACGTCTCCACCAATGGTTTTAAGCGTCAACGCGCGGTGTTTGAAGATCTTCTTTATCAAACCATTCGCCAGCCTGGTGCGCAATCGTCTGAACAGACGACGCTGCCATCCGGTTTGCAGATTGGTACCGGTGTGCGCCCGGTCGCCACCGAGCGTTTGCACAGCCAGGGCAACCTGTCGCAAACCAATAACAGCAAAGATGTGGCGATTAAAGGCCAGGGGTTCTTCCAGGTTCAGCTTCCGGATGGCACCAGTGCCTATACCCGCGATGGCTCTTTCCAGGTGGACCAAAACGGTCAGTTAGTCACGGCGGGCGGTTTCCAGGTTCAGCCTGCGATAACCATTCCGGCGAATGCCCTGACGATCACTATTGGACGTGATGGCATTGTGAGTGTGACTCAGCAGGGGCAAGCGCAGCCGGTGCAGGTGGGGCAGCTTAATCTGACTACCTTTATGAACGATACCGGTCTGGAAAGCCTGGGCGAAAACCTGTACGCCGAAACCCAGTCTTCCGGTACGCCGAACGAAAGCACGCCTGGCCTTAACGGCGCGGGCTTGTTGTATCAGGGGTATGTTGAAACCTCTAACGTGAACGTTGCAGAAGAACTGGTGAATATGATCCAGGTTCAGCGCGCCTACGAAATCAACTCTAAAGCCGTTTCTACAACCGATCAGATGCTGCAAAAATTGACGCAACTGTAAGGCGTTTGCCGGTGCGTTTTATGCACCGGCTGTCTTTATCTGAATGACCTGAAGATGAAAGCAATGCAAAACCCAATGGTTCTTCGTCCTGTCTTGATGTGTCTGGTGCTCGCCACAAGTGGCTGTGCGCTGATACCAACTAAACCGCTGGTGGAAGGTGCGACGACCGCCCAGCCAGTGCCTGGCCCTGCACCGGTAATCAATGGTTCTATTTTCCAGACGGCGCAACCGGTGAACTATGGGTATCAACCGCTGTTTGAAGACCGCCGCCCACGTAACGTTGGTGACACGTTGACCATTGTGCTCCAGGAAAATGTCAGCGCCAGTAAGAGTTCTTCGGCAAATGCCAGCCGCGATGGCAAAACAAACTTTGGATTTGATGTCACGCCGCGCTATCTCGAAGGCCTGTTCGGTAACAACCGTGCGGACGTCGATGCCGGTGGCGGCAACAGCTTTAACGGTAAAGGTGGGGCAAACGCCAGTAACACCTTTAGCGGAACGTTGACCGTGACGGTGGATCAGGTGCTGGCAAACGGCAACCTGCACGTCGTGGGTGAAAAACAGATAGCCATTAACCAGGGCACCGAATTTATTCGTTTCTCCGGCGTGGTGAATCCTCGCACCATCAGTGGCACCAACACCGTGTCATCAACCCAGGTGGCGGATGCGCGTATCGAGTATGTCGGTAACGGCTACATCAACGAAGCGCAGAACATGGGCTGGTTGCAACGCTTCTTCCTTAATTTATCGCCGATGTAAGCGAGGAACACATGACCAAATATTTATTCGGATTGCTGATGCTGGTGGCGACACTGGCGCAGGCCGATCGTATCCGCGACCTGACGACGGTTCAGGGCGTGCGTGAAAACTCCCTGATTGGCTATGGTCTTGTGGTTGGCCTTGATGGAACGGGCGATCAGACGACCCAGACGCCATTCACCACTCAGACGTTAAACAACATGCTTTCGCAGTTGGGGATTACCGTTCCCGCGGGCACCAACATGCAGCTTAAGAACGTTGCGGCGGTCATGGTCACGGCGAAATACCCGGCATTTGCGCGCTCAGGGCAGAACATCGACGTGGTGGTTTCTTCGATGGGTAACGCCAAAAGTCTGCGCGGCGGCACATTGTTAATGACGCCGTTAAAAGGTGTTGATAACCAGGTTTATGCCCTGGCACAGGGTAATATTTTAGTCGGCGGTGCCGGGGCTTCTGCGGGAGGCAGCAGCGTTCAGGTGAACCAGCTTAACGGTGGGCGCATCACCAACGGTGCGGTTATAGAGCGTGAATTACCGGGCACCTTTGGCTCCGGTAATATGATCAGCCTGCAACTGAACAACGACGATTTCACTCTTGCGCAGCAAATCACGGACACCATCAACCGCTCGCGTGGCTATGGCAGTGCGTCGGCGCTTGACGCTCGCACCATTCAAATTCGCGTGCCAACCGGTAACAGTTCACAGGTGCGTCTGCTGGCAGATATTCAGAATCTCGAAGTCAACATGCCTGCGCAGGATGCGAAAGTGATTATCAACTCACGCACCGGTTCGGTGGTGATGAACCAGGAAGTGACGCTCGATACGTGCGCCGTGGCGCAGGGGAACTTGTCTGTTACGGTGAATCGCCAGGCTCAAGTGAGCCAACCGGATACGCCATTTGGTGGTGGTCAAACGGTGGTCACGCCGCAAACGCAAATCGACCTGCGCCAGAATGGCGGGGCGCTGCAACGGGTTAACGCCAGCGCAAATCTGAATAACGTTGTTCGGGCATTGAACACGCTGGGCGCATCGCCAATGGAATTGATGTCGATTCTTCAATCTATGCAAACCGCGGGTTGCCTGCGTGCCAAAGTGGAAATCATCTGATGCTTAACGATACCCAGTCACTGGCGAATGCGGCATGGGATGCTAACTCTCTTAACGAGTTGAAAGCGAAAACCGGGCAAGATCCTAAAGGCAATATGAAGTCGGTTGCTCGCCAGGTGGAAGGGATGTTCGTGCAGATGATGCTGAAAAGCATGCGTGAAGCGCTGCCCAAAGATGGCTTATTTAGCAGTGAGCAAACGCGTATGTACACCAGCATCTATGACCAGCAAATCGCGCAACAGCTCAGTGCCAAAGGCCTTGGGCTGGCCGATATGATGGTTGAGCAAATGGGCGGCAATGCGGATCCGACGGAAGATGCAGGCAAAGTGCCGATGAAGTTTGATATGCAAACGGTCACCAGCTTCCAGAACCAGGCGTTAACGCAGATGGTGCGCCAGGCAATCCCGAAAGCGCCTTCTAACGAAGAGCCGCTAACAGGGGATAGCAAAGACTTCCTGGCGCAGCTTTCGTTACCTGCACGTCTGGCCAGTGAGCAAAGCGGCATTCCGCACCACCTGATTCTGGCGCAGGCTGCGCTGGAATCAGGCTGGGGGCAGCGTCAAATTCTCACCGAGAAAGGCGAGCCGAGCTTTAACCTGTTTGGCGTGAAAGCCAGCAGCAACTGGAAAGGGCCGGTGACTGAGATCACCACCACCGAGTATGAAAACGGTGAGGCGAAAAAGGTGAAGGCCAAATTCCGCGTTTACAGCTCTTATCTGGAAGCGCTTTCCGATTACGTCGGCTTGCTGACACGTAACCCACGCTACGCCGCCGTGACCAATGCCAACAGCGCAGAGCAGGGCGCTCAAGCCTTACAGAATGCGGGTTACGCTACGGATCCAAACTATGCCCGCAAATTGACGGGCATGATTCAGCAGATGAAAGCGATGGGTGAGAAGGTCGCAAAAGCGTACAGCAATGACTTATCCAATTTGTTCTAAATAGCCTTCATTAAACCCTCAAGTGTCGCCAGCAGCTGCCGATACTAACTGACAGGAATCGTGATAAACGCGTTAAGGAAATTTCATGTCCAGTAGCCTG
This sequence comes from Buttiauxella agrestis, assembly GCF_900446255.1. NCBI lineage: Bacteria > Pseudomonadati > Pseudomonadota > Gammaproteobacteria > Enterobacterales > Enterobacteriaceae > Buttiauxella > Buttiauxella agrestis. The sequence continues at coordinate 3,113,030 of NZ_UIGI01000001.1, read as the reverse complement.
ATTAACAGTGCCATGAGTGGGCTGGGTGCAGCCCAGGCGGCACTGAATACCGTCAGTAATAACATTTCTAACTATAACGTCACAGGCTATACCCGCCAGACGACCGTGTTGTCGCAGTCGCAAAGTACGCTGGGCGCAGGTGGCTGGATTGGTAATGGCGTGCAAGTCAGCGGTGTGCAACGTGAATATGATGCGTTCATCACTAACCAACTGCGTGCGGCGCAAACCCAAAGCAGTGGTCTGAATACTCAGTACCAGCAAATGTCGAAAATCGACAATATTTTGTCTGGCACCACCAATACGCTGGCGACCACCATGCAGAGTTTCTTCACCGGTTTGCAAACGCTGGTCAGTAACTCGGAAGATCCGGCGGCACGACAGGCATTGATTGGCAACGCTAATGGTCTGGTAAACCAATTTAAGGTGACGGACCAGTATCTGCGCGATCAGGATAAGCAGGTAAATACCGCAATCCAGAGTAGCGTGGAACAAATCAACAACTACGCCAGCCAGATTGCGAATCTGAATAACCAGATTTCGCGCTTAACCGGCGTGGGTGCGGGTGCCACACCAAACGACTTGCTTGATCAACGTGATCAGCTGGTGAGTGAGTTAAACCAGATTGTTGGCGTGGAAGTCAGCGTTCAGGATGGCGGCACTTACAACGTTTCTATCGCCAATGGCCTGTCTCTGGTTCAGGGTGATAAAACCAATAAGCTGGCGGCGGTTTCATCCAGCGCTGATCCCTCGCGCATTACGGTTGCTTATGTTGACTCTGTTTCAGGCACGACAGAAATCCCAGAGAATCAGCTGAAAAACGGCACGCTGGGCGGCATGTTGACCTTCCGTTCACAAGATTTGGACGGCGCTCGTAACCGCCTGGGGCAACTGGCTCTGGCGTTTTCTGATGCTATTAACCAGCAGCATAAAGCTGGTTTTGACGCAGATGGCAATCCTGGTGACGCTTTCTTTAAAGCCGGTGGGCCATCAGCCCTGGGCAACACTAACAATGTTGCTAAAGATACCTCGCTTACTGTAACCAGGACGAACAGCTCGGAAGTGCAGGCCAGCGACTACAAAGTGGTCTACGACGGCCAGGACTGGCAAGTGACACGCTTGTCAGACAATAAGCAATTTCAGGCTAGCCTCTCCACTGATGGTAAAAGCATGAGCTTTGATGGACTGAAGCTTGAAATTGGTGGTACACCTGCGAGCAAAAATGACAGCTTCATTGTTAAACCTGTGTCTGATGTGGTTGTTAACATGGAAGTCGCGATTACTGATGAAAGCAAACTGGCGTTAGCCGGTGCAAATGATTCAGGTGAAAGCGATAACCGTAACGCCCAGGCCCTGCTGGATTTGCAAAAAAGTAAAGTCGTGGGTGGCAATAAATCGTTTAACGATGCCTACGCAAGTCTGGTCAGCGATGTGGGTAACAAAACCAGCACGCTGAAAGTCACCAGCACGACACAAAATAACGTGGTCACGCAGTTAAGTAATCAGCAGCAGTCCATCTCTGGCGTCAACCTTGACGAAGAGTACGGCAACTTACAGCGTTTCCAACAATATTACCTGGCGAATGCCCAGGTGCTTCAGACGGCATCAACTCTGTTTGATGCGTTACTGTCCATCCGTTAATTAAGGAATCTGGCGTATGCGTATCAGTACCGCAATGATGTACCAGCAGAATATGCGTGGCGTGACCAACTCACAAAGTGAATGGTTGCGTTATGGCGAGCAGATGTCGACCGGTAAGCGCGTGACTAAGCCGTCTGACGATCCGATTGCTGCTTCACAAGCCGTGGTGCTTTCTCAGGCTCAGGCACAAAATAGCCAGTATGCTTTGGCGCGTACTTTTGCGACGCAAAAAGTTTCACTGGAAGAAAACGTGCTTGGGCAGGTGACAACAGCGATTCAGTCAGCGCAGGAAAAAATCGTTTATGCCAATAACGGCACATTAAGCGATGATGACCGTGCGTCTCTGGCGACCGATCTGGAAGGTATCCGCAACCAAATAATGAACCTTGCCAACAGCACTGATGGCAACGGGCGCTATATTTTTGCCGGGTACAAAACCGAAGCTGCACCGTTTAGCGGTACAGCCGGAAGCGTCACTTATAAAGGTGGCGATACGCCGGTATCTCAAAGTGTCGATGCGGCGCGTACCATGACCATTGGCCATACCGGAACCCAAATTTTCAACTCAATCACCAGCAATGCGGTGCCAGAGCCTGGGAATGGTACTTCGGAAACCAACTTGTTCAATATGCTGGACTCCGCCGTCAAAACCCTGAGAACACCAACCGAAGGTTTAGATGATGCAGGCAAAGCAGATTTAACTGCGGCCATTGATAAAACCAGCCGTGGATTGAAAAACTCTCTGAACAACGTGCTGACGGTCCGTGCAGAATTGGGTACGCAACTCAGTGAGTTGGATAAGCTTGACGAGTTAGGCAATGACCGTGCCCTGGGCCAGGCGCAGCAAATGAGCGACCTGGTGGATGTGGACTGGAACTCAGCGATATCTTCTTACGTTATGCAGCAGGCAGCGCTTCAGGCGTCTTACAAAGCCTTTAGCGATATGCAGGGTATGTCTCTGTTCCAACTAAATAAATAATTTTACCTTTTTGGGCGTGCTTTGAAACTGAGTACGCTTTATATGCCCACTTCAGCACCCCGGAGTGGGCTTTTTTTTGTCTTAAATTCAGGTGTTGGGGCGTAACAAATAAAAAAGCCGACCGGTTTCCCGGTCGGCTTTTTCGCAACGCTTAGCGATTATTCAGCGCTTTGCGGGCGTGTAGCAGGAGCAGTTGCCTGATGCGTTGCGCTGTTAGCGCCAGCAGAACCACGGCCACTGAACTCATACGTTGGGCGAACCCAATCGCTCTGGCGTGGTGCTTCCGGGTTGTAATCCGGCGCTGGAGCTTTCGTCATTGGTGCCGTTGCATGTTTAATCACATGTGCAACAACTGGCTGTGCTGGCGCAGTTTCCACTTGAGGAGCTGGCTGCACAGGAGCCAGTTTAGGCTCAGGCTGCACATCAACAACGGACTCCTGAGCAACAGGCTGTTGAGCTTCAACCGCTTCTACTGGTTTCACTTCTTCAACCGGCGCTTCAGGTGCAGTTTCTTCAACGACTACCGGAGCAACCTGAGCAAGTTCTGCTGCCTGTTGCTGATGAGTTTCGACAGCAACAGCTTCTTGTGCAGGCTCAACTTCATCAATCACTTGTTCAGCAACAACTTCATCTTGCGCTGCAATCAGATGCGGCTGCTCGTTAACTGGAGCGGCAATCACTTCCGGATGCGTGGTTTCAACGTGTGGTGCTTCAACCTGAATTTGTTCAGCTTGAACATTTTCAGCCTGCACGCTTTCAACTTTTACGTCTTCAACTTTTACGTTTTCAACAACAGTCTGCGCTGCAACAAACTCCTGAGCGACGGGCTGTGCGTTGTGAACGTATGCAGTCTCTTGCTCGTGAGAAACAAAGGCAGGTGCATGATCAACGTTGTTTTCGTACTGCGACTCTTCTTGAGTACGAGCAACCGGATAATTAATCCAGGCTTTACCCGATGCCAGTTCTGGAGAGGCACAAGCAACGATCAATGGCATTGGTGATTGCGTTGGGTAACGCTCATCGCGATAACGGCGACGACGCTGACCACTCACGCGCAGATGGCGTGGAGAACGGCGAGAACGACGTGGCATACCGTTAGAGTCGTTACGAGAGTCGTTGTTGTCATCTTGCTCAACATTCGACTTTTCAGCCTTCTCAACAGGCTTATCGATAACGGCTGGTAACGGGATAGTCGCCAGTTCGGTACGTGCAGCCGGTGCCTGGGCCTGGGCCACTACCGGTGTTGCCACAACTTCAGCCGCAGAATCTTGTTCAGATTCAAAGCGAACTTTCTGGCTCAACTGGCGTTGCTTACGACGCGGCATAACCTGGACGCGTTCTTCCTGTTCCGCTTCGACTTCAACTTCTGCTACCGCGTCATCACGTTGCAGAACTTTAACTTCCTGCTGTGCCTGGCGCTTATCATCGCTGCGGCGACGGTTACGTTCGCGGCGTGGTTGCTGCTCGTCACGGGCTTTTGGCTTTTCAGCTTCTTCAACAGCCACGTTCGGGCGATTTTCACGCACTTCCGTATTTTGCTGCTGACCCTGGCGGCGATTGCGGCGGTTATCATCGCGATCACGATTTTCACGTGGCTCACGGTTGTCACGATTTTCGCTACGGTTATCACGGCCTTCGCCACGATTATCACGGTCGCGATTGTTGCGATCGCCACGATCGTTACGGTCACGGCGGTTATTCGGACGACGGTTATTGCGACGTTCCTGGCCCTGACGCTGGCTTTCAGTCTCAGCAGGTTTTGCTTCCTGAACTTCTTTGCTTTCAGTCGTTGATTCGCCTGCAAACAGGTTTTTCAACGCGCCGAAGAAGCGGCTCAGAAGGCCTGGCTGCTCAGGGGTTGCTGTTTTGGCAACGGCAGCTTTAACTGCTGGAGCCGGTGTGGCAGCCACAGGTGAAGATTCTGGCGGTGCAGGCGGCACGTCAGGCATGACGAAGGTTGCAAGCGCAGGTTGCTCTGGGCGTTTACGCTCGGCGTACTCTTCATCAGAAGGCATCGCCATCTCTTCTTCATGCAGCTTAGGCAGCATGTAGCTCAGCGTTTTGGTTTCTTCGCCTTTGCGGACACGCAGAACGGAATAGTGTGGAGTTTCCATCTGATCGTTAGGAACGATGATGGCTTTCACGCCGCCCTGACGGGTTTCAATCGCACTCACCGCATCACGTTTTTCGTTCAGCAGGTAAGAAGCAATCGGCACCGGTACAATCGCATGAACTTCTTGGGTATTCTCTTTCAGCGCTTCTTCTTCAATCAGACGCAGAATGGAGAGTGCCATGGATTCGTTGTCACGCACCGTACCTGTGCCGCTACAACGCGGGCAGACGTGGTGGCTGGACTCGCCCAGAGAAGGGGAGAGACGCTGACGAGACATTTCCAGCAGGCCAAAGCGAGAGATATGGCTAATCTGGATACGAGCCCTGTCCTGACGGACAGCTTCACGCAGACGGTTTTCAACTGCACGCTGGTGGCGCACAGGCGTCATATCGATGAAGTCGATAACAATCAAACCGCCGAGATCACGCAAACGCAGTTGGCGCGCGATTTCATCAGCCGCTTCAAGGTTGGTATTAAATGCCGTTTCTTCGATGTCGCCACCGCGAGTTGCGCGCGCGGAGTTGATGTCGATAGCGGTTAATGCTTCGGTGGAGTCGATAACAATCGAGCCACCGGACGGCAGACGGACTTCACGCTGGAAAGCGGATTCAATCTGCGATTCAATCTGGTAGTGGCTAAACAGCGGGATTTCACCGGTGTAGAGCTTAATTTTGCTGCTGAAATCAGGGCGACCCAGAGCACCGATATGCTGGCGAGCCAGCTCAAGTACTTTCGGGTTATCGATAAGAATTTCACCGATGTCCTGACGCAGGTAATCACGGAAAGCACGCACAATAACGTTGCTTTCCTGGTGAATAAGGAATGGAGCAGGGCGGTTTTCTGCCGCTTTTTGAATCGCTTCCCAATGCTTCAGGCGGAAGCTTAAATCCCATTGCAGTGCTTCAGCGGATTTACCCACGCCAGCAGTACGTACAATCAGACCCATGCCATCTGGCAGTTCCAGAGAGGAAAGGGCTTCTTTCAGTTCGGTACGGTCGTCACCTTCGATACGGCGGGAAATACCACCTGCACGTGGGTTGTTCGGCATCAATACCAAATAACTACCGGCCAGACTAATAAAGGTGGTTAAGGCTGCGCCTTTATTACCACGTTCTTCTTTATCAATCTGAACAATCACTTCCTGGCCTTCGCGCAAAACATCTTTAATGTTCGGACGACCATGTGATGAATAATTAGACGGGAAATATTCGCGGGCAATTTCTTTAAGAGGAAGGAAACCATGACGTTCCGCGCCGTAATCTACAAATGCCGCTTCCAGACTTGGTTCAATACGGGTGATTTTGCCTTTATAGATGTTAGCTTTTTTCTGTTCGTGTCCAGGACTTTCAATATCCAGATCGTACAGGCGTTGCCCATCTACAAGGGCGACACGCAACTCTTCTTGCTGAGTCGCGTTTATTAGCATTCTTTTCATCGTAACTTACTCATTATTCTTACATTGGTGACAAAGCTACGGGCATGGTGACGCTGACCGGGAGTGAACCGATGGCCTCGTGACTAAACGCTAAGTCGCCAACCTCACGGTTGTCGCTTGCTGAGAGGCGCAAAGTGTCGGTAGCCTGTATTTCATACGGAAATACAGCGCAATTATCGTGGGAATAACCTTAGAATATTTCTTAAGAGTTGATTCCATTTTACCGGTCAGGCTGCAACCCGCAGCCCGCTAACTGCCTGAAAGTACAATACGTCTTACGCCATTGCTGCGTGGATGGACGTTCAGGCAAAACTGGTAATTCCGCAAAATTCCTTGTTCTAACAAGTATCAACACGGAAAACCGCAACATTATTCCATTGCTAACCTTATTATAGCAAGATGACTTTTGCCTTTGATGCCTCGTTTCTTACAGTTTTTTAACTCACTTTTTCGCTGCATGTCGCAGAAAACTGAAAAAGGGGAGTCAGGCGACTTAAAACCAGGCAGATTCTCAGTTAAGCACATAAAAATGAGTGGCGCTATGCGCGCACGCTATTTAGAATCGCCGACCATGAAAACTCCGACACCTTCAGTACAAATCGTTGCCATTTCTTCTGACGAAGCTGGGCAGCGTATCGATAACTTTTTGCTCGCCCGCTTGAAAGGCGTGCCGAAAAGTATGATTTATCGCATTTTGCGTAAAGGCGAAGTGCGCGTGAATAAAAAACGCATTAAACCTGAATATAAAATCCAGGATGGCGACGAAATTCGTATTCCGCCGGTTCGCGTAGCCGAACGTGAAGAAGAAGCCGTTTCACCACATCTACAAAAAGTCGCCGCGCTGACTGACGCGATTATTTATGAAGATGACCATATTCTGGTGCTCAACAAGCCGTCTGGCACGGCGGTTCACGGCGGCAGTGGTTTAAGCTTTGGTGTGATTGAAGGCTTGCGTGCATTGCGTCCGGAAGCTCGTTTCCTCGAGCTTGTGCATCGCCTTGACCGTGACACTTCCGGAATTTTGCTGGTGGCGAAGAAGCGTTCCGCACTGCGTTCGTTGCATGAGCAACTGCGTGAAAAAGGGATGCAGAAGGATTACCTGGCGTTGGTACGTGGCCAATGGCAATCACACGTCAAAGCTGTGCAGGCACCGCTACTGAAGAATATTCTGCAAAGCGGTGAGCGTATTGTACGGGTTAACAGCGAAGGCAAACCTTCTGAAACGCGTTTCAAAGTTGAAGAGCGCTATGCGTTCGCCACGCTTGTGCGTTGTAGCCCGATTACCGGACGAACTCACCAGATTCGTGTGCATACATTGCATGCCGGTCATCCGATTGCTTTTGACGACCGCTATGGCGATCGTGAGTTTGATAAGCAACTGGCCGGAACCGGTCTGAACCGCCTGTTCTTGCACGCAGCGGCATTACGCTTCACTCACCCTAATACCGGCGAGATTATGCGGGTAGAAGCGCCACTGGATGAGCAGTTGAAGCGTTGCCTTACTGTGTTACGCAACAACGCGCGCTAGTTATATATGGGAGGGTGGAGCTATCCACCCTCCACCATTTACATCAGCAGCGGGTTAACGCCTTCGTTGCGCAGCATTTCGCACAAGCTAATTAACGGTAGTCCTACCAGGGCATTCGGATCCTTTCCTGAAAGCCGTTCGAACAGCGTAATTCCCAGTCCTTCACTTTTAAAACTTCCGGCACACTGTAGCGGCTGCTCTTTACGCACGTAATGGCGAATTTCTTGTTCGCTTAAATGACGGAAATGCACATCAAAAGGTTCGCAAACCACCTGTAAATTCCCGGAAGCTGAATGATAAAGCGCCAGACCAGTATAAAAAGTCACGATACTGTTGCGAGCAAGCATGAGCTGCTCCACGGCTTTTTCTTCGCTATGCGGTTTGCCGGTTATTTTTCCATCTAAAACACAAACCTGATCCGAGCCGATAATCATATGATTCGGATATTCACGGCTCAATGCCTGAGCTTTGGCCTGTGCCAGACGTGTGACTAAGTGGCGAGCATCTTCACCGGGAACAGGGGTTTCATCCACCTGCGGAGCCGCGGTAATAAAGGGGATACCCAGCTTTTCAAGTAGCTCCCGGCGCCATGGGGAAGTTGAGGCGAGAACAATTTGCGTCATATTTTTTTCATTAATGATAGCGATTCGGGGAAAGGCATTTTAAACTATGCCACCGCAATGTGTGCGAATAAGTAGAAAAGGCGCTGTTTCCAGGCCATTTTCTTTGACTCTATGACGTTACAAAGTTAATATGCGCGCCCTATGCAAAAAGTAAAATTACCCCTGACTCTCGACCCGGTTCGTACGGCTCAAAAACGCCTTGATTACACGGGTGTTTACACCCCTATTCAGGTAGAGCGTGTCGCCGAGTTTGTAGTCAGTGTAGACAGTGATGTGGAATGCGATATGTCATTCGCCATCGACAACCAGCGCCTCGCGGTTCTTACCGGTGATGCGAAGGTGTCGCTGACGCTTGAATGTCAGCGTTGCGGAAAGCCCTTTGCCCATCAGGTCTACACACAGTATTGTTTTAGCCCGATCGTCAAAGACGAGCAGGTTGAAGCACTCCCGGAAGGATATGAACCAGTTCAGGTCAACGAATTTGGTGAAATTGATCTTCTGGCGTTGGTAGAAGATGAAATTATCCTCTCCTTGCCAGTCGTTCCGGTGCATGAATCTGAACACTGTGAAGTGTCCGAGGCGGACATGGTCTTTGGCAAACTGCCTTCCGAGGCGGAGAAACCAAACCCATTTGCCGTATTAGCCAGTTTAAAGCGTAAGTAATTGAGGAGTAAGGTCCATGGCCGTACAACAGAATAAACCAACCCGTTCCAAACGTGGCATGCGTCGTTCCCATGACGCGCTGACCACAGCAGCAGTATCCGTGGACAAAGTTTCTGGCGAAACTCATCTGCGTCACCACATCACCGCCGACGGTTTCTACCGCGGTCGCAAGGTTATCTCCAAGTAATTGGCGATACCTTGAGACGTCTAACCCTTGCGTTAGATGCCATGGGTGGGGACTTCGGTCCTTCCGTGACAGTGCCTGCAGCATTGCAGGCACTGGACTCTAATTCCGAGCTAAATCTTCTATTAGTCGGTGACCCCGACGCCATCACGCCATTACTTGCCAAAGCTGATTTTGAAAAACGCTCACGTGCGCAGATTGTGCCTGCGGAGTCGGTTATTGCCAGTGATGCAAGGCCTTCGCAAGCGATCCGCAATAGTCGCGGATCCTCAATGCGAGTGGCGCTTGAGTTAGTGAAAGAAGGGCGAGCGCAAGCTTGCGTAAGCGCAGGAAATACCGGCGCTCTGATGGGCCTGGCTAAATTATTGCTCAAACCGATTGAAGGAATTGAGCGCCCGGCGCTGATGACGGTGTTACCGCATCAGCAAAAAGGTAAAACTGTCGTGCTGGATCTCGGTGCGAACGTTGAATGTGACAGTAATATGTTGGTGCAATTTGCGATTATGGGTTCTGTGATGGCAGAGGAACTTCTCGGCATCAGTTCTCCCAGAGTCGCGTTATTGAACATTGGCGAAGAAGAGACAAAAGGTCTCGACAGCATTCGCGATGCATCAGCATTATTAAAAACAATGCCTTCTATCAACTATATTGGTTATCTTGAAGCGAATGAGTTGTTGACGGGAAAAACCGACGTATTGGTGTGTGATGGCTTTGTCGGTAACGTCACCCTTAAAACGATGGAAGGGGTTGCAAGAATGTTCCTCTCGCTTTTGAAATCTCAGGGCGAAGGGAAAAAAAGGTCGTGGTGGCTAATTATATTGAAACATTGGTTACAAAAAAGCCTGAGCAGGCGATTCAGTCACCTCAACCCCGACCAGTATAATGGCGCCTGTCTGTTAGGATTGCGCGGCACAGTGATTAAGAGTCACGGAGCGGCCAATCAGCGAGCGTTTGTTGTCGCGATTGAACAGGCAGTGCAGGCGGTGGCGCGGCAAGTCCCTACCCGGATTGCTGCCCGCCTGGAATCAGTATTACCCAAGAGTGACTGACGTACATGTATACGAAGATTATTGGTACGGGCAGCTATCTGCCTGAACAAGTGCGTACCAACGCCGACCTGGAAAAAATGGTGGATACTTCTGACGAGTGGATTGTCACCCGTACAGGTATTCGTGAACGCCATATCGCCGCGCCAAACGAAACCGTGGCAACGATGGGGTTTGCAGCAGCAACTCGCGCCCTGGAAATGGCCGGTATTGATAAATCCGAAATCGGCTTAATCATTGTTGCCACCACGTCCTCAACACACGCTTTCCCAAGCGCGGCTTGCCAGGTGCAGGCAATGTTGGAGATCAAAGGTTGCCCGGCGTTTGATGTCGCAGCGGCTTGCGCAGGTTTCACCTATGCATTAAGCGTTGCTGATCTTTACGTGAAGTCTGGCGCAGTAAAACACGCACTGGTGATTGGCTCTGACGTGCTGGCACGTACTTGCGATCCAACCGATCGTGGAACGATTATTATTTTTGGTGATGGTGCAGGTGCTGTTGTGCTTGGCGCTTCCGAAGAACCGGGCATCATCTCCACCCATCTGCATGCAGATGGTCGTTACGGTGAGCTGTTAATGCTGCCAAACGTCGATCGCGTGAATCCTGAAAATTCAATTCACCTGACCATGGCGGGTAACGAAGTCTTTAAAGTCGCGGTGACTGAGCTTGCTCACATCGTTGATGAAACCCTGGCTGCCAATAACCTCGACCGCTCGGCGCTCGACTGGTTAGTGCCACATCAGGCGAACCTGCGCATTATTAGCGCGACGGCGAAAAAGCTGGGCATGTCGATGGATAACGTGGTTGTCACGCTCGACAGACACGGAAATACTTCGGCGGCTTCCGTACCGGCAGCGCTGGACGAAGCGGTTCGTGATGGACGGATTCAACGTGGCCAACTGGTATTGCTCGAAGCCTTCGGTGGCGGCTTTACCTGGGGTTCAGCACTGGTTCGTTTTTGATTATTAGGGATTTAACCATGACTCAATTTGCTTTTGTTTTCCCAGGCCAGGGTTCGCAAGCGGTAGGTATGCTGGCAGAAATTGCAGCAGCAAATCCTGTTGTAGAAGCCACTTTCCGTGAAGCTTCTGACGTGCTGGGCTACGATTTGTGGGCATTGACCCAACAAGGGCCAGCAGAAGAGCTGAACAAGACCTGGCAGACACAACCTGCATTGCTGACAGCATCTGTTGCATTGTGGCGTGTCTGGCAGCAGCAGGGCGGCAAAAGCCCTGTGTTGATGGCTGGTCATAGCCTGGGCGAATATTCAGCTCTGGTTTGTGCAGGCGTGATTGATTTCGCCGACGCAGTGCGTCTGGTTGAATTGCGCGGCAAATTGATGCAGGAAGCGGTTCCTGCGGGCACTGGCGCAATGTATGCCATCATCGGTCTTGATGATGCATCTATTGCCAAAGCCTGCGAAGAAGCCGCTCAAGGTGAAGTGGTTTCTCCGGTGAACTTCAACTCACCAGGTCAGGTAGTGATTGCGGGCAACAAAGACGCTGTTGAGCGTGCAGGCGCAGCTTGTAAAGCCGCCGGCGCAAAACGCGCTCTGCCACTGCCTGTCAGTGTGCCCTCTCACTGCGCACTGATGAAACCCGCGGCGGATAAACTTGCCGTCGCGCTGGAAAATATTACTTTCAACGCGCCAGCAGTTCCGGTTGTGAACAACGTGGACGTGAAGTGCGAAACATCACCAGAAGCTATTCGTAGCGCGCTGGTACGTCAGTTGTACAGCCCTGTACAGTGGACTAAATCTGTAGAGTTTATGGCAGCGCAGGGTGTGACCCAGCTGCTGGAAGTAGGGCCAGGTAAAGTGTTGACTGGTCTGACAAAACGTATTGTTGACACACTGACTGCATCGGCCATTAACGAGCCAGTTGCATTGTCAGCGGCGCTCGAGCAATAAGACGAGGGAAACCCATGAGTTTTGAAGGAAAAATTGCGCTGGTAACCGGCGCAAGCCGCGGTATCGGCCGCGCAATCGCGGAAACCCTTGTGGCCCGCGGTGCGAAAGTTATCGGCACTGCGACCAGCGAAAGCGGTGCGCAGGCGATCAGTGATTATCTGGGCGATAACGGCAAAGGTTATATGCTGAATGTAACCGATCCGGCTTCAATTGAAGCTGTTTTGGGAAATATTCGCGCAGAATTTGGCGAAGTCGATATTCTGGTTAATAATGCCGGTATCACTCGTGATAACCTGTTAATGCGCATGAAAGATGACGAGTGGAACGATATCATCGAAACCAACCTGTCATCAGTATTCCGTCTGTCAAAAGCGGTAATGCGCGCTATGATGAAAAAGCGTCATGGTCGTATTATCACTATTGGTTCTGTGGTTGGTACCATGGGAAATGCTGGTCAGGCTAACTACGCTGCGGCGAAAGCGGGTCTGATTGGTTTCAGTAAATCACTAGCACGTGAAGTTGCGTCTCGTGGTATTACTGTAAACGTTGTTGCTCCGGGCTTTATTGAAACGGACATGACGCGTGCGCTTTCTGATGAACAGCGTGCGGGTATACTGGCGGAAGTTCCAGCGGGTCGTTTAGGCGACGCAAAAGAAATCGCCAGTGCTGTTGCATTTTTAGCCTCTGACGAGGCAGGTTACATCTCTGGTGAAACCCTGCACGTCAATGGCGGAATGTATATGGTTTAACCACGATACAAAATATTTGCGTTATTTGGGCGAATGCCCGCAAAATAGCGTAAAATCGTGGTATGACCTGCCGGGATTTAGTTGCATCTTTTTCAACATTTTATACACTACGAAAACCATCGCGAAAGCGAGTTTTGATAGGAAATTTAAGAGTATGAGCACTATCGAAGAACGCGTTAAGAAAATTATCGGTGAACAACTGGGCGTTAAGCAGGAAGAAGTTATCAACTCCGCTTCCTTCGTAGAGGACCTGGGCGCTGATTCTCTTGACACCGTTGAGCTGGTAATGGCTCTGGAAGAAGAGTTTGATACTGAGATTCCGGACGAAGAAGCTGAGAAAATCACCACTGTTCAGGCTGCCATTGATTACATCAACGGTCACCAGGCGTAAGTGAACATCTCCAGGCGGTCATTCGACCGCCTGAGTTTTATCTAAGTGTCCCACTAGTATTATTTTTTCCCTCCCTGGAGGACAAACGTGTCTAAGCGTCGTGTAGTTGTGACCGGACTGGGCATGTTGTCTCCTGTCGGCAATACCGTAGAGTCTACCTGGAAAGCTCTCCTTGCCGGTCAGAGTGGCATCAGCCTAATCGACCATTTCGATACTACCGCCTATGCAACGAAATTTGCTGGCTTAGTAAAGGATTTTAACTGTGATGACATCATTTCGCGCAAAGAACAGCGCAAAATGGATGCCTTCATTCAATATGGAATTGTTGCTGGCCACCAGGCCATGCTGGATTCTGGTCTGGAAGTAACGGAAGAGAATGCAATCCGTATCGGCGCCGCAATCGGTTCTGGTATCGGTGGTCTGGGTCTTATCGAAGAGAACCACTCCTCGCTGGTGAACGGTGGTCCACGTAAGATCAGCCCATTCTTTGTGCCGTCGACTATCGTGAATATGGTGGCAGGTCATCTGACCATTATGTTCGGCCTGCGTGGTCCAAGCATTTCCATTGCTACAGCGTGTACTTCTGGTGTGCATAACATCGGTCAGGCAGCGCGTATGATCGCTTATGGCGATGCAGACGCAATGCTGGCAGGTGGTGCAGAAAAAGCCAGTACTCCGTTGGGCGTGGGTGGCTTTGGTGCTGCGCGTGCGCTTTCTACCCGTAATGACAACCCGCAAGCGGCAAGCCGCCCGTGGGATAAAGACCGTGATGGTTTTGTGTTGGGTGATGGTGCGGGCATGATGGTACTCGAAGAGTACGAACATGCTAAAAAGCGTGGCGCGAAAATCTACGCAGAAGTTGTTGGTTTTGGTATGAGCAGCGATGCTTACCACATGACTTCACCGCCAGAAAACGGTGCAGGTGCTGCACTGGCAATGGAAAACGCACTGCGTGATGCAGGTATTACCCCAGCGATGGTAGGTTATGTGAATGCGCATGGCACTTCCACACCAGCTGGCGATAAAGCTGAAACGCAAGCGGTTAAGACTATTTTTGGGGAAGATGCCTACCGCGTTCTGGTAAGCTCAACCAAGTCTATGACCGGTCACCTGTTAGGCGCTGCTGGGGCCGTAGAGTCAATCTACTCCATCCTTGCGCTGCGCGATCAGGCGATTCCACCAACCATAAACCTTGATAACCCTGACGAAGGTTGCGATCTGGACTTTGTTCCACACGAAGCACGCCAGGTAAAAGGAATGGAATACACTCTGTGTAACTCCTTCGGGTTTGGTGGTACAAACGGCTCACTGATCTTCAAGAAGATCTAAACCGTCTCCATAAAGGGCTCGCTTGCGGGCCCTTTATGCATCTGAAATTTCTCCCTCTTGCTGTAAATCCTTCGCACTGGCACTCTTAACTCACGAAACATTGAGGAGTTGTTATGTATTTAATCAATGGTGAGCGAACCGAAACTTTAGCGGCGAACGATCGCGCAGTGCAGTTTGGCGACGGTTGTTTTACGACATCTCGCGTAAGTGACGGTCAGGTCAGATTTTTAGAACAACATCTCATCCGTTTGCAGCAAGCCTGCGAAAAACTCCTTATTCCGTTTGCCGACTGGTCACTGCTAAAAAGCGAAATGCAGCAGCTCGCTTCAACACAAAAGCAGGCCGTTTTGAAAGTCGTCATTACTCGCGGCAGTGGTGGGCGAGGATACAGTGCGGCAAACTGCCAGCAACCGACACGTATATTATCCGTTTCCGCCTATCCTTCGTTTTATCCGCAGTGGCGCGAGGAGGGTATGAGCCTTGCGCTAAGCCCGATTCAGTTAGGAATTAATCCGTACCTTGCAGGGATTAAGCACCTCAATCGCCTCGAACAAGTGCTGATTCGTACGCATCTTGAACAGACGCAAGCCCAGGAAGCCCTGGTTCTTGACAGTGATGGGTGGCTTACGGAATGCTGTGCCGCGAATTTATTCTGGCGTAAAGGCACGCAGGTATTTACACCGTATGTAGATAAATCTGGTGTAAACGGCACTATGCGCCAGCATATTATCTCCTGTCTTGCCGGTTCTGCCTGGCAGTTCACGCAAGTTCGGGAAAGAGTAGGCACGCTGGCCCTGGCCGACGAAGTACTAATTTGCAACGCATTAATGCCGGTTGTTCCTGTTAAACAGGCTGAATCCTGGCAATTTGAATCTCGTGAGCTTTATCAATTTTTAGCACCACTTTGTGAGTAACCGATTAACAATGAAAAAGATGCTACGTTTCTTTCTGCTGCTGTTAGTGGTGTTAGGTGTGGCGGCAGGCGTTGGCTTGTACAAAGTCCGCCAGCTTGCTAATAGCCATCTGACTATTGAACAAGAAACCATATTCACCCTTAAGGCGGGTACGGGTCGTCTGGCGTTGGGTAAACAGCTGTACGAAGAAAAACTGCTCAATCGCCCGCGCGTGTTCCAGTGGCTGCTGAAAATTGAGCCGGACCTCGCCAATTTCAAAGCCGGGACTTACCGCTTTACGCCGCAAATGACCGTGCGCGAAATGCTTAAACTTTTAGCCAGCGGTAAAGAAGCGCAATTCCCCATCCGTTTTGTGGAAGGGACGCGCCTGAGCGACTGGCTGAAACAACTGCGCGAAGCGCCATACATCCAGCACACGCTCAAAGATGATAGCTATTCTACGGTTGCTGAAGTCTTAAAATTTGAACATCCAGAATGGGTGGAAGGCTGGTTCTTCCCGGATACCTGGTTATATACCGCGAATACGACGGATGTTGCGCTACTCAAACGTGCACATGAGCGCATGGTTAAAGCGGTACAAGCTGCGTGGGATGGCAAAAAAGACGGTCTGCCGTACAACACGCAAAATGATTTAGTTACCATGGCTTCGATTATCGAGAAAGAAACTGCGGTTGCAGCAGAACGTGATCAGGTCGCTTCCGTGTTTATTAACCGCCTGCGTATCGGTATGCGTTTACAAACCGATCCGACGGTAATTTACGGCATGGGTGAAAGCTATAATGGTAAGCTGTCACGCAAAGATCTGGAAACCCCGACGCCGTACAACACCTATGTCATAAGCGGAATGCCGCCTGGCCCGATTGCCATCCCGGGTGATGCGTCGTTACAGGCTGCGGCTCACCCGGCGAAAACGCCTTATCTTTATTTCGTCGCGGATGGAAAGGGCGGCCACACATTTAATACTAACCTTGCCAGCCACAATCAGGCTGTGCAGGTCTATATCAAAGCGTTGAAGGACAAGAATGGTCAGTAAATTTATCGTCATCGAAGGGCTCGAAGGAGCAGGGAAAACTAACGCGCATAACGTGGTAGTTGCGACCTTAAAAGAGCTGGGCATCACCGATCTGGTGTTCACGCGTGAACCCGGCGGAACTCCTCTGGCAGAAAGATTGCGCGAGCTGACGCTGAATAACAAAGGCATCGGCGATGAAATAGTGACGGATAAAGCCGAAGTGCTGATGTTCTACGCAGCGCGTGTGCAGTTAGTGGAAACCGTCATCAAACCGGCACTGGAGCGGGGAGCATGGGTGATTGGCGATCGTCATGACCTCTCGACGCAAGCCTATCAGGGCGGCGGTCGTTGTATCGATCAGCAATTACTCATGGCGCTGCGTAATACCGTACTTGGTGATTTCTATCCGGACCTGACGATTTATCTCGATGTGACACCTGAAGTTGGCCTGAAGCGTGCGCGTGCGCGTGGCGAACTGGATCGCATCGAACAGGAATCTTTCGACTTCTTTAACCGTACCCGTGCGCGTTACCTCGAACTTGCCGCTACCGACAGCCGCATTCGTACGATTGATGCGACACAATCGCTCGAAGACGTTTCGCAGGCCGTTCGTAGCGCCGTACTTGAGTGGGCTAAGGAGCTGGCGTAATGAAATGGTATCCATGGTTACGCGCACCGTTTGAGCAAATTCTCAGTCAGTACCAGTCAGGTCGCGGGCACCATGCATTACTGCTTCATTCATTATCCGGCATGGGTGACGACGCGTTAATTTACGCTCTCACGCGCTGGATAATGTGCCAAACGCCGCAAGGTAATAAAAGCTGCGGTCAATGCCGCAGCTGTCAGTTGATGCAGGCGGGTACGCATCCGGACAGCTATGTCATTGCCCCGGAGAAAGGTAAATCGAGCCTCGGCATTGATGCTATCCGCGAAATGACTGAGAAGCTTTACAGCCATGCACAGCAGGGCGGGGCAAAAGTCGTCTGGCTGGAAGATGCCGGGCTTCTCACCGAAGCTGCGGCAAACGCATTATTGAAAACTCTCGAAGAGCCGCCAGCTAAAACCTGGTTTTTCCTCGGTTGCCGCGAACCGGCCCGTTTGCCAGCAACATTACGTAGCCGTTGCCTTTACTGGTATTTAACTCCTCCTGACGAAACCTTCGCGTTGGCCTGGCTTGCGCGAGAAATCACTCTGGAGAGCGCACAATTGCGAGCGGCATTGCGTTTAAGCTCCGGCGCTCCGGCAGGCGCTCTGGCTTTGCTGCAACCTGATTCATGGAAACACCGTCAGGCGTTGTGTGACAAACTTAGCGAATCCTGTGCGACGAAAAACATGCTGGCTTTGTTGCCTGCTTTAAACAGCGACGATGCCGCGGTTCGACTTCACTGGTTATCTTCGCTGCTGGTTGATGCACTAAAATGGCAGCAAGGTGCAACAGCCTGGCTGACCAATGACGATCAGCAAGCTTTAGTCGCCAATCTTGCCAATAGTGCGACACCTGCGATGTTGCAAGCCATACTTCATAGCTGGTTTGCCTGTCGTGAATCACTGCTCAGTGTGGTGGGCGTGAACAGAGAATTATTGCTGACTGAAAAATTACTCACCTGGGAGCGTTTAATGCAACCCGGTGCACTCCTTCCTGGATTCCATCTTTAAAGAGTATCTGTATGTTCCTGGTTGACTCACATTGCCATCTCGATGGCCTCGATTATCAATCCCTGCATAAAAGCGTTGATGACGTTCTGGAAAAAGCGGCCGCGCGCGATGTGAAATTCTGCCTTGCCGTTGCCACCACGCTTGAGGGTTATCGCAATATGCGCCAACTGGTGGGCGAGCGTAATAACGTGGCATATTCCTGTGGCGTCCATCCGCTCAATCAGGCCGAAGATTATGACGTTGAAGAACTTCGCCGTCTTGCCGCCGATCCGGGCGTGGTCGCAATGGGTGAAACCGGGCTGGATTATTTCTATACCCCGGAAACCAAGCCACGCCAGCAGGAGTCATTCCGTCATCACATTCAAATTGGACGTGAACTCAATAAACCGGTGATTGTGCACACGCGTGACGCCCGCGCCGATACGCTCTCGATTCTCCGTGAAGAGAAAGTGACAGACTGCGGTGGGGTACTACACTGTTTTACAGAAGACACAGAAACTGCTGGAAAATTGCTCGATATGGGCTTTTATATCTCTTTTTCCGGTATTGTGACCTTCCGCAATGCTGAACAACTCAGGGAAGCGGCGCGTTATGTGCCACTGGATCGCATACTTGTGGAAACTGATTCACCTTATCTCGCCCCAGTGCCGCATCGTGGCAAGGAAAACCAGCCTGCAATGACGCGTGACGTGGCGGAATATATGGCGGTGCTGAAAGGGGTTTCACTTGAGGAATTGGCCGTTGCGACGACAAAAAACTTCGCTACGTTGTTCCATATTCCTGACTCCCGCTTGCAATCTGCCTGATAAATCAGACTTATTTTAAAGCTCGTAATTAATGATCGAAGCGAGTAAAGTGCACCGCCACAAAAAGGGCGGTGCAGGCCGTTTTTGTAACATTCAGAAACGCGTTTTGTAAATTTATGAAAGTTTTTCATATGGCCTTTAGAGAAACGTGATAGCCGTCAAACAAACTTTCATGGATTTATTTTACTCTGCGTAATAAATCAAAAGGCACTTAGATGCCTGTTTATGGACCGGATCTCCCCCCAGTCCGATGCGCATAACGCGTAAAAAAAAGCACAAATACTCAGGAGCACTCTCAATTATGTTTAAGAATGCATTTGCTAACCTGCAAAAGGTGGGTAAATCGCTGATGTTGCCAGTATCCGTACTGCCAATCGCAGGTATTCTGCTTGGCGTCGGTTCTGCAAACTTCAGCTGGCTGCCAGCAGTGGTTTCTCATGTTATGGCGGAAGCGGGCGGTTCAGTCTTCGCCAACATGCCGCTGATTTTTGCTATCGGTGTTGCATTAGGCTTCACAAATAACGATGGCGTTTCTGCATTAGCCTCTGTGGTTGCATACGGCATCATGGTTAAAACCATGGCAGTTGTTGCGCCATTGGTTCTGCATATTCCTGCGGAAGAGATCGCGGCAAAACACTTGGCTGATACCGGTGTTCTGGGCGGGATCATCTCGGGTGCCATTGCAGCCTACATGTTTAACCGTTTCTATCGCATCAAGCTTCCAGAATATCTGGGCTTCTTCGCGGGCAAACGTTTCGTGCCGATCATCTCTGGTCTGGCTGCGATCTTCATGGGCGTTGTGCTGTCCTTCATCTGGCCTCCAATCGGTACGGCTATTCAGACCTTCTCTCAGTGGGCTGCTTACCAGAACCCGGTTGTGGCATTCGGCATCTACGGTTTCGTAGAGCGCTGCCTGGTACCATTTGGTCTGCACCATATCTGGAACGTTCCATTCCAGATGCAGATTGGTGAATACACCAACGCTGCGGGCCAGGTATTCCACGGCGATATCCCACGTTACATGGCAGGTGACCCAACTGCGGGCAAACTGTCAGGTGGCTTCCTGTTCAAAATGTACGGTCTGCCTGCTGCGGCTATCGCAATCTGGCACTCAGCTAAACCTGAGAACCGTGCAAAAGTCGGCGGCATCATGATCTCCGCTGCGTTGACCTCGTTCCTGACCGGTATCACCGAGCCAATCGAGTTCTCCTTCATGTTCGTTGCTCCAATCCTGTACATCATCCACGCGGTGTTGGCAGGCCTGGCGTTCCCAATCTGTATCCTTCTGGGTATGCGTGACGGAACTTCCTTCTCTCACGGTCTGATTGACTTCATCGTGCTGAGCGGAAACAGCAGCAAACTGTGGTTGTTCCCAATCGTTGGCCTGTGCTACGCAGCGATTTACTACACCGTGTTCCGCGTGCTGATCAAAGCACTTGACCTGAAAACTCCAGGTCGTGAAGACGCAACTACCGAGACTTCTACCACTTCCACAAGCGAAATGGCACCAGCTCTGGTTAGCGCGTTCGGCGGCAAAGAAAACATCACTAACCTGGATGCGTGTATTACCCGTCTGCGTGTTAGCGTGGCCGACATCTCTAAAGTCGACCAGGCTGGCCTGAAGAAATTGGGTGCGGCAGGTGTAGTGGTAGCTGGTTCAGGTGTTCAGGCAATCTTCGGTACTAAATCCGATAACCTGAAAACTGAAATGGATGAGTGGATCCGTAACAGCTAAAAAGTAGTTGGGGAGAACTGAGGGAGGCCAGTCAAATGGCCTCCCTTTTTTATTGCCGTCTTTAGGTTTTGTAGGGCGGATAAGCTTGCGTCATCCGCCAGCGTGTAAATCAGAAGGTGTAATTCGCGCTAACGGAGAAGTTACGCGGTGCGCCGTAGACAATCCCACGACTATCAACGTTGGTGTCGTAAGATTTATCAAACAGGTTATCGATATTCGCCTGTACCGAGAACGCTTTCGTCACGTTATAGCGGGCGAATAAATCAACCAATGCGAAACTGCCTTGCTCTGAACGATATGTGCCACCAGGGACAGGAACGTCAGACCAGACATGGTCTTGCCAGTTTACGCCACCACCCACCGCAAGAGCCTGGAGCATTGGCAAACGATAACTGGTAAACAGCTTAACGCTGGTACGAGGCAGATTTGGGTTAACCGCATTGCCATCGCTATCCTCAGCAACATAACGCGTCGCGCCAAACGACATCTGCCAGTTATCCGTCAGTGCGCCATTCACTTCGAATTCAACTCCACGGCTCACCGTGCCGTCAGCTTCACGATAAGCTGTTTCGCCATTGGTGCCAGGAATAACCAGACCGGTGGATTGCGCCAGATGATCTTGTTCGATGCGGAAGGCGGCCAAAGATGTCGTTAAACGGCCACTCATCCAGTCAGCTTTTAAACCCGCTTCGTAGTTATTGCCGGTAATTGGCGAAAGATATTTCTGCTCCACATCGCGCTGAGTTTGCGGCTTAAACACCGAGGTGTAACTGGCGTAAGTCGACCAGGTATCGTTGATATCAAACACCACGCCGGCGTATGGAGAAGTATTATTTTTCTCCAGTTGTTGGTTCAGCGTGTCCAGATTGTATTTGGTATAACGCGCGCCAACGATCAGGTGCAGCGGGTCGGCAAGGGTCACGCGCGTCGCCATGTAGGCCGATTTTTGATGAATCGTATCTTTCTGCGCGAGGCTTAATGGGCTCCAGTCAGTTTCAGGGAAGTCACCATTGTAGTTGTTGTAATTGCCAAGCTCGGTGTCGCTGATATTGGCCCACGCGCTGTAATAGGTATTGTTCTGGCGCGAATAGCTGGTGCCGATCATCAGTTCATGCTGGCGACCGAACAACTCATATGAACCGTTGGCAAAGGTATCTAACGCATCGACTTTGCGCTTCCCGGTGTTGTAACCCGTGCCTCCAACGTAAGGATATGACGGGCCATACGGGCTAACCAACATGCCGGTGGATTTATCGACCAGGCCATCAAGATAAAGTTGTTGGCTATCCAGCGTCGTTTCCGTATGTGTCGCATTGACCGTCAGTTGCCAGTCATAGCCCAGCATTTGTTTGAGGGTGGCAAAAGTACGCTTCGTTTCTTTGTCGTTGTAGGCCCAGTCAGGTGCGGTGCTGTAGCTACGGTCTGGATGGGTTTTGCTACCATCGGTGTACCAACGCGG
Organism: Buttiauxella agrestis; assembly: GCF_900446255.1. Lineage (NCBI taxonomy): Bacteria > Pseudomonadati > Pseudomonadota > Gammaproteobacteria > Enterobacterales > Enterobacteriaceae > Buttiauxella > Buttiauxella agrestis. Next base: position 3,090,861 of record NZ_UIGI01000001.1, on the reverse strand, counting down.
AATCCCGCCCCAGGTTGGGTTATTGACGTTGGTTTCCTGGTAGTCATAGCCAACAGATAAGCTGGTCGCGTCGGTCAGGTCCGCATCCACAACACCATAGAAGAATTTCTTCTTCTGGTTATAGCGGTCAACCCAACTGTCGTTGTCCTGATAACCTGCTACCATTCGGCCGCGAATATTGCCGTTGTCGGTCAAAGAGGTAGACAAATCTGCGACGTAGCGCTGTTTGTCCCAACTGCCGTATTCAGCAGAGACGCTGGTGGTGAATTCACGGCTGTCGGCGTGTTTACGCACCATGTTGATGGCAGCAGAAGGGTTGCCCGAGCCTGTGGTAAGGCCATTTGCGCCGCGCACCACTTCAATGCGCTCATAGATTGCAGTATCAGAAAGCGCATCGCCGAGATTCCAGTTGGACTCGAACAGCGTCGGAATACCATCCACCATAAAGTTATCAATGGCAAAACCGCGTGCGTAATAGGTTGCGCGGTCAGAATCAGCGTAGGTCTCGCTTATCCCCACGGTGTTATTGAGCACATCGCCCAGGGATTCCAGCTTCTGATCCTTCATCCGTTGTTCACTGATAATGCTGACGGATTGAGGAATATCTCGTGGAACCAACAGCATTTTGGTGCCGCTGGTGGTGGTTTTGACACTGTAATCTTGTGCATCTTCAGCATCGCTGGCGTTCGCCTGCGTGCTTTCTACAATCAGTGTATCTTCGCTCTTTTTCTCCGCCGCGAAAGCAGTAGAGGGCATCAGCGCGAAAGCGATAGAGGTCGCCAGAATAGAGAGTGTACTGGCGGGTGCGAGCCGACCATCCCTGGTAGAAGTGGTGAAAGACATCATAAACCCTTAATGGATGTTGGAAGTTGCGTCCCTGTGCCAGTGGAATCCGGTCACGGAGTACAGCGTTTTTTGCATACAATATATGAATGAAAATGCAAATGAGAAATATACGCATTCATATGAATGGTGTAAACATTTGTTACTCTACAAATGAAATGTTGTTTTAAACCTGTATTGAGGAGGGATTTACGGTGCGTAAGGCAAGTTCGTGACCTGAAGTGTGATAAAGAATTACTGGCTTATGGTTGAAAGAGAGTGAGTAACTCGCTCATACTCTTACGTTATGCCCGTCACACAATGAATAAATAAAGGTAACGTCATGGCCGAAGAAACCATTTTCAGCAAAATTATCCGCCGCGAAATTCCGGCAGATATCGTTTATCAAGATGATCTAGTGACTGCATTCCGGGATATATCGCCGCAGGCACCTACCCACATCCTTATTATTCCTAATATCCTGATCCCAACGGTAAATGATGTCACCGCAGAACATGAGCTGGCTTTAGGGCGCATGTTAACGGTTGCAGCTAAAATTGCAGAGCAGGAAGGGATTGCCGAAGACGGTTATCGATTGATCATGAATTGTAATCGTCACGGCGGGCAAGAGGTTTACCACATACATATGCATCTGCTCGGTGGCCGCGTGCTTGGGCCAATGCTGGCGCATAAAGGATAAGTTAATGAAAACTAACCCGCTGTTAATGCTTCTTTCCCTTGTGCTGATGGTGGGATGCAGCTCCAAACCTGCCATTCCTGTCAACGACAGGCAAACACTGGTGATGGAAGCGTCGGTGTTGGCGGCGGGTATCAGTGCTGAAAGTCCTGAAATTTCAAGTGACAACGGCGCCACTGTTTCACGCAGTCAGTTGTATAATGAGCAGTCGAAGCCGGTCATCATCAACTATCGTTTTTATTGGTATGACGCGAAGGGGTTGGAGATTCATCCTCTGGAACAACCGCGCACGATAACGCTACCGGCGAAATCCAGCGTTTCGGTGTCATCTATAGCCAGTTATCCAGACGCACGTAAAGTCCGTCTTTATCTCTCTTTATAAGGGGTGAATTTTGATTAAGGGAATCTATCGATATCTGGTTATTCTCGCTGCGGCGATGATTTTATCCGGGTGTATTAACCGTGGTGAAGCTCCAGCGCCTGTGGAAGAAGTTAAACCAGGTCCACAGCAGCCGATCGAGCCGGTGCCAACCGTCCCAACGGTGCCCACTGTACCGACTCAACCAGGACCAATTGAGCAACCACAGCCGACCATTCCTGCAACGCCAAAAGTCCGTACTTACGACTGGGGCAGCGCCATGCAGCCGATGGTGGGTAAAATGCTGCAAGCCGATGGCGTTACCGCAGGCGGCGTTCTGCTGGTGGACAGCGTAAACAATCACACCAATGGCTCGCTGCAAACCAGTAAAGCAACTGAAGCTTTACGCGGCGCGTTGGCGAACAACACTAAATTTACCCTTGTTTCTGCTCAACAACTTTCAATAGCGAAACAGGAACTGGGGTTATCGCCGCAGGACAGCCTGGGTTCGCGCAGTAAAGCGATTGGTATTGCCCGTAAAGTGGGCGCTCAATATGTGCTTTACAGCAATGCCAGCGGTAATGTGAATGCTCCAACGCTGAAAATGCAGTTGATGCTGGTACAGACAGGTGAAATTATTTGGTCAGGAAACGGTGCGGTACAACAGACTCAATAATGCCACGCTGCAAAGTGTGATTGCTCAGTATCTTCCGGCGGCTCAGGCCGCCGGTTGCTTTTCTGCGCTCGAAGGATTGAGTGGTGGCAGCGTACATTTCAACGTCGGAGGGCGCGAGTACGTCGCTCGTCACCAGCTTGCATCTCCGCAGCCGGGCGTTTCGCTCTCTCGGCACTTTCGCGCGCTGAACCGAATGCCTCGACGTATTGCGCCGCGACCCGTTTGTCTGGCTGACGGTTGGTTAATCGTCGAATGGCAAACCGGCGAGGTAAAATCCCAACTTCCCTCACTGCAATCGCTCAGTGCCTTGCTGTATGATTTACATCAACAAAGCTGCTTTGGCTGGCGAATCAGCCTGTTGCCGTTGCTTGAATACTACTGGTTAATGGCTGCCCCTGAGCGAAAACGTGTGAGTTGGCTGCGGTTGCTTAAAAAGATGAAGCGGCAAGGCGAACCTAAGCCGCTGCGCCTGGCACCACTGCATATGGACGTTCATGCCGGGAATCTTGTGCACCAACCGCAAGGGCTTAAACTCATTGACTGGGAATATGCGGGTGATGGCGATGTTGCGCTGGAGCTCGCGGCCACTATGGCGGCCAATAATATCTGTGATGATTCACTGATACGCGCCTATGCGCAATGGAGCCATATTCCGCTGGAAACATTAACCCGGCAGGCAGCGCGATGGCGGCCATGGGTAATGATGCTGATGGCATCGTGGTACGAATGCCGCTGGCGGCAAACACAAGACAAAACATTTATAACTCTTGCAGATGAGGCCTGGAGCCAACTGCGGGAAAAGAACTAATTAAGAGAGGTAGATGTGGGTCCGGTAATGTTAGATGTGGCAGGCTTTGAGCTGGATGCCGAAGAGCGCGAAATTCTGAAACACCCGCTGGTCGGTGGGCTGATTCTGTTTACCCGCAACTATCACGACCCCGAGCAACTGCGTGAACTGGTGCGCCAAATCCGCGAAGCCTCGCGCAATCGTCTGGTGGTGGCCGTTGACCAGGAAGGCGGGCGCGTTCAGCGTTTCCGCGAAGGCTTTACGCTTCTACCTGCCGCGCAATCTTTTGCTGCCATTCACGGTCTGGAGCAGGGCGGTAAACTGGCGGAGGAAGCAGGCTGGTTGATGGCGAGTGAAATGATTGCCATGGATATCGACATCAGTTTCGCGCCCGTTTTGGACATTGGCCATATTAGCGCTGCCATTGGCGAGCGTTCGTACCATGAAGATCCGCGAAAAGCGTTGGCGATGGCAACCCGCTTTATCGACGGTATGCACGCGGCTGGCATGAAAACGACCGGTAAGCATTTCCCTGGTCACGGTGCAGTCACCGCCGATTCGCACAAAGAAACCCCGCGCGACCCGCGTGATGAAGCGCTGATTCGTGAACACGATATGCAGATTTTCCGTACGCTGATTACCGATAACAAACTCGATGCCATCATGCCCGCGCATGTTATCTACACCGATGTTGACCCTCGTCCGGCCAGCGGTTCCCCGCACTGGCTGAAAACCGTTTTGCGTGGCGAACTTGGCTTTAATGGCGTTATCTTCTCTGACGATTTGTCGATGGAAGGCGCGGCGATTATGGGCAGCTACGCTGAACGTGGGCAGGCGTCACTGGATGCAGGTTGCGATATGATCCTGGTCTGCAATAATCGTAATGGTGCGGTTAGCGTGTTAGATAACCTGTCGCCGGTCAAAGCAGAGCGTGTTACAGGTTTGTATCATAAAGGTTCATTTACCCGCCAGGAGCTGATGTCGTCAGCGCGCTGGAAGGAAGCAAACCAGCAACTTGAGGCGCTGCATGAGCAGTGGCAAGCCCACAAGGCGGGTCTTTAACTCCTCGGGCCAACTGGCCTGAATTCGTGTGGTGAGGATGCAATGATTATCTATTTACACGGTTTCGACTCCAACAGTCCCGGTAACCATGAAAAGGTGCTGCAACTCCAGTTTATCGACCCGGACGTGCGGCTTATCAGTTACAGCACGCGGCATCCGAAACACGACATGCAGCATCTGCTCAAAGAAGTCGACAAGATGCTGCAACTCAGTGCCGATGAGCGCCCGCTGATTTGCGGCGTCGGGCTGGGCGGTTTTTGGGCAGAACGTATCGGTTTCCTGTGTGATATTCGCCAGGTGATCTTTAACCCGAATTTGTTCCCGCAAGAGAACATGGAAGGGAAAATCGATCGTCCTGAGGAATACACCGATATTTCGACCAAGTGCGTGCAAAATTTCCGCGAGAAAAACCGCGATCGTTGCCTGGCGATTTTGTCACGCAATGACGAGGCGCTGGACAATGTACGTGCCGCAGAACTGTTGCATCATTACTATGAAATTGTATGGGATCAGGAACAGACCCATAAATTCAAAAATATCTCGCCACATTTGCAGAGAATAAAAGCATTCAAAACGCTGGGCTAAATAGGTCGGAAGCGTCGGTTTTTGAAAGGGTCAGCCATGTGCTGGCCCTTTTTGTTTATCTTTTCGGCATAAAAATTTGATGCATATCAATTTTGGTATGACCAATACACCATCCATGTTATTCTTTGGTCACATTAGTGAGTTTGTTTAGGTAACTTGTTGTTAATTAAATGCTATTTTCATAACCTTTAATTAACAATTGGTTAATATTTTAAGGGGGTCACTTTGACTACGCCATTAAGAAAGATTGTCATTGTCGGTGGTGGTGCTGGCGGACTTGAACTGGCCACTCAGTTAGGTAAAAAACTGGGTCGTGGTAAGAAAGCGAAGATTACGCTTATCGACCGTAACCACAGCCATTTATGGAAACCACTGCTGCACGAAGTGGCTACCGGTTCACTGGATGAAGGGGTGGATGCACTGAGCTACCTGGCTCATGCCCGCAACCATCATTTCCAGTTCCAGCTTGGTTCAGTGGTTGATATTAACCGCGAAAGCAAAACGCTGACGTTGTCAGAACTGCGTGACGACAAAGGCGAGCTGTTGGTTCCCGAGCGTAAGATCCCTTACGACACCCTGGTGATGGCGCTAGGCAGTACCTCCAACGACTTCAACACACCGGGTGTGAAAGATAATTGCATCTTCCTCGATAACCCGCATCAGGCGCGTCGTTTCCACTCTGAGATGCTGAATCTGTTCCTTAAGTATTCTGCGAATCTGGGCGCCAGCGGCAAAGTGAATATTGCTATCGTGGGTGGCGGGGCGACAGGTGTGGAGTTGTCCGCTGAACTGCATAACGCAGTCAAACAGCTGCACAGCTACGGCTATAAAGGGCTGACTAACGAAGCGCTGAACGTGACGCTGGTTGAAGCGGGCGAACGTATTCTGCCTGCATTACCTCCGCGTATTTCTGCGGCGGCACACAGCGAGCTGACCAAACTGGGCGTGCGTGTTCTGACGCAAACTATGGTGACTTCTGCTGATGCGGGCGGCCTGAATACTAAAGACGGCGAATATATCGCAGCGGATCTGATGGTTTGGGCGGCAGGCATCAAAGCGCCAGACTTTATGAAAGATATCGGTGGCCTCGAAACTAACCGTATTAACCAGTTAGTGACCGAGCCTACGCTGCAAACCACGCGTGACCCTGATATTTATGCCATTGGTGACTGTGCTTCTTGCGCACGTCCTGAAGGCGGCTTTGTGCCACCTCGTGCACAGGCTGCACACCAGATGGCATCTTTGGTGCTGACCAATATTCTTGCGCAAATGAAAGATAAACCGCTGAAATCTTATGTTTACAAAGATCACGGTTCTCTGGTTTCGCTCTCTAAGTTCTCAACCGTCGGTAGCCTGATGGGCAACCTGATGCGCGGTTCGATGATGGTAGAAGGGCGTATGGCGCGTTTCGTTTACATCTCCCTGTACCGTATGCACCAGGTCGCGCTTCACGGTTATTTCAAAACCGGCCTGATGATGCTGGTGGGCAGTATCAACCGCGTGATTCGTCCGCGTTTAAAACTGCACTAATCTCAGTTCAGTATTGACTCTCAAACCCGGCCAGCGTGCCGGGTTTTTTATTTGACGTTTCAGCATAAAAATCCATAAATGAGCATTTCATGCTTAGGATTTCTCTCAAACACATAGTTTCAGCCTATGGATCCGCACTTTTCATCCGTTGTCTGATTTGTCTTATACGCCCTCTGGTTGCAAAATTGTAAGCAATTGCACAGTCAGGAGGATGTCCTGTGAATAAATCAATGTTAGCGGGTATAGGTATCGGTGTGGCCGCAGCACTGGGTGTGGCAGCGGTTGCCAGCATGAATGTTTTTGACCGTGGCCCTCAGTACGCACAGGTGGTGTCAGCGACACCTATCAAGGAAACGGTAAAAACACCACGTCAGGAATGCCGTAACGTCGCGGTGACTCATCGTCGTCCGGTTCAGGATGAAAACCGTATTCTCGGTTCAGCGTTAGGTGCCGTTGCCGGTGGCGTGATTGGCCATCAGTTTGGTGGCGGGCGTGGTAAAGATGTGGCGACGGTAGCCGGTGCTCTGGGCGGGGGTTATGCGGGTAATCAGGTTCAAGGTGCGATGCAAGATCGCGACACCTACACCACCACGCAGCAGAAATGTAAAACTATCTACGACAAGTCAGAAAAAATGCTGGGCTACGACGTGACGTACCGCATTGGCGATCAGCAGGGTAAAATCCGTATGGATAAAGACCCTGGCACGCAAATCCCGCTGGATAACAATGGCCAGCTAGTTTTGAATAAAATCTAATGGTTATAAATCATGGCCCATCTTGTGAGATGGGCTTTTGCTCAATGACTACCGCGTAACTGCTGTTGCAGCTCCAGCAGCGCAGTAACTTCTGCTATGCGGCGCTGAGTGTAGGCGGGTATTTCGTCAGGCGTGCGCAAAAACAGCCTTTGTTCGCCAAAAACCACATCATGTAAACAACGGTCGTAAAGCGGCCCGGCGAGGGTACTGCGCTCGGTTCCCTGCTCAGAGATCCTTTCCACCACCTCATTCATTCCCTCACGGTCGATATTGATCATTTGCCCGTCATGAAGATGAATACGCATCCCTTTTTGACCGCCAGCAGGCCCGGCATATTTGTTGAGATGGAGCGTAAAGGGAATACCACTGAGAGTCCCGGTTAACAGCGCTTCACCTTCCGCTGTAGTGAAATCCCCCGCTGCAATCGCATTCCCGAGGCGATCGCGTGCGTAGTTGAGTTCAACGGTGAGCTGGTCATTGCCACCTAATTCATGAACGGTTTCACGCATCATGGCGAGAGTATGAGTGCCGATATCTACAATTACGCCGTCTGGGTGATGCAACTGGCGAGTGTCTGCTTCACCGGTAGCAAAATTCAGGGCAATTGGCTCACCCGCGGCGTTAAAACCACTTGGCTCGAGTAAAAAACCTTCGATGCACTTTATTTCATTGATGTTGTGAATGTGATTGCACGCCTGAGTGCGAACCATCCAGTGATCCAAAGCCAGAACACGGGCGGCATTTTGCGGCTTTGCGAGCAGAGTTTTAAGTGTCTCAAGTTGTGCAAGCGTGGCAGCGATCGGTTTTTCTACCACAATAGCAGGCACGTCACTTTGCAAGACGCGCTCAAGAACGGGTAGGTGATGCAGAGAAGACGTCGTGATTAGCACCACATCGAGCGGCATTGCCAGCAGTGCGTCCAGGGAATCACAACGGTTAATCCCGTCAATCTGACGCGCGGGATCGGCGTCATAACCGTAACATTCGAGCAAGGGAGGAGAAATGCGGCGCAGCGCCGGGAGATATGCTGTTTCGATGACTGAACCTAAACCGATTAAACCTGCCAACATAAGCTAATCCTACCAAATATAAGCTGTACCTATCATTAGAGTCCCTATGTTTTAAATGACTACTGGGTTTTGGTCGAGAAGGATTTTGTGTATGAGAGTAAAAAGCAGGCTGGTTTTTAGCCAGCCTGCTGCGGGAAACTTAGAATTGCAGGGAGTAATTCACGCCGTAAGTGCGTCCACGACCTTTGTATTCGTACAGCGATGGGCTGCCGTAAGTTGGGCTGTAGAGCAGAGGCGCGCGCTGACCCCAAACGGTGGTGTAGTCTTTATCCAGCAAGTTTTCGATGCTGAAGCTCAGCTTACCCAGCGGCAGAGCGTAGCTACCGATAAAGTCGACGGTGTTGTAACCGTTGATTTTATTGTCGCTGGCATCGGTTAAATCAAAGGTCTGCTGGCTCTGGACACGCAGGCTCCATGGTTCTGGCGCCCAGCCCACATATGCCGTGGCTTTCGATGGGCTGGCATATATCACGTCCCATTTCTGCCATTTTCCATCCACTTTGGTTTCGGATTTCAGCACGTTGAAGTTAACACCGGTACTCCAGTCTGAGTCTGGAATAAAGTAATCCACGGCACCTTCAACGCCGTAAATGCGGCGTTTATCATCTTCAACATTGATGGTCATATCTGCACGGTTGATGGAGATAGATTTGTCAGATAGTGAGTAGTACGCCGCAATCTGAGTGCGCAGGCTATCACCCGAATAGCGCCAGCCCAATTCATAAGAATCGACCTTGATCCCCTGAAGTTTTGACTGTGCAACGTTCACGCTGTTCACCAGTTGATAATGGCCGTTGACCAGGCGGTAAGTCCCGTTACCGTAATATTTGCCTGGGTCAGGTAATTCAACGCCTTGCGAGAAGTTAAACCATGCTTGCTGGCGCTCAGTGATGTGCATTAACACGCCAGCATTGAACAACGCATTGTCGTAATCAGTCGTGCCGCCAGGGATAAAATCCGCTGATTGAGCTATACCATTTGCAATGCCTTGCTGCTGAGTAAAGCCAACAAAATCATCAACTTTATTTTCAGTCCACTGGTAACGGACGCCGCCGCTTAGCGTAAACATGTCGGTGATGTCATAGCTGGTTTGCGCGAATGGCGCGAAATTAGTAATGCTGTAGCCAGGGTAGCGCCCGGTGGTGTAAATGCTTTGGTTGTTCAATCCACCTGAGGCATTCGCTTTGGCTAAATCAAAGAATTTCTGGTTTGAGGTAAAGCTTTCGTGATCGGCATCCACACCGTAGGTAATTTGCCAGCCATCAACGGGCTGGCTGGTCAGTGCGAGTTTTGCGCCGTACTGATCGGTATCTTGCTGCGAGGCCGAGAAACTGGTGACTGCGCCACGCGTCAGGGTCGGGAACGGATAGAACGTCAGGGATTCATCACGATAATAAATCTGCCCAACCAGCTCCTGGCCGAGGAAATCGCTGTTGGAATATTGCAGGCTAATCAGATGGCGCTCGGTGCCTGGAATACGGTCTGAATTGAGCTGGTCGCTGACGTAAGCATTACCATTTCCGGTAACAGCCGAGAAGTTTTCGCCCAGGTCTAATCCGTAATCATCATCGCCCTGGCTCTTGTAATATTGCGTCACTAACTGTAATTGCTGAGTTTCATCAATATTGAGCGTGCCTGTTCCCATCACATCCAGACGGTCAGAATACTGCAAGCCGGTTTGCGTGTTATCAAGCAGAGTCTGGTCGCCATTGCCATCGAACCAGCCACCGAACTTCTGATAGGCCACCGACATTCGGCCGGACGCATGTTCGTTGCCGCCAGAAATAGCCCCTGCGATACGCTCATCGTGATCTTTGCTGCTGTTAAAGCCTGATTTAATACCCGATTCAAATTCCATCTGGGTTTCAGGCTGGCCTTTTTTGGTGACAATGTTAATCAAACCACCGGTACTGCCGCCGCCGTACAAAGAGGTCGCGCCGGAAATCACTTCAATATGCTCGATGTTGAACGGGTCAATGGAATCAAGCTGGCGGCTATCGGTACGGGAAGAATTCAGACGAACACCATCTACCAACACCACGATAGAGCGGCCGCGCATGTTCATGCCGTAGTTGGTGCGGCTTTGACTGCTGACATCAAGCCCTGGAATTAACTGTGCAAGTGCATCTTTCAGCTCCTTGCCACCCTGGATTTGTTGTTCGAGTTCAGTTCCTTCGATAACCCAGGTCGTCTGCGCCATTTCTGCCACGGTACGGTGCATACGGTTCGCAGAAACCAGAATATCTTCTTCTGAAGTTTGCTGCGCAAAAGCCGGAGCCATCATAGCCAGTAGCAGCGGGTTAAGCACCCAGCGTGCATTTTTATGCATCATCATCATTCCTTAGATGGAAAAGATTAACATTTGAAAATATTTTGAAATAAGAACGGACTGAATTTTGCCGATAACGGTTCTCATTATCAATCTCAATTGATAGTATTTCTTAAATTAATCTTATGAATAATCACATGATTTATGTGGTTTACTTTTTCTGGATGTAGGCCTGAAGCGGCAAAGGAGTCGAAATGGCAGGAGTGCAAGGGTATCGCTTGTTTAATGTCCAGCTAGTGCATAAATCGCAAGTTTCACCTTCGCTATTAAGTCTGGTTTTCGGCGGCCCGGACGTTGCACATATGAAATGTGACTCGCCCGATCAGCGAATCAAAATGTTATTTCCCTCTGAAGATGGCTCCATTCCGGCTCTGCCTAATCAAGGTGAGTGGTATCAGTTGCTGCAACAATTGCCCAGGGAAAAGCGACCCGTGGTGCGCACTTATACCTTGCGCAAGGTTGATCGCGAGCGCCAGGAAGTCACCGTTGAATTTGTCAGCCACGGTACGGAAGGCCCGGCATCAGCCTGGGCAATTAACTCCCAGCCTGGCGACCAGATTCAAATCGTTGCGCCTAATGCCGAATATGCTCAAGACAGCGGTGGATACGAATGGACTCCGCCGAGCGGTTTACGCCATGGGCTAATCATCGCCGACGAAACGGCATTGGCCGCGGCGAAAGGTATTCTTGAATTGCTGGCTGCGGGGCAGAACCCGCCACAAATTCAGGCATTTTTTGAAGTGCCAGACGAAGGCGACTGTGTCGATTTGAGCGAGTTCAGCTTCGCGAAAATTCACTGGTTAGCGCGTAAACCAGCGAATGCCTCGCATGGAGAATGCCTGCTTAAATCTGTGAGAGAAAATGTGCAGGTACCTGAAGCAGCAGGCGTGACGGAAGCACTTAATGAAGAAGCGGAAGGCGAACTGTTGTGGGATAAAGCGACCACGGGCAGCAATGATTTTTATGGCTGGGTCGCGGCAGAATCCACAGTGGTGAAACTCCTGCGCCGCCATTTGATTGGTGAATGTGGCGTGAACCATGATGCAATCAACTTTATGGCGTACTGGAGTCAAGGGCGAGTGCGTTAAAAGAGTAGGGCGGCAAACGCCGCCCTGTATTAGATTTTTTTAAGTTCTGGCATCAGCCGCATCGTCGTATTCACGATTTGCATCAGCTCTTCATAGCTGGCGTTTTCGCGCGCGCTCACAGACATCCCCTGAATAATACAGCACAGGTACTTAGCCAGTTTACGGATACAACTGGTCGCAGGCATTTCGCCTTGTTCCTGGCGCTTTGCCAGAAAACGCACCAGTGTTTCTTCCTGCATCGACTGGCGCGTTTTTATCACTGCCGCGATATCTTCCGAAGACGCTGCCAGCACGGAGGAGGTACAGATGATAAAGCAACCTGTTGGGGTGTCTTTCTCAGTAAAGAGCTTCGCAATCAGCGAAAAATAATCTTCCAGTGCTTGTTCGAGCGTGCGTTCTTCGCAGAACAGGCAATTCTCACGCATTTGCGAGAAACGTTCGATATAGCGATCCAGAACGGCCTTGAATAACCCTTCTTTGTTGGTGAACTCTGCGTACAGCGTCGGAGCTTTTGCGCCCGTCGCTTCAACCAGATGCGCCAATGAAGTGGCCTCATAACCGTGTTGCCAGAACAAAGCCATAGCCTTGTCGAGTGCTGCTTCCCTGTCAAACACCTTCGGTCGGCCCCGGCTTTTTTTAATGCAAGTCGTATCAGATGACATATGCGCCGTTTAACCTTTGTCTGTTTATTGAACGATCATTATAAAAATAATATCACGCAGTAGCTATAGGGAAGAGTGAAAAAATAATTAATTCCTATGCTTATGAAAATAAGAGCTTTTATAAAATAATTAACGGTCGTTATAAAAATAATTTGACGTGTGATGCAGATCACGATTATGATTTAGTTATCGAACGTTAAGTAAATAAATTTAACGGCCTTATAAATAATTATTTCAAGGTAACTATCATGAAAAACGTAAAAACTCTTATTGCTGCTGTTGTTCTTAGTTCAATTTCTTTTGCAAGCTTCGCAGCTGTTGAAGTTCAGGCTGCTCCAGCAGGCGAGCAGAAAGTAGGGACTATCAGCGCATCCGCCGGGACTAACCTGGGTTCTCTGGAAGACCAACTGGCGCAGAAAGCTGAAGCAATGGGCGCAAGTTCATTCCGCATTACTTCAGTCACTGGCCCAAATACATTGCACGGTACTGCGGTAATTTATAAATAAGCCTGTGCCCTCTAAGTAAAAATTCTCTCCATAAGAAAGGCCCTGTTGAAAAACAGGGTCTTTTTCTATTGCTGAAAAGGGCGGCAGGCGCCGCCGAGGGTTAGATTTTTTTCAGCTCCGGTAACAAGCGAAGTGTCGTGTTGACGATCTGCATTAATTCCTCGTGGCTCGCGTCTTCCCGTGCGCTGACTGACATGCCCTGAACAATACAACACAGGTATCTAGCCAAATTTCCAACGTATGTTGTGGCCGGGATTTCACCTTTCTGCTGGTGTTGCTCGAGGAATTTAAGCAGCGTGGCTTCGAGCAGAGACTGACGAGCCTTGATCATTTCAGAGATATCGTGCGAAGAGACTGCCAGAACGGACGAAGTACAAATCATAAAGCACCCCGTTGGGGTTTCTTTATCGGTAAACAGTTTCGCCACCAGATAAAGATAATCCTCAAGCGCCTCTTCAAGCGTTCGATTGTCACAACGCAGGCAGGTCTCTCGCAGTTTCGTCACACGAGCAAGGTAACGGTCTAAGACAGCCTTGAACAAACCTTCTTTATTGGTGAATTCGGCATATAACGTTGGGGCTTTTGCCCCTGTTGCTTCAACCAGATGTGCCATTGAAGTGGCTTCGTAGCCGTGTTGCCAGAACAAAACCATGGCCTTATCGAGTGCGGATTCTTTGTCGAACACTTTTGGTCGGCCACGGCTTTTTTTGGTATCGCAGGTGTCGGTAGACATAATTAGCCGTTTTAACCTTTTCTATTTTATGAGCGATCATTATAAAAATAATATCTCATGGGTTCTAGTGCTAGTTTGTCCAAAAATAAATCATGGCTATCTGTATGAAAAATAAGTCATTAATAAAATAATTAACGGTCGTTATAAAAATAATTTGACGTGTGACGCAGATCACGTTTATGATTTACTTATCGAACGTTAAGTAAATAAATTTAACGGGCTTACAAATCATCTGCTTAAGGTCAAAAATCATGAAAAACGTAAAAACTCTTATCGCTGCTGTTGTTCTTAGCTCAATCTCTTTTGCAAGCTTCGCGGCTGTTGAAGTTCAGGCAACGCCAGCAGGCCAGCAGAAAGTAGGCACTATCACTGCAACCGCCGGGACTAACCTGGGTTCTCTTGAAGACCAACTGGCTCAGAAAGCTGAAGAAATGGGTGCGAGTTCATTCCGTATTACTTCAGTAACCGGTCCGAATACATTGCACGGTACTGCGGTAATTTATAAATAAGACTCACGGAAAAATGAGTTTCATAAAAAAAGGCCCTGTTAAAAAACAGGGCCTTTTTGCATCTCAAAACAATTAAATCTCGTTGCTGGCAATACCGTACGCGTTCACTTCAATCGGCATCCCGGAGCGGTGCTGCATGGCTTGTTCCATGACGTTAGCATCTGTTTCTGGTGCAGACTGGAACTGTTTCATCTGCTCTGTTAACACAATCGGTAGTACTTTTGGATCGTCATCAATGTGTTTAGACAGAGGCTGATGGACTTCAACTAAACGCCTGCCATCTGGCTCCACTGAGGTTTTAATCGCGGTGTTGATGATGCGCACAGGCGTACCAACAGGCATCTCTTTGTACAACGCTTTAATATCGTCATCACGCAGTCGAATACAGCCAGAACTCACGCGCATTCCAATCCCAAAGTCCGCATTCGTTCCGTGCAGCAGATAAACGCCACCATAGGCTGCGAGGCGGATGGCATGGTGGCCCATTGGGTTTTCCGGCCCGGCTGGAACGACCGCCGGAAGTTTGATTCCGTTCGCCAGGTAGCGAGCGCGAATATTGGCCGTTGGCGTCCAGGTCGGGTTGGCGCGTTTATCTGAAACGCTTGTGACCATAGTTGGTGTCACGGTGTCGCCACCGAGTTGGCCAATGCCAATCGGGTAAACGGTTACGCTATTTTTCCCTGCGGGATAGTAATAAACACGCAGTTCGGCAAGATTCATTACCAGCCCCTGACGCGGCGCATCTGGCAATAGCATCTGGCGCGGAATCGTCAGCACGCTACCCGCACGTGGCACATACGGATCAACACCTGGATTTGCCTGAAGCAGGGCAAGGAAGCCGACATTGTATTTTTTGGCGATGGCTTCAAGCGAGCCGCCGTTATCTTCGACCACATGGAAAAAGTTCTGGCCGATAAGGCGACTGCCTTCAGGCGGCAGAGGGTAGGAATTAGCGCTTGCCGGGAAAACGGCAAGGCTTGCACTGACCAGCATCAGCGATGCCAACCAACGAACAGGTAAAGAGAAAAGTCGCGACGACTGCATTAAGCGAAACCTCATTATTATTAAGGTTAATGTTATTAAAAAGTTAATCGCGAATTATGGCGGTTGAAGATGTAGGGAAACCCTGGTGATTTGAAAAGAATGTGTAAATGTTACAAAGTGCCTTAGGGGAAACTAAGGCACGTTAAGCAAATTAAGGTTTGAATCAAGCTGCTGCGTTCTGGGCTAATTGATGCATAAAGTTACGCACCCATTCCATTCGCGCTTTGCGATCGGCGAGATCTTCAATAAATTTAAGACGCGTTGGTCCATCCAGGCGGTAATGCTGCGGTTGCTTTTGCAATAAGCCAATCAGCCAAACCGGATTAACATTGTTCTTCTCGGCAAACTCAATCACCCCGCCTTTTTCATTGCCTTCGATTTTGCGCACACCCAGTTTCTGAGCTTGCTGACGCAATGCCGCGATATCCAACAGATTACGCGCCGGATCCGGTAGCAATCCAAAGCGGTCAATCAGTTCGACTTTTAACTCGTCAAGCTCATGTGCCGTTTTGGCGCTGGCAATGCGCTTATAAAACGACAGGCGCGTATTCACATCCGGGATAAAATCATCTGGCAGCAGGGCAGGCATGCGCAATTCGACTTCGGTCTGGCTGCTGGTCAAATCTTCAAGCGATGGCTCGCGACCTTCTTTGAGCGCATCGACCGCGTTTTCCAGCATTTCCATATACAGAGAAAAGCCGATTGTTTCCATTGAGCCGCTTTGGCCTTCACCAAGCAATTCACCTGCACCTCGGATTTCCAGGTCGTGTGTTGCCAGCGCAAAACCCGCCCCTAAATCTTCGAGAGAAGCGATAGCTTCGAGGCGCTTTTGCGCATCGGTGGTCATGGCTTTCGGGTGAGGCGTCAGCAGCCACGCATAAGCCTGGTGATGCGAACGCCCAACGCGGCCACGGAGCTGGTGCAGCTGCGCGAGGCCGAAATGGTCTGCACGTTCAATGATAATGGTGTTGGCTGTCGGAATATCGATACCGGTTTCGATAATCGTGGTGCACACCAGCACGTTAAAACGCTGGTGGTGGAAATCGTTCATCACCCGTTCCAGTTCACGCTCGCGCATTTGGCCGTGACCGATGGTGATTCGCGCTTCCGGAACCAATTCCGCGAGTTTGTCTGCCGCTTTCTGGATGTTTTCAACATCATTGTAAAGATAGTAAACCTGGCCGCCACGCAGCACTTCGCGCAGGATGGCTTCGCGAACCACCAGGCTGTCGTATTCACGCACGAAGGTTTTCACTGCCAGACGGCGGGCTGGCGGAGTAGCGATAATCGATAAATCGCGCATTCCACTCATCGCCATATTCAAGGTTCGTGGAATCGGGGTGGCGGTCAGCGTCAGAATATCCACATCGGCACGCATCGCCTTGATACGCTCTTTATGGCGCACACCAAAACGGTGCTCTTCATCGACGATCAGCAGGCCGAGATCTTTCATCTTCACATCATTTTGCAGCAGCTTATGGGTGCCGATAAGAATGTCGACTTTCCCTTCACGCGCCTCTTCCAGAATTTGCGCTTGCTCTTTAGCGGTACGAAAACGCGACAGCATTTCGATACGCACCGGCCAGTTAGCAAAACGGTCACGGAAGTTGTCGAGGTGCTGTTGGGCCAGCAGCGTCGTTGGCACGAGTACCGCAACTTGTTTGTTGTTTTCCACCGCGAGGAAAGCGGCACGCATCGCAACTTCGGTTTTACCAAAGCCGACGTCGCCACATACCAGGCGGTCCATGGCCAAGGGCTGGCACATGTCGCTTAATACCGCGTTGATGGCCTGCGCCTGGTCCGGTGTGGTTTCAAACGGGAAAGCATCGCAGAACATTTGGTACTGTTCACGGTCATGCTTGAAGGCGAAGCCTTGTTTGGCGGCACGTTGAGCGTAAATATCCAGCAGTTCTGCCGCCACATCGCGCACTTTCTCAGCCGCTTTTTGACGCGCGCGCGACCAGGCATCGCTGCCGAGCTTATGCAATGGTGCATTTTCTTCGGCACCACCCGCATAACGGCTAATTAAATGGAGCGACGAAACAGGGACATAAAGTTTGGCGTCCCCTGCGTAGGTCAGCATCAGGTATTCAGCTGTAATACCGCCCGCTTCAAGAGTGGTGAGGCCGGCATATCGCCCGACGCCATGCTCGAGGTGCACAACAGGCTGCCCGGTATGCAACTCGGCCAGGTTGCGAATCAACGTATCCGGGTTAATAGTGCGACGGCTGTCCTGACGGCGGCGGCTGACGCGCTCTCCCAGCAGGTCACTTTCACAAACTAGCGCCCGGTTGCGCAGCGTGTCGATAAAACCATGTTCGCTGGAACCCAGCATTAAATAACGGCCTTTATCGGCCGCTTCATCGAGCCGATAAATACGTTTCGGGGCAACTTTAATTCGCGCTAACAGTTCGCCTAATGCCTCACGGCGGCCTTCACTTTCGACGGAAAATACGACGGGGCCATCGAAAGATTCAAGGAATTTACGCAGGTTATCGAGCGGCGCTTTTTGCTGCGCCTGAACGGATAGATCGGGTAGGGCGTGATAACCCAGGTTGGTAAACGCAGCTTTGTCGGCTAACGATTCCGTTTTGAGCTGAATGCGCGGCCAGTTTTTTAGTTCGCTGAACAGTTCGTCAACGCGTAACCACAGGCTTTCTGGCGGAAGCAGCGGGCGCATTGGGTCAACGCCACGATTCTCGAAACGGGCAAACGTATCCTGCCAGAAACGCTCGGCGTTGGTTTCGATATCACCGGTATTAATCAGCAGCGTGTTTTTTGGGAAATAGCTAAAAAGTGGCGGTAATGGTTCGCTGAAGAACAGCGGCTGCCAGTATTCAATCCCCGCCGGGAGCATGCCTTTACTGACCTGCTGGTAAATATGTTCAGGCTCGCGCTTCACATCAAACTTGTCGCGCCACTGGCTGCGGAACAGCTCGATGGCGGATTTATCGGTCGGGAATTCGTGCGCAGGGAGCAGGTTAATGGCGTCGACTTCTTCGAGCGTGCGCTGCGTATCTACGTCAAAAACGCGCAGGCTGTCGATTTCATCATCGAAAAAGTCGATGCGATAGGGCTGGTCGCTGCCCATCGGATACAAATCCAACAATGCGCCACGGGTCGCAAATTCACCGTGCTCCATGACCTGATCAACGCTGCGATAACCGGCTTGTTCCAGCTGGCTGCGCAGGTTATCACGCGACAAACGCTGGCCTTTCTTCATCACTAACGCGTGTCCGTGTAAATAGCTGTGTGGACACACGCGTTGCATCAGAGTATTCACCGGCAGGATTAACACGCCGCGCTGCATGGTTGGTAGCTGATATAGTGTTGATAAACGTGAAGAGATGATTTCCTGATGCGGCGAGAAACTGTCGTAAGGCAGGGTTTCCCAGTCGGCAAGATTCATCACCATGCTTTCCGTAAACTGGCTGATTTCGTCATGCAGACGCAGCGCATTCTGCATATCAGGGGCGATCAACACCACCGGGCCATTATGGCGCTCAGTGATTTCGGCAACTTCAGTCGCGCACGCAGAGCCGGTGAGTTCACCAAGCTGGCGCTGATCGCCAGCTTTTACAGGTAAGGAGTAGCGATAATTTTCAGGCATATCGGATGTCAGAATCTCTCAGGTTGCGCCGTGCTTTGTGGGCAAATGACCACCAGACGCGTCAAGAAGTTGCTTATTATTATCCGCGATCGTTTTGTATTAGCAACACAATCGCACCGCAACCTGGGATTCATCGTCCACAGAGTGTGACTTAACGCGCCTGCGTTGCGGGCACTAATTTAGCTGGCGGTGAAAAGAACATGTCACCAAACGCAGCACGCGATAATTTCCTGAAACCTAACCCTAATACCGTGCAAATCGCCAGGCTGACAAACGGGTAAACCATCAGAATGGCGAGCAAGAGGTTATCGGAAATTCGTCCGGCGCTAATCTGCCCAAGGGTGAACAAACTGAGTGCTTCGATAACGATGCGGTGAGTGGTGTAGATAGCAATCGTATTGGTGCCGACGATATTAAGGAATGCATCGGTACGGCTTTCACGCCAGTTATCGAGCAGATAAAACAGCTTCATGATGACAAAAATCGAGACTAGCGAAATCACGAGTGGGACATTGACCAGATACAACGCCACTGAAACCAGTGCGGCAGCGGCACAAATCAGGGGATGCTGACGAAGATTAAATTCTTTCATTGCCGTCATTAATTGCGTACCGAACCACGCTCCCAGCCCGTAATAACACATATTACGTACCACGCTGTTCATGCCCCACCAGGGTAGTGGCGCAAAGCTAATCACGACGTTCACGGCCAGCAACATCAAAATGACCGGGACTCTGAATTGACGCAGGCTTTTGAACACCAGGAAATAAAGCACTAACGCATAAAGATACCAAAGGCTGGTGCTGGCTTTCGCCATGCTGGTGGCAAACTGGATCAAGGTTTCTGAATAGGCTGCGTTAGAGGTCGGGTTGCGTACCAGATCCGGCGCCAGCCACTGGTTGATTAACGAAATTCCCAGCCACTGCAAGACGCCCCACAACAGCAGAACATAAAAGATATTCCACAGGCGCTTATCAACACAATCACGCCATTGCACTGCGTCGATATAACGGGTTATCAAAAAGCCTGAAATAAAGAAGAACACCGGCATCCGGAAGGGCGCCAGATACAAGTTAAGGTAAATCCAGCTCTTAGCGATGTATTCCGGGAGCCCGCTCTGGAACTGAACCAGGTGGGGATAAAAGGTGATTACTGAGTGGTAAATGACGACCAGGCAAATGCACAGCCCTTTGATATGATTTATCCACAATTGTTTGTTTTTCATGCGCCCGTAGTTTCTTCTGTTGCCCTGTATTGGCCTTCAGGGTGGAAGATTGCCCGACATTTTTTTACCTGAATTGTCTGTTTTTGTAAGAATCTGGCGCATTTAGGAAATTCCGCAGGAACAATTTATCTCCGTTTTATCGCAGCTTTGACTTCGAAAACAAGATGTTATGAGTTTGATTTAACAGGGATTTCGCATGTTCTGAAATATCAAAAAAACGTTACGTTTCATTTACTTGATACGGTATCGCTTATATACTTCTCGCCAACTTTGCATCCGCAACTGCAACAAGACGGAATACATGTATCAACCTGTCGCGTTATTTATAGGCCTGCGCTACATGCGTGGGCGAGCATCTGACCGTTTCGGTCGTTTCGTCTCATGGCTGTCGACTATCGGCATTACGCTTGGCGTAATGGCGCTGGTGACGGTGCTTTCCGTGATGAACGGCTTCGAGCGTGAGCTGCAAAACAACATTCTTGGGCTAATGCCACAAGCGATCATCACTTCGCCTGGCGGCTCGATTAACCCAGAAACTCTCCCTGCTAAAGATCTCAAACTTGAAGGTGTCACGCGTATTGCGCCCGTGACCACTGGCGATGTGGTGCTACAAAGCGCGCGCAGTGTCGCGGTCGGCGTGATGTTGGGCGTGAAACCTGAAGAAAAAGATCCCCTTTCGCCGTTCCTGGTGAACGTGAAACAAACTGACCTGGTCGCCGGGAAATACAACATCATTCTCGGTGAACAACTTGCCGGGCAACTGGGTATTAAACGCGGTGACAGTATCCGCGTCATGGTGCCGTCAGCGAGCCAGTTCACGCCGATGGGCCGTTTGCCAAGCCAGCGTCTGTTTACGGTCATCGGGACTTTCGCGGCCAGCAGCGAAGTCGACGGCTATCAGATGCTGGTGAACCAGCAGGATGCCTCGCGTCTGATGCGCTACCCGGCAGGCAATATCACCGGCTGGCGTTTGTGGCTGGCTGAACCGCTGAAAGTAGACGTTTTAAGCCAACAAACGTTGCCGCCGGGCACCGAATGGAAGGACTGGCGCGAACGTAAAGGCGAGTTGTTCCAGGCCGTGCGCATGGAGAAAAACATGATGGGCCTGCTGTTAAGCCTGATTGTGGCCGTCGCTGCATTTAACATCATCACCTCTCTTGGCCTGCTGGTAATGGAAAAGCAGGGCGAAGTCGCCATTCTTCAGACCCAGGGATTAACACGTCGCCAAATCATGGCGGTGTTTATGGTGCAAGGGGCGAGCGCAGGTGTGATTGGCGCTTTGTTGGGCGCATTATTAGGCGCTTTGCTTGCCAGCCAGCTGAACAATTTGATGCCGATTATTGGCGCGTTGCTGGATGGCGCCGCGCTGCCCGTCGCTATCGACCCTGTACAAGTTATTGTGATTGCGATTATTGCTATGGCTGTCGCACTGTTATCCACGCTTTACCCGTCGTGGCGCGCTGCCGCGACACTTCCCGCTGAGGCTTTACGTTATGAGTAATTCTGTCCTGTTGCAGTGTGACAAGCTGTGCAAACGCTATCAGGAAGGCAAAGTGCAAACGGACGTATTGCATGATGTCAGCTTCAGTATTAATACCGGCGAGTTAATGGCGATTGTCGGCAGCTCCGGCTCTGGCAAAAGTACTTTGCTGCATCTGCTGGGCGGGTTGGATACACCCACTTCTGGCGATGTGATTTTCAACGGTAAGGCGATGAGTTCTATGTCGTCTTCCGCTAAAGCCGAACTGCGTAACCGCGAACTGGGCTTTATCTACCAGTTCCACCATTTGCTGCCAGATTTCACGGCGATGGAAAACGTCGCCATGCCGCTGCTAATCGGTAAAAACAATACCGATGATACTAAGCAACGCGCGCTGGAAATGCTTAAAGCGGTAGGGCTTGATCACCGTAGTAATCACCGTCCGTCTGAGCTTTCGGGCGGCGAGCGTCAGCGTGTGGCGATTGCCCGTGCGCTGGTGAATAACCCGCGCCTGGTGCTGGCAGATGAGCCAACCGGTAATCTTGATGCGCGTAACGCTGACAGCATCTTCGAGTTATTGGGCGAGCTGAATGTGCGTCAGGGAACCGCGTTTTTAGTGGTCACTCACGACCTGAAACTGGCTAAGCGCATGTCTCGTCAGTTAGAAATGCAAGATGGTCGCCTGAGTCATGAGCTGACTTTGATGGGAGCCGATTAATGGCATCGCCACTGTCACTGCTGATTGGTTTACGTTTCAGCCGCGGGCGTCGCCGCAGCGGCATGGTGTCACTGATATCTGTGATTTCAACGTTAGGCATCGCGCTCGGTGTGGCGGTGTTGATTGTCGGCCTGAGTGCGATGAACGGCTTTGAGCGTGAGCTGAATAATCGCATTCTGGCGGTGGTTCCGCACGGCGAAATTGAGCCGGTGAATCAGCCATTCCACGACTGGAGCGGTGTTTTACAACGCATTGAGAAAGTGAAGGGCATTGCCGCCGCAGCACCGTACATCAACTTTACGGGGCTGGTGGAAAGCGGACCTAATCTGCGTGCCATTCAGGTGAAGGGTGTTGATCCTGCTCAGGAAGCTCATCTGAGCGCGTTACCGCAATATGTGCAAAACAATGCGTGGCAGAACTTTAAAGCCGGGCAGCAACAAATCATTATCGGTAAAGGTGTGGCCGATGCCCTGAAAGTGAAGCAGGGCGACTGGATCTCCATCATGATCCCGAATAGCGATGGCGGCACTAAACTGTTGCAGCCGAAGCGTGTTCGCCTCCAGGTTGAAGGCATTCTGGCCCTCAGCGGGCAGCTCGATCATAGCTTTGCTATGGTGCCAATGGCGGACGCCCAGAGTTATTTAGACATGGGCGACAGCGTCACGGGTATCGCCATTAAGGTTCACGATGTCTTTAATGCTAACCAACTGGTGCGCGATGCGGGTGAAGTCACTAACGCATACGTTTATATCAAAAGCTGGATTGGCACTTACGGCTATATGTACCGCGACATTCAAATGATTCGCGCCATCATGTATCTGGCGATGGTGCTGGTGATTGGCGTGGCCTGTTTTAACATCGTATCCACGCTGGTGATGGCGGTGAAAGACAAGAGTAGCGACATTGCGGTGTTGCGTACGCTTGGGGCAAAAGACGGTTTGATCCGCGCGATTTTCGTCTGGTATGGCTTGCTGGCGGGGCTATTTGGTAGCGTGAGCGGCGTGATTGTCGGCGTACTGGCTTCATGGCAATTGACCAACATCATTCGTGTGATTGAAAAGCTCATCGGCCACCAGTTCCTGTCCGGCGATATCTACTTTATTGATTTCCTGCCATCAGAACTTCATTGGCTGGACGTATTTTATGTCTTGATCACAGCGTTGTTACTGAGTTTACTCGCCAGTTGGTATCCAGCTCGCCGAGCCAGTAATATCGACCCAGCACGAGTATTAAGCGGGCAATAATTAATTAATTGATAATGCGGTATTGGGGAGCAGCGAAGCGATGTATTACGGATTCGACATTGGCGGCACGAAAATGGCTCTTGGGGTTTATGACACGGAACGCCAGTTACAGTGGGAAACTCGTGTACCCACTCCACACGACAGTTACGAGAACTTCCTGGCGGCTATCGTTTCCATGGTTGAAGAAGCGGATAGTCGTTTCGGTACCAAAGGTTCGGTTGGTATCGGTATCCCTGGCATGCCAGTCACGGACGATGGCACGTTGTATGCAGCAAATGTTCCCGCTGCCAGTGGCAAACCGGTGCAGGCTGACTTGAGCGCAATGCTTGGGCGTGAAGTGCGTATGGATAACGACGCTAACTGTTTCGCGCTCTCTGAAGCCTGGGATGATGAGTTCCGCGAGTACCCGCTGGTGATGGGGCTGATTCTCGGCACTGGCGTCGGTGGCGGAATTATCGTTAACGGTAAATCGATCACCGGGCGTAATTACATTACTGGCGAATTTGGCCATACCCGTTTGCCAGTTGATGCGCTGAATGTGCTGGGCCGTGACATCCCCCTGACACGCTGCGGTTGCGGCCAGCATGGCTGTATCGAAAACTATCTTTCAGGCCGTGGATTTGCATGGGTTTACCAACACTTCTACTCTGAACCACTGGAACCCAAAGAAATCGTTGCCCGCTATCGTGCGGGTGATGATAAAGCGATTGCCCACGTTGACCGTTTTGTTGAGCTGTTGGCCTGTTGCCTCGGCAGCTTGCTGACCGCCATTGACGCGCATCTGGTGGTCATTGGCGGTGGGTTGTCTAACTTTACTGAGATGTACCAGCAACTGCCTGAGCGTTTGCCTAAGTATTTATTACCTGTGGCAAAAGTCCCTCGCATTGAACCTGCACGCCATGGCGATGCTGGCGGTATGCGTGGTGCGGCTTTCCTCCATCTCACGGAGTAAATTATGCTATCGCGTCGTCAACATCGGTTAAGCCGGTTTCGCAAAACCAAACGATTGCTCCGCCAGCGCTTACGTCAGCGTGCTTTTTTCAGAGACAGTCCTGGACCCGAAGCGATGGAAAAACCTCGAGTTGTGGTACTGACCGGGGCGGGGATTTCCGCCGAGTCAGGGATTAGAACTTTCCGCGCCACCGATGGCTTGTGGGAAGAACATCGGGTAGAAGATGTGGCGACGCCAGAGGGTTTTGCTCGTGACCCGGAACTGGTGCAGGCATTTTATAATGCGCGTCGCCAGCAACTCCAGCAGGCAGAAATTAAGCCTAACGCCGCTCATCTGGCGCTGGCTCGCCTTGAAGAAGAACTGGGCGATCACTTTCTGTTGGTGACGCAAAATATTGATAATCTGCATGAACGCGCCGGGAATAAAAATATTATCCATATGCATGGTGAGCTGCTAAAAGTTCGCTGTGTGCATAGCGGACAAGTGCTGGAGTGGAAAACGGATATTACTTCGCAAGACCGCTGCCACTGCTGCCAACTTTCCTCACCTTTGCGCCCGCATGTGGTGTGGTTTGGCGAAATGCCGCTCGGTATGGATGAGATTTACCAGGCGCTGGCGACAGCCGATTACTTTATTGCCATCGGCACATCAGGCCATGTTTACCCGGCTGCCGGGTTCGTGCACGAAGCCCGTTTGCAAGGTGCACATACCGTTGAGCTAAATCTTGAACCAAGCCAGGTTGGGAGTGAGTTCGAGGAGAAATTCTACGGTTTAGCCAGCGAAGTGGTGCCGGAGTATGTGGAACGGTTGTTGAAAGGTCTGTCTTAAAACCATCCTCACCCTAACCCTCTCCTTGAAGGAGAGGGGATACATCAACGCTAAACTCAGCGTCCCGCTTTCAATTTCTGATAATAATTCTCATAAATCGTACTGGCGTCGCCGACATCGTTTTGCCACTCACCATTTTTCAGCACGGCTTCATCTGGATAAAGCGTCTTATCACCGGAAACTTCTTTTGGCAGCAATTTGCGTGCTTCAAGGTTTGGCGTCGGGTAGCCGATAGTTTCCGCGACCTGTTTTGCAATTTCCGGGCGCAACAGGAAGTTAATTAGTTTCAACGCACCGTCCACGTTTTTGGCATTTGCCGGAATAGACAAGTTATCCATCCAGAAAATCCCACCTTCTTTCGGCCAGACAATTTCCAGCGGCGTGCCTGCCTGGCGGGCAACATACGCCGAGCCATTCCACACCATACCGAGATTCACTTCGCCTTCCATATACGGGTTGGCTGGGTTATCTGAGTTGAATGCCGCCACGTTTGGCATCAGCTTTTGAAGTTCGTGATAAGCCGCTTCAATCTCTTTCGGATCAGTCGTGTTGCCGGAATAACCGAGCTTACGCAGCGCGACCTGGAACACTTCGCGCGCATCATCGGTCAGCAGCAGGCTTTGTTTGTACTCCGGCTTCCATAAATCAGCCCAACTGGTGACAGTTTTCGGGTCGATAGCATCACTGTTTACACCAATGGCTGTCGCACCCCAGATGTAGGGAATGGAGTAATCGTTATTCGGGTCAAAGGGCTTATTAAGCATTTCAGGATCGAGGTTTTTGAAATTGCTCAGTTTGCTTTTATCGATCTTCTGGATCATGCCTTCTTTGCGCATTTTCGCCACAAAGTAAGTTGATGGCACCACTAAATCATAGGCACCGTCTTTATACGTTTTGAGCTTGGCATACATGGTTTCATTCGATTCGTAAGTCGAATAAATCACTTTAATGCCGGTTTCTTTGGTGAACTGTTCAAGCAGGCCTGGCGGCACGTACTCGGTCCAGTTATAGAAGTAGAGAGTTTTGCTGTCGTCGGCATGTGCAGTGCCCATACCGAGCGTCAGAACGCCTGCAGCTAGCAGGTGGCGTGGCCATTTAGTCATTTTAATGTCCCCTGGTTTTATCACGAAGAATAAGCTGACTGGCAATGACCAGGACCAGCGAGAGTACTAACAAAATGGTGGCAAGTGCGTTCACCTCTGGCGAAACACCTACCTTCACCATTGAGTAAATCTTCAACGGTAAAATTTCATAACTTGGGCCGGTCACAAAAGATGAAACCACCACGTCGTCCATCGAGAGCGTAAAACTGAGCAACCAGCCTGCGGCGACGGCAGGCATCGCGAGTGGCAGCAGGATCTTGCGCAGAATAGTTAATTCACTGGCACCCAGATCTTTCGCCGCTTCTAACATGCGCACATCAAAGCCTTTCAGCCGCGAATAGACGGTAACGACCACAAACGGCAGACAGAAGGTGATGTGTGAGAATAACAACGACCAGAAGCCGAGCGAAACCCCGAGCAGCATAAACAGCACCAGCAGTGAAATCGCCATCACGATATCGGGCGACATCATCACCACAAATAGCATACCGCTGACGAACGGCTTGCCACGAAAACGGTAGCGATACAGTGCCACAGCGGTCAGCGAACCAATCAGCGTTGCTGCGGTGGCAGAAAACACCGCCATAGTCAGTGAATGCTGTGCGGCCTGTAGCAGGCTGTCGTTATTCATCAGCAAGCAGTACCACTTTCCGGTAAAGCCCTGCCAGTTAATGCCGAAACGCGAACTGTTAAACGAGTTAACGATCAAAATGATGATGGGAATATACAGATACGCGTAGATAGCGGTCATAAAGCCGCCACGAAGCAGGCGACCTATCATTCTAATTCCACCTTTTTATTCAACAAGCTGGCGGTACGCCAGTAAATCAGCAGCATCAGGCCCATTACCAGCGTGAGAGTAATGCTGGTGGCCGCCCCAAACGGCCAGTCGCGGATGTTCAGGAACTGGCTCTTAATCACGTTGCCAATCAGCAGGTTTTTCGCACCGCCCATTAAGTCGGAGACGTAAAACAGTCCCATCGCGGGCAGCATCACTAATAAGCATCCGGCAATAATGCCCGGCATGGTGAGCGGAATAATAATGCGGATAAAGGTCTGAAGTTTGCTGGCCCCTAAATCCCGCGCCGCTTCCAGTAGCGGCTTATCAAGCTTTTCAATGCTCGAGTACAGCGGCATTACCATAAATGGCAGCAGGATATACACAAGGCCAAGAATGACGGCGCTTTCGGTGTACATAATACGAATAGGCGTATCAATCACCCCCAGCCACAACAAAAACGCATTCATATACCCTTTGGTGCTGAGAAAGATTTTCAGTCCATAAATGCGAATTAACGAGTTGGTCCAGAAGGGGACAATCAGTAAAAACAGCAGCAACGGGCGCACCCGTTCGGGTAAACGCGCGAGGAACCACGCAAACGGATAGCCCAGAACCAGGCAGGCGAGGGTGGCAATCACCGCCATATTTAGCGAGTGTAGCAAAACCTGCGCGTACAAAGGGTCTGCAAGCCGGGTGTAGTTATCCAGCGTGAAAACCATGCTGACGAAATTAGCGTCATCACGCGTCAGGAAACTGGTGCCGATGATCATCAGATTGGGCAGGAACACGAACAGTACCAGCCAACCGACAATAGTGGCGATCACAAGGTTCTGGAATTTACGCGAGCTCTTCATCTGCCAGCACGACCTCCCAACTTTCAACCCAGTTAATCGACATTTTCTGGTCGAGAGTGTGGTCAAAATCAGGGTCGTCTTCGTTGAAGAATTCGCTGACCATCACCATTTTGCCGTTTTCCAGCTCGACATTAGATTCCAGCGTCATGCCTTTGTAGTTACGCTCCCGCACATAACCGATTAAACCCTCTGCCACATGAGTATCGTTGATTTCTTCAACGCGTAAATCTTCCGGGCGCAGCAGCACTTTCAGATGCTGACCTGTCGTAACCGGCATGCTTGCGTAAATATGGCACTCGCGGCCTTCGACGCTCGCCAGCACGCGCTGTTCATCAACACGTTCAATAACGATCGCATCAAAGATATTGATTTCACCGATAAAGCTCGCCACGAACAGGTTTTTAGGTTCTTCGTAAATTTCGCGCGGCGTGCCGTCTTGCTCAATACGACCATCGCGCATCACCACAATCCTGTCGGACATGGTCAACGCTTCTTCCTGGTCGTGAGTGACGAATACGAAGGTAATGCCGAGTTTACGCTGGAGGGCTTTAAGTTCGTTCTGCATTTGCTTGCGCAATTTGTAGTCGAGCGCAGAAAGCGACTCATCAAGCAGTAGTAATCGCGGTTTATTGACCACCGCCCGCGCAATGGCCACACGCTGCTGCTGGCCGCCAGAAAGCTGATGCGGTTTACGTTGGGCAAATTCCTCTAACTGCACCATTTTTAACGCTTCAGTCACGCGCGGCGTTATCTGCGCGTCAGGCGTTTTCTGCATTCTTAAACCGAACGCGACGTTTTCAAAAACGGACATATGAGGAAACAGAGCATAGCTCTGGAAGACGGTATTGACGTGGCGATGTTCAGCGGGAAGCTGCGTAATATCCTGGTTATCAAGAATAATATTGCCAGAATCCACGCTTTCCAGTCCGGCGATTAGGCGCAGTACGGTGGTTTTCCCACAGCCAGAAGGACCCAGGAGTGTCAGGAATTCACCATGATTGATGGTGAGAGATAAATCAGAAATTACGGTTTTGCCATCAAAGCTCTTACCTACTCCCGCCAGTTCTACCAGCGGTGAAAGCGAACGTTGCTGTTTATTCAATTTTTTACGCTGTCCCATATAAGACGCATCAAATTGCGGGCTGATGCGGGGTTTGTGAGTAACCACCTTGCGGTTTTGCACGTTAAGTAAGGGCAGGCATTCTACGGCAAAGCATTGAAATCGCCAATCCTTGATACCTTAGTGTGGCCTGGATTTGAATACCGACAGGCAACAGTTCCCCAATTCACGACTATTTTTAACTCTGGCAGGCTAAAAGTGACCTAACGCAATATTTGCATTTGTGGCTTACTGATAATGAAGTCACAAAAATTGAGGGTAGCGACATGGATAAATTACTTGAGCGTTTCTTACATTATGTCTCTTTGGATACGCAGTCCAAGCCGGGCGTAAAACAAGTTCCGAGCACAGAAGGGCAGTGGAAGTTGTTGCGATTGCTGAAAGAGCAAATGGAAGAGATGGGTTTGGTGAATGTGACTCTGGGCGATCATGGTACCGTGATGGGCACACTTCCTTCCAACGTCGATAAAAAAGTCCCGGCCATTGGTTTCATTTCCCACGTCGATACCGCACCTGATTTCACAGGTAAAAATGTGAATCCGCAGATTGTCGAAAATTATCGCGGTGGCGACATTGCGTTGGGTATCGGCGATGAAGTGCTCTCTCCGGTGATGTTCCCTGTTTTGCATCAATTGCTTGGGCAAACCCTGATTACCACCGATGGTAAAACGCTGCTCGGCGCGGATGATAAAGCCGGTATCGCCGAAATTATGACGGCGATGACGGTGCTCAAAGAGAAAAACATCCCCCACGGCGATATCCGCGTTGCTTTCACTCCTGATGAAGAAGTCGGTAAAGGCGCGAAACACTTTGATGTAGAAGCCTTTGATGCACGCTGGGCCTACACCGTTGATGGCGGCGGCGTCGGTGAACTGGAGTGCGAAAACTTCAATGCGGCGTCTGTGACCATTAAAATTGTCGGCAACAATGTTCACCCAGGGTCTGCAAAAGGGGTGATGGTTAATGCGCTGTCACTCGCTGCACGTATTCATGCCGAAGTACCGGCCAACGAAAGCCCTGAATGCACTGAAGGCTACGAAGGTTTTTATCATCTTCACGGCATAAAAGGTTCAGTTGATCGCGCTGAAATGCACTACATCATTCGTGATTTTGACCGCGAACAGTTTGAAGCTCGTAAGCGCAAGATGATGGATATCGCCAAAAAAGTGGGCAAGGGCCTGCACCCGGATTGCTATATCGAGCTGATTATCGACGATAGCTATTACAACATGCGCGAGAAAGTCGCCGAACACCCATACATTATCGAAGTGGCGCAACAGGCGATGCGTGATTGTGATATCGAGCCCATCATGAAACCGATTCGCGGCGGTACCGATGGCGCGCAGCTGTCATTCAAAGGTTTGCCTTGCCCGAATCTGTTCACCGGCGGCTATAACTACCACGGCAAACACGAGTTTGTGACGCTGGAAGGGATGGAGAAAGCGGTGGCGGTGATTGTCAGGATTGCGGAGCTGACGGCGAAGCGGAGTTAAAAATGCGGGTGGCAAATGTGCCACCCGCAACAACTTATTAATCCTCGAAGTACCAGTAACCGCTGTTAACCAGTGCGGCCAGCATGGCCAGGAACGACGGGTCTTCCAGCGCATCACCAAACATTTCTGCTTTCAGTGTGATGTTGCTCGCCAGTGCTTCAAGAGCCGGGCGATGCGGGCTGTCAATTTTTTCGCCGTTAACGTAAATCTCATCGGCAATACGCAGCACGCGTAAGCCACCCAGGCGAGTAATGGCATCACCCTGTTTCAGGGCGTCGTAAATCTCATCAGGTTGATACGGCGGTTCTGGCGGAGCGACGTCAAGTTCGTGGCGTGATTGGGAAACAAACTCACCGAACCAGGTTTTGAAGTGTTCAGGCTGGTTGATAAGATCCAGCATCATTTCGCGTAATGTATCCATCTCTTGCGGCAGAACATCCGCAGGATGCTGGCGCACAGGCACATCAGGGTCGGTATAACGCTGGCTGCCCAGTTCACGTTGCAGCACGTAATCGGCAAAACCACTGATCAGCTCGCGGCCACTTGGGGCGCGGAAACCGACAGAGTAGTTCATCGAGTTTTCCAGCGAGTAGCCTTCGTGCGGGAAACCAGGCGGGATATAGAGAATATCACCCGGCTCCATCTCTTCGTCGATGATGGCGTCGAACGGTTCAACTTGCAGCAAATCAGGATGCGGACAGTGCTGTTTCAGGGCGACTTTTTCCCCAACACGCCAGCGACGGCGGCCAACACCCTGAATGATAAATACGTCGTACTGGTCGTAATGCGGGCCAACGCCGCCGCCCGGTACCGAGAAAGAGATCATCAGATCGTCAATTCGCCAGTCCGGTAGTGCGCGGAAGGGGCGCATTAAGCGTGCGCTTTGTTCATGCCAGTGGTTAACGGCCTGAACCAGTAAAGACCAGTTGTTTTCGCCCAGGTGATCATAGCTCTGGAATGGACCGTGGCTGACTTGCCATCTGCCTTCGTTATGGCTGACCAGGCGGCTGTCCACCTCGTTTTCCATGGCAAGGCCTGCGAGTTCATCCGGGGAGATAGGGTCGATGAAGTTTTTGAAGCCACGTTTTAGAACCACCGGGCGTTTTTGCCAGTAGTTCGCGATGAAATCGGGCCAATTTAGGTCGAGTTGATAGTCCATATTATTATCCGGCAGGTGAAGGAGCCTGCCGAGGATTATAACGGATGGTGCTGCCGGTTACGGGAGTATTTTCAATCTTCTTCTCGGTCTGGACGCTGGCGCGCAAAAATCACTTCCATGCGCGTGCCACCCAGCTCGCAGCCCGAGGCCTTGATTTGACCATCATACTGTTCGACGATTTCCCGAGCGATCGATAAACCCACGCCCTGACCGGGCCGCAAGGTATCGGCGCGTTGCCCGCGGTCAAATACCAGCGCCCGTTTACTCTCCGGGATCCCCGGCCCGTCGTCATCGACAAATAAATGCAGCGTGTCGTCCAGTTGGCGGCCGGAAATCTCAACAAATTCAAGACAGTATTTGCAGGCGTTATCCAGCACGTTGCCCATGACTTCCATAAAGTCATTTTTCTCGCCCACAAAGGTGATTTCCGGGGAAATATCGAGCGTGATATTCACGCCTTTGCGTTGATAAACCTTATTTAACGCGGAACAAAGACTGTCGAGCAACGGGGCGACGGGATGAAGTTCGCGACTAATCAGTGCGTTGTCACCACGCATGCTGGCGCGATGCAGATAGTAGCCAATTTGCTGAGAAATACGGCTAATTTGCTCAAGCATCACCGGCTCTGCGTTCTCAATATCCAGCTTGTTGGTGCGTAACGATCGCAGCGTGCTTTGCAATACGGCGAGTGGTGTTTTCAGGCTGTGTGTGAGATCGGTGAGGGTGGTGCGATATTTTTGGTAACGGTCACGTTCGGTTCGCAACAGCCGGTTGAG
Source organism: Buttiauxella agrestis (assembly GCF_900446255.1). Classification (NCBI taxonomy): domain Bacteria; kingdom Pseudomonadati; phylum Pseudomonadota; class Gammaproteobacteria; order Enterobacterales; family Enterobacteriaceae; genus Buttiauxella; species Buttiauxella agrestis. Next base: position 3,058,305 of record NZ_UIGI01000001.1, on the reverse strand, counting down.
GTTTTGCACGAGGCTGGTTAGCTCACGTGTCGTTTCCGGGTTTAATGCGTCGCGGTCATGTTTTTCCAGTTCGCGTACTTCTCGGGCCAGGGCTTCAATGGGGCGCAGGCTCCAGCGTGCGGCAAACCAAAGCAACGGTATGACTAACAATAAGTTGGCGATGAATACACAGGCAAACATGCTCAGTACTGTGTACTGGCGTTTTAATTCGAGCGGAATTGTGTCCACAACCACAATGGTTAGAGCAGGCATTTTCCCCATGGCAGGGTATTTATTGACCGCGACGGAGTGAGTGACATCATCACTATAGTCATCGTCATAAAAATTTTTTAGCTCAGTCTGTAGCTTTTCATCGTTTGCCAGCAAAGCGTGGGTGGTATCGAAGTTTGCTTCAAGCTCGTGAAAACCGTTACTGGTGAGCCACTCTTTTTTAATTTGCTGCACGATAAGCGGCACATTGTGCTGGGTCCAGAGCAAGTTACCTTTATCGTCATAGATAAGTGCCATGGTCGGCGTTTTCAGATTCAGGTTGTCTGGCAGAACCACTTCCACATGGCCATTTTCAACGCTGGCAAATGTATAAAAAAGATTGCTCTCACCGCGCAGTAAACGGAAAGAGGTTTTATCAACACTGATGCTGTAGCCCACTAATGCCACGACACCGTAGGCCAGTGACAGCACCATGACTACCACGGCAGTCGCCAGTAAAAAGCGAACGCGAAGTGATAACGGTAAAATACGGCCGAAGAATTTCATGGTTAACGCAGATCGAGGCGGTAGCCCTGACCACGCACTGTGGTGATAGCTTCATGGGGATATTCAGCCAGAATTTTTTTACGCAAACGGCCCATTAAAACATCAATGGTGTGGCTTTCACGCAGTTCGGCATCGGGATAAAGCTGGAGCATTAATGAATCTTTGCTGACCACTTTGCCATTGTTACGAATCAGCGTTTCCATGATGGTGTATTCAAAGGCGGTGAGCTTAATCTGATTGTCGTTGATAAGCAGCTCGCGGCGGGATAAATCGACCTGGAAAGGGGGTAGGGAAATAACCTGTGACGCCAGGCCGCTGTTGCGGCGCATCAATACCTGCATACGAGCGACAACTTCTTCAAGATGAAACGGTTTAGTCACGTAATCATCAGCGCCCGCGCCCAGCACTTCGACTTTATCCTGCCAGCCTTCACGTGCAGTCAAAACCAGGATAGGCAAGGTGATATCATGGCTGCGCCAGCGACGGATAAGACTCAGGCCGTCTTCGTCAGGCAGGCCCAAATCAACAATGGCAATATCGGGAGTGTGTTCATTCAGGAAATAGTCGGCTTCTTTGGCATCTTCCGCAGCATCAACCTGATGACCGGCTTCACGCAACTGAACCTGGAGATGGTGGCGTAACAGGGCATTATCTTCCACAACGAGTACACGCATTCGATTTTCCCAGTAAATAGATGGCATTGATAGTTTAACGCTAATTATCAGCCAGGGGGCATAAACCGTGAGTAAACCAGGCGGGAATGTAAAAACGCCACCGCAGCGGGTGGCGTTCAGGTGTTACTTCAACTCGTCAACCATAGTGATGGCGCGGCCAATATAGTTAGCTGGCGTCATCTCTTTCAGACGAGTTTTCTCATCTTCTGGCAGCTCAAGGCTGTCGATAAACTGTTTCATGCCTTCAGCATCTACACGCTTACCGCGAGTCAGCTCTTTCAGCTTTTCGTAAGGTTTTTCGATGCCGTAGCGGCGCATCACGGTCTGGATAGGTTCAGCCAGGACTTCCCAGTTGAGATCCAGTTCCGCCAGCAGACGGTCACGGTTGACTTCCAGTTTGCTCACGCCTTTCAGTGTGGACTGGTAGGCGATCAGTGCATAGCCAATACCCACGCCCAAGTTACGCAGCACGGTGGAGTCAGTCAGGTCGCGCTGCCAGCGGGAAACAGGCAGTTTGCTCGCCAGATGTTGCAGCATTGCGTTAGACAAGCCCAGGTTGCCTTCGGAGTTTTCGAAGTCGATTGGGTTCACTTTATGCGGCATGGTAGAAGAGCCGATCTCGCCTGCGATAGTTTTCTGCTTGAAGTGGTTCAGCGCGATGTAACCCCACACGTCACGATCGAAATCGATAAGAATAGTGTTGAAGCGAGCGATGCAGTCGAACAGTTCAGCGATGTAATCGTGTGGTTCTATTTGCGTGGTGTACGGGTTCCACTGAATGCCCAATGAAGTCACGAACTCTTCGCTGAACTGGTGCCAGTCAACTTCCGGGTAAGCTACCATGTGGGCGTTGTAGTTACCCACCGCACCGTTGATTTTGCCCAGAATGTCTACTTTCTCTAGCTGACGGAACTGGCGCTCCATACGGTAAGCCACGTTTGCCATTTCTTTACCCATCGTTGACGGGGTGGCAGGCTGACCGTGGGTACGGGAAAGTAGAGGAATATCACGGTACTGAACCGACAGGTCTTTCACCGCGTCGATGACTTTACGCCAGTACGGCAGCACCACGTCTTTACGTGCGGTTTGCAGCATCAACGCATGAGACAAGTTGTTGATATCTTCTGAAGTACAGGCGAAGTGAATAAATTCATTCACCGCATGCAGGGCAGGAACCGCCGCCACTTTTTCTTTCAGGAAGTATTCAACCGCTTTTACGTCGTGGTTAGTGGTGCGCTCAATGGTTTTGATGCGTGCAGCATCTTCTTCACTGAACTCAGCGACAATTTTATCCAAGTAATCGTTTGCGTTTGCGTCAAAAGCCGGAACTTCCTTGATCGCTGTGTGCGTGGCCAGTTTTTGTAGCCAACGTACTTCGACTTGTACGCGGAATTTCAGCAGACCAAATTCGCTGAAAATAGCGCGCAGAGCGCTGACTTTGTCGCCGTAACGTCCATCAATTGGGGAAACGGCGGTCAGTGAGGATAATTCCATAAGTTACAACTCCAGAGAGGTTAACATTGAGCAAGAATTTGTTTGGCCTGAGCACACAGGCGACTACGAGAAAACATTAACTGCAGGCGGCCACCGCCAACCTGGTGCCACAATACGGCGGCGCGGATACCGGCTAACAACGAGGCACGGACTTTGCTTTGCACCTGCGGGCTTTGCAGCACGGCAGGGGAGCCTGTGACCTGAATACGTGGGCCTAGCGGGCTAATCACATCAACATAAATCCCGGCCATAGCGCTAAGTAACGTTTCGGACTCAAGGTCAAAATGTTCCAATTGACGCTGCAAACCGGCGATGCTCGACCCGAGTTTATCCATCGCACCTTTGTTGGCGTAAAGTTTACGCTCAAGAACCATCAGGCTTAAGGTATAACGCGTTAATTCAGCGTTCAGACCCTGACGATTACTGGCGTTCAATACACCCAGCAAGGTTTCCAGACCCAATTTCAGGTTGGCTTCATTGCCACCGAAAACGTCCAGCGTGGAACCTGGATTTTGATCAATAACGCTATTTAACGAGACATGCAGCGCCTCGTTATCGCAATGCCCCTGATGCGCCAATTGCTGAACCAGACGAGCAGACTGGCATATCCCTGCCAGCGCGATAGTGATGTCATAGTAATTTTTAGCCACCAGGTTATTCGTCCTTGTTTGCGATTAAACTTTATTTTATTCAGTTACGAGCGGCAGACGCTGCTCAATAACACCACCACCGAGGCACACTTCACCGAGGTAGAACACGGCAGACTGGCCTGGAGTGACGGCGGCAACGGGCTCATCAAAACGCACTTCAATGCGATCTGCATCCAACGGCGTGATAGTGCAAGGAAGATCGGTCTGGCGATAACGCGTTTTCACTGTGCATTTCAGCGGTTCGGTCAACGTTTCGCGGTCAACCCAATGCAGTTGCTGCGCAATTAAGCCAACGGACATCAAACGTGGATGCTCACTACCTTGAGCCACAACCAGGATGTTGTTCTCAACATCTTTATCGACCACATACCAGGGATCTTCGCTACCTTCTTTGGTGCCACCGATGCCCAGACCTTTACGTTGGCCGAGTGTGTGGTACATCAACCCCTGGTGTTCACCAATGGTTTCGCCATCAACAGTAACGATGATACCCGGCTGTGCAGGAAGGTAGCGGCCCAGGAATTCGCGGAATTTGCGCTCGCCGATAAAGCAGATACCGGTGGAGTCTTTTTTCTTCGCGGTGATCAAATCTAACTCTTCGGCGATGCGGCGCACTTCCGGTTTTTCTAATTCGCCAACCGGGAACAGACTTTGCGCGATTTGCTCATGGCCGAGTGTGTAGAGGAAGTAGCTTTGATCTTTATTGCTGTCTAAACCACGAAGCAGGCGGCTTTTACCGTCCACGTCTTCGCGACGCACGTAGTGACCGGTAGCGATGTAATCGGCACCTAAATCTTCGGCGGCAAATTCGAGGAAGGCTTTAAATTTGATTTCTTTGTTGCACAGAATGTCCGGGTTCGGTGTGCGCCCGGCTTTGTACTCTTCCAGGAAGTGTTCAAACACGTTATCCCAGTATTCTGCGGCAAAGTTTACGGTGTGCAGTTCAATGCCGAGCTTATCACAAACGGCTTGTGCATCGGCTAAATCAGCCGCTGCGGTGCAATACTCCTCGCCATCGTCCTCTTCCCAGTTCTTCATGAACAGGCCTTCCACCTTGTAACCTTGTTGTTGCAACAGGTAAGCGGAAACGGAGGAATCGACCCCGCCGGACATCCCGACGATCACTTTTTTCTGGCTGTTATCAGACATGGAGTAACTCACGACATTGAACTTAAAGGCGGCGTATTCTATCACGCATCACCGGGCCTGGCACCCCTAACTCAACGGCCAGTTAAATGCGCCGATCATACTGAGCGGATAACGTTCAGCACGCTGATAGCAGCGAATACTTTCCGCCACTAATGGCGAGCGTAAATTTCCTGCGTTAACAATTTGTTGTGCATCCAACCATAAGCAGCGATCGATGTCGCTATCATGCGGAGTGGTGGGAAGTTGTTCTTCAAGATCGATACAGAATAAGAAACGCAGGAACGGCGTATTATCTGGCGCAATCCATTGATGCAAACGGATGAATGTTTGCGGCTGCGCGCAAATACCCGTTTCTTCATACAATTCACGTTGAGCGGCTTCAACCAGCGTTTCGTCGGCTTCCAGATGCCCGGCAGGCTGATTCCATAAGGCTTTGCCATTGATTGTTTCTTCAACAACCAAAAATTTCCCCTGTGCCTGAACCACGCAGGCGACAGTAACGTGCGGTTTAAACATAAGTTTCTCTCGGTTAGCTGAATGATACCTATCATTATCAATAAATGATCTGGATCACACTTTTTTCTTGTGACCTATACTAAGTGAGATTTTTTAAATCATCACGAGGGTACCATCATGCAGCTTACCACGCGTATTATGCCGCAACAGAAACGTATCGCTTTAGTGGCTCACGATCCTTGTAAACCCGACCTGCTGAACTGGGCGATTGATAACCAGACAACACTCAGCAACCACATTATTTACGCAACCGGCACTACCGGAAATCTCTTGCAGGCTCATACCCGTTTATCTGTACTGGCTTTGATGAGTGGCTCGATAGGTGGCGATCAACAGCTAGGGTATTTGATTGCGTCAGGTCAGATTGATGTGCTGGTTTTCTTCTGGGATCCGCTTAGTGCGGTGCCACATCACTCCGATGTAAAAGCCCTGATGCGGCTGGCAACGGCATGGAACATCCCTATTGCCAGCAACGCTTGTAGCGCCAATTTCTTGATTAACTCTTCTCTATTTGAGCAAGCGCTGGAAATCACCGTGCCTGATAGTGACGCGTTCCTCAGCAGTCGCGTTTCACACGTCACACAACACGGCGTCAATACTCAGAACCTTTTATAAGGTCTCAATCGGGATTTCGCGCCATTCGCCCGGTGCCAAATCGCTCAGTTCCAGTGTCCCCATTGCATAACGAATCAGGCGTAGAGTTGGATAACCCACATGCGCCGTCATACGCCTTACCTGGCGGTTACGCCCTTCGTACAAGGTGATTTTCAACCAGCTGGTAGGAATCGCCTTGCGTTCACGAATCGGCGGGTTACGCGCCCAAATCCATGCAGGCTCGTCAACCAGTTCAGCTCCTGCGGGCAGAGTAGGGCCATCGTTTAGGGTGACGCCGCTACGCAGAGATTCCAGCGCTTCTGCTGTTACTGCACCTTCAACCTGCACAAAATAGACTTTCCCGGTACGTTTGCCCGGTTGGGTGAGTAGCGCCTGTAAAGCGCCGTCATTGGTTAACACCAGCAGGCCTTCGCTGTCGCGATCCAGACGGCCCGCCGCGTAAATTCCTTGTAACGGTATGTAATCTTTCAGCGTGCTGCGGCCAGATTCGTCGGTGAACTGCGGTAGCACATCGTAGGGTTTATTGAAGATAACCAGCCGCTTCGGTCCGTCCGGGCGCTTTTTTTTGGCAGGGCGTCGTGTGCTGAATCGTTCAACTTGGTGATTTCTAAAAGAAGTTTTATTCATAGTGTTTTCAGACGTTAGGTATTAACGCATTATAACGGAAATCACCAGTGATTGGCGCGGGCCTGATATTCAAGTAGTATTGACACGCACATTACAAATCATTAACAAAAAGAATCGCTCGAAGGAGAAGGTTAATGGAAAGCAAAGTAGTTGTTCCGGCGGAAGGTAAAAAGATCACCCTGCAAGATGGCAAACTGAATGTTCCTCACAACCCAATCATTCCTTTCATTGAAGGTGATGGTATCGGTGTGGACGTGACGCCAGCTATGATCAAAGTGGTTGATGCCGCCGTGCAGAAGGCCTACAAAGGCGAGCGGAAAATTTCCTGGATGGAAATCTATACCGGCGAAAAATCTACCCAACTTTATGGCCAGGATGTCTGGCTGCCAGAAGAAACTCTGGACCTGATTCGTGATTACCGCGTGGCAATTAAAGGCCCACTGACCACTCCAGTTGGCGGCGGTATTCGTTCCCTGAACGTTGCGCTGCGTCAGCAGCTTGACCTGTACGTGTGCCTGCGTCCGGTGCGTTACTACCAGGGCACGCCAAGCCCGGTTAAACACCCAGAACTGACCAACATGGTTATCTTCCGTGAAAACTCAGAAGATATTTATGCGGGCATCGAGTGGAAGGCTGACAGCGCTGAAGCTGAAAAAGTCATCAAATTCCTGCGTGATGAAATGGGCGTGACGAAAATTCGCTTCCCTGAACATTGCGGTATCGGCATCAAGCCGTGCTCTGAAGAAGGCACCAAACGCCTGGTTCGTGCAGCCATCGAATACGCAATCACTAACGACCGTGATTCCGTGACCCTGGTACACAAAGGCAACATCATGAAATTCACCGAAGGTGCTTTCAAAGACTGGGGCTATCAATTAGCGCGTGAAGAGTTCGGCGGCGAGCTGATCGATGGCGGCCCATGGGTGAAACTGAAGAACCCTAACACCGGCAAAGAGATTATCGTTAAAGACGTGATTGCTGATGCATTCCTGCAACAGATCCTGCTGCGTCCTGCTGAATACGATGTTATTGCTTGTATGAACCTGAACGGTGACTACATCTCCGACGCGCTGGCAGCTCAGGTTGGCGGTATCGGTATCGCACCAGGCGCTAACATCGGTGACGAATGTGCACTGTTCGAAGCCACCCACGGCACCGCACCAAAATATGCAGGCCAGGATAAAGTGAACCCAGGTTCTATTATTCTGTCTGCTGAAATGATGTTGCGTCATATGGAATGGTTCGAAGCGGCTGACTTAATTGTTAAAGGTATGGAAGGCGCGATTAACGCGAAAACCGTAACTTACGATTTCGAACGCCTGATGGAAGGCGCTAAGTTGCTGAAATGTTCAGAGTTTGGCGACGCAATGATCGAACATATGTAATTAGCGAACTCGCTAATGATAAAAGGGGAGCCAATGGCTCCCCTTTTTTTATTGTTTTTCTGAAATCGTGAGCTATTACCCTTTACCAAAACTCTGGACGTGATTAATAGATGAATCGACCGAATTCAGGTTCAATCAAAGAGGATGTGGTATGGAAAATTATTCCAACAAAAGTGGTGATTCACAGGTTGTCAGTTTCCAGATTGATGCAAACTCGATGAAAGTCCGGTTCAAGAATAATCACGTGTATCTGTACGATATCCGCCACCCAGGGCCAGAACATCTGGAAAAAATGAAAGAACTGGCGCGTGCCGGATGGGGCTTGAACACTTATATAGAAAGCGAAGTCAAAAACGATTTCTCATCAAAAGTGTTTTAAATCGCAGTAACCGGTTTATAAGAAGTGCAATTTTTACGCAAAATACAGATTTTTCGCGCGTGACTGGTTGATTTTATAACAATAAGTTGAATTTTTAAGCGAACAGTTCGCAAGGAATTGCATCGTAGATCGAGTTTATGTACTATGCATTCCACGCCGACTTAGCTCAGTAGGTAGAGCAACTGACTTGTAATCAGTAGGTCACCAGTTCGATTCCGGTAGTCGGCACCATATTGAAGAAAACCACCTTTCAGGTGGTTTTTTTTTCGTCTGTATGAAATCAAATTTAAGGAAGGCTAGCTTTCGGTAGCACTTCCTCAGTCGTGTGTTAAATCCAACCCTGCTGGCTCGCAAGCCAGACCAGTATGGCGACGACAATTAAAACTACGGTTGTTTTTCTCATTGTTGTGCGACCTGTTGTTAGTCTTCGCAAACCAGCCAGAAATCCGCTTCATCAAACATCTCTTCAACCAGGCGGTTGATTTTCTCTTTCTCATTTTTCGTGCAATCACTGTGAACCGCATTCATCTGCATGGGTTTCACTCTGACGTCAGCATCTGGAAAAATGGTCTGAACTCTTCGGGTAAGCTCGGCAAGGATTTTTTCATTTGCACCGGGAAGACCCGCTACATTTCGTTTGTCGTAAACCAGTTCCACGAACATTGATACGTCTCTTTTAAGGCTGTGTTTATATACAGTAATAAATCTCGACATTCAAGGCAAGTGATGTTATTGAAAAAGAATGCTGAAGCTATCACAGGCAGAGCTATTCTGCGGTACTGGCGGCAACAGGCAACTCTGCTTTCCGCGCTTTTATTTGTTCCATGATGAGCTGATAAGCAACGTAATACTTAAAGATGTTGCTCACGTATTGCACCGTTTCATTACCTATACGCAGCTGCGCAATTCTTTCAACATTGTTAAACCAGATATTAGGGTCAAGGCCACTTTTGGCTGCTTCTTTACGTAATCGGGAAATTTTAGCCGGTCCTGCATTATAAGACGCGAAAGTGAATAGCATTTTGTTCATGTCACTCATGGGTTCATCCGCAAAATAACGGTCGCGCATGAAGCGGATGTATTTCACTCCTGCATTAATGTTCGGGTCGATTAAACTGATATCGCCTACCTTTAACTCTTTACCGGTGGTCGGGAGAACCTGCATCACGCCAATTGCACCGCTTTTGCTTCGCACAGACTGATCGAGACGTGACTCCTGGTAGCCTTGAGCCGCCATTAGTAGCCAGTCGACATTATATTGCGCACCATATTTGCGAAATATTTCAGTGACCTGATTAAATTTATTTATCTCATCTTCCGAACGCGCATCTTTTACCCACTTCGTATTGCGCAAATATTTATAAACCTGTTGATTCCCGAATGAAGTGCCGATTTTGTGGCTAGCCGTGAATTTATCGAGCTGGGCCTTAAGCAAAGGGGAGTTTTTGCGCATAGCAAGGGCGATAGAACCGTCATCCCGCAGCGTAATATTTTCGTAAACCACAATGTTGGGGTAAATCTGTTTCCACAAGATTGCCAGATATCTGTCCACCACGGTGTAGTCGGCGAGGTTCGCATTGACCATTTCCAGAATATCTTCGGGTTCAAAATTGCCGGGGGCTTTGATCACTATCGCGGGTGGAAGTTGTTTCTCGGTCAGGCTTTTATTAAGTGTATCAATACTCGAAATGTAGCTGGTAGAAGGGTTAACAAACAGAGATTTACCCGACAGAGATTCTGCGGTTGTGAGTTCGGGAGCCTTGCCGCTGGCAATCACTACTTCACGGACATTTTTAGCTAAGGGATCGCTGAAATCGACTAACTTTTCACGTTCTGGAGTCATCGTTAAATTGGCAGCAATGACATCGCCACGGCCAGCAATTAGCTGTGGGATGAGCTGATCACGTGCGGTTGGAATAAAAAGGAGATGTGTTTTTTTTGAGGGTTTAAGGCCTTTATTGATTTGTTTGTCAAACTGTTGCATCAACTCAACCATGATGCCGCGCTGCGTACCCCGGTTGTCAATAAAGTAGAAAGTTTTGCTGTAAGGGATTAAAACGCGTATCACGCGCCGCTCTTTCATCACATCATAATCACCCAGGACGGTGTTAACCTGGGTATCGAATTTCAACGGCTGTTCGTCGGTGGCTGCATGCGTCATCGGCAAAAACGTAGACATCAAGAGAAGTACCAACAACAAACGGGCCATCGCGACACCATCTACACATTCATCCGGCTACCGTTTAACTATAGCTCGCACACAGATGCTTTGATTAAAAAACACACACCCATATTCGAGGTTGAGGTTGTGCGGAAGGGAGCAGGGCGGCAAAGCTTGATGAGAAAATTATTATTTGAAAATAATTCTTGCTTCCAAAGCGCAGGCATGAGTAAATGCGTCATCGGTTTGGAAGACAGACCTTATGAAAGCAGTTTTAGTAAAGCAGTCCTCAGTTCAAGCGCTATCAAGTCATCAGATACCCTTCTTCGTGAGTCTCCTCCTAAGTGCCTAAATAAGAAACGTTCTGCAATACAGACCACGTTCGCCATATTAAATGGCTGTAAAATAATGAGGAAGTATCTATGTCTAAAATGACTGGTTTAGTAAAATGGTTTAACCCAGAAAAAGGTTTCGGTTTCATCACTCCTGACAATGGTAGCAAAGATGTGTTCGTTCACTTCTCTGCCATTCAGAGCAATGATTTCAAAACTCTGGACGAAGGCCAGAAAGTTGAGTTCTCTGTTGAGAACGGCGCTAAAGGTCCATCAGCAACTAACGTTGTTGCTCTGTAAGACTGCTAACGCATACTGAGACTTACGCATGCGAAGACGGTGAATAACCCGAGCCGTTAAGTCAAAGTGAATAAACCCGCCATTGTGCGGGTTTTTTGTTATTTAAAATCCGCTAATACCCATCTTTTATACCTTTAAATCAAACACATACCCTTGCTGTGGTTATGCCCGCTATTTACATTAAATCACGATACACCGTCTGTAGGTTTACGCTCAGTAGACTATGCTTACAGTGAAATATGCTTTTTTCAGTGTAGTTAGCATTAATAACTGGAGTTTTTTTATGGGCTTTTGGCGTATTGTTTTTACGATTATTTTACCCCCATTGGGTGTGTTGCTAGGTAAGGGATTCGGCTGGGCATTTATTCTGAACATTGTACTGACGCTGCTAGGCTACATCCCTGGGTTAATTCATGCTTTCTGGGTACAAACCCGCGATTAATCAAATAAAAGCGTGACGCAGGTTTTAAGTCACGCGGTGTAAGCTGTAAATATACGCAGCGTGTTTTTTGGAACGCGCTCTTGACGCTACAGGCTACGAGGTAAAATTCGTGGCCTGTTTACATTTTCATCTAAGAATGTTCTGATATAGCCAATTTTTAAGGTGCTACAGAGTCTTTTTATGTTTCAGTTAAAACCGGGCATGCTGGCAATGATTATCGGCTCCCGTACCGCCGCCGGGCGCGTGAATGTCGGTAAATCAGTCGAACTTTTTGGTCTTTGCGAACCGGGCGAAAGCTTTGTAAACCCGGTTACAGGCGTTGTGACTCAACTGCCGCACGATGCGGATCATCCGCTGTGGCTGGTGACAGGTAATGTTGTTGCCTTTGATGGTCGTGAAGGTTATACCTTTGTCCGGGCCGAATATTTGTTGCCGTTAGACAAGTCTTTATTGCCAGAAGTTGATGAAGCGCTCGCGGTGCATTGATTGGCTTGTGGGGCAGAGCGGGTAATTAAATGTGATTGATTACCCGTCTAACTCGGCGATGCGAGCGATTAGCGCAGAAATCTCACTATCTGCGTAAACTTCGATACCGTGCTGTCGCAGTAACGCTGTTGCAACCCCCATTCCCGGCTGCGTTCTTCCCTGAAATGTCCCGTCATAAATCTTCAAACTGCCACAGGTAGGACTGCCGTCCGTCATTAATGCCAGGCGACATCCGGATTCTTGCGCGGTTTTTAATGCAAGACACGCTGCTAACAAATAATGTTGGCTCACATCCGTACCATCACTTTCCAGAATGTTTGCTGATCCATTAAGTGCTGCCAGACCACCACCACCCACAAGTTCTGCGGGCAGACGAGGCGTGCTCAATCCCGCCGCCAGTTCCGGGCAATGAATGACTAACCGATCCTCTTGTTGCCAACGCGTCAGCACATCGGCCAGCAGAGGCTTATCCTGCCCGTTATAACGAACTTTAAAACCCATCAAACAAGCACTGACCAGTATTTTTGTTTTCATTGCGTCACAGTCATTGAGGAGAAAAAGACACGCTACACCAGTGTACCCAGGTTTTACTACCCTGCTAATTATGGGCGTTGCCAGGCAAAAAATATCGGCATATCCTATCATTCCTTATGTGCCAGAAGTTGTTAAACATAAGGATATTCAAATAAATGCCTCCATTACCTCTGAAACAAACTCTTCGTATTGCGCTGGTGGGTGACTTTAATCCTGCGGTTATCGCGCATCAGGCGATTCCCCTGGCTTTAGATAATGCAGCTGAATATGTTGGTGTCACCGCTGACTATGACTGGCTATCGACACCTGACGTGACGAGCCAGGAAGATCTCGTGGGATACGACGCGATTTGGTGCGTCCCGGCAAGCCCTTATCAAAATGAAGAAGGTGCTTTTCTGGCCATCCGCTTTGCTCGTGAAAACCAGATCCCATTTCTGGGAACCTGTGGTGGGTTTCAGCATGCGGTAATTGAATACGCCCGAAACGTTATCGGGTGGCACGATGCCGGACACGCTGAAACTGAAAACGAGGGGAGGTTAGTTATCGCGCCGCTGAGTTGCTCGTTGGTGGAGAAATCTGACGCGATAAAATTAAAGCCCGGTTCAATCATTGCTGAGGCTTATTATGGCCGGACACAAATCGAAGAAGGCTACCACTGTAACTATGGGATTGCTGAAAGTTTTGCCGACCAGATTCGTCAGTCGCAACTACAGGTGACAGGTTGGGATAATCAAGGTGAAATCCGCGCTGTTGAATTAAATGGCCACCCATTTTTTGTCGGCACCCTGTTTCAGCACGAGCGTAACGCATTGAAAAACAGACCTGCGCCGCTGGTTGAAGCATTGCTCAAAGCGGCGCAGCGTTAATCACGAAGAGTGATGCGGGCGCGTTGGATTTATTTCTGCATCACGCCCGGCAAAGCCCCCAAATACAGCCATGATACAGGCCAGCAGCGCGCATCCCATCAGTGGAAGGCTCCACTGGCCTGAAATATCATGAACTTTACCCATCAACGGCGGGCCGAAAGCCGCTAATAAATAACCTACACATTGCGCCATACCCGAAAGCGCAGCCGCCTGGTGCGCACTGTTCGCCCGCAGGCCAATGAACGTGAGTCCCAAAATCATGGTCGCACCAGAACCAAAACCAAAGCTCACCACCCAAACACTGGCTAAATCCGGCATGACCAACAAGCCGATGGCGCTTACGGCGCACAGCAATGCCATCAGAATAGCGATCCCTCGTTGATCTTTCAGGCGGCTTAAGATCAAACCCACCAACAGGCCAGGAATGGCGGTCGCCAGTTGCATTAATCCATGTAGCGAACCGGCCTGTGCTTCACTATAACCGTGGCTTATCAGTATCGAAGGCAACCAGCCAATCACGACGTAATAAATAAGCGAGTTAATACCGAGGAATAATGTCACCTGCCATGCCAGTGCAGAGGTCCAGATGCCGCGGTTGTGCAGTGCTTTGCTGGTGCTTAATGTTGATGAGGTATGGTTTGATAGCTGCGGCAACCAGACCACCAATGCCGCCACCGGGAAAATCATCAGTGCTAATAGCGCGCCAGGCCAGCCGTACCCGTGTTGAGCAACAGGTACCACAAACACGGAACCGATGGCGGCTGCAACGCCCATCGTCAATGAATATGCACCAGTAAGACGTGCAACGTGCCCTGGAAAGTCCCGCTTAATCAGGCCGGGCAATAACACATTCCCGATAGCAATCCCGCAGCCAATGATTGCCGTACCAAAATACAATAATGCGGTATTTCCCGCAGATCGCAGCGCAATTCCGGCGCAGATAATTAACATGGCAGCAAACAGGGTGCGTTCAATACCGAACCGGCGAGCAATACCTGCCGCTAATGGGGAAACGACCGCAAAAGCTAATAATGGCAATGTGGTGAGTATGCCCGTTTGTGCCGTCGTCAGGCCGAATGTCTCGCGAATCATATCCAACAAGGGTGCCGCACCGGTAAACGTCACGCGCAGCGTAGTGGCAATCATCAAAATACCGGCCAGCAGTAAGCCATGTTTTTTCAAACGGGTAGCAGTCATTGGACTCATAAAAAGATCTCTAAAAAACGATGCGCTCAAGATACACGCTTTGGGTACGGATGAAATCAACGTAAAATGACAGATTATCCCTAAAACCGGACAACTTAATGGAACGTGGTTTAGCCCTGGAAGGGTTCAATCCCGACAGCAATTGTCAGCCAGCTCAGGCGTTTCGCATTCTGGTATCGGAAAGCGAAAACGAAATTCCTTTCCATCAGCATCGCAAAGGCCAATTGATTCTTGCGCTGCACGGCGGGATCACCTGTGAAGTCGAACCCGCACTGTGGATGGTGCCAACTCAGCATGCCGTCTGGATCCCAGGGGAAATGCCGCACAGCAACCGCGCCACCGCTAATGCACGGTTATGCTTTCTGTTTATCGAACCGGGCGCGGTAGAGATGCCTGCGCAATGCTGCACCCTAAGAATTTCACCGCTGGTCCGCGAGCTTATTGTGCATCTCACCGAGAAAAACGAAGGGGATTTATCCCAGCCCGAGACGCAAAGGTTAGTTCAGGTATTATTCGACGAACTGCCGCGCCAGGCGGTGGAACAGCTACATTTGCCTATGTCCCGACACCCGAAAATTCGTTTTATTGCCGACCAACTGGTGCAGCATCCGCAGCAACGTTTAACTCTCGAACAATGGGCTTCGCAACTGGCGATGAGCGAGCGCAATCTCGCCCGCCTGGTGGTAAAAGAAACAGGGCTGAGTTTCCGGCGCTGGCGCCAGCAGTTGCAGTTAATCATCGCCTTGCAGCTGCTGATTGGCGGAGTATCAGTCCAACAAATTGCGAGCGAACTGGGATATGACTCAACCAACGCTTTTATAACGATGTTCAAAAAAGCGCTCGGCAATACGCCGGGGCGCTATCTGGCATCGCTTGAGCCTTAGGTTCTTCCGACAATTAACGAGACAAGCCCGGCGGCAATAAGCGGCCCGACAGGTACGCCGCGAAACAAGGCTACACCTAAAACCGTTCCCACCAGTAAACCGGCCACCAAACTTGGCTGGCTGCTCATTAATGTCACACCGCGCCCACCGAGCCATGAAACAAACACCCCTACGACGATGGCAACCAGTGATTTCCAGTTGGTAAAGGAGTGAAGAAGGGTGCTGGCGGGCAAGGTTCCGCTGGCGATGGGAGCCATCACGCCAATGGTCAGAATGATTATCCCGACCGTTAAACCTTGTTTTTCAATCCACGGAAAGAACTGGCTCAGCGGTGTGACACGCACAATGATGAGTACCAGAATGGATACCGCAACGGTGGTGTTATGGCTGACAAAACCTAATCCAGCCAGTGCCAGAAGTATTAATAGTGTGGAGTCGAAGATCATTTTCATTCCTTGCGAAAAATAAAGTAGTGGCTTTTTTATTGTTATTAACTACTTTACTCGCAGGAATGGAATACCGTCAGCTTTTTTAAATGGAAGCTTGATTTTTCAGGCAGTTGCATAATAAACCATAGGAATTAAATTGTTTTTAACGATCAATTCGATAGTTTTGATCTATAAAAACTATTTGAATCCCTGAAGTATACTCTCGTATCATTTTTAACCTATTGTGGTTGATGGCTCCATGTTCTTAGCATAAATATAGAATTCTCTGAGACATTCATCCTATTTTTGAACGGTAGCGAAACCTAAACGTGAAAGCAATTTCTCAACATTTTTACCGGCATGATTTTGCCTGTCCCTGCGGTTGCGGCTTTGCTGATATCAGCAAAGAATTAGTGTCACTTCTGGAGCGTGTTTATCAATATTTTGAACGGCCTGTGTATGTGCAACTCGGGTGCTGTTGCACCTACTATAACAAGGCTCATGGCGGCGAATATGCAACCCAGCATTTACTGGGAGCGGCGGCGGATATTCTCGTGAATACCATTGCACCTGATGCAGTGGCTGATTATCTTGAAAACGCATATCCGAAAGAATATGGAATTGGACGTGGTGAAAGCTATACACATATTGATGTGCGGCCTTTACCTAAACGCTGGCGTGAATAAAAAAGCCAGCCAAAATAAATTTGGCTGGCTTTGATAGTGTGTCAGAAATTAACTGTAAGAATGGTTCGCTTGCTTTTGGAATAGCTCACGGAACACCGGATAGATATCATCCTGGTCGCGAATATGCTGCATCGCGAAGTTATCAAACGTCGATTGCAAATCCTCATATTCGCGCCACAGTGTCTGGTGGGCGCGGCGGGTAATTTCGATATAACTGTAATAACGCACCATCGGCAGTATTTTTTTCGCCAGTAGTTCGTGACACAGTGGTGAATCATCTGCCCAGTTATCACCATCAGACGCTTGCGCAGCGTAGATATTCCACAGCGCCGGGTCATAACGTTCTTTTACCACTTCATCCATTAATTTCAGAGCACTAGAGACAATTGTGCCGCCCGTTTCCTGCGAGTAAAAGAATTCATGTTCGTCCACTTCTTTGGCCTGGGTGTGGTGGCGGATATAAACGACCTCCACGTTTTTGTAGGTTCGGCTCAGGAACAGATAGAGCAAAATGTAAAAGCGTTTTGCCATATCTTTGGTTGCCTGATCCATCGAGCCAGAAACGTCCATCAAACAAAACATTACTGCCTGGCTCGAAGGCTCAGGGCGTTTTTCGTAATTTTTGTAGCGTAAATCAAAGGTATCGATAAACGGCACTCGGGCAATTTTCTCGCGCAGTTCAGCGATTTCTTTGCGCAAGCGCTCCTCTTCAAGCAACTGAGCTGGTTCGCTGTTGCTCACGGTTTCAAGACTGTCTTCCAGTTCATGCAACTGGCGACGTTTTCCGGCGGTCATCGCGGTGCGACGAGCCAGAGAGTTTTGCAGCGAACGGACCACACTGATATTGGCCGGTACGCCATTCGAGGTGTAGCCAGCGCGATGTGATTTAAATTCGGTAATCTGGCGATGCTGATTCTTTTTTAGATTCGGCAAGGCCAGGTCTTCAAACAGTAAATCGAGATATTCGTCTTTTGAGATTTGGAAAACGAATTCGTCCTGGCCTTCACCATCCTGACTTGCCTGGCCCTGGCCGCCACCTGAACCCCCGCCGCCGCCCTGTGGGCGCTCGATGCGGTCATTCTGCACAAAGTGGTCGTTACCCGGATGAACACGATGACGCAGCCCGCCACGCCCCTGATGAAACATCGGTTCGCTGATGTCTTCACTTGGGATAGAGACGGACTCGCCGCTGTCCACGTCGGTTACCGAACGCTTGTTGATGGCCTCGGAAATCGACTGTTTAATCTGTGCTTTATAACGGCGCAAAAAGCGCTGGCGATTCACCGCGCTTTTGTTTTTGCCGTTCAGTCGCCTGTCAATAAAATAGGCCATAGTTCCCCCAAACTTCTTTGCCAACTGCGCAGGGGGGCCACTAAGTGTGGCCCCATCTTTGACTCAGACGTTATGAAGACTTGCGTACCCGCAGATACCATTCGCACAGCAGGCGAACTTGTTTACGGGTGTAGCCTTTCTCCATCATACGATCGACAAAGTCATCGTGTTTTTTCTGCTCGTCGGTCGAGGTTTTGGCATTGAACGAGATAACGGGCAGTAACTCTTCGGTATTCGAGAACATTTTCTTCTCGATAACCGTGCGCAGCTTCTCGTAGCTGGTCCAGTTAGGGTTACGACCATTGTTGTTGGCACGGGCACGCAACACGAAGTTGACGATTTCATTACGGAAATCTTTCGGATTGCTGATGCCAGCCGGTTTTTCAATTTTTTCCAGTTCCGCATTCAGTGATTCACGGTCAAACAACTGACCGGTATCCGGGTCGCGGTACTCCTGATCCTGAATCCAAAAATCAGCGTAGGTAACATAACGGTCGAAAATGTTTTGCCCGTACTCTGAGTAAGATTCGAGATACGCCGTTTGAATCTCTTTACCGATAAATTCAGCATATTTCGGGATCAGGTAGCCTTTCAAATGCTCGAGGTATTTCTCTGCCACATCTTGCGGGAACTGCTCGCGCTCGATTTGCTGTTCCAGAACATAGAACAGGTGAACCGGGTTTGCCGCCACTTCCACATGGTCAAAGTTGAACACGCGGGAGAGGATTTTGAACGCAAAACGTGTCGATAGCCCGTTCATGCCTTCGTCCACACCGGCGTAATCACGATACTCCTGGTAGGATTTCGCTTTCGGATCGGTATCCTTCAGACTTTCGCCGTCGTACACCCGCATTTTGGAGTAAATACTGGAGTTTTCTGGCTCTTTCAGACGCGACAAAATCGAAAATCGCGACAGCGTTTCCAGCGTGCCAGGGGCACACGGCGCGTGTAACAGTTCGCTGTGGGTTAGCAGTTTTTCGTAGATTTTGATCTCTTCGGAAATCCGCAGGCAATAAGGCACTTTGACGATGTAAACACGGTCAAGGAACGCCTCATTGTTTTTGTTATTACGGAACGTCACCCATTCAGATTCGTTGGAGTGCGCCAGAATAATACCGTTAAACGGCAGGGCGGAAATGCCTTCAGTCCCGTTATAGTTGCCCTCCTGGGTTGCGGTCAGCAACGGGTGAAGCACTTTAATTGGGGCTTTGAACATCTCCACGAATTCCATGATGCCCTGGTTTGCACGGCACAGTGCGCCGGAATAGCCGTAAGCATCCGGATCGTTTTGCGCATGATTTTCCAGTTTGCGGATATCCACTTTACCGACCAGCGCCGAGATATCCTGGTTGTTTTCATCACCGGGTTCAGTTTTGGCAATCGCGATTTGCGCCAGAATCGACGGCCAGACTTTCACCACGCGGAACTTGGTGATGTCGCCGCCAAATTCATGCAGACGTTTTGCCGCCCACGGCGACATAATCGTGCCGAGATAGCGGGTTGGGACACCGTACTCTTTTTCAAGAATAGAGGCATCTTCTTGCGGATTGAACAGACACAGCGGGTGGTCATTCACCGGGCTGCGTTCACCGTTAGCACTGAGCGTGTAAATGGGTACGCGTTGCATCAACGCTTTCAGGCGTTCAGCGAGCGAGGATTTACCGCCACCGACAGGCCCCAGTAAGTAGAGGATCTGTTTCTTCTCTTCCAGCCCCTGGGCTGCATGTTTGAGATAGGCAACAATTTGTTCAATGGCTTCTTCCATGCCATAGAACTCTTCAAAAGCCGGATAACGGGAAATCACCCGGTTCGAAAAGAGACGGGACAGCCGTGGCTCTGTGGCAGTATCCACCATTATGGGGTCACCAATGGCCATCAATAGCCTTTCTGCCGCATTAGCATAGGCACTGCGATCTTGCTTACAGACAGCAAGAAACTCCTGCAGTGTGAACTCTTCGTCCTTGGCAGCTTCATAACGCTGGCGATAGTGATCGAATATATTCATGGCATGCCGTCCTTTCGTTTTTAGCACAGGTTAGAGAGCCGTTCGTATGAGTAATGGAGGCCCCCGGAAGACGTCTCCTGAATCTCGAGCAACCCTCATGCCAACTTCATTAGTGGCATTTTCATTGCCTCGTTCAGCGTATTTCATCTTCCTAAAATAAAGCGTAGATGGCATTTGCAAAACTTGCATACGGCCGCAAGCCAATTTCAATGACATATCAATAACTCATCCAATTATTTCTCCTTTTGTTGTAAAGAGAAGCAGCGGGTTTCACCTGCGATTCATAAAACTGAAAAGTCAGTGAAACCTGTTTGAGAGATGTTGAGCAGTTAATCGGAGGTTTCTGGAACGTAAAAAATTTGGGGTGAATGGAAAGGAAGGTTACACTCTCATCGCTGATTATTTGATTAAAGGACTTAATGGATTGTGAGCAAATTCAAAATTCTTACATTGGGGGCGCTAATTGCCTCATCTTTTTCTTCTGTTCACGCCGCTGACGGCCCATGGTCTTTAGGGGCGGCAGCCCTGGTCACACCGAACTTGTACAAAGGCGACCAGGACCGTGTTTATCCTGTGCCGATGGTGGGTTATGAAGGGGATAATTTCTATCTGCGTGGCTTGACTGCGGGTTATTACCTGTGGAATGACCAGACCGACAAGCTGTCTATCACGGCATACTATTCACCGCTCTTTTTCCGCGCGAAAGACAGCAATCTTCACAGTATGCGTCAGTTGAGTAACCGCTACGCGACACTGATGGCGGGACTTTCTTACGCCCATTACACGCAATATGGTTTCTTGCGCACGGTACTTGCGGGTGACACGCTGGATAACAGCAATGGTGTGACGTGGGACACTGCGTGGTTGTATCGCTACACTACCGACCGATTGACCTTAACGCCGGGTATCGGAATTACGTGGAGCAGCGAAAACCAGAACGAATACTATTATGGCATCAGCAAGAATGAATCCGCGCGCAGCGGCTTAAATTCTTATGATCCAGATGATAGTTGGGCGCCGTATGTTGAGTTATCTGTTAACTACAAACTGACAGATAACTGGAATGTCTTCGGTATGGGTCGCTACATTCGCCTGGCGGATGAAGTCACAAACAGCCCAATGGTTGATAAAGAGTGGACCGGCGTGTTGATGACGGGTATCACTTATAGTTTCTGATATGCAGTTAATGTATTGATACGGGGCGCTTGCGCCCCGTTTGCATTATTGTGGTGCAACAGTTTTGGAGGGATGTCATGGCAAAACAAATTCTCTTTTCAGATTCACAACCCTTACCCGCCATCGGGCAGGGAACCTGGTACATGGGTGAGAACGCCGCGCAGCATGTGGATGAGGTGAATGCGCTGCGAGCGGGGATTGATCTCGGGTTAACGCTAATCGACACTGCTGAAATGTACGCCAATGGTGGTGCCGAGAAAGTGGTTGGAGAGGCTATCAGCGGCAGGCGAGATGATGTTTTCCTGGTCTCGAAAGTCTACCCATGGAATGCTGCGGGCCAGAGCGCTATCACCGCCTGTGAGAACAGTCTCAGGCGCTTGAAAACCGATTATCTCGATCTCTATTTATTGCACTGGCGTGGGGATATCCCGCTTGAAGAAACCGTTAGTGTGATGCAACACCTTATTAAGCAGGGCAAAATTCGCCGTTGGGGTGTATCCAATCTCGACTACAGCGATATGCAGGAACTGTGGAATGTGGCAGGCGGGCACGAGTGCGCCACCAATCAGGTGCTCTATCACCTTGCTTCACGCGGCATTGAATATGACTTATTGCCGTGGAGTCAGCAGCAACGTATGCCGGTTATGGCATATTGTCCATTAGCGCAGGCCGGGCGTTTACGTAGCGGGTTAATGAATCATCCGGTACTTAATCAGCTCGCGAATCAAAAAGGTGCGACGGTTGCGCAACTGCTCTTAGCCTGGGTCATTCACCATGATGGTGTTATCGCGATTCCAAAAGCGGGAACTGTGGCGCATGTAAAAGAAAATGCCGCAGCGCTGGAGATTGAGTTGAGTCAGGAAGAGATTGAACTGATGGAGAAGGCGTTTCCGGCACCGGGCCGCAAAACGCCTTTAGATATGGTTTAAGCTTTTTTTGCTACACGTAGTGTTGCCGCTAAACGCGCTGGCTTATCTGCCGTTGCTTTTTGCGGTGCACTGGCGCATGCCGTTTCCACGCACACGAAAGTCTTATAGCCATCGTCCGGCATATCAGCCATAGAGGCAGACAGTGCCGGGCCTGGGTTCCAGCCAACGACGTTGATATGATGATGATGAATCACATCAATGCTGCGGTTCAGGCTCGCATCGTGAATCACGCTGCACTCTTCTGGCTCCAGATAGACGCGGTCGGTGCGGTCCGGGAAGGTTTGCACGCCGTCGGTTAATTGGCCGAGAGAGGCATTCAGCACTTTATCGATATATTTGTTGCCCAGCCCGCTCACTTTCACATCAGCAATATCGCCAACATTGAAGTAAGTGTGCAGTGCAGAGTTCACTTCAAACTCGCCGTGTGCTTCCAGTTCCATCTCACAGGTTTTACCCAGCTTGTAACGTGCGTACAGGGTGAAGTCATGTGGCCAGTATTTGCGAGTGGCGTCGCTGCTTTGCAGTTCGAAAGTCAGTGAAACACCGCTTTCATCTTCATTATGTGCAGTCAATGCCCATGGCAGATTACGCGCAAAACCGTGTGCTGGCAGATCGGCTTGTGCGCCTGGGCCAAACCACGGCCAGCAGATTGGCACGCCACCGCGAATAGCTTTGCCGTCCTGGAACGGCGTATTGTCGCTCAACCACAGTACTTCTTCTTCACCAGCAGGTTTCCACGACAGAAGGTGTGCGCCTTGCAAAGTAAAGGAACCGCGAGCTTGTGGATGGTCGACCACGATAGCTTCCAGCTCGTCAATTTTGCGAAGAGACACGGAAGGGGTGATTTGTTCAATAACCGGAAGGGCAAAAATTTTATTAATCATTTGTTCAACCTATCGATCAAAGGCGAAAAAAAAGGGCGACCACAGTCGCCCTTCAGGATTAATGACTCATCTCAACTTATTTGGAGATGTGAGCAATCAGATCCAGTACTTTGTGAGAGTAGCCAGTTTCGTTGTCGTACCAGGAAACCAGTTTCACAAATTTGTCGTTCAGTGCGATACCCGCTTTAGCATCGAACACAGAAGTACAGATTTCGCCGTTGAAGTCAGTAGAAACAACGTCGTCTTCGGTGTAACCCAGAACGCCTTTCATTGCGCCTTCAGAAGCCGCTTTCATTGCTTTCTTGATTTCTTCGTAGGTCGCAGCTTTTTCCAGACGAACGGTCAGGTCAACAACAGACACGTTTGGAGTTGGAACGCGGAACGCCATACCAGTGATTTTACCGTTCAGCTCTGGCAGTACAACGCCTACAGCTTTAGCAGCACCGGTAGAAGAAGGGATGATGTTCTGAGCTGCGCCACGGCCGCCGCGCCAGTCTTTGTGAGACGGGCCATCAACAGTTTTCTGAGTAGCGGTAGTTGCGTGAACAGTGGTCATCAGGCCTTCAACGATACCGAAGTTGTCGTTGATAACTTTAGCCAGTGGAGCCAGGCAGTTAGTGGTGCAAGATGCGTTAGAAACGATATCCTGGCCAGCATATTTTTCGAAGTTAGCACCACGAACGAACATAGGAGTGCTGTCTTTAGAAGGACCAGTCAGAACAACCTTTTTCGCGCCAGCGGTGATGTGCTTACGAGCGGTCTCATCTGTCAGGAACAGACCAGTTGCTTCAGCAACTACGTCAACGTTAACTTCGTTCCATTTCAGGTTAGCCGGGTCACGTTCTGCGGTAACACGGATAGTTTTGCCGTTAACAACCAGGTGGCCGTCTTTGACTTCTACAGTGCCGTTGAAACGACCGTGAGTTGAGTCGTACTTCAGCATGTAAGCCATGTATTCAGCGTCTAACAGGTCGTTGATTGCAACGATCTCGATGTCAGAACGTTCCTGAGCAGCACGGAAAACAATACGGCCGATACGGCCAAAACCGTTGATACCTACTTTGATAGTCATATATTCCACCAGCTATTTGTTAGTGAATAAAAGGTTGCCTGTAAAATTACAAAAACCTTACTCAGCGTCAAGCGGAATCGTGTCAATCATTGCGACAAATCAATCCTATGGACATCATTTGAACGACTGAACCGCCTCGCGCTTCCCTTTTGGCTCTTTATCCAAATGGGGACGATGCGAGGAATTTTAAAGATCAATTCCAACAAAAATGTGACGGCGATCACAAATGACGCTGCGCCAGAAATTCAGGGCTAAGTTTAGAACAAAAAACAGCACGGCGTTGTTAATTTTTTGTTAGAATCATGCTGTTATCAGTCACAGCACCCACTGCACGAGATGTACGCATATGGCTAATCAATTACCTCCTGATTCATCTAAAAAAAACCTGTCTGAAATGCAGTTCTATGTCACGCAGAAACATGGCACTGAGCCACCGTTTTCTGGACGTTTACTGCATAACAAACGTGATGGTGTCTATCATTGCCTGGTCTGTGATGCACCGCTGTTTATGTCAGAGTCCAAATATGACTCAGGCTGCGGCTGGCCTAGCTTCTACGAGCCAGTGAGCGACGACGCTATCCGCTATATCAAAGATTTTTCACATGGTATGGAACGTGTTGAGATCCGTTGCAGCAACTGTGAGGCGCATTTAGGCCATGTTTTCCCCGATGGCCCGCAGCCTTCCGGTGAGCGCTACTGCGTAAACTCAGCCTCGCTAAACTTCACTGATGATAAAAACGGTGAACAAACCGAAGGTTGAAAAATCGATTCAGCAAATTATTCCACAGGAACTTGCCGCATGATGAACCTGGATGAAATGTTAGACACAATGACACCGGAAGTTTATCAACGTCTGGTGACAGCCGTTGAGCTGGGAAAATGGCCTGACGGTGTGGCGTTGACCCCAGACCAAAAAGAGAACAGCCTACAGCTGGTAATGATGTGGCAGACGCGTCACAACACTGACCCGCAGCATATGACCATTGGCACCGATGGCAATATCGTGATGAAAAGTAAGCAGCAGCTCAAAGCGGAGTTTGGTATTGAGCCTGCGCCGATTTTGACGGTGAAGCTCTAAATTTGAAAAGGCGGGTAACCTTGCGTTGCCCGCCATACACGCTGATTCATTAATGCTCGGTTTTAATGCCCAAATCTTTGGCTAACTCTTTCGCCAGTTTATTGTTGTCATCCGCGCCGTACTCCCAGAACATCGCGCCACCCAATCCTTTCGCTTTGATGTACTCCGCCTTGATTGCCACAGAACGTGGGTTCTCATACGAAATAGCGAACAGATCTTTGCCTTCAGCAGACTTAATGGTCAGATACGGAACATGCGCATCGTTATCCCAGTTTTCCGTAAAGCGCTTTTGCGGATCGTTAAGTAGTTTGCTGACAATGTCGTTGTATTTCATGTAACTGTCTTTTGTCAGGTCAACGCCCATAGACATAAACAAGGCTTTCTCGGTATCGCCGAAATAGGGCTGTGTCACCGGGTTTTTAGCGGCGTCTGGCTTATCCCAGTCAATGCCTGGTTCGGTTGCACGTTTAGGGATTCGTCCGTAGAAGCCAATTCCCAGGTTCATCTGCGCAGGCTTCAAACCGGCTTTAATGTAGTTATCCACGACAAAGTTAACGTTGTAGTTATCCGCAGCGGCCACAGTCGGCCAGGTTTTTGAATCATAAAGATTGGCGTTAAAATATTGCGTGCCGTATGCCATGTCGTAGGTCATCAGATTGATGTAATCCAGCGCTGGCGCAATGGCTTTTACATCCACCCACTCGGTTGGGCTTTTCACGTTAGCGCCCACGGCGATGGTCAGAAGTTTTTCTTTACCTAACGCGGCCCGCATTTCGTTGAGTAGCGCGGTAAAGTTCGCTTTATCCTCCGGCAGGCTATTCACCAAACCCCACGCCCCATTCACCGGATACTCCCAGTCAAGATCGATACCATCCAGCCCGTAACGTTTAATAACCTCCTGCGCTGAGTGGATAAATATCGCACGGTTTTCTGGTGTCGCCGCAGCACCTGAGAAGCCACGCGCGCCCCAACCGCCAACCGATAGCAGCACTTTCAGGGAAGGATTTTGTTTACGTAGGTCGGGGATCTTTTCCAGATCGGCCATCACTTTCGGTGACAACCAAATTTGATGCAGTTTCGACGCATCCTTCAGTGCAGGGTTTGTTTCGTCTTTTTCATTGTTATAAATCAGACCAAACGAATAGTTGAGGTGCGTTATCTGGCGTACATCGAGTTTATCTATATCGCCGCCCGGTCCGGCTGTGACGTCGCCTCCACCGTTGAAATAACCGACTGAGAGGTAAGAGCTTGCCTGAGCCACACCGGCACAAGCGATCTGTATCACTGCCAGTAACGGCAGCAGTTTACGCGTGAAGACCATAGGGTAGTTCCTCTTTGACGAGCAAGCCTTCAGTAACCAGAGGGGACGGAAGGCAAAATAAACGCAGCTAAGTTGCTGCATTAATAAACAAATTCATTATGAGAGCGCTCTCAGAAATGAGCGAGCATTAAAAGTTAAGAATGAGAGCGGAATCGAATAAAGAAAGGAGGGCGCTTTCACGCCCTGGGGAACCGGGTAAGTAATTTAGTAAGTAAAATCAGCCAGTGTCATTAGCGTTGCGCCAGCGGCAGACATATCCTGGTACGCTCGCAGACTATCCTGAGGATGCAGATTCACCGCGCGGCAGCCATCTGTAATCACGGTGACGTCATAACTGAGCGACAGGGCGTCGAGTACGGTGAACTTCACACAATAGTCTGTCGCCAAGCCAATCACCACGAGCTGTTTAATCTCTTTGCGGTAGAGCCAGTCATCAAGTTGAGTTTTTTGACGATGCCCGTTATCGAAAAACGCGCTGTAGCTATCAATCTGCGGGTTTTCGCCTTTTTGAAAAACAGCCTCTATTTCATGAGTATTGAGCAAAGGATGGAGCTTTGCTCCTTCGCTGTTCTGCACGCAATGATCCGGCCACCAGGTTTGGCGAAGCCCGTCGAGCTTCCCCTGTGAAAACGGTTCGGTTCGCTGAACGCTGGCAAAACTCCCATGATTGGCGGGGTGCCAGTCCTGGGTTGCAACCACGGCATCGCCCTTTGCTTTGCAGTAGCTTATCAAGGTGTTAGCGATATCAATCGTGCTATCACCTTCCGGGACGGCGAGTGCGCCACCGGCACAAAAATCATTTTGTAAATCAACCAATAACAAAGCACGTTTCATGGTTTCTCCTTACTCATCTGGAGTCAGTTCGCCACGTAAGTTAAGCGACATCGCTTCGCGTATGGCCTGCACGTCGAGATTCTGGCTAAGCAAATAATGAAGTTTAGTCAGCGTGGCCTCTACCGTCATATCATAGCCGCTGATAACGCCTGCCTGAGCTAGCGCATTACCCGTGGCATAACCCCCCATATTCACTTTACCGGACATACATTGCGTGAGGTTTACTACCACAATGCCGCGTGAAGAGGCTTCTTGTAACTCCTTGAGGAACGCGCCGTGCTGTGGCGCATTACCCACACCATAGGAACGCAATATCAACGCTTTTACCGGCTGGCGTAAGAAGTTACCGACTACATCTGCCGAAATGCCCGGGTAAATCGTTACCACGCCAATCGGCTGCGGTGTAATCGGGTGAACGATCAGTTCTCCATCACCGTGCGGCGCGGGTGGCGTATTCAGGCGGCGAATGTGAATTCCCGCTTCAAGCAACGGTGCCAAATTGGGTGAGGCAAATGCGTCGAAACCGTCAGCGTGCGCTTTGGTGGTGCGGTTGCCGCGATACAGACGATTATTAAAGAACAATGTGACTTCATTAATCGGGAAATTTGCCGCCACATACAACGAGTTGAGCAGGTTAATCTGCCCGTCCGAGCGCAATTCAGCTAAAGGGATCTGTGAGCCGGTCACAATCACGGGCTTGCTCAGATTTTCCAGCATAAACGACAGCGCTGAGGCGGTGAATGCCATCGTGTCAGTGCCGTGCAAAATCACGAAACCGTCGTACTCGTCGTAATGCGCTTTGATGTCATCGGCGATGTGCTGCCAGTCCTCGGGGGTCATATCCGAGGAGTCCATCAGCGGCTGATATTCATGAATGGTGAAATCAGGCATTTCCTGGCGGTGGAATTCTGGCATCAACGCCAACTGGCGTTGCAGGTGCCCGGAAACGGGAATGTAACCGTGTTCAGATCGTTGCATACCGATAGTACCGCCGGTATAGGCAACGTAGATGGATTTTTTTTGCATGGAATGGTTTCACATCAGCAATGTAGGGCGGGTAAACGAAGTGTCACCCGCCTTAAAAAGCGGTGGATGGCGCGACGCTCATCCACCCTGGAAGTTATGAATTATCGCACATCACCACAAGTGAGGCAGAAAGCGTAACGGTTTTGCGGGTCATTCATGGTGCCAAACTTATCGTTTTGCGCTTTAACGGCTAACGCAGCTTCAGCCAGTGGCGCGGGCAAATATGCCTGCAACGCTTGCGGCAACATGGCGCGCACGGAACCGCTCATGCTATCAAACACCATATCGATAAAGCTCGGGTCATCCTGCCAGAAATCCAGGTGCCAGGTTTTCAGCTTCGCCAGTTCTGCCGCTTTCGCTACGGCATCATCGAAATCACCGAGGCTATCGACCAGCCCGTTCGCTTTCGCATCCTGGCCGGTCCAGACATGACCTTGCGCGATGGCATCAATTTGCTCCGGTGTCTTCTTACGCGAATCCGCCACCAGGTTAACGAAGCGCTTATAGCCATTTTCGATGGTCAACTGCATCATCTGCTGAACTTCCGGTGGTAACGATTTCGTCACCGCCACATCCGCTAATGGCGAAGTTGCCACGCCATCAGTATGAACGCCAATCGAATCAAGACTATTTTCAACGGTATTGATCACGCCAAAAATACCAATCGAGCCGGTCAGGGTGTTCGGGCTGGCGACAATATAATTGGCTGGAGTTGAAATCCAGTAGCCGCCTGATGCTGCCATTCCGCCCATCGAAACCACGAGAGGTTTGCCCGCCGCACGCGCGGCTTCCAGTTCATCACGGATCACTTCTGACGCCGTAACGCTGCCGCCAGGGCTGTTAACACGCAGCACAATTGCCTTCACTTTAGGGTCAAGACGCGCTTCGCGAATTTGCATTGCCGTGGTATCACCGCCGACCTGGCCTGGCGTTTCCTCGCCATCCATAATTGCGCCATTGGCGATGATGACAGCAATTGCATCTCCGCTATCAGCCGGTTTTTTCACCACGTAGTCATACATACTGGTGTAGCTGAAATCTTTGTTTTCTTTGTTCCAGCCAAACTGTTTCACCATGGCTTTATCGATGGTGGCGCTGCTGGCCAGTTCATCTACTAGCTTGTTATCCAACGCATATTTCGCCGTATCGCCACCGAGTTTTTGCAGGCTATCAAGCAGACCTTGTGCCCCAGGGAATACCTGATCAGGCGTTATCTGGCGGTTAGCGGCAATCGTCGCGAGATAGTTTTGCCACAGCTCACCAATCCAGCGGCTATCGGCTTCACGCGCAGCAGGGGACATATCGTCACGAATATACGGTTCCACGGCAGACTTATAGGTGCCGACGCGGAAGATGTGCGTGGAGACTTTCAGCTTATCCAGCAGCGTTTTGTAATACAGGGAGTTTGTCGCAAAACCGTGTAAATCCACCATACCTTGTGGCGAGAGCCAGATTTTATTGGCGAAACTGGCCAGGTAATATTGACCCTGGTTATAGCTGTCACCCACGGCGTAAACCGGCTTGCCGCTGTCGCGGAATTCACGCAGTGCTTTGCCGATATATTGCATCGAAGGCTGATCGCCACCGGCGAACTCTTTTAAGTCCAGCACAATTCCGGTGATGTTGCGGTCATCTTTAGCCTGACGAATGGTATCGACCACATCAAACAGCGAGTTTTCCTGCAAGCGGTCAGAACTGGCACCCAGCAACTGGCGGCCAATCACGCCCAGCTTATTACTCACCGACGGTTTATCGACCACCACACCAGTAATATCCAGCAGCAACGCACCCCGCGCAGGCTCGGCTGGAGCGCTGTTCAGCTGCATCCAGATGCCAACGCCGACCAGAACCAACAGCACTAAAAACAGGTTGAGAATAAACTCTCGAATAAAGTTAAGCAGACGCCAGGTCCACTTAAAAAAACCGGCAACAAATCGCCCAATGGTGCGCATGAATACTCCGTTATTTCTGGCAAGCTGCGTGTGACAGCCAAAGTTACCGCTATCCTAAATACCTCCAGGGCGAAAGTCAGTAGGAAATCTGCCCTGCGCTGTAACAAATTCACCTGCTGTGTTAGTTTTGCCGTTAAAAATCATTACAGGAGTTTTCAAATGGATGCACTCGAACTACTACTTAACCGTCGCAGCGCTTCCCGCCTGGTAGAACCTGCTCCCGCAGGCGATGTCCTGAATAACATTATTCGTGCGGGTATGCGTGCGCCGGACCACGGCACATTACAGCCGTGGCGTTTCACCATCATCGAAGGCGAAGGGCGTGAGCGCTTTAGCAAAGTGATGGAACAGGCTGCCATCGCTGAAGAGCAGGAGGAAAAGGGCATTGAAAAAGCGCGCACCGCTCCGTTCCGTGCGCCAATGATTATCGCGGTCGTCGCGCATTGCGATGACAATCACAAAGTCCCGGTCTGGGAGCAAGTGGTCTCTGCGGGTTGCGCTGTTATGGCGATGCAGATGGCGGCAGTGGCTCAGGGTTACAACGGCATCTGGCGCACAGGAATCTGGACTGAAAGCGAAGCCGTGCGTGACGCGCTCAAGTGTCGTGAGCAAGACGAAGTGGTGGGTTTCCTCTATCTGGGAACGCCGCAGCTTAAAGCGTCTACCACCGTCAGCGTGCCAGACATCGCTCCATTTGTGCACAAATTCTAAGCAATCACATAAAAGCTGTCTGGATTGTGACCAGCAATGGCGCAATTCAGACACTGATACTTACTACTCCCTGGCCGAAGAGTTACCATAGCGGCATTGCCAATGACAGGAGTAGTCCATGAGTGAGCAAACCGTTCGTTTGACGCAGTACAGCCACGGAGCTGGTTGCGGCTGCAAAATTTCCCCGAAAGTCCTGCAAACTATTCTGCAATCCGAGCAGGCTAAATTTGTCGACCCTAACTTGCTGGTAGGAAACGAAACCAGTGATGATGCGGCGGTATACGATCTGGGCAACGGCACTTGTGTCATCAGCACCACCGACTTCTTTATGCCGATCGTCGACGACCCTTTCGATTTTGGGCGCATTGCTGCCACTAACGCGATCAGTGATATCTACGCGATGGGCGGCAAACCTATTATGGCTATCGCCATTCTTGGCTGGCCGATTAACACCCTGGCACCAGAAATCGCGCGTAAAGTCATTGAAGGTGGGCGTTTTGTTTGCCAGCAGGCCGGAATTTCTCTGGCGGGTGGTCACTCCATTGACGCACCAGAGCCTATTTTTGGCCTCGCCGTGACCGGGATTGTGCCTACCGACCGCGTGAAGAAAAACAGCTCGGCCACCGCAGGTTGCAAACTGTTCCTCACCAAGCCGCTCGGTATTGGCGTGCTGACCACCGCTGAGAAAAAATCCCTGCTTAAACCCGAACACTACGGCCTGGCCGCAGACGTCATGTGCCAACTCAACAAACCTGGCGCCGAATTTGCCGATATCGAAGGCGTCACCGCCATGACGGATGTCACCGGTTTTGGTCTGCTCGGCCATCTCAGCGAAATGTGCCAGGGCGCAGGCATTCAGGCCGAAGTTTGGTTCGACAAAGTCCCTAAATTGCCGAATGTCGAAGACTACATCGCGCAGGGCTGCGTGCCAGGCGGTACTTCGCGCAACTTTGCCAGCTACGGCTACCTGATGGGTGAAATGACCCAGGCGCAGCGTGATTTGCTCTGTGACCCGCAAACCTCTGGCGGCTTGCTGCTGGCCGTTGAAGAGAGCGCAGAAGCTGCCGTTGCCGCCGTCGCCGAAAAAAATGGCATCAAACTGACCGCGATTGGCGAGCTAAAAACCGCACGCGCGGGCCGCCCGATGATTGAGATTCGTTAGTCGGATGCGTTTGTTTATTGCCGAAAAACCGAGTCTCGCTCGCGCTATTGCTGACGTGCTACCCAAGCCCCACCGCCGTGGCGATGGGTTCATTGAGTGTGGTAATGGGCAAGTCGTTACCTGGTGTATCGGCCACTTGCTCGAACAGGCCCAGCCGGATGCTTACGATGCGCGTTTCGCGCGTTGGAACCTTGCCGATTTGCCGATTGTCCCGGAAAAATGGCAGTTGCAGCCGCGCCCGTCGGTGACTAAACAGCTTAATGCCATCAAAAAACTCCTCGTCCAGGCTGACGAAGTGGTTCATGCAGGCGACCCGGATCGCGAAGGGCAACTGCTGGTGGACGAAGTTCTCGACTACCTGGAACTGGCACCGGAAAAGCGTCAGCAGGTTCAACGCTGCCTGATAAACGATCTCAACCCGCAGGCGGTAGAACGCGCAATAAGTCGCCTGCGTGCGAACAGTGAATTTATTCCGCTGTGTGTTTCAGCCCTGGCTCGCGCCCGTGCCGACTGGCTTTACGGCATCAACATGACCCGCGCTTACACCATTCTGGGGCGTAATGCGGGCTATCAGGGCGTGCTCTCCGTCGGGCGCGTGCAAACGCCGGTTCTCGGGCTGGTGGTGCGTCGCGACGAAGAAATTGAGAACTTCGTCGCTAAAGACTTCTTCGAAGTCAAAGCGCACATCGTTACGCCTGCGGATGAACGATTTGTCGCCACGTGGCAACCAAGCGAATCTTGCGAACCGTATCAGGACGAAGAGGGGCGCTTGCTGCATCGCCCGCTCGCTGAACATGTGGTGAACCGTATCGGCGGGCAACCGGCGATCGTCACCGCGTATAATGATAAACGGGAATCAGAAGTCGCCCCGCTGCCGTTTTCGCTCTCCAGCCTGCAAATCGAGGCGGCCAAACGTTTTGGGCTAAGTGCACAGAACGTGCTGGATATCTGCCAGAAACTGTACGAAACCCATAAACTGATCACTTACCCGCGCTCGGATAGCCGTTACTTACCGGATGAACATTTTGCCGGGCGCCACGCGGTACTGAATGCGATTAGTGTGCACCAGCCTGATTTATTCCCGCAGCCTGCGCTGAATACCGATCTGCGCAACCGCTGTTGGGATGACAAAAAAGTTGATGCTCACCACGCGATTATCCCGACTGCACGTAGCTCTAAAATTTCGCTTTCTGAAAATGAATCTAAAGTTTACAACCTGATCGCCCGACAATACTTAATGCAGTTCTGTGCCGATGCGGTGTTCCGCAAATGCACCATCGATCTTGATATTGCTGGCGGCAAATTTAACGCCAAAGCTCGTTTCCTGGCCGAAGCAGGCTGGCGCACGCTGTTGGGCGGCAAAGAGCGCGATGAAGAAAACGATGGTACGCCGCTGCCGGTGGTTGCCAAAGGGGATGAATTGCTGTGTGAAAAAGGTGAGGTGATTGAACGCCAGACCCAACCGCCACGCCATTTCACCGATGCAACGCTGCTTTCGGCAATGACCGGGATTGCCCGCTTCGTGCAGGATAAAGATCTGAAAAAGATCCTGCGCGCAACGGACGGATTAGGCACAGAAGCGACTCGTGCCGGCATCATCGAACTGTTGTTCAAACGAACGTTTCTGGTGAAAAAAGGGCGCTATATTCACTCGTCAGATGCCGGGCGGGCGTTAATTCACTCGCTGCCAGAACTGGCTGCAAGGCCAGATATGACGGCGCAGTGGGAATCGACGCTGACGCAAATCAGTGAAAAGCAGTGCCGTTATCAGGATTTCATGCAGCCGCTGGTGCAAACGTTATATGACCTGATTCACCAGGCGCGAACCAAACCGGTTCATCATGCCTTCAAAGGCGTTAAAGCGCCCGATGAGCAGAAAAAACCACGTAAGCAATGGGCGAAAAAAGAGGGAAGTGAAGATGAAACTAAAAAGCCTGCTCGCCGCCGCCGTGGCGCTGATGATAAGCCTGCCGGGGATGGCGCAGCGTCTTGATCCCCAGGTTGATATTTCTGTGCCGCCGGAAGTGTTCAGCACTCAGGGGCAAAGAGCGGCACCGTGCAGCCAGTGTTGTATCTATCAGGATCAAAATTACACCGAAGGGGCGGTTGTGAAAGCCGATGGCGGAATTTTGTTGCAATGCCAGCGCGACGAAAAGACGCTTAGTACTAATCCTTTAGTCTGGCGGCGTGTAAAACCATAAACGCTTCAAGTAACGGAATATCTGCCGGGGCAAGGTTGTAATCCAACGCCCCGGCGGGTAAACACCAGGCCAGTTCACTGTGGCAAAGCGCGGTTAATTCGCCGCTAAACTCACTGACATGCCAGGCGTGCAGATGAATCATTCGCCCGGAAACTTCCCGCTGATGACTGGCAATGTAATGGCCAATGACCGCTTTAATCCCCAGTTCTTCTTCTAACTCCCGCGCCAGGGCTTCAGGTTGTGATTCACCCGCGTCGACTTTACCGCCGGGAAATTCCCATAACCCCGCCTGATCGCCATCTTCCGGGCGTCGGGCGAGTAAAATCTTACCGTTGCGCTCAATAATTGCCGCAACGACATCAATGGTTTTCATGATACTCATCCGTTCTTTCCCTATTGGCGTGGCATAATACGCGCCACCAAAGATTTTCTGAAGATTTTCCCGAATGATGAATAAAAACAGCGCTCCCTGGGTGGCTCCGCTTGAAAAATTACCTGCCAGTTTACGGCCCATTGTTTCAATGCAACAAAAGCATTTCGGATCGGTGCTAAATCCAACGCGATGGTGGGGGCGCTTTCCGTTTTTATTCTGGCTGGTGGCGCTGTTCGTGGGCTTTCTCGAAAGACGGCGGGCGAAAATCGACCCGGTGGTGCGCTCCCTGGTGATGACGCGTGTTTCCCAACAATGCTGCTGCGAATTTTGCATTGATGCTAATAGCTTGCGGCTGGCAGAGCGTAGCGGTTCGATGGACAAAGTCCTGGCCGTCGCGAACTGGCGTGACGAGACGCTGTTCACCGCCAAAGAACAAGCGGCACTCGCTTATGCTGATGCGATGACGGCGACCCCTCCGCAAATCAGTGATGCGCTAAAAGCCGAGCTGAAAACGCATTATGACGACCCGGCCATCACCGAATTAACCGCATTGATTGCATTCCAGAATCTCTCCGCCCGCTTTAATGCCGCACTGGATATTCCGGCGCAAGGGCTATGCGTCAGCGCAACCGGGAAACAGCCTCATGTTTGATAGTTACCTCCATCCACGGATTAAACCGTCACTGGAGCGCGTTGCGGCGGTGCTGGATAAACCCTCTACTTCTCCCGATGGGCTGACGCTAATTGGCTTTGCCATCGGTGTGCTTGCGTTGCCATTTTTAGCGCTGGAATGGTATGGCGCAGCCCTGGTTGCGATAGTGTTGAACCGGCTGTTTGATGGTTTAGATGGCGCACTGGCGCGGCGGCGCGGCCTGACGGATGCCGGTGGTTTTCTCGATATTTCGTTAGATTTTTTGTTTTACGCTCTGGTGCCATTTGGCTTTATTCTTGCCGACCCGGCGCAAAATGCATTAGCCGGTGGCTGGCTTCTGTTTGCGTTTATCGGCACCGGCAGCAGTTTCCTGGCGTTTGCTGCGGTGGCGCAAAAGCATCATCTTGATAACCCCGGCTACGCGCACAAATCGTTTTACTATCTCGGTGGCCTGACGGAAGGCACGGAGACTATCGCGCTCTTTGTCCTGAGTTGCCTGTTCCCGCAGTGGTTTGTCTGGTTTGCGTGGGTGTTTGGTGCGCTGTGCTGGATGACCACATTTACGCGAGTGTGGAGTGGGTATGAGACGTTAAGTCGGGTGGATAAACGCTAATGTTATCCACTGTTCAATTCCCTCTCCCTGGGGAGAGGGTTAGGGTGAGGGCATTACAGCGGTTTACGCTCCCCAGTCGCCACCGGGTTCTTCGGATTACTGCTCCACTCATACCAGCCGCCATCGTACACGCCAACATTCTGCCAGCCCATTGCGCGGGCATACATGAAGGTTTCAGACGCGCGCCAACCGGTGCCGCAATAAAACGCAACGTGCTGATCCGGCGTAATGTTCCAGCTTTTCCACATCGCGGCAATATCATCAGCCGAACGCATAGTGCCATCTGGATTGTGGAAATCTTCCATATGCGTGGAGTCGGAACCCGCATGGCCCCAACGCGCACCGGCAATTTCACCTTTTGGCTTAATGTAGCTATAGCCGCTGGTGATACCGATAAATTCCGGCCAGGAACGGATGCTCACTAAAGACGCGTCTTTACGACCTAACAGGCCACGAGCCTGCTCGGTGTCGAGCATCAGTTGTGGCTGGCCTGGAATGGTTGCGCCGAAGTCAGGTGCGGGTTTTACATCGTTTGGCAAGCCGCGTTCGACAGGCAATTTGGCATCAGACCAACTCTGCCAGCCGCCATCGAGCAAACGCACATCTTTCACGCCTGCATACAGCAGAATTTGTGCGACACGTGCCGCAGCGTAGACATCACGCCCGTACATAATCACGGTGGTATCGTGACGAATACCGTGTTTTGCCATCAATGCTTTCAGCTTGTCGTCAGAAACTTTGTTCCATAACGGCTCGCTTTCGATGTCATTGGTATCAATGTAATCCGCACCTGGAATGTGACTTAGCAGATATTGTTTTGGCGCGCCCCAGGCGGCTTCAATAATTTTCACTTCACCGGCCGGTTTTGCCACGACAGGTTTATTCTGCATCAGATTGTGCAGCCACTGCGGGTAAACCAACTGCTCGAAGTGAGCCATTTTCTGCAAACGAGCAGGTTGCTGGAGAGCATCTGAAAGCAGTGCAACATGCTGATAGCCCAGCTTAGACAAGCGTGTTTTCACCGCTTTTGTCTCATCATCATTGCCATACAGAGCAATCAGGCTGTCAGGTTTAATCGCGTGCTGTTTTGCCCACAATTGCAGTTGCTCGTCATTCATCATGTCTAACCAACTGGCCGATAAATTCAGAGCGGCAGGCTCGTGGCCACCGACACTGGAAATGGTTTGTGGCCAGCCGTTATAAAAGGCACTTAGACGTGTATCAATAACCACGCCGTGCTGCGCTTGAAGAGTGGATAAAGTCATCTGGGATGGCATTTCTGCCGCGGTTGCCATGTGCGCCAACCCGGATAACATCAAGGCGGCGGTTAGTTGAGAAACACGTTTCATCTTATAACCTGAAAGAGAGAAAAAAAGAGCCGCTATTTTTGCCTAATAGCGACGGCTATTCTTTGCGGTAACGCATGAATATGTATGACGAATTAGCAGGGGGAACTATTGATCGTGATTATTTTTCCGCCAGCGGGAATATCCTGCGGGTCATGCGTGACCAGCACCACCGGAATGTCCATTTGCTCGACTTGTTGCCAGACAAACTGGCGAAATTGCTCGCGTAAGGTCTGATCTAAACGTGAAAAAGGTTCGTCGAGCAGCAGCGCTTCTGGTTTTGCCAACAAAGCC
Organism: Buttiauxella agrestis; assembly: GCF_900446255.1. Classification (NCBI taxonomy): domain Bacteria; kingdom Pseudomonadati; phylum Pseudomonadota; class Gammaproteobacteria; order Enterobacterales; family Enterobacteriaceae; genus Buttiauxella; species Buttiauxella agrestis. The sequence continues at coordinate 3,020,774 of NZ_UIGI01000001.1, read as the reverse complement.
CGCAGCACGCTAATGCGCGCCCGTTCCCCACCGGAAAGTGTTGCCGGGTCGCGCCGGGCAAAATTCGCGAGTTGTGCGTTTGCCAGGGCTTCTTCAACGCAATGCTGGCGCAGCTTACGATCTTTAATCGCCTCAGGAATCGCCATCGCCAGGTTCTGCCCAACGTTCAGATGAGCAAACAGCAATGCATCCTGAAACAGAATGCCAATGTTTCGCCGTTCAGTAGGTAAAGTATCGCGGCGTTTTTGGTTAAGCCAAAGCTCACCTGACACGCGAAATTCAGCCGACAATGCGCCAATCATCCAGCTTAAAAACGTCGACTTCCCCGCGCCCGACGGCCCCATTAGCGTCAGCACTTCGCCCGGAGAAACGGTAAAATTCAGCTCATTAATCAGCGAGTGCGATGCATTAGAAATCGAACAGTTCTGAACATTGAGCATCAGCGTAACCCTTGTCGATAATGACTCACCAGGCGGCTAACCTGGAGTGTAGCGATAAACATCATTGCCGGAAGCAGCATTTGCAGCAACGCCTGAATCGCCTGCTGTTGTGGGTCGCCGCCGCTGCTTAAGGCCACCGCCTGAGTGGTGACGGTGGAAAAACGCCCGGCACCCGCATAGAGCGTGGGTAAATACTGCGCGACACTGACTGAGAACCCAACGGCAAAAGCGGCCAGCAGCGGGCGAACTAAAATCGGCAGTTTAACCCGGCATAAAATCTTCCATCTCGACCAGCCAAAAGTCTGCGCGGTGATAAGCAACCGCCTGTCAAACTGCTGCCAGGCGGGGCGTGCCACTAATAACATATACGGCACCACCCACAGCAAATGACTCCAGATAACACCGGGCCAATGACCATCTTGATCAAGCACTAACAACATTCGATATTGCCCGGCGACCAGCGGCAGCGCGGGTAAAAACAACGGTAGAACCAGCCACATATCAAAGCGCGAGTTTCCACCTTCCAGCCAAAGAATCACCACCAGCAAACCGAGTAAGCTACTCGCCAGCGCGATTAGCAGTGTGGTAGTTAACGACGATAACTCAGCTGCTTGCCAGCCAGAAAACGCAAGTCCATCGGGAAATAGCGAAGGGTAGAACCAGCCGTCGGCGAATGACCAAACTACCAGTATTGCGATGGCCGCCATGCCCGTTGCGCTCATCATAAAACCGGCACCCGAAGCCAGCGGCTGAATACCAGATTGATGGCGCCTGCCGGAAAATTGCCCTAAAGCGCGGCGAATGAACATCCAGAGCCCGTAGCCAACGACAATAAAAACGATCAACATTACCAACATCAGCAGGGACGTTAACATCCCCATTGCCACGCGTTGCGGGTCGGCATCGTTAAGCCACTGCCAGGCAAGAACCGCGAGCGTTGGCGGGTTTGCCGGGCCAAGAATCATCGCGACATCAATCACCGAAAGGCTGTAGGCCACAACCGCTAATACCGCCCACTTCAGGCGCGGTAAAAGCTGCGGAACAATAACCCGAATGCGGCTTTGCAGCGGGCCATAACCCAGGCTTTGCGCCACGGTGAGTTGTTGGGACAGCGTCGTGTGGTGGAGCTGCGTGCTGGCAATCCATAACAAAAACCAGCTCTCTTTGAGCGCCAGCAATATGCCCAGCCCTACACCAAATTCATCAAGATGAAATGACACGCCACACAAGCGTGCCAGCCAGCCGTTATCGGCAAACAGCAACAGAAAACCGCTGGCGAAGGCAACGTGAGGCAAGGCTAACAGGAGCGGCAGTTGCGCGGTGTAACGTTGCCAGCGAACGCCAGGCCAAAGCCCGCAAAGCAGAATCAAACACAGCACCAGCGCCCCCACGACGCTAATCAGAGTTGAATTTAGCGTCGCCAGCAGCGCCTGCGGCCATTGGTTATCCGTCCACAACGCCTGCCATATTTCGGGCATAAGCAGCGGCTTTGTCATCATAGCTAAACCCGGTAGCAGCGGTGCAAAAACGCACGCCACAGCAAGGTTTGCTAAGAGACGATGGCTCATTTAGCCCCGTAACGCTGCAACCACTCTTTTTCCAGAGCCTCTACCCAGGCGGCGTGCGGTTCAGCCAGATAAGGCACGCTATGCTGGTGGACAGGCTTTTGAGCATCGAGTTGTTCACGCAACGGTTGTGGCAGTGTCGAACTATCAAGCACCGTCGCATCGCCCCAGATTGCCGGGTTGGCTTTACGAATTTGCGCCTCTGGCGACATCAGGAAGTTAGCCAGCACTTGCGCGCCCGCCTGCGCATTGGCATTAGCTGGGATCGTCACAAAATGGACGTTCCCCAACATGCCTTGCTCAAATCCAAACGCCTGGGCTGTTTTTGGCAGTTGTTTGCGGTCGATTAAATTGTCGACATGCGAGGGGTTGAACGTCACGGAGAACAGCAGTTCGCCGTCGGCCAGCATGCGATCCATGCGTGCAGGCGTTGGCGGGAATGTTTTGCCCTCACGCCATAACAGCGGATGCAGCTTATCCAGGTAATCCCACAGCGGAGCCGTCACCTGCTGGAACGTCGCTGCGTCCGGCGGGATACGCAACGCTTGTCGATCGTGAGTCAGCACAATTAATAGCTGTTCGATAAACGCGGTGCCGGTGAAATCGGGCGGGCGAGGGTAACTCAGTTTACCCGGGTGCGCTTTGGCAAATGCCAGTAGTTCATCAGCGTTGCGCGGGAATTTCACGTTGGGCTGCACATTGCCAATGAGCATTAATTGCGCGCTGCCCCACGGTGCTTCGGCACCGTCAGTCGGCTGTGAAAAATCTTCGCGCACGGGTTTTCTCTGATCGACGTAGCGCCAGTTGGGTAACTCCCACGCCCAGCCTTCTTTCAGCAATCCAGCCTGTTTCAGGGTGCGGAAATTTTCGCCATTCACCCACAGTAAATCGACCGAACCCCTGGTTTTGCGCCCGGCGGCATCTTCGCTCTGAATACGCTTTACCGCATCAGCAGCATCGGCAAGGCGCACCACTTTTACCGTCACGCCATACTGCTGTTTCATTTCACCGGCAACCCAGTCGAGATAACGGTTTACCGCCGGATCACCGCCCCAGGCGTTGAAATAAACGGTCTGGCCATTGGCTTGCTGACGCAGACTGTTCCAGTTGTCAGGCTGTGCAAAAGCCGCGAAACTGACCGCAACCAGCGACAGCAAAAGTGTTAAAAGACGCAAAATGGAATCCTTATGATTTTCGGAGCAGGCGGACTATCCGGCGTGAAACCAGTGGCAATAAACCCAGCAAAATAAACATCAGCATCATGCCGGGGGAAAGAATATCGCTCAGTGTTCGAAGCTGGCTCAGTTCGCGTCCGGCGTTGAGATAAACCACAATCGCTGGCAGCATCCCGACAAGGCTAACGGCAAAATAACGCAGAGTGTTGACCGACGTCAGGCCCATCAGCAAATTGATCAAAAAGAACGGGAAAACCGGCGTCAGACGTAAAGCAAAAAGATAGTACAAACCTTCGCGTTCCATCCCACGATTTATGGCCGACATGGGAGCCGCAAAACGTTGCTGTACCCAATGACGTAACAGATAACGGCTAATCAGCATGGCAAGTGTTGCGCCACAGGTCGCCGCCAAAGCAACCAGAACCGTGCCCTGAATCAAACCAAATTGCGAGCCAGCCAGCAGCGTTAACAACGTGGCACCGGGGATCGAAAGTGTAGTGATGAGGACATAAATCACGAAGAAGGCAAACGCCGTTTGCAGCGGATGCTGATGATGCCAGGCTGAGAATTGCGCTTGATAGTGTTGCAGGGCCGCCAGACTTCCCGGCGGCAAATAGATAATGAGGAGAACGAAAACCACAACCAGCGTGGCAAACAGTAACTTACGCATGGGATGTGGTGTTCTTCCTTATAGCTTAAATTCAGCCCACACCGGCGCATGGTCGGATGGTTTTTCCATGCTGCGAATATCGTAATCAATGCCGGTTGCAACACAGCGTTCAGCCAGCGGTTGGCTTGCCAGCAGCAAATCTATGCGCAGGCCACGGTTGTCATCAAAACCTTTCGAGCGGTAATCAAACCACGAGAACTTGTCTTGCGCTTCAGGGTTTGCGTGGCGGAAAGTATCGACCAGGCCCCAGCTAATCAGGCGGTCCATCCATTCACGTTCTTCCGGCAGGAAGGAACATTTACCGGTACGCAACCAGCGTTTGCGGTTGTCTTCGCCAATACCAATATCCAGGTCGGTCGGGCTGATGTTCACATCACCCATAATCAGCACCGGATTATCTTTCTTCAGTTCGGTATCCAGGTAGTTTTGCAGATCCTGATAGAACTTCATTTTGGCCGGGAATTTGGTCGGATGGTCGCGGCTTTCACCCTGCGGGAAGTAACCGTTTATCACCGTCAGATTGCCTAATGGGGAAGGAATTTCGGCCATGATAATACGGCGCTGGGCTTCTTCATCGTCGCCAGGGAAACCACGACGCACCGAAATTGGCGTCTCTTTGGTGAGCAACGCCACACCGTAATGGCCTTTCTGACCGTGATAAAAGACGTTGTAACCCAGCTTTGCAACCTCTTCGAGCGGGAACATGTCATCGTGGACTTTTGTTTCCTGCAAACCGATAACGTCAGGTTGATGCTGTTCAACAATGGCTTGAAGTTGGTGCGGACGGGCGCGCAGGCCGTTGATATTAAAAGAGACGAATTTCATAAGTCGCTGCCGTGGTGACGAGTCAATGTTGCAGGATGTTAGCAGAAAATGGCAAAAATGCCGAGGGATCGCCGTTTTGTCGGGGATAAGCGCCAGGGTCTGAAGTCTGTACACATACAAAATCTGCACCAAATTCAGTCACGCCGCCCCGTTTTGGGGCGTAATAGCCGTGCAAACCCCATCATCGATCACAAATCCAGTATTAAATTTTACGGTTGCATAATATTTCTTGTTTTCGTGCGGCGATCCATACGGCACCATAAAACTATGCACTATATATTCACTTTTAGTGAATATGCCTGGTTTGTAACTCCTTGATTTTCCTTTATCAACCCTCCGCTATGCATTTATATCGCTGGCTGGCACGAAGCGTGCAATCTACATTTACAGCGCAAACACTCAATTATTTAACATATAAATAACTTTTTATTTACCCGGAGAGGTCTTTATGTCGCAGTCAATTACCCGCCAAAATTTCGACGAATGGATGATGCCCGTTTATGCCCCAGCTTCTTTTATTCCTGTGCGCGGTGAAGGGTCGACATTGTGGGACCAGCAAGGCAAAGACTATATCGATTTCGCCGGGGGTATTGCGGTCAACGCGCTGGGCCACGCCAACCCTGATTTACGCAAAGCGTTAGAAGAGCAGGCGGCAAAATTCTGGCATACCGGCAATGGCTACACTAACGAGCCGATTCTGCGCCTGGCAAAACAACTGATCGATGCCACTTTTGCCGACAAAGTGTTCTTCTGTAACTCGGGTGCAGAAGCCAACGAAGCGGCGCTCAAACTGGCACGAAAATACGCCCACGATAATTTTGGCCCGAACAAAAGTGGCATCGTTGCATTCAAAAATGCGTTTCACGGTCGTACGTTGTTTACTGTTTCGGCAGGCGGGCAACCGGCTTATTCGCAGGATTTTGCGCCGCTGCCGCCGCAAATTAGCCACGCCATTTATAACGATCTGCAATCTGCCAGCGAACTGATCAACGAAAATACCTGCGCGGTGATTGTGGAGCCGATGCAGGGCGAAGGCGGCGTGGTACCCGCCGATCCTACTTTCCTGCAAGGTTTGCGCGAGCTTTGCGACCGCCATAACGCGGTACTGATTTTCGATGAAGTGCAAACCGGTGTCGGCCGCACCGGCGAGCTTTACGCCTATATGCACTACGGCATCACGCCGGATGTCCTTTCTACCGCTAAAGCGTTGGGCGGTGGCTTCCCGATTGGCGCGATGCTGACCACCGATAAATTCTCAAAAGTGATGGTCGTCGGCACCCACGGCACCACCTACGGTGGTAATCCGCTGGCGGGTGCGGTTGCCGGTCGCGTGATGGAAATCATTAACACGCCAGAAGTGCTGAACGGAGTTAAGCAGCGCCACGCCTGGTTTGTTGAGCGTTTAAACAAAATTAACCAGAAGCATCAACTGTTCAGCGAAGTGCGCGGTTTGGGGTTGTTAATTGGCTGTGTCCTTCAACCGGAATACAGTGGAAAAGCTAAACTTATTTTACAGGCTGCGGCTCAGGAAGGCTTGATGATGCTTATCGCCGGGGCAAATGTGGTCCGTTTCGCACCGGCATTAATTGTCAGTGAAGCCGAAGTGCAAAAAGGGCTGGATCGTTTTGAGCGCGCCTGTGAACGCTTTTTAGCGGGAGAGCAATCATGATGATTATCCGTCCGGTTGAGCGCGGTGATATATCCGGGCTGCTGGCGTTGGCGGGTAAAACGGGCGGCGGGTTGACCTCGCTGCCTGCGGATGAAAAAACGCTGTCGGCACGTATCGAACGCTCCATTCAAACCTGGCAAGGCGACCTGCCAGAAGGCGACCAGGGTTATGTGTTTGTGCTGGAAGATTCCACGACAGAACGCGTCGTCGGCATTTGCGCTATTGAAGTGGCGGTGGGCTTAAACGACCCCTGGTACAACTACCACGTTGGCACCCATGTTCATGCCTCCAAAGAGCTGAACATTTACAACGCGTTACCGACACTGTTCCTTAGCCACGATCACACTGGCAGCAGCGAACTTTGCACGCTTTTCCTTGATGCCGACTGGCGCAAAGAAGGCAACGGCTACCTGCTTTCCAAATCACGCTTTCTCTTTATGGCGGCGTTTCGCGACCGCTTTAATGAAAAAGTGGTCGCTGAGATGCGTGGCGTGATTGACGAACACGGTCATTCGCCATTCTGGGAAAGCCTCGGCAATCGCTTTTTCTCAATGGAATTTAGCCGTGCCGATTACCTGTGCGGTACCGGTCAGAAAGCGTTTATCGCGGAACTGATGCCGAAGCATCCGATTTATACCGATTTCCTGTCTGCCGAGGCGCGGGCGGTGATTGGCAAAGTCCATCCGCAAACTGCGCCTGCGCGTGCGGTTCTTGAAGCCGAAGGTTTCCGCTATCGCAATTACGTCGATATTTTCGACGGCGGCCCAACGCTTGAATGTGATATCGACCGCGTGCGTGCGATCCGCAAAAGCCGCCTCGTTGAAGTGGTGATTGGGCAACCGGCAACCGAAGAGTTACCGATGTGCCTGGTCGCCAATGAAAAATACAACAATTTCCGCTCCATGCTGATTAAGGCGAACCCAAAAGGCGACCGGCTGATTATTGATGCCAAAACCGCTGACGCCCTGAAATGCAGCACTGGCGATAAAGTACGACTGGTGCGTTTGTGCCCCGAGGAGAAAAAAGTATGACTCAGTGGATTAATGGACAATGGCTTTCGGGCCTGGGCGAAACGCTGCAAAAGCACAATCCGGTGAATGGTGATTTGCTGTGGGAAGGGGCTGCGGCAAATGAGCCGCAAGTTGAGCAAGCGTGTCATGCGGCACGTGCCGCATTTCCGGCCTGGGCGAAACGCCCGTTTACTGAGCGCCAGGCTATCGTTGAAAAATTTGCCACCTTGCTCGAAGCCAACAAAGAGTCGCTGACGGTGACGATTTCCCAGGAAACCGGCAAACCACGCTGGGAGGCGGCAACTGAAATCACGGCAATGATCAATAAAATCGCCATTTCGATTAAGGCTTACCGCACCCGTACCGGCGAAACGCACACCGAAATGCCGGATGGTGCGGCCACGTTGCGCCATCGTCCGCACGGTGTGTTAGCGGTATTTGGCCCGTATAACTTCCCCGGACATCTGCCAAACGGGCATATTGTTCCGGGGTTACTGGCGGGTAATACGCTGGTGTTTAAACCGAGTGAACTGACGCCGCTGATTGGCGAGCAAGTGATGAAATTGTGGGAGCAGGCGGGTGTTCCCGCAGGCGTGCTGAATCTGGTGCAGGGCGGACGTGAAACGGGCCAGGCTCTGGCACAGCAGCCGATGCTTGATGGCCTGTTATTTACCGGTAGTGCAAACACTGGATACCAGCTACATCGCCAGTTTGCCGGGCAGCCGGAGAAAATTCTGGCGCTGGAAATGGGCGGCAATAACCCGCTTATTGTTGAAGATCCGCAGGATATTGATGGTGCGGTGCATCTGGTGATTCAGTCGGCGTTTGTGACTGCGGGGCAGCGCTGTACCTGTGCGCGTCGCTTGCTGGTGAAACACGGTGCGCAGGGCGATGCATTTTTACAACGGCTGGTGGAAGTGGCGGGGCGTATTCGCCCGGCTGCGTGGGATGCAGTGCCGCAGCCGTTTATCGGCGGGCTAATTTCGGTCCAGGCCGCAGAACGCGTGCTGACCGGCTGGCAGGAGCATATCGCCCGTGGTGGGAAAGCATTGCTTGAACCCAAACTGCTCAAAACGGGAACGTCGTTGCTGACGCCAGGTATTGTCGAATTAACCGGCGTGGCAAACGTACCGGACGAAGAAATCTTCGGGCCATTGCTGACGGTTTATCGTTATAGCGATTTTGATGAAGCCATCAGCATGGCAAACGACACGCGCTACGGCCTGGCAAGCGGGCTGATTTCTCCGCATCGCGAGCAATTCGACCAGTTGTTACTCGAAGCCCGCGCAGGGATTGTGAACTGGAATAAACCGCTAACGGGTGCTTCGAGTGCGGCTCCGTTTGGTGGCGTCGGTGCATCCGGCAACCATCGCGCCAGTGCGTGGTATGCGGCAGATTATTGCGCATGGCCGATGGCGACGCTTGAAAGCCCGTCCTTCCCGCTGCCTGCGACCCTGAGTCCGGGGCTTGATTTCAGCCGTGAGGAATAGCCATGAAAGCGCGTGAAGTTAACTTTGATGGACTGGTGGGGTTAACCCACCATTACGCCGGGCTTTCTTTCGGTAACGAAGCGTCGACTAAGCACCAGTTCCGCGTCTCGAACCCTAAGCTTGCCGCTAAACAAGGCTTGCTGAAAATGAAAGCGCTGGCAGATGCCGGTTTCGCGCAGGGGGTTATCCCTCCGCAAGAGCGGCCTAATGTACCTCTGCTGCGCCAGTTAGGTTTCAGTGGAACGGATGCGCAAGTTATTGAGCGTGTCGCCAAAGATGCACCGCAGCTTTTGTCGGCTGTCAGTTCGGCTTCCTCTATGTGGGTGGCCAATGCCGCGACCGTTTGCCCATCGGCCGACAGCCTGGATGGCAAAGTGCATTTCTCGGTGGCGAATCTGAACAACAAATTCCACCGCGCCAGTGAAGCGCCAACCACAGAAAACACATTGCGAGCCATCTTCCGTAATGAGCAGTATTTTTCTGTTCACGGCGCATTGCCGCAGGTCGCGATGTTTGGTGACGAAGGGGCGGCGAACCATAACCGTCTGGGCGGAGCCTATGGCGAACCGTCGACACAACTGTTTGTTTATGGGCGTGAAGAAGCCAAAGCCGGACTCATTCCGGCGCGCTACCCGGCACGTCAGACATTAGAAGCAAGCCAGGCGGTAGCGCGACTGAACCAGGTCAAACCGGATTTACTGGTGTTCGCGCAACAAAACCCGATGGTTATCGACCAGGGCGTATTCCACAACGACGTGATTGCGGTTTCCAACCGCCAGGTGCTGTTCTGCCACGAACAGGCGTTCCTGCATCAGCACGCGCTTTACGAGCAGTTACGTGAAAGAGTGCCTGGTTTTACCGCCATTGAAGTGCCAGCGGATAAAGTGAGTGTGGCTGATGCGGTCGGAACGTATTTATTTAACAGTCAGTTACTGAGCCGTGAAGATGGTAGTATGACGCTTATCTTGCCCGAAGAGTCACGCCAACACGCGGGCGTGTGGCGTTATCTCAATGAGGTTCTGGCGGCGGATAACCCGATTAGCGATTTGCAGGTCTTCGACCTGCGCGAAAGCATGGCTAACGGCGGCGGCCCGGCGTGTTTACGTCTGCGTGTGGTTCTCAATGATGCAGAACTCAAAGCGGTAAACCCGGCGGTGATGATGAACGACAAGTTGTTTATCACCCTCAACAACTGGGTCGATCGCTGGTATCGCGATCGGTTAACTCAGGCTGATTTAGCTGACCCTCAACTGTTGCGTGAAGGGCGCGAAGCACTCGACGAACTGACGCGTATACTAGACTTAGGTTTTGTTTATCCGTTTCAGCACTAATTTCAGTCCTAACCGGAGGCTCAATGTTGGATTTTTTGGCGCAAACCCTGGCGGGTAAAGTGCCAACGCAGACCGCAGGAAAAAACACTCACCTACGTTGGCAGTGGTGGGATGAGGGGATTTTGGCATTGACTCCGCATCAATCTGTGGAAAAGACGCTGGTGTTGTCGGCGGGTATCCACGGTAACGAAACTGCGCCAGTAGAAATACTCGCGCAGCTTGTTGATAGTCTTCTCGCGGGTGAGCTGGCGTTGCAATGGCGGTTGCTGGTGATTCTGGGTAATCCAGAGGCATTGCGCAGCAACCAGCGTTACCAACACAGCGACATGAACCGCATGTTCGGCGGGGGCTGGCAGCAGTTCCCGGAAAGCATTGAAACTCAGCGTGCCTGTCGCCTTGAACACGCGATGGATTTGTTCCTCGCCCAAAGCGAAGAGACCATTTGCTGGCATCTCGATATGCACACTGCCATTCGTAGCTCATACCATCCACGTTTTGGGGTATTACCTTCACGCACCACGCCGTACGATGAGGCGTTTCTCTCGTGGCTGGGTTGCGCGGGGTTACAGGCGCTGGTGTTCCACCAGTCACCGGGCGGGACTTTCACTCATTTCAGCAGTGAGCATTTCAATGCGCTGAGCTGCACGCTGGAATTGGGCAAGGCGCAAGCCTTTGGTGAAAATGATCTCAGCCAGTTTGAACAAACCAAACAGGCATTGCAGGCTTTACTGAGTGGTGAAACTCCGCCAGCAGCGGAAGGCGAGCCGCTACGCTATAAAGTGGCGCAACAGATCACTCGCCTCAGCGATGCCTTTGTGTTGCACATGTCGGCGAAAACGCAGAATTTCACCGCGTTTCCTAAAGACACATTACTGGCAGAAGATGGCGACACGCGTTACGTGGTGAAAGAAGATATTGAATATGTATTATTCCCTAATCCTAATGTCGCGGTGGGATTACGTGCTGGATTAATGCTACGCGAACTTTAATATGCATCGGCCTCAGTAATGGGGCCGGAAAATAATCACCGGTCAAACAACAATATACAGATAAATCTTAATAGATGCTTTCTTCAACATTCTAATTACTATACAATCTCTTCATAATTCCTTTAAAATCATCGCCTTGTTATATTCTGTTGCAATTCAGCGACGTTTTATCCTTATTCTCTTCATAATTGCTGCAATTTTGTTTTTTATCCTTTCAATGCTTTACCGATGCGCACTATTACTTGACGCACAACCCCGTAAACTTAATTTCGTCAACGCGGCACACCTTGTCGTAATAGAAATCAGAACAGGAATAAACAATATGCGTAAATTAACAGCTCTCTTTGTTGCTTCAACTCTGGCTCTGGGCGCGGCGAACCTGGCTCATGCAGCTGACACCACCACGACCACGGCGGCAAAAACCGATGCGCCGATGATGCACCATAAAGGTATGCGTGGCGGCCATCACGATATGATGTTCAAAGATTTGAATTTGACGGATGCGCAGAAACAGCAAGTGCGCGACATCATGAAAGACCAGCGCGGTAAAATGGAGCGTCCTTCAGTAGAAGAACGTCGTGCGGCACATAATATTATCGCCAGCGACAGCTTCGACAAAGCGAAAGCCCAGGCGCAAGTCGACAAAATGGCCGAGCAAAACAAAACTCGTATGATGGCTCATATGGAAACGCAGAATAAAATCTACAACATTCTGACGCCTGAGCAGAAAAAACAATTTAATGCCAATTTTGAGAAGCGTCTGACAGAACGTCCTCAACATGAAGGTAAAATGCCTGCTGATCAGGAATAACTGATCGACTGACTTAAGACCGCCGGTCCTGTCCACAAAGCGTTATCTTGTGGACAGGACCGGCGGTTTTCTTTTTACCCGTTTTAATTCTCAGGCAATCTGCTGGGCGCTACTCAACATCGAACGAATAAACTGCTCAAGCAGCGGTTGCAGTTTTTCTGCTCGCTCTTCACGCCATGCAAACGGCGGTTGCTCATCCATATAATTACACTGCGCAAGTTCTAACTGCACTGCGTGAACGCCTTGCGACGGCTGCCCATAAGCGCGCGTGATATATCCACCTTTAAAGCGCCCGTTTGCCACCCAGCTAAATTGGTTTTGCGAGGCCGCACAGGCCACCAGATGTTCTTCAATCAGCTCATCGCAACTTTTACCGCCGTTGGTGCCGAAATTCAGATCCGGTAATTTGCCGTCGAACAGACGCGGAATATGGCTGGCGATGGAATGCGCATCGAACAATAGCGCGTAGCCGTGTTCGGCTTTCATTCTCTCCAGCTCGCTCTGCAATTGCTGATGGTACGGCTGCCAGATAGTGTCCAGCGCGGCTTTACGCTGCGGCGTATTGGGTTCTTTACCGGGAATAAAAACGGCTGTGCCATCGAACAAGGTTTCGGGGTACAGGCCAGTTGTCGCCGTGGTATAGAGCGGTTTATCATCGGCGGGGCGGTTAAGGTCGATAACCATCCGCGAATAATTACCGACAATCACACTCGCGCCGAGTGCGTGGGCAAATTCATATAGCTTCGGGATATGCCAGTCGGTATCGGGCAATGGGCGTGCCGCATCGCTCAGGGACGACTCAACTTCTGGCGTTAATGCGGTGCCTGCGTGAGGGATGCTGACCAATAGTGGCAGTTTCCCACGGCTGAAATTAAAAGGTGCTGTCACGTTTCTCTCCCTGATAAATCACGGTGCAGGGCAATTGCCCCCCTAACCAATAGACCAGTTCAGCCGGACGTGCCACAGGCCAGTGCACAAAGTTGGCAACTTTCCCGCATTCTAGACTGCCGTGGCTTTCTCTAATTCCCAGCGCCTGCGCCGCGTGAAGCGTCACGCCCGCCAGCGCTTCTTCTGGCGTCAGGCCAAACAACGTACACGCCATATTGAGCATTAATCGCAGCGAAAGTACCGGGGACGTGCCTGGGTTTGCGTCACTGGCGACGGCCATCGGCACGCCATGTTCGCGGAATGCAGCGACCGGAGGCTGCTGTTTTTCGCGCAATAGATAAAACGCGCCCGGCAGCAGAACGGCCACGGTATTCGCTGCGGCCATCGCTTGTGCATCGGCATCGGTGGCGTATTCAAGATGATCGGCAGATAACGCCTGGTAACGAGCCGCCAGGCTGCTACCCGCCAGTGCGGAGAGTTGTTCGGCATGAAGTTTGACCGGCAATCCCAAACCGCGAGCAGCAGCAAAGACTTTTTCGGTTTGTGCCGGACTGAAAGCCAGATGTTCGCAAAATGCATCAACCGCATCGGCCAGTTTTTCTTGCGCCACACGAGGGAGTAACTGCTCGCAAACCACGTCGACCCACTTATCGCCATCGCCGCTAAATTCTGGCGGTATGGCGTGCGCGGCCAGGCAGGTGGCATACACTTCAACCGGGAGCGTTTCTCCGAGTTGACGAATCACACGCAGCATTTTGATTTCGTTGTCGATATCCAGGCCATAGCCCGATTTTATTTCGACGGTGGTCACGCCTTCTTTTAACAAGTGTTGCAGGCGCTGACGTGCGGCGTTCAGCAGGTCATTTTCGTCAGCTTCGCGCGTGTGGCGAACGGTGGAAATAATCCCGCCGCCCTGTGCGGCGATTTCCGCGTAGCTCATGCCGTTTAAGCGCATTTCAAATTCCGCGCTGCGATCGCCGCCAAAAACTAAATGCGTATGACAATCGATAAAGCCTGGCGTCACGATTCCGCCGTCAAAATGGTGATGTTCAGCGGCCGTGATATCAGGAAGTTGCGCCCGCGCGCCGAGCCAGACGATTTTCCCCTGATGCACCGCGATAACGCCATCTTCAATTAAGTGGTAAAGACCGTCTTTCATCGTGACCAGGGTTGCGCCACTCCACAGGCTGTCGCAGGCGCGAGGATAAGTCATGACATTCTCCACATCAGGTTGTATAGACAATTGACTACAAGCTAGCGCAGCATGATGAGTTGAGCAACCAGGTTGCCGCTAAAGTAGCAGGCAACCCCGCGTTTTGTTGTCCGTCACACAATTTTTTAGCAAACGACGGATTTGGTTTGCGTCGGCACGAAATAATCGCTAAATCATTGGCATCGCAAAAGAAGGAATCAAATCTATGCCAGCATTTTTTGCACCAGTTGTCATGCTCCCCCAAGGCTGGGGACACAATGTGCGCATTACCGTCGATGAACGAGGGACGATAACTCATGTTGAGGCTGGCGCTACAAGCGAGGAGGCTACGCTGCTTCCCGGTGTAGTGATTCCTTCTATCACGAATTTGCATTCGCATGCTTTCCAGCGGGTGATGGCGGGGCTGACGGAGGTCGCGGGCAATCCGCAAGATAGCTTCTGGACGTGGCGCGATGTGATGTATCGCATGGTGCAAAAGCTGTCGCCGGAGCAAGTTGGCGCTATTGCCACACGCTTGTATATCGACATGCTCAAGGGCGGCTATACCCAGGTTGCAGAATTTCATTATTTACATCATGACGTTAACGGAAAACCGTATGCGTCAGGCGATTTGATGCTACAGCAATTGCTGCTTGCTGCCGATAACAGCGGAATAGGGCAGACTTTGTTGCCTGTGCTCTATAGCCATGCGGGATTTGGCGCGCAGCCTCCCGCCGTTGGGCAGAAAAGATTTATTCAGGATGTCGACCGTTACTTGCGCCAGCAACAGGCGCTGGGCAATGCGCTGCGTCGCTATCCGTTGATTAATCATGGCCTGTGTTTCCACTCATTAAGAGCGGTGACGCAGGAGCAAATGGAAGATGTGCTGGAAGCCAGCGACTACCGAATGCCGGTGCATATCCATATTGCCGAGCAGGAAAAAGAGGTCGATGACTGCCTTGCCTGGAGTGGCGAGCGCCCGGTGGAGTGGCTGTATAACCGCTTTGCTGTGGATGACCGTTGGTGCCTGGTTCACGCCACGCATTTGTCGCCGGAAGAGTTAACCCAAATTGTTGAAAGCCGCTCCGTGGCGGGGTTGTGTCCCACTACCGAAGCGAATCTCGGTGACGGTATTTTCCCGGCAACCAATTTCATTGCGCAGGGCGGGCACTGGGGGATTGGCTCCGACAGCCATGTTTCGGTGAATGCGCTCGAAGAGCTACGTTGGCTCGAATATGCGCAGCGTCTGCGCGACAAACGCCGCAATCGGATTGTGCTGCCAGAACTGCCGCAGGTGGGTGAAGTGTTATGGCGACAAGCGGCGGTGGGAGGCGCACAGGCTTGCGGCGTCACTATGGGCATGATAGCGCCGGGGCAACGTGCAGACTGGCTGGTGCTCGAGCGTGATTCCTGGCTTGCGCACATAGAAGATTATGCGTTGCTCAACCGCTGGATATTTGGTGGGAGCCGTGAACAAATCAGAGACGTGTGGGTTGCCGGGAAGCAGGTAATCAGCGACAGGCAGCACCCGCTCGATGAACAAAGCAACACACAGTTTGCGCAGGTGATGCGCACCCTTCAGGAGTGGTGATGGAATTTTTTGATATACGGAAAGTGCCCGTCAGTTTGTGGCGTAACGGGGCTGGAGAAACCCGCGAAATTTGCTGCTTTCCGCCCGCAACGCGTGATTTTAACTGGCGCGCCAGTATCGCTTCGATCGCCAGTAGCGGTGAGTTTTCGGCGTTCCCACAGGTAGACCGCGTCATCACTTTGCTCGAAGGGGGCGAAGTGGTGCTGGATGCAGGAAAGGCGTTTCGCCATACCCTGAAGCACTTCCAGCCGTTTGCTTTTGCTGGTGATTACACGGTTAAAGCCGAGCTGAAACAGGGGATGTCGATGGATTTTAATATCATGACGCACCGTGACCGTTGCCGCGCCAAAGTGCGTGTGGCGGACCGCTCGTTTACCACCTTCGCACCACGCGGCGGGATTGTGTACGTATTAAGCGGCGAGTGGCAACTGGGTGACAAACTGCTCAAGGCGGAGCAGGGCGCGTGGTGGCAAGATGGCCGCCACACTTTGCGCTTGCTGAAATCGGAAGGGAAACTGCTGTTTAGTGAAATCACTTACCTGTAAAACTGCCTACCAACTGATAACGTGAGCCTGGATACAACAGCCGGGCCACCGTCACCACCTGAGAATGATGCCAGGTGCGGCGTTGAATCAACAGACAAGGCTGGCTAGCGGTCACTTCAAGTAAGCCTTGTTGCGTTTCGTCGGCGAGCACCGCTTCCACAACATGTTCACCTGAGGTTAACGGCGCAACTTTGCTCAGGTAGTGGTGCGGCGTGAACAGGCGAAAATCCTGGTGTAGATAATCAGCGGCGAGCGCCGGATTGACGTAGCGTGTTTCCAGTTGCACCGCCATATCGTTATCGTAATGAACCAGCTGCGAGTAAAACAGCGGTTCGCCGATGTTAATTGAAAAAGCATGCGCCAGCTTTTCATCCGCGTTGACTTGCTCAAGGGCAACCACCTGGTTGCGATAATGATGGCCACGGGCGGTAATTTCTTCGGCTATGCTGCCCACTTCCAGCATAGCGGTATGGCCTTTTTGCTCGGCGACAAATGTTCCGACCCCCTGCATTCGCACCAGCCAGCCTTCCCCCGTCAGTTCCCGCAACGCGCGGTTAATCGTCATTCTGCTGACATTAAGCGCATTAACCAATTCAGTTTCCGAAGGCACTCGCTGGTGGGCAACCCAGTTACCGCTGCGTATCTGAGTGATAATTCCCTGCTTCACCCGCAAATAAATGGGCGCGGGTAAATCACTGATGGCGGCGCGTAATTGGGCGAGAGTCTCAGACATTAGCGGTTCCTTGATTATTTCATTTTGCGGTGAAAGCGCGATCCCGCTCACTGTTCAATAAAAATTACCTATGACGTGCTGGCGGTCATTTGGGTTTATTAGTTAGGTTGTCTATACAACTCTATACGTTCATACGAATTGATGCCATCAGGATGTCACTATGTCCCTGCAAAAAAAGCTGTGCTGTCTCACTCCAGGGCGTGTAACGCTCGCCACGCTGCGTGAAATCTACCATGGAACCGTCACTCTGAGCCTTGATTCGCAGGCCGTTGAGGCAGTCGCAAAGTCCCAAAAAACCGTTGAGGATATCGTGAATCACGGCGATGTGGTTTACGGCATTAACACGGGTTTTGGCAAACTGGCGCAAACCACCATTGCAAAAGAGCACCTCGCTGAGTTGCAACGCAATCTGGTGCTTTCCCACAGCGTCGGCCTTGGGCAACCTCTGCCTGATGATGTTGTGCGCCTGGTGATGGCGAGCAAAATCATCAGTCTCGCCCGTGGTCATTCTGGCGTGCGGATGAAGGTTATCGACAGTTTGCTGACCTTGTTTAACGCGGGCGTGATGCCGGTGATCCCTGAAAAAGGGTCAGTGGGTGCCTCGGGTGATTTAGCACCGTTGGCGCATCTTTCCCTGATGCTACTGGGTGAAGGCAACGTTCGTATCAACGGCGAAGAACTGCCTGCGATTGCCGGGCTGAAAATTGCCGGTGTCGAGCCGTTAGTGCTCGGGCCAAAAGAAGGGCTGGCGTTACTCAACGGCACCCAGGTTTCTACAGCACTGGCGCTGCGCGGTTTGTTTGAAGGCGAGAAAGTCTTTGGTGCCGGACTGGTGGCGGGCGCGTTATCCCTCGAAGCCATCAAAGGTTCGGTGAAACCGTTCGATGCCCGTATTCATGAAGCGCGCGGGCAAACCGGGCAAATTGACGTCGCGGCCGCAGTCAGAGCGTTGCTGGACGGCAGTGAGATTGTCGATTCCCATCAGCATTGTGGGCGCGTGCAAGACCCGTATTCGATTCGCTGCGTGCCACAAGTGATGGGCGCATGTCTCGATAACCTGCGCCACGCGGCGCGTGTGCTGCAAATTGAAGCCAACGCCGCATCCGATAACCCGCTGGTGTTTAGCGAAACGGGTGAGGTGATTTCTGGCGGTAATTTCCACGCTGAACCCGTTGCGTTCGCCGCAGACATTATCGCGCTGGCGGTGGCAGAAATTGGTGCGATTTCCGAACGCCGCCTGGCGTTGTTGTTGGATACCGGGCTTTCTGGCCTGCCGCCATTCCTGGTGAAAGAGGGCGGGATTAACTCAGGCTTTATGATTGCTCAGGTCACTGCCGCCGCTCTGGCGTCTGAAAACAAATCGCTGGCGCATCCTGGCAGCGTTGACAGCCTGCCAACGTCGGCAAACCAGGAAGATCACGTTTCGATGGCGACCTACGCGGCTCGCCGCCTCGGTGATATGTGCTTCAACACCTCCGCAGTGGTGGGAATTGAAGCGATGGCGGCAGCTCAGGGGATTGAATTTTCACGCCCGCTGCGCAGTTCACCGCTCATGGAGCAGGTATTCAGCGGCGTGCGTGAGCGCGTGGCATTCCTCGATAAAGACCGTTTACTGGCACCCGATATTGAAAGCATGCGCCAGTGGGGTGCCAGCGGCGAACTGCCTGCGGTGATTACTCAACTCTTTCCTTCTACATCGGCGTGATGCCGGGAGCCACTCCAATGACTGAATCTGTAAAACAGGCGGTAGCCCGCACGGTACGCGCTCCACATGGCACCACGCTGCACTGCGAAAACTGGTTGATCGAAGCGGCTTACCGCATGATCCAGAATAACCTCGATCCGGATGTCGCTGAGCGCCCGGAGGATCTGGTGGTGTACGGCGGGATCGGCAAAGCGGCTCGCAACTGGGAATGCTTCGAGCAGATCCTTGCCTCGCTGCGCACGCTTAAAGCTGATGAAACGTTGCTGGTGCAATCCGGCAAACCGGTGGGTGTTTTCCGCACTCACACGGATGCGCCGCGAGTGTTAATTGCCAACTCAAACCTCGTGCCGCATTGGGCTAACTGGGATCATTTCCATGAGCTGGATAAAGCCGGGCTGATGATGTACGGCCAGATGACCGCCGGTTCGTGGATTTATATCGGTGCGCAGGGCATTGTGCAGGGGACGTTTGAAACCTTTGCCGAAGCAGGCCGCCAGCATTATGGCGGTGATTTACGCGGCAAATGGATTCTGACTGCGGGGCTGGGCGGAATGGGCGGTGCGCAGCCGCTGGCGGGTGTTCTGGCGGGCGCTTCGGTATTAGCTATCGAGTGCCAGGAGTCTCGCATTGATTTCCGCCTGCGTACCCGTTATCTGGATTATAAAGCGACGAATCTGGATGAAGCCCTGTCGATTATTGAGCAGGCCAATGCGGAGAAAAAAGCTATTTCTGTGGGCCTGCTGGGTAACGCGGCAGAAATTTTGCCTGAACTGGTCAAACGCGCCAAAGCGGGTGGGATCAAGCCTGATATCGTGACCGACCAAACGTCGGCGCACGATCCGGTCAACGGGTATTTGCCGTTAGGCTGGACAGTGGATCGCTGGCAGAGCGAAAGATCCACGCAACCTAAAGCAGTAGAAAAAGCGGCGCGTGAGTCAATGGCCGTACACGTTCGTGCGATGCTCGATTTCTGGGAAATGGGCGTGCCGACGGTGGATTATGGCAATAACATTCGCCAGGTGGCTTTCGATGAAGGCGTGGAAAATGCCTTTGATTTCCCGGGCTTCGTTCCGGCCTATATTCGCCCGCTGTTCTGCGAAGGCAAAGGGCCATTCCGCTGGGTGGCGCTGTCGGGCGATGCGGAAGATATTGCGAAAACAGACGCCAAACTGAAAGAGCTATTCCCGGATAACCAGAACTTGCATCGTTGGCTGGATATGGCGCAGGAACGCATTGCTTTCCAGGGATTACCGGCGCGTATTTGCTGGCTGGGTCTGGGAGAGCGTCATCTCGCAGGGCTGGCGTTTAACGAAATGGTACGCAATGGCGAGTTGAAAGCGCCAGTGGTTATCGGGCGTGACCATCTGGACTGCGGTTCAGTGGCTTCGCCCAATCGTGAAACGGAATCCATGAAAGATGGTTCTGATGCGGTTTCGGACTGGCCATTGCTCAACGCGTTGTTAAATACTGCGGGCGGTGCAACCTGGGTGAGTTTGCATCACGGCGGCGGCGTGGGGATGGGCTTCTCGCAACATGCCGGAGTGGTGATTGTGGCCGATGGTACCCCGGAAGCGGAGGTGCGTTTGGGGCGTGTGCTGTGGAATGACCCGGCAACCGGCGTGATGCGCCACGCCGATGCGGGTTATGAGAGCGCCATTGAATGCGCGCGGGAGCATGATTTAAAACTCCCGATGGTGAAATAACGCCTTAACTGTAACGCCGGGTCGCGAGCCAACACAGAAGCGATCCGGCCACCACCATAACCACACCCTGCCAAAACCCCCAACCCGGATGCAGACCCAACCACAAACTCGCCATTAACGCCGAAAGCACTGGCGTGAAATACGATGCCGTAGCCAGTAACGTCATATTCCCGCGTTGAATGCCGTGGTTCCAGGCCGAATAGGCTATTGCCGTGGAAGCTCCCATAAACAACAGTTGCAGCGTTGCAGGCAGCGTAAAGTGAATCGGCGCTTCGCTCACGAAGGCGAATTTCACCCACAGCACAGCAGCGGTGGCGCAAAAAAACAATGAAACGCCGTTCTTTCCGTCACTCCAGCGGCGCGTAATATTGCAGTACAGCGCCCAAATGAGTGCTGCGGCAAACGCCAGGCCGTAAGCCAGCGGGTTATCGAGAATGTTGTGCCACATTTGCAGCGGCGACCAGACTCCATCCCCTTTCATCACCTGCACAATACCCGCAAGCGAAAGTGCAAGCCCCGGCCATAACCACAAGCTGCTACGTTGCTGGTTGATAAATAGCGCCAGTAAGATGGTCAGGCTCGGCCACAGGTAATTAATCATCCCGAGTTCTAACGACTGCGTGCGGGTGTGTGCAAGGCCAATCGCTAAGGCGAGGAAAATTTCATAAGTGACAAATAATGCCCCGCCAATCCATAAATATCGCTGAGGGATTTCACGGACTTTGGGTAAACCGCGAGCCAGGCACAGGCAAAGGGCGCTGACGGTATAAATCAGCGCCGCGCCGCCGACGGGGCCAAAATGCTCGCTGATACTTCGCAGTAAACCAACCGAGGTACTCCAGAGGAGAATGGCCAGCAGGCCAAAGGCCGTGGCGCGTTTTGCAGCGCTATCCATGGGTTTCCAGATAAGTCTTGTCGGATAAGCGAAGCGCCATCCGACGCTATTTACAGAAAAAGTTATTTCCAGAAATCATCAAACACAGTGATCGGCGTGCGACGTTTGTGTTCGGTTTTCAGATACCAGCCTTCAATGATTTTGCTGGTGCCTTCATCAAGCGTTTTGCCTTCAAGGTAATCATCAATCTGGTCGTAAGTCACACCCAGTGCGGCTTCGTCAGGCAGAGAAGGGCGATCGTCTTCGAGGTCAGCCGTTGGCGCTTTCTGATATAAATGCTCCGGGCAGCCCAGGGTTTTAAGCAGCGCTTTGCCCTGACGTTTGTTCAGACGGAAGATTGGGTTGATATCGGTGCCACCATCGCCGTATTTGGTGAAGAAACCTGTTACCGCTTCTGCGCCATGGTCAGTCCCAACCACCACGCCTTTGGTCATTCCGGCAATGCTGTATTGCGCTTTCATACGCTCGCGGGCTTTTTCGTTGCCGCGAATAAAATCGCTCAGTTCGATACCGGCTTCGCGCAGCGCTTGTTCGCTCGCCAGCACGGCACCTTTGATGTTCACGGTTAACACGCGGTCGGGCTGGATAAAGGTGATGGCGTCCTGGCAGTCTTGCTCATCGGCCTGCACGCCAAACGGCAAGCGCACCGCGATGAACTGGTAGCTCTCGTCACCGGTTTCTTCGCGCAGTTCGCTGATGGCGGTCTGGCACAGTTTGCCGGTCAAGGTTGAATCCTGACCGCCGCTGATGCCCAGCACCAGAGATTTAATAAAGGGATACTTTTTCAGATAGGCTTTCAAAAAATCGACGCTGACACGAATTTCTTGTGCAGGATCGATCTGCGGTTTAACCCCTAGTGCCTGGATAATCTCTTGTTGCAGAGCCATTTAAACCCTCCGATTGAAATTCACCTGCGCGTGCAGGTAGATTGATTAAAACTAACCTTTTGTAGGTAAAACGACAAGACTCATGCGGGGGCATGGGAACCATTTGGCGCGATTTAGAGCGATTTGGCGCTAACATGGTGTTTTGTATAATAATCCTAAAATTTGTTCATTTGGTCTGCTTAGTTGATAAAACCTCTTTTATATTCCAGGCTTATCTAACACGCATGAGCAATACCCTGAAAAACGAGGATAAAATATGAACAAGACTTTTGCAGGAATTTTAGGTGCAGCAGCGGTGATGACTATGCTTGCGGGTTGTACGGCATATGACCGCACAAAAGATCAGGTTACGACGCCAGTCGTGAAAGATGTGAAAAAAGGCATGAGCCGTGAGCAAGTGCAGCAGGTGGCCGGCAAGCCTTCTTCTGAAGTGACCATGATTCACGCGCGTGGGACTTGCCAGACTTATATTCTTGGCCAGCGCGATGGCAAAACAGAAACTTATTTCGTCGCCCTTGATGACACCGGGCATGTGATGAATTCGGGTTATCAGACTTGTGCTGAGTACGATACCGATCCGCAGACTAAGAAATAATTCCCGTTATTTCTGAAAAAGCCGTCACTAATGTGGCGGCTTTTTTTATGGCTTATGCCGGGATATGAGCGATTTTGTTATGCCGCGACCAGACGCGGTGGGCGGCTAAAGATTTCAGGAAATCATCGGTAAATGATTTTGTGACAGCGTCACCTTCTACAACACCTTCTTCACCCTGCGCATCAATCGCCAGTTTAGATTTGAACTGGCGGGCATCTCCTGCGAGACCAATCACTTTCAAGTGTTTATAGGCTTCCAGTAAATAGTAAGCCGCATCACCATTATCGAGAATTGAACTCAGGTCGCCTCCCGGCACAATGACCGCATCGACTGTGACCGAAGGTGAACCCGCAAAGGTTGCGCCGATGGGCAATAGGGAACCGTCATCAGCAGCCACTTCACCCATACGGGCAAACAGCAATTTGGTGTGCACGCCTTCATTTTTTAATGCTTTCATGGTCGCCAGCACATCCGCTGCATTGGCTTTTTCACTGAGCAAAATCGCCACTACGCGGCCCTTTACGGAACCACTCGGCACCGCATACAGGCTAAGGCTCGGGTCTTTCTTCAATCCGTTGACGTCTTTCGGTGGTGCGACGTGCATTTGCTCGTGTGACAGTTCGATGCCCAGGTTTTCCGCAACCGGCTGAGCGAGGGAAATATCGATACGCGTGAGGTGATCGAGCACGCGTTCACGAATATAGGGTCTGGCGACCTTGGATAATTCAAAGCTAAACGCGCTGATAATATGCTGTTGTTCAACAGGCGTCTGGCTTTGCCAGAACAGGCGCGGATGTGAGTAATATTCGCCAAACGATGGACTGCGCTCACGGATTTTATGCCCTTCAACGCGCGTCTGGTAGCTTTCGAAACCTCCGCGTTTCGGGCCTGGAGGCGTTTCACGCGGCCAGTTATCGTTAATTGAATTCGGCTCGTAGTTTGCCGGATTACTGTCGATATCCATGCGGTGCATGCCGTCACGCTGGAAGTTGTGATACGGGCAGGTTGGGCGGTTAATCGGGATTTCGTGGAAGTTTGGCCCACCCAGACGGCTGATTTGCGTATCGGTGTAGGAGAACAAGCGCCCCTGCAACAGCGGGTCATTACTGAAATCGAGTCCAGGAACAATATGGCCCGGATGGAACGCCGCCTGTTCGTTTTCGGCAAAGAAATTATCCGGGTTGCGATTGAGCGTCATTTTGCCCACCAGGTGAACCGGAACCAGTTCTTCAGGGATCAGTTTAGTGGGGTCCAGCAGGTCAAAGTCATACTTAAATTCATCTTCTTCTGGAATTAATTGCAGTCCCAGTTCGTATTCCGGGAAATCGCCTGCCTCGATAGATTCCCAGAGGTCGCGACGGTGGAAGTCCGGGTCACGGCCCGTCAGTTTTTGCGACTCATCCCAGATAAGAGAGGCTTTTCCGGCGGTTGGTTTCCAGTGGAAGCGCACGAAAGTGGCTTTGCCCTCGGCGTTTATCATGCGGAAGGTATGGATCCCAAAACCTTCCATGGTGCGGTAACTGCGCGGTAAGCCACGGTCAGACATCGCCCAGATGACGTTGTGCAATGTTTCGGGTTGCAGCGAAACATAATCCCAGAAGGTGTCGTGGGCGCTGCCGCCTTGCGGGATAGCCCAGTGCGGCTCGGGTTTAACGGCATGGACAAAATCCGGGAATTTATGCGCGTCCTGAATGAAAAACACCGGCGTGTTGTTGCCGACTAAATCGAAAATCCCTTCTTCGGTGTAGAACTTGGTGGCAAACCCACGGATATCACGCACGGTATCGGCGGAGCCAGCGCCGCCCTGGACGGTAGAAAATCGAACGAATACCGGGGTGATTTTGTCAGGGTCGGATAAGAAATCGGCTTTGGTGACATCCGATAAATTTTTATACGGTTGGAAATAGCCGTGGGCGGCTGAACCGCGGGCGTGAACGATACGCTCGGGAATACGCTCATGGTCAAAATGGGTGATTTTTTCCCGCAGGATAAAATCTTCCAGAAGCGTAGGCCCACGCGTACCTGCGCGCAGTGAATTTTGGTCGTCGGCGATGCGCACGCCCTGGTTGGTGGTGAGCGGGAAGTTTTCACCGTCTTTGCGATGCACATCGAGCGATTTCAGCTTTTCATTGGAAGTGTCCGGGCTTTTGAAACTCCCCGCAGCGGTGGGCTGTGCGCCGGGTGGCGTGGGTTCTGCGGAAGGGCGATGTGAGCCGTCTTCGGGTGCCAGCGAATCCATTCCGGGTTTTGATTCATTGGCGTCATGTATCGGTGCATTGTGGCTAAGCGGATGTTTATCGTTCGTCGACATTGAACACTTCTCCTGATTTAGTCTTGTTATAAAGATGCTTTGTATGATCAAAACATCTTTAACTATAGGACAAGGTCATCTCAACGCGAGACGAGAAGGGCAGTTCTCCGCTATCATAGTGAAGTTGTTCATCAATTTAGTTTTGATTCCATTGCCTATGAAACCTTTGCGCCAACCGAATACTCGCCCCGTTATTACGTATCAACCGCGTGTTGAACCCGTGCCGCCAGCCCATGCCTGGCGTGTAGAAGGATTTAAGGATGTGTGGATGCTACGCAATCGCTATGTGGCATTTGTGCTGGTGGGGAATGCGTTCCGCCAGTCACCGCCCTTTACGTTACCGGAGGCGGCTCAACGTTGGGCGATGCAAGTCAGACATGAAAACGAGATTTCCTGAGGGATTATCGGATTTGGTGTTGCCGTAATGGCGGGTTTACCCGCCGTTACTGATTTGCTCAAACTCTTCACAGCCGGTATCAAAACCTTCCATACAGCTCAGGTTTAACCACTGCAACGCTCGTTGCTTATTGGCCGCAATAAACCCTTTCTCACCGTTTAAAAACAGCATGCCCGCCCAGTATTCGGCATAACCGGTGCGGGAGAGTGCCGAGCTGCGCTTGAACCAGAATGTGGCTTGCTCATCGTCCTGGGGAATGCCCACGCCATTGGCATAAAGCAAACCTAAGAACATCTGCGCATCCACCGCGGAGTCACTTTCAAGGTCCTGCGATGCGCTTTCCAGCAGCTTTATGGCAGCAGGGTAATCAGGTTTACCGGTTTGTGTGTTTACCAGAAGGCGTGCGAGCGTGACTTCGCCGGTTTTGCTGCCCCGTTGTACTGCCTGTTCAGCTAATGATTTAGCCTGTTGGTAATCCGCCGTTGCCGGGTTCTGAATTTTTAACTGCGCCAGAAGGGCGAGTGCATCAGCATCACCTTGCGCCGCAGATTTTGCAGCCCAGTCTTCAGCCTGCTGGTATTCGCCTGCGCTAAAAAGGGTATCGGCAAGATAGAACTGAGCGCGGCTGTCGCCTGCCTTAGCCTGCTTTAAATAGGGGCTGTCGGGCGTTTCGGCCCAGGCGGTTGATAAACAAAAGAACATCAGAATGCACAATCGTTTCATGAAAGAAATTCCGTAGGCGGTAATCGGGTTTGGCTCCCTATGCGGGCGCTCTAAGTTATAAATAAAAAAACGGCCCCCTGTTTTGGGAGCCGCTTTATTGTCGCAGATTCTGCGGTGATTTAGCTACTGGTTAGCGATGCGCCAGTTCTGCTTCTTCATCGCTATTCATGACTTCTTTATCGGTTTGTTTCATCAACTGGCTGGTGATAGTACCGGCAGTCATGGAGCCGCTGACGTTCAGGGCGGTACGGCCCATATCGATAAGCGGTTCAACAGAAATCAACAATGCGACCAAAGTGACCGGCAAGCCCATCGCTGGCAGTACAATCAGTGCGGCGAAGGTTGCACCGCCGCCCACACCGGCCACGCCTGCGGAGCTAACGGTCACAATACCGACTAACGTTGCAATCCATACCGGATCCAGCGGGTTGATACCCACGGTAGGCGCTACCATTACGGCCAACATTGCCGGGTACAGACCCGCACAACCGTTCTGACCGATGGTCGCACCAAAGGATGCAGCAAAGCTTGCGATAGATTCAGGAACACCCAGACGACGCGTTTGCGCTTCAACGTTTAATGGGATACTTGCAGCACTGGAGCGGCTGGTGAAGGCAAAGGTCAGCACTGGCCACACTTTACGGAAGTATTTCAGTGGGCTAACGCCATTAACCGCCAGCAGAATCGCATGCACACCGAACATGATCGCCAGGCCGAGGTAGGACGCGACCACGAAGCTGCCAAGTTTGATGATGTCTTGCAAGTTTGAACCGGCAACGACTTTGGTCATCAGGGCGAGCACGCCGTACGGAGTCAGTTGCATGACCAGACGAACCAGCTTCATCACCCAGCTTTGCAGCGTATCAATCGCCACCAGGACGCGTTCACCTTTCGGGGCATCATCTTTCAGCAATTTCAGTGCAGCAACACCCAGGAAGGCGGCGAAAATTACCACGCTAATAATGGAAGTTGGATTCGCACCGGTCAGGTCAGCAAACGGGTTTTTCGGTACGAAGGACAGAATCAGCTGTGGCACGTTCAGGTCGGCCACTTTGCCCACGTAAGTGGTTTCGATGGCGCTCAGACGCGCAGTTTCCGCAGTCCCTTGTACCAGGCCTTCAGCCGTCAAACCAAACAGGTTGGTGACTAAAACACCGACCAGCGCTGAAATCAGCGTGGTAAACAGCAAAGTGCCGATGGTCAGGAAACTGATTTTTCCCAAAGACGATGCGTTATGCAGACGTGCAACCGCGCTCAGAATTGAGGCGAACACTAATGGCATCACGATCATTTGCAGTAGTTGTACATAGCCGTTGCCGACGATGTTGAACCATTGGATAGATTGCTTCAGTACTGGGCTGTCTTCGCCATAAATGGTGTGCAGTGCAAGGCCAAAGACCACACCAATCACTAAACCAAGCAGTACTTTCTTCGCCAGACTCCACTGTTTGTGGCGAGTTTGCGCCAACAACAGCAGCAGAATAACGAACACGATAACGTTCGCTATAAGTGGAAAGTTCATCCCGTATCTCCTGAGTGTTTTACCAATAGATGGACTGTTTGCCATCTTTATTGGGTAAATCGTACCAGAAGCTCAGAACGAGTCTTATATTCAAAAGGAATTGATTATTACATTTTGAGTTATTTCGTCTAATTATTGTTCCAGGTGGTTATTTAAAAAACTATTAAAGGTCATTTGCAGCGAAATTATCATATGTGATGACCAGCGCACTGCGCTGTTATCGGGCACGCTTTGCGGCATCCACACAGCCAGACCGAATAACACCATGCATAAGGCGCGTTCAAGCTGATTGCCTTTTTGCGGCCTGATTATCGGGAAACGAAAGCGCCAGCGGCACGGCCAGAGCAGTGGAACGCCAGCCGGTGTCAGCATGTCCGCCAGAATATGGCTTAAATAGCCCAATACCATGCCTTGCAGCGCATCGGCGGGGATGAGCCAGGTTTCAGGCACCTTGAGATAGAACAACGCAAGGCTTGCAAACACCGCGAACAAACTGTGTGTAAAACCACGATGGCCGCAGGCGCGGGCAATCGGTTTGGAAATCCAGGGTAAGCGTTGGCCGAGGAATGACTTGGGATGGTCGATATCCGGTAGTAAACAGGTCAAAATTGCTGACGGCACGATATGCCACCAGTCGCCCTGAGCGAGCACTGGCGTGAGTTCAGCATTTTTAGCAAATACTGCACAGGCAATGGAAAAAAGAAGGTGGCCTTCCGCCGTCATGATGCTACCTGGATGAAAACTGTCGATTCATACAGTATAGGGTTTTTATACAGTAGACGGAAGAGGTGACGGCGTAACATTTTGCAACCGCCGATTGCCCGGCGGCGGCATGTTTAGCGGGCTAGCCAGCCTCCATCGACGGCAACGGTGTAACCATTGACGTAATCAGAAGCGCTGGATGCGAGAAACACAATCGGGCCTTGCAGGTCGGCAGGAAGCCCCCAGCGGCCTGCGGGAATACGGTCGAGAATTTCCTGGCTGCGTTGTTCATCCTCGCGGAGCTGTTGAGTATTGTTGGTCACC
The DNA here is from genome assembly GCF_900446255.1 of Buttiauxella agrestis. Taxonomy (NCBI): domain Bacteria; kingdom Pseudomonadati; phylum Pseudomonadota; class Gammaproteobacteria; order Enterobacterales; family Enterobacteriaceae; genus Buttiauxella; species Buttiauxella agrestis. The sequence goes on along the minus strand of NZ_UIGI01000001.1, from coordinate 2,992,086 downwards.
ATGTATCCCGGAGCGATGGCATTCACATTAATGTTGTGTTGCGCCCATTCGTTTGCCAGCAGACGCGTGACACCCAGGACTGCGCTTTTCGATGCCGTATAAGAGGGGACGCGGATACCGCCCTGGAACGAAAGCATGGAAGCGATGTTAATAATTTTGCCGCCGCCTCCTTGCTTAATGAACTGCTTTGCTACCGCCTGTGAGAGAAAGAACACCGATTTAATATTCAGGTTCATCACGTCATCCCAATTCTTCTCGCTGAATTCAAGGGCATCCTCACGGCGAATAGTGCCGGCGTTGTTGACCAGGATATCGATTTTCCCCATACCGGCGACGGCTTGTTCTACGATACTGGCAATGGCGTCTTGCTGGCTTAAATCGGCCTGGATTGCCATAAAACGTCGGCCCAACGCCTGAACTTTTTGCGCTGTCTCTTGCGGGACTTTGCGGTTCACACTGACGATGTCGCAGCCAGCCTCGGCAAGGCCAATCGCCATTCCCTGGCCAAGCCCGGTATCACAACCCGTGACGATAGCGACTTTACCTTGCAGATTAAAAGCATCGAGAATCATAGTTACCCCGGTATCCGGAAATGCGCATTTGCGCGTGTAAATAAAGGATAGGTAGGGGATTGCAGAAACTCAAACTTAATTGAAATGATGTTTCAATAATTTTGACGCAGGTAGTGTTTTGAGAAGGATGCGGGGTAGCCCCGCACCTTAAAATGATTAACCCAGCAGATGTTCGGCGCGTAATTCTGTCAGCGAGGAGAGTTTGGCATTTGCCAGGCACCAGCGATCATCACTACGGTTTTCTTCGGCTGGAACCACAATCGACCGCATGCGGGCCGCTTTGGTGGCAATCATGCCGTTAACCGAATCTTCGAGCGTGACACACGTCAGCGGATCAACTCCCAGTTTTGCGGCAGCATCGAGATAAACTTGCGGATGTGGCTTGCTGTACGGTAGATGTTCAGCGGACGCAATGGCATCAAATTGGTCACGCAGGTCAAACATTTCGAGGACGCGCTCGAGCATATGCAGCGGCGATGCTGAAGCCAGACCGACTTTCAGACCCTGCGCTTTACATAACGCAATGGCTTCGCGAACGCCGGGTAAAATGGGGCGCTTTTCATCAACCAGGCTAATCGCACGCGTAATAACGCGTTGGGTGACTTCTTCGCGACCTGGGCCATTCCAGGGTTGTTGGGCAAACCATAAATCAACCACCAGGTCGATACGCAGACCGAGCGTATCGGGCAGTTCGCAACGGCGCGAAATATCCACACCCAAGCTCGCCATGACCTCCAGCTCCGCCTCGTCCCATAATGGTTCTGAATCAATCAGCAAACCGTCCATATCAAAAATTGCAGCTAAAATCTGGCGCGTTGCAGCCATTTATCGACTCCTGTCTTTGTGCATTACCAATAAGATCCCTTATGAATAGCTGGAATTACGCGTTGATGCCACCGCTTTGTGAAAATCGCCCGCAAAGCTCAGGCGAAATCACACCAAACGAGGTAAACTTTGTGCGTACAAGTTGCGTCTTAACCAAAGGGGAACGAATGACGTATCAACAAGCTGGACGCATTGCCGTACTCAAACGTGTGGCTGGCTGGGTAATTTTCATCCCGGCAGTGATTTCAACACTGATTTCAATTTTGAAGTTTATGTATGAACATAGCGAAAAACAGGCGGGCATTAATGCCGTGATGCTGGATTTCGCGCACGTCATGATTGAGATGATGCGTTTTAATACGCCATTTTTGAATTTCTTCTGGTACAACTCGCCCCAGCCGGAGTTCCATCAACAAGCCAATGTGCTGTTTTGGGTGATCTACGCGCTGATATTTGTGGGTCTTGCGTTACAGGCATCGGGCGCGCGCATGAGCCGCCAGGCGAAGTTTCTGCGCGAAGGTGTGCAGGATCAGTTGATTCTGGAACAGGCAAAAGGGCCGGACGGATTAACCAAAGAGCAAATCGACAGCAAAATTGTGGTGCCACGCCACACGATATTCCTGCAAATTTTCCCGCTCTATATTTTACCTGTCATTATCATCGTCATCGGTTACTTCTTCTTTTCTTTATTGGGCTTTATCTAGAAAAACGCCACTCCTGATGCGCGGGAGTGGCGAGTTTTTTACGCGGCCAGAACTCTATCAAGCGCTTTTTGTGCGACCACTAAATGCTGACCGCCGAACAAAATTGCACGGTTGAGCAGGGTGTAGAGTTGGTAAATCGGCTGGCGTAAGAGGAAATCGGAAGGAAGGGGACAAACTGACTGATAACCATCATAAATTTGTGGGGGTTGATTCGGGTGCAAAGGCAACATGGCTAAATCGCACTCTCTGTCACCCCAGTAGCATGCCGGATCGTAGATAAATGGCCCATCCGGGCCCATCGCGCAATTCCCCGACCACAAATCACCGTGTAATAAAGAAGGTTGCGGCTGGTGGGAGGCAAGAGCTTGATGAACAAACTCGACAATTAAGTCGATATCACCAAACTGGATACCTTTCTCTGCGGCGAGTTCAAGTTGCCAGCCGATACGTTGCTCGGCAAAGAATGTGGACCAGCGTCGTTGCCAGGCATTTGGCTGCGGCGTGGTAGAAAGATCGTTATCAAAATCTAGCCCAAACTGCGGTTGGTCACTCCATTCATGCAAACGTGCCAGCTGTTGCCCCAGCAAAAAGGCGTTATGCGCATCCAGCGGTTTAGCGGGCATGTATTCGAGCAGCAGGAAGCTGTAATCTCGATCGCTGCCGAGCGCCCAGACTTTGGGGACTCGCACTGTGTTACTGCGCGACAGTAACTCAAGCTGATCGGCTTCGGCGGTGAAAATGGGTAACATCTCGCGAGCGTCGCTTTTGACAAAGATCTCATGACCGGCATAGTGAATACGCCAGGCGGCATGAATCTCTCCGCCGGGTAATTCTGTACGATGTTCGATTTCAGCGGTGCCGAGTTGTTCACTTAACAGACGACTAATGGCTTGCCACATGATACTTCTCCCCAGGTTTTCTGGTAGATCATTAGCTTATCGCTGTTAACCGGGTCAAACTTCGAACTAACGCACATCCCCGGTCATGATATTTGAAACAAAGCTATTTACTCTCTTGCTGCCAGGCCTCCCAGGTTGTGACTGAAACTTCTGGCTCCACGCCTAATGCCAGTTTGCCAAGACCACGGGCAAGTTCTTCCACTTCTTTCGGGCTTAAAGGGCTAATTAAACCGAAGGTGTTGATACCTAATTCGTGTACTTTCCCTTCGTCATCAGACAGTGTGAGCAAAAAACCGCCGCGCGTCAGATGGTTATTTAACTCGTTAAGGTCGGTGAGATTATGTTCCTGAAATTTTAATGTGATGACATACCGCTCGATGTCTCCGTTACTCATGATTCACCTCGTTGTTATCCCGAAGGTTTTAGCATAGCCTTTCTGCGCAAAATGGCGACTTTTGACGAAACGACAAGTCGCCCAGCGCGTACCCGACTCGTTAACTTCGCAAGTAGTCGTAGATTTTTTGCGTGTTTTCCAGTGAGCACAAACGCGTACCCTGGTTAAGCGTTGCGGCACTACCGGCGGCGACGCCAAAACGAACCATATCTAATAGCGGCGCGCTTTCGGCAAGTTTCAGGGTCATCGCTCCAACCATGCTGTCACCCGCGCCAACGGTACTTTGGCTTTTCACCGGCGGCGGAACGACCTGCACACATCCGCTGGCGTCAACGCCCAGCGCACCTTGCGGGCCAAGTGAGACCACGACACATTTGGCTTTGCCACTATCAACAATTTCTTGTGCTGCTTTGCGGACATCGTCAGGTTGCGTCAGGTCGCGATTCACCAGCGCACTCAGCTCTTTTTGATTGGGTTTAACCAGTTCGATACCTCCTATTTCAAGCGTGGCTTTTAACGCCTCACCAGAGCTATCGACAATGCAGCGTATTCCGGATTTTTGCGCGGCTTTGACTAATGCGCAGAGTTCAGCGACATCTATGCCCGGCGGCAGGCTGCCGCTAATGACCAGAATGGAACCGGATTGTATGGTCAGCACTTTTTCTTCAAGAAGGCGAAATTCGTCAGCGCTCAGTGCGGCACCCGGCATGACGAAACGATATTGTTCGCCTGTGGATTGCGCGTGAACATGCAGGTTTTGCCGCGTCCAGTTCTGTGCCTCAACGGTATCAATAGCAACGTGTTCATCTAAAAGCAGGTTGCAAAGGTGTTCTCCGGTGGCACCTCCTGACGGGAAAATGGCGGTTGCCTGCCCGCCAAGATGAGCAATCGCTCGCGCAACGTTAATGCCACCACCGCCTGGTTCAAAAACGGGTGCGGTACAACGTAGTTTCCCTTCGGGATAAATTTGTGCGGTGAGTGTTGCGCTGTCGAGAGAAGGGGCGAGAGTCAAAGTGTAAATGCGTGTCATATATCCTCCTTAATTTAGCATTGGGATAAAGCGTAGCACTGTTTCAGGATGTTGAATGTCGATTAACATCATGATTTATCAAATGATTTGTAAAAAGCAACCGATCTCTATGTTTATGAAAGTAAACATGTTTTAAGAGCTCTCTTATTCAAAAAATGAAAGAAGAATTCATTGCTATGTTATTCGGGCTTTTTTATAATTTGTAACCTTTCTTGGCTCATAAATATTTGATCCACAGAAAAGATTCCGGAACCTTGATGGTTTCTTTTTATGTTGTACGGACGATTAAATGAATTTTGTTAAGACAGTACCGGCTGCTATTTTGCTGACCGGAAGTGCGCTATTGAGTCACTTTGCAATTGCAGATAATTCGGTTTTCACTGTCATGGATGACCCATCCACCGCCAAAAAACCTTTCGAAGGTAATCTGAACGCGGGCTACCTTGCTCAATCAGGTAACACAACAAGCTCCTCATTGACGGCGAACTCCAACCTGACCTGGTACAACACCTCTACCGCATGGTCTCTGTGGGGCAACGCAAACAATACCTCTGCTAACGATCAGCGCTCTTCTGAGACTTATGCACTGGGCGGTCGTAGCCGTTACAACATGACAGACAGCGATTATTTGTTTGGCCAGGGAAGCTGGTTGACGGACCGATTCAACGGTTATCAAGCCAGGGATGTCCTCACCGCGGGTTATGGTCGTCAGTTCCTTAGTGGGCCTGTGCACAGTCTGCGTGTGGAATTCGGTCCTGGCGTTCGTTACGACGAATACTCAGATGGCGATCACAAGACTCAGGCGTTGGGTTATGCGTCCGGTATCTATAACTGGCAATTGACCGACAATGCTAAATTTATCCAGGGCGTTTCTGTGCTGGGTAGTGAAGATACGACGGTGAACTCTGAAACGGCGCTCGAAGTTGCTATCAATGAGCACTTCGGTTTGCGGGTGGGTTATAACGTCACCTGGAACGCCAATCCGCCAGATTCTGCACCTGAGCACACCGATCGCCGCACTGCAGTGACGCTTGGTTATAAGATGTAATTGGCAAAGCCGGGTCATGCCCGGCTTTATTGTTTTAAATTATCAATATGTGCTAATATTATTTTGGTCCATGGTTTTATTTTAAATAAAAAAGATACCTAACTAATTTTCTCCATAATTCCTCCTTAATCTTCTGTTTAGTCATATCTTCTATATATTTGACACGAATTGATAAGTCATTAGCCTTGTCAAAAGTGTGATCTGGATCTACTCTTATTTTGTAGAGAGATAATAACTTGCTGGCCCACTAATAAATAAGAGAATAAAGACTATGACAAATATTAAATATGCCACTGTAGCTATTGCACTTTCGGTGCTTTCATTTGGCGCATTTGCTGCAGCGCCTGCTACGACCACAACAACAGAAACCGCTCCTGCTGCCGTATGGCATGCAACCGATATTGAAGCTGGTTCCAATATTCAACCTGGCGCACAATCTACAGGGCAATCTATGGATGATGCTTTTAATGTTCATACCCTGGTTGCAGGTGAGTGGTCTTAACAATTTAAGTTTTATTATCCCTTTGTGCGGAACTCTTAATTGATGACTTCATTTAAATTTCGCATGAAATAAAAAGCCGAGCATGAAGCCCGGTTTTTTTATGTCTGGCACACGACTTCGGTATCACGGAATAGATTGAGTTTAAAACGTTAGAGAAATTTATTAATTGTAATGAACAGGCTTTCCTTAAATTAATAAGACCCCATAGAGAACGCCCCTAAAATGAAGATAAAACAGGTGGTTATTCTTATTGTCAGACGAGACCTTTTGGTCTCAAAGCGCGACATTCCCTCCTGAAAGTGATAGTATTCCCAACCGTCGCGAAGCTGTGAACCTCACGCGCGCGCATAAATTGTGCAGTCGGCCTTGCAATTGTAGGCGAGATGGCTGCCCAACTATTTGAAACTAAAGCAAAATAAACGTTGCATGTGATCTTACGTGTAGACCACCTCTAGTGTTTCCCCTTGTTACTCCCCGTTTCACTTTCCCAATCTAACGCCTTGCTATCATTGACTAAGCACCATTCAGGTGTTTCACTCCGTTTTATCTTATTCCAGTTCGTGCCGTAAAAATCGTGTACACAGTTATCAGGGTGTACACATGTTAACGGATGCAAAGCTCAGGAAGATAAACGGGAAGCCTATAGAAAAGCGTATTGAGCTATCTGATGCTAATGGGCTTTCAGTTCGCGTAACCCCGACTGGAGTGATCGCTTTTCAATACCGATACAAAATTGACGGCAAGCCAAGGCGAATGACGCTGGGCCAGTATGATGAATTATCGCTTAAGGAAGCGCGAGAACTCGTCGCTGAATATCGGAAGCTCGTATCCGTTGGGCGTGACCCTATCACGGTTCGAGATATGCAGATTGAAACCAACATTCAGGCCGCGACTGTTGAAGACTGTATTAATGCGTGGCTGGTAAGTGCGTCAGCAAGTCGGCTTGTCAAGCGAGACCATTGGGATAGGGCGCTAAAACGGCACGTTAGCTCTTATGTCGGTAACATGATTGTTGATGACATGGCTATTTCTCACTGGCAGCCAGTTTTCAAGAGAATGCGTGAGAATGGTGCAGAGACTTTTTCAGGGGAAGTACTGTCTCGCATGAAGACAATATTTTCATATTGCATCCGTACAGAGATGATCAAGAGAAACCCTGTAGCTGACTTACGCATAATCGATGTGGGTAAACCAGCGAAAAGCGGGAAGCGGAACTTTAGCGATGGTGAAATTAATGCATTCTGGAAGGCGGTTGAAGCGTCAACGATCACTTATCAGAACCAGTTATTTCTGAAGCTTCTCTTGCTTACCGGTTGTCGCGGCGTAGAGCTTCGCCTGGCTAAGAAATCAGAGTTTGACCTGAAGGGTAGGGTTTGGCGTGTTCCGGATATCGGCTCATTCGGTGGCGCAGCAGCAATTGGTATTGGCGCAGTAATAGCAGCAATGGCGCTTTCCAGTTCAATTGCAGGGAAACGCAAGAATGGTGGCCCGGTATCGGCTGGCTCAATGTACCAGGTAGGTGAGGGCGGTATGCCTGAAATCTACCAGGCCAGCAGCGGTAAGCAATTCATGATCCCCGGCGATAACGGTAAGGTTATCAGCAACAAGGATATGCAGAGCGGGAGCGGTGGAGGAGGCGGTGTTGTTGTAAACATCAATAACTACACCAGTTCAACTGTGGACGCGCAGGCCACGCCTGATGGTAAAGGCGGGTGGACAGTTGATGCGTTCGTTTACGACATCAGCAACGGCGCGGCCCAGCGAGCCAAGCTATTGAGCAGTATCACCAGGCACCGAGAAAAGCGCGAGAGTAATTGTTGCGTTAACTTGCGCTATCCATCTGATATCATGTGGAAAATTATTACTTTTGGGATAGGGATATGAAGAAATTATTGGTCGCATCAATGGTTGTAATGCTTCTTGCTGGCTGCGCGTCTTCTGGAAATAAGCACCTTCAGAAAGAAACTGAAGTCAGCATGCAGTCGAAGATAAAAGAAGGTACGACCACCAAAACGCAAGTTAAAGGTATGTTTGGATCTCCTGATAACGTCACATTTACGGACGGCGGCAAAGAAATCTGGAAGTACGCTTTTGCCAAAGTGAAGGTTGATGGTAAATCGTTCATTCCTTTCTATGGGATGTTCCACAACGGCACTAGCGGAACGAAGAAAGAGCTGACCATTCTTTTCAAGGATGACACCGTTGAGAAATACACAATGGCTGAGTCGACAATAAACACTAAGTCAGGATGGGCTGATTAACTCAATCTGATACATAAACATTAACCCGCTTCGGCGGGTTTTTTATTGCCCGGAGAACGGTAAATGGCAATTGCTTACCCGGACTGGCTCCGCTGGCCCAGAAGTCGAAAACACCCAAGCCAGATACCGGCTTTCGCACTGAACTTCCGCAAGTTGGCGCGCCAATATTTCAGAAACTCACCGACGACCTGAAAACGGGCTTCTCGCTGACATGGGTATTCACCCTGGCACAGCACCGGGCATTCATGCAGTGGTTGCGCAGCCCTAATTATCTGGACAACTGCAATCAATGGTTCCTCATGCCAGTGGGTATCGGATCGGGTGCATATGGTGAGCCTGAGATGCAGGAGCTTCACTTTACCGCTTACCCGACATGGAGCCAATCAGGATCAGTCTTCACCTGGTCAGGCGATGTTATCTGCCGACAGCTGAAAAACTCCGATGACGATTACGCCGACATTATTGTTGAACTGCCGCCTCCGTGGGCAAGCTTCCTCGATATTGTCGTGACCGGGTATCCAGATAATCGTGATCCAGAGTCACTCCCGAGGGTTCCATAATGCCGACTTTCAGAGAGTACAAGAGCCGCAGGCCGAACCGCATCCTCTACGACACAATCACCATCTACAGCGAAACTTTCGGCTATATCAGGCTTGTCAAAGACCAGGTATTTTCGAAGACATTCGCCGGGCAGGAGTATCAGCCGTGCCGGATGGAAATTGCAGATAGCCCGCAGAGTTCGACGCCTGTCATTACCTCCACAGTGAAATTCAGCCGCCTGGCGACGGATTTCAAGCAGCAACTAAAACAGTGGAAAGCATTTGATCGCATCGTGCCAATTCAGTTCACATACCAGCGCTTTGACGCCTCAGATATGAACACGCCGCTGAAGCCGTGGACGCTATTTGTGAGCGATATCAGTCTGGACGCAAGTGATGTCACCGTGTCGCTGACTATCAAGAACCCCCTCAACGCCAACATTGGCCTGCTCTATAACGTCGAAGAGTTTCCGGGACTGCAAAATGCTTAAGTCTGAATTTCTTGAAAGGGTGATTGGCATACCCTGGCATAACCGCGCCTGCACGTTTGAAGCGGCTGATTGTTGGGGGTTAGTCACTCTCTATTACCGGCACGTTCTCGGCATTGAGCTGCACCACTCGCCTGACTACGAAGCGGGTGAGGACTTCATGACGTGCTTTGAAAGTGAGGTTGTGTACTGGCAGCCAGCAGAACACTTCAGCGACGGCGATATCTTCATTGCCTATTACGGCGCGCAGCCGGTGCATGTCGGGCTGATTGTTGATGGCAGGGCGCTGCACAGCCGCGGCGAGAATGGAAATGTCCGTTCCGACCAGATCCGCACCATCCAGAAATTATTCACAAAAACGGAGCTCCTCAGATATGCCGGTAATCGAAATACAGAGAGTGCCGGGGCTGCCAAAGCAACGGATGCATGCGCGCGCGGGAGTGAAGTTCAGCGAGTGGCTTGAAACAGCGGGCGTTCATTCTGATGTGCGGGCCATCATTAACGGCCGCGAGTTGCAGGATGATGATGACATCGATTTTTGCATCAAATCAGACGACCGCATTATCATCTTCGACCAGCCAAAGGGTGGCGGCCTGGTTAAAACCCTGCTCAACCCATTCGAACATCTCAATCCAATAAAATTCACGCAAAAGGTAATGGGCGCCTTCATCAAGCAGCCTAATGCTGTCGGCGCGGCGGGACAAGCCAAGACCTCACCGAACAATAGCCTGAAAGGGCAAACTAACATCGCCCGTAACGGCGAGGCGCGCCCGGATAACTACGGCCTTGTTCGCGCTTTCCCGGACATGATTCAGCAGCTTATTTTCGAGTACGTGAGCAATAACAAAGAAGTGACTCAGTTCATGAACTTTGGCCTGGGTAAATACGATTACAGTTCCGTTCGCTATTCGGAAACTAACATCGGCTCAATGGCAGGCGCATCCTATACCGTTTACGGGCCAGGAGAGGTCATTCCGACCGTCATCGAGGGGTATCAGCATGATGATGTCGACGGGCAGGAGTTACCCGGCCCGAATGAAAGCAGTGAGCTTCCAGTAGAGACGGCCACAGCTAATACAGTGGTGAGTGGTAGCTATACCAGCGGGCAAGTGGCAATGAAAATTGTCAGGCAGAGTGAGTTTGATTTCTTCAAAGACCTGCCACGGCCATCACCGGTTAAGTTCATCATCAATATCACTTACCCCACAACTACCGGGTCGGTTACTCAGGATGTCACGCTAACCGGCAACCTGATCAACTGCATTGAAAGTGATGATGGCTCAGTAATCACGCCTGTTTATTATTACGAGTTCATATTCGATCAGCTAAACGGCCCCGGTGTGCCGATTGAAACGGCGACCATCAATACCACGAAGTTTGTGCTGATGCAGAACTCAGGGGTTTCAGTTGGCCCGTTCTTCTCTCCGCTCATATCTTCGCAATTGTGGATTCACACTCAATCAAAACTGGGTGGGAATGACTACACCGACTGGCGTGTTGATATCTGGAAGGTTGACGATGATAACAACCAGATCCCCGGCACAAATCAGTCTCTGACGTTCCATGTGCAAAACCCGCGAGACGACCTGTCCGATACTTTCTACAGAACGGACAAGATAACGCCACTGGCGGGCGAAGGGCGCTACTCCATTACGATGACCAGGACGAACAACAGCCATGACAGGAGCATCCTGGAAGTTGAGGAAATCCACGCTGTTAACGTCAGGACGAATGTTGTTCATCCTGATGACACTACGGTCATCATCAAGGTCAGAGCCACGGAGAGCTCCACCGGGCGCGAAATGAAATATAACGCACTCATTAACCGCCACACCATCAGCTACTCACTCAGCACGCAGTCAGTTGATTACACGCTGAGGCCGTCCCGCAAGTTTGCGGATGCCGTAGCGCATACCTGGCTGGTCATGGGCGGGCAGCCTGAAAACAATACTGACCTGTACGGCCTCTATCAGATTCAGGCTGAGATTGACGCGATAGACCCACGACTTGGACGCTTCGATTTCACCTTTGATGATGAGGATGTGTCGCTCGGCGCGCGGCTGGAAACTATCTGCGATGCCGCCAGTGTAACCGCGTTCTGGGATGACGGCGTGATGTCGTTTGTGCGTGACACGAAACGGACTACTCCGGCGACGGTATTCAACCGCAATAACACGGTCGAAGCGGGTTACTCACTCAGCTATGACATGACGCTGCCAGGCGGATTCGATGGCGTGGAGGTGCAGTACCGTGACCCGAACACAAACAAGCAGGCATTCATCCGCTACCGGATAAACGGAAACAGCATCATTTCTGGCTCGCCAGTGAAGGCGAGAAAGTTCGAGATGATGTATGTCAGAGATGCTTACCAGGCCAATGAGCGAGCGCTGAGAGAGTGCGAGCGTTTGATCTACTGCCGCATGGCAATGAGCATCACAACAATGGCTGACGGTGAGTGGATCAATGTTGGTGATATGGTGCAGATAGTCGATACATACGACACCAACCAGCAATCCGGCTATATCGTTTCGCGCATCGGTAACGTCTTCGAAACAAGCGAGCGGATTAACTTTGCCAGCTCAATGTTCGTGGTGGTTACGGACTATCACGGCACGCCGACAGCGCGCTACCAGGCTCAACCCCTCGCAGATACCGCGTTCGGATTCAGCGCTGCTATCCCAAATATCGAGCTCAATATCTATGACGGAATGAACGTGCAATCACCATCGCGTTACTTCATTGCCTCGACTGAGGAGCTTGATGCCACCAAGTGGGAAGTTACAGACAAGAGCCCTGGCACTGACGGAACCACAGCGCTGACAGTTCGAGAATACAGCGATCTGATTTACCCCTAACGAAAGCATCCCACAACTACGAACCCGGCCAATGCGCCGGGTTTTTTATGGAAAAATTATGGCGACTACACCTTCACAGAAACCAGTTGCATCAGAATTGCCTCAAGACCTGAAATTCAATGCAGGTAAAATTGACGAGTTCGTGACGTCATTGGCACAGCAATATATCGATCGCTTTGGCGGCAAGCACTACACCATTGAAGGGCTTAAGCAACTTGCTCTGCAGCAAATCTATAATCTTGGCTGGAATCCTGTCGGTACATTCCAGGGTGGCGCAACCGTGGCTAACCCTGGTGATATTATTCAGGACACCACTGATGACACATGGTACCGCTGGGATGATTTAGCGACGCTCCCTAAAACAGTAGATGCTGATTCAACGCCGGGTTCAACTGGTGGCACGGGTGAGGGGAAATGGCAGCCGGTCGATGTGAGCGACGTTCTTCGCAAAGAACTTGCTACCGCAGGTGGCATCAGGTTGGTTGGCGGGACTCCGCTGATACCAGTTACAGCCATGCCTTCATACAACAGCGCGAACGCTGTACAGGCTTGGAAAGATAGCATTGCTCAATATGGGTATGTTTATTTCCCTGGGCACAGCCTGTCACAAATCACATACACAATACTGAACACTGTTGCAGAAACTGATGCGCTGAAAAACAGTAAAGTCATTGTTGATGATGGGGCAATTTTATCATTTGATTGGGACCATTACGCATTAATCAAAACATTGGATTTTGTCGGTCAATGCACATTTTTATTCCCGAGTAAGCAATTCAAAACAACGGGCGGTGAAGTTGACTACATCTCCAAACAGGCGATTTTAAATAGAAACCCTGTTCGAATGAAAAAGGTTGAGCTTACTGATTGCAGAATCAGGAGTGTGGATGGAGACACATTCAGCGACGGAGCAATTGGGACCACATCAGAGACCGCTGTATTGGTCGGGCTTGTTCAAAATAAATACACAGGCATTTTTGCACCAATTGATATTGGTGAAACAATATCAGCACATATCAAAATGCAGACAGGAACTGGAAGCCAGCACGGAATTATTCTACGGTGCGGGCAGGGTTGGGTTATGATTTACGCCGCCCCAGGTGCTACATCGTGGAGCTATCGCGTAAAGCAAATAGGTCAATCTCCAGTTGATGGCTCGGCAATCTCAATTCCTGGAGGAAATGTTCTTTCTTACTCCTCAGGGAAAGCAACAATAGGTATTGCTCTACAATCAAAAACAATTTTCAGTTTTGTTGTGAACGGTGTTTCAATCGGACTGCCGTACAATTCAGGAAATGCAGGGGATATTTATGAAGTTGGATTTGTCACACTTAGTGCGGATGCGAGCGCTATTTCTCGAGTGACAGGAATTTGTAGTTATACCACTAAAAACGGCATCCAGGGAAAGGCTGGATTAAACATTTTGATACATGGTGATAGCACAGCAGAAGGGTTTATCTCGGCATTTGACAAATACCTGCCTCAGCTTATTGATGGTAGCAATGGCGCGCGCTCCGTAAACATTCGCAACAAAGCTGTTGTAAGCACACCCGTTTTAGTTCCACGCACTTTTTGAGATTTCCGGTTTCTCAGCCATCAGCCGGTATTCTTCCGGCGTCAGGTTATTCAGGGATTCATGGGGCCGCTCACTGTTGTATTCGTTCAGCCAGCGTTCCGTTATTTCCCGTGCTTCGTTCAGCGCTCTGAACGGATAAAAATCAAGTATTTCGGTCCGGTATGTTCGGTTAAATCGTTCGATAAACGCGTTCTGCGTTGGCTTACCCGGCTTGATAAAGTCCAGCATCACACCATGGTCTTCAGCCCATTGCGCCAGAGCCAGTGATATCAGTTCCGGCCCGTTATCCATCCGCATCTTCAGCGGATATCCACGGTTTGCCACTATTCTGTCCAGTACCCGCACAACCCGCTGCGCCGGGATATTCAGGTCAATTTCGATGGCCAGAGCCTCTCGGTTAAAATCATCCACGACGTTGAAAGTCCGAAAACGTCGGCCACATGTTAGCGCGTCGTGCATAAAATCAATCGACCAGCTTTGGTTGAGTGCCTCAGGTGTCGCAAGTGGAGCCGGATTGCGCGCCGGTAGACGTTGCTTTCCTTTACGACGAAAGTTCAGTTTCAGCAGACAGTAAATCCGGTGTACACGCTTGTGATTCCAGGCGTTACCTTGCCTGTGAAGCACCTGAAAAAGCTTCTTAAATCCGTATCGCGGATAGCGTTCTGCCAGTTCAGTCAACGTCAGGATCACCGGTTCATCACGTCGTGTATCCGGTTGATAACGAAACACCGTCCTGCTCAGCGATAACATCCTGCATGCCTGGCGTATGCTCATCGTAAACTGTACGGTCAGATAGCTGACGAGCTCACGCTTTATCGCTGGTTTTAAAGCTTTTTTTCGATGACGTCTTTCAGCGCCCGGCATTCCAGACTCAGATCGGCAAACATCTGTTTGAGACGACGATTCTCGTCCTCAAGATCTTTGATTTTTTTGATATCAGCGGCCTCCATCCCGCCATATTTCGCCTTCCAGTTGTAGTAGCTGGCTTCGGAAATTGCGGCCTCGTGGCACACATCTTTGACGGTGCGCCCGGCTTCGACAGACTTCAGAACGGCGATGATCTGGTGCTCGGTGAATCGGATCTTACGCATAGCGATCTCCACAGGTGACATAATCAGTATGTCGGAAGATCTCTAAAAGTGAATGGTACGGATTACAGGGATACTTACACTGTGGCGGGAACATTTATGCGGCAAGCATTGGATATGCTGAAGGCTGAAGGCTGAAGGCTGAAGGGCCGGGAGACGCCTATATCATCATCATGGTTGCAGGAACAAACGAAGGTCAGGCCAATAGCGATCCTGACTCATTCGCTGCGATGATCGAGGAGTTTGTCGTTTACTGTGCTGGGCTGGGCCGTATGCCAGTGTGGGTTGAGCCATGGATGTGGTATTCATCAGCGTTAATTGGAGGGGCTGGACAAGCAACTGCCAATTATGATGGGGCTGCTGAATTGCGTGAGGCGGGTAAGCGTCAGATGATGAAGTATGGTGATGGTGCTATTTGTGTGACAACCACACATCAACTGCCAGCTCCTTTGCCTGAGTACTTCAATAAAAGCATCGACCCACTTGATCGTGATGCCATTCACCAGAGCCCGCTAGCTTACCGCCTGTACGCCGAAATCATAGCCTCAACAATAATTGATTGGTATTCAAAAATTGATATTTCAGCTCGCTCATTCCCACAATTCTGGTGCTCCAGCACGGCATCAGTGGCAACGCCGAGCTCCGTTTCAAACAACTCAATAAATGCAAAATTAACGCTCACGGGATTTGCAAACGGTGGAGTTATTTTCACACAGCCACGCTGGTGCAGACCAACAAAAAATAGAAGCTTCCCGGTCGCTTTTACGTCAGATGATATAGGTTTTTCTATGGGATTAGCCACTGTAAACCCTTCTGGGCAGGTGAATCTTTCAGGAATGACAGCGCCGAACGTTAAGGTTTATCTAGATATTCAGTTATCTTAATGGTAGGTAAAAACAAGGCCACTATGTGGCCTTTATATACTGCAAAAAAACTAATGCAGCATGATTAATTTATGTACTTGTAGTAAATTGAATAAGGGAAAGGCGATAAAGCCTTATTTAGTTGTTTTTTCCAAAGCAAGTAACCCGTTGCGTTCAGATGAACATGGTCATCTAATGTATATTTGGGGTCCATTCCATCCTTGCCAATAAACTCAGAAGGTAGAGGAACGACAACACAATTTTTATACTTGGCGCATTGTTTTTTTATCAAATAATCTGCGTTATTAAAGGATTCATCAATGTGTTTATACGCCACTCGATTAGAAACAATGGTTTCAGAAACGTACAGAATTTTTGCTTTTGGGGCTGCATAGTCAATCAAATCTGCCATTTCCATGCCCAAAGGAATGCCCAGTTCTCCCATTAGTAGGTTATTAGTTCCAGCTTCAACAAATACAGCTTTATAATTCTCTATGTCGGTTTCTTCAATTCGCTTTTTGATTCCATAAACTGTATCTCCTACAATGCCCAGTGTAACATGGTCAAAATGCAATCCATTATAATTTAAGCCTTGCATTATCGAATCACCAAACATCAAGATTGTGTCTGATTTTTTATCAATCTGCGATAATTTCATTTTATGTGTAAAATTAACCACACCAAATGTGCCAAGACGAGATTCATCACCAATAAATGCAGTTTTTATGTCTGCAGAAGCAGAAAATGCAGTCGCTAATAAAAATGCTGTTAAAAAAATCTTCATTACAAAATACCTTTTAAACTATTTGTCGTAAATTTTTTAAAAACAGATGCCATCTAAAAAATGGCATCTGAACTGGATTAACTATTTATCAATTTCAAAATTGTGGTACACAAAAGCTTGTCTACAGCGTAGGAAATAATTAGCGAAATAAAGAACGTGGTTGCTGACATAAGGACACTGTAGGTAAGTATGTTTCCTATATACCAACTAAAATCAATGTAATGTGCTAAGGTGGTTAGTATTGCAATGTGAATTAAGTATATACCATATGTTCTCGGTGAAACTAATTCGATGATCTTACAAATGACCGTTCCAGGTTGGATTTTTATTTTTTTAAAAAACAGGCAGAGCGAGATCGTAAATAGCATCATATTCAAACCTCCGTCATATGGTCCTAGGTTTGATGATTTGAAGACATTAAATTGAAGATAGATACAAAATGCCGTAAAAACAAATGATGCAATTAGCAGGCATAGCATCAATGATCTTTTGTAATTTTCTATCTTAGATATCAAACCACCAATTACGAAGTATGACATCCAAACGCCAAGCGTAGGCAAAGAAAAACCTGGAACAGCGCCGCCAAGATATTGCATGTAACCACTGGAGGTTAAAATTACAACTAAAGCTATAATCGAATCTATTTCGCTTAAACCTTTAATGAACACATTGAACGCTGGTGAAACCAAATATATTCCGAGCATTGAATAAACAAACCAGAAATGAGGCGATATTCCGGTGCTTGATTTCATCTGCTCAATAATATCCAGAACGGTTTTAGGTGTAATGGGCGTGCCTGCCACTGTCATATAAATAACAGAATGCAGAAAGGCATAGATAATGAAAGGAATTATCAGTGAACTTACTCTTTTTCTGTAAAAATCTGTAATAGATT
Organism: Buttiauxella agrestis; assembly: GCF_900446255.1. Classification (NCBI taxonomy): domain Bacteria; kingdom Pseudomonadati; phylum Pseudomonadota; class Gammaproteobacteria; order Enterobacterales; family Enterobacteriaceae; genus Buttiauxella; species Buttiauxella agrestis. The sequence goes on along the minus strand of NZ_UIGI01000001.1, from coordinate 2,974,763 downwards.
TTAAGTTGGAACTTAAAATATACATTCCACTAATAACAAAAAACACCGGCAGTCCTACGCGGACTAAAGATTGTATCAACAATGCTATTATTTTTTGAGATTGCGTTACATTTTGCAATAGATATTGATCATAATAAGGAGTTACATGTATCCCTACAACTAGAAAACAACATACTATCCGCAATAGGTCGGTAGAGTAGTCTCGCGCCATAATTTAAAAAAACCATCAATTTAGAGTAATCCTAATATTCTATACATTTACATCATACCATCAAGTTTTATGATGCCGTCGTGCTTGATCAAAACCCATCCATGAAATACTGTATATAAACACAGTGTAAATTGAGGTGATCACCATGGGCTTCCCATCTCCAGCGGCAAATCACACCTGCATCTAGTAGCAGCCCACTCAGGTGGGCTTTTTGTTAACTGTCTATTCTGGAATTTCCACCAAAAATCCGCCCACATCCCATGTTCTATCAGAGACAGCATAGCCAAGCTCATTTAGGCGATTAAATGTCAGACTAAATAGTGAAGAAAAGTCATCCTCAGAAATTCCGTCAAGCTCAAGGTCATCCAGATCAATGAAGAAGCTCGTATGTCCCAGCCTGATTTTTTTGTTTATCTCTGTGAAAGTTCTTTCGAAGATGATGCCAGAAAGCTCATCTTTCGCTTTGTTTACAATCTGAATGGCTTCTTTCGCTGAAATTAACTGGTCAGTTGGAATGTCTTTCAGAAAACTCACATCCAATCTATGAACAATTTCAGCATTGATAGACCGTCCGTTTGCTTTCGCGGCCTCTTCAACTTTTTCTTTTAATTCAACTGGAAGTCTGATTCTTAACTGTGGGTCTTCTCTGCTCATTTTGAATTCTTTTTCTGCAAATATTCACAATATGTAAATTATGCCTCACGGTGGGGCAACTAATGGAGGCTTCAGTGGAAAAAGCAAAAGAGATGTACCAGCGCAAGGTTCGCATTCCAGAGGATGTTAGGAAAGCTATTGAAAAGAATGGGGAAGACGAGTGTCGTCAGTTCAATACAGAATTGATTTATCAACTAAGAAAGGCGTACGGGCTAATTGGTGAAAGAAGTGCACAAGCATAAGAACGACGAAGCCCAGAAGTGCGCTAACACTCTGTGCCTCTTATCGAACAATACCCGCAAAGGAATTATCGACATGAAAAGTATAACGAATAACAGCCTTGAGTTCCAGAACACTAATTTTGCGTATATGGAGATGGGCGGTCAGACATGGCTACTAGCCGCGGAAGTAGGACAAGCTCTGGGTTATGCAGACGACAAGGCAATACATCGCATTTTCAATCGACATGCCGATGAATTCACCCAGCAAATGACAGGGGTGGTCAAGGTAACCACCCCTGGTGGAATGCAAGATGCACGTATGTTCTCTCTGCGTAGCGCTCACTTGATAGATATGTTTGCCCGCACACCGAAGGCCAAAGAATTTCGCCGCTGGGTGCTGGACATCCTCGACCGTGAAGTCGCGCAGGGAAACGTCAATCCAGCATTCGATTTTAAAATGCATGTGCACAACATCAATGTGGCATGTATCCACTTAGAAGTTATGCGTGATATCTGGCGCAACGAACTTGACCCTGCACTGAGAGCGCTTGGATCACCTATTGCCGTGAAGATGGTTGATCGTCTAGATGCATGTGCTCAGGTGAATGGCGTTCGTGGGGGAATGGAAAGAGCTTCTGGTTTGAAGGGATTGCAGTATCACTGAAAGGCGCATTGGATGGCGCAAAAAGAAAAACCGCCAGGTAGGACTGGCGGCTTACATCAACTACCGACAAGGTATAAATCAATGCTTACAGGTAATTTAGCAGTTAAAGCAGTTCCTGTCACCATGTCCAGCCTTGAGATATCTGAGCTGGTCAAGTCCCGGCATACTGATGTGCGTCGTTCAATAGAGCGCCTAATGCTAAAGGGTGTTATCACAAGTGCGCCAATGGCGTTTCTTGAGAATATCAATGGGTTAGGAAAGGTTGTTCGGGTTAAAGCATATCTTCTTGATAAACGAGATAGCTATGTTGTAGTCGCTCAACTATCCCCTGAATTTACTGGTGCATTGGTTGATCGCTGGCAAGAGCTTGAATCAATAGCATTGACACCATTACTTCCATCCAACTACAAAGAAGCGTTGCTTGCTTTGGTAGTTGCTGAGGAAGAAAAGGAAAAGCTGTGTATTGAGCGTGATCATGCCATTGAAACAAAAGCGTGGATTGGTGAAAAGCGTGAAGCTACTGCGATGGCGACCGCTTCGGCAGCTGTTCGTGAGAAGAACAAATTAGCTGAAACAGTTGGAGCATGCAGGAAGCACGCGACGATCACTGCGGTAGAGAACAAAACTGGAAATGAATATAAGTGGCAGGGATTGCGTAAATGGTGCCGTGAAAATGACGCGATGCCTTTGGAAGTTGAGGACAAGCGCTTTGGCATGGTGAAGTCTTGGCCGCGCGACGCATGGCTTGCCGTTTACGAATTAGATTTGCGTAAAATTTTCTAAATTAGAAATACTTACAACATAACCCGCTTCGGCGGGTTTTTTATGGAGTTTACATGCCAATTTCTACTCAGTCCCAAATCGGCGGTGAGCAGCAAACCGCGCAGGCCATCGCCGATTCTGTGTCAAATCAATGCAGGCACTTGGCCAATAAAGGGCGTTGATATTGACGAGGACACTAGGAATCAATTCTTTGTTTACCCGGAAGGGAAAACTCTCGGCGCTGATGATAATGGTTATCCGGTCTGGATCGATGTTCCACCACCTACGCATGATGAGTTGGTGATGCAAGCTGAAGAGAAAAAGCAGAAGCTTATCTGAGAGGCCAATGACTTTATAAACAGTAAGCAATGGCCCGGAAAAGCAGCCGTTGGTCGCCTAAAAGGAGACGACCTTGCTCAATATAATTTATGGCTGGATTATCTCGATGAACTTGAAGCTGTCGATATATCAAGCGCACCAGACATAGAGTGGCCAGTAGCACCTAAGTAATCTCACTATGGCGGGCAATATAGCCCGCCAACAGGATGATTATTTAAGTATCTCTGGGAGATTACTTTTAGCCCACACAGTAAAATCATTGCCAACTGACATGCTCGCATACTCGGAAAGGTGCTTATATTCATCCCTGTACATAGGCAATCCATCTCTTACTGACGAGCATTTTTTCTTGTCACAGAATACAGAATTAGGATCAAAGAATAGCGTCGACGGATAGGCTGCGATAACCTTCTCTTTAAGATATGCTAAATTTGATTGGATATCTTTCAGCTCTGTAAGGTCTGATTCACATGATTTTTTAGGTGTTTTAAGTGGTCTCGAGAAGCATGCTTTAATATCATCAGACAACCTTACATGTGGATAGAAGATAACAACCTTCGCGCCATTGGCAGTGATAGTTGACATTCTTTTTATCAAACCAGCGATATACAAATCATCAGGCTTTGAAACTATTCCACTGATAATAATGTACTTAATGGATTTTGTTTTTAGCATAATGTCATCGACGAATTTCATTTGCTCCGTCTGATTAGCACTTTTACTCACCAGAACCCCTGATGTGACATCAGCCGTACCGATAGAAAGTACATTTAGATCTTTCAAGTGGCTGTTGTTTGCGATACCAGGATATAAATGGTTAGCATAGCTATTACCCAATAGCAGAACATCCGGGTCTGCATTGCGCTTTAATGTGCAGAACCACCATGGTGAGGACGTTGCCAGCGTTGTTTTAAATCTTTCCAGGCAATTATCATTTTTCGTGTATTGCCAAATGGTACCGATAAGCTGTCTGCTTACTTCCTTGCTTACTTTGATATTCGCCCGGCTATCAATGCCGTTCATTGCGTATGTCACATATCCTGCCATTCCAATTATCATCATCAGAACCAACATTGGGATAGTCTTTTTCTTCCAAGATTTTACATGTTTTAGCGGTCTTTCAATTAAGCAGTACGTTATTGCCGCAAGTACAAATGACAGAGCCGTCAATGCCAGCAAAACCCAGTCTGGTGGGGTGCTCCCGTTTATGATGTGCGCAAGGGAGAATAGAGGCCAGTGCCAGAGGTAAAGTGGATAGCTAATCAGTCCAATAAATACAAATATTTTCGAGGAGATAATTGATTTGATAGGGCCAGAATCTTGCGCGGTCCAGATCAGCAATACAGACGCGACAACTGGGAGCAGGGCATACCAGCCGGGGAATGCTACAGTAGAGTGAAGTGTGAATGCGGTGACAATAATGACTGAAAGAGAAATTGCAGCCAGTGGGAATGCAACTGACTTTAAAGGACGTTTCGACTTTTCACCATGCATAAGAAGTGCAAGGATGGAACCCAGCAGTAGCTCCCAGTGCCGATATTGAGGTAGATAGAATGTCCTCTCGACATTTTCACGGATGCTTATGACATTTAATAGGAAGGATGCGCCAGCAAGCAAGGACACAACCAAAACAAGGTTTAGCTTTCTTTTATATGCAAAATAAAGAACTAGGGGAAACACGAGATAAAACTGTTCTTCTATACCGAGAGACCAAAGGTGTAAAAGTGGCTTGGTTGCAGACGTAGCATTAAAATATCCAACTTCACTATAAAATAGGATATTGGCTATAAATCCTGCACTGCCGGCTAGTTGTTTGCCCAACTGCATGAACTCATCAGCGAAGAGAGTAAACCATCCGAAGATGAAAACCGAAAACATCACAACTAAGAGTGCAGGAAACAGACGGTCGATTCGTCTGCGGTAAAAATCCTTAACCGAATACTTACCGGACACTATCTCGGTTTTTAAGATGGATGTGATAAGAAATCCAGATATGACAAAGAAAATATCCACACCAATAAAACCGCCAGGTAGTAGTGACGGGAAAGCGTGATAGATAACGACAAGAACTACAACTATGGCTCTGATGCCATCAATATCAGATCTATATTTTAACATTATCGGGTTCATGATTTTTTGGTTGCCGTGGATTCTAACATCTGCGGGAGCATCGGCAATAACCAGGCTGCGGAAGTTAGTGAGTTAAAATCCATCTAATAAGTACCATTGGTGTAGTCGATACTGAACGATGCCAGGAGTGGAGAGTTCGACGATGTGCCGGTGATGTGATTCATAGGTGGTTCATTTCGTTGCAATCAAGTTCCACCTTTATCCATACCCCAATGCCGTGTACTATTGTCCGGTCTAATCAGTAGGTCGAAGTGGGTACATTTAGTATTTTGTACACTACGATGTACACAGTTTGCGAGGTGAAGCACTCAACCCTTCTTAACCCGCTGATTTAATTAAACTATATAAAGTTGCATGTGATCTTACGTGTGGGTCACCACTGCGAATAAGGACTTATAATGCCTGTTATTACTCTTCCTGATGGCAGCCAACGCCATTACGACCATGCTGTTAGCCCGCTGGATGTTGCTCTGGATATTGGTCCAGGCCTTGCAAAAGCGTGTATCGCTGGCCGTGTTGATGGTGAATTGGTTGATGCATCTGATATTATTGAGCACGATGCCAAACTTGCGATTATCACTGTAAAAGATGAAGCTGGCCTGGAGATTCTCCGCCACTCATGCGCCCACTTATTGGGTCATGCCATCAAGCAGCTGTGGCCGCACACCAAAATGGCGATTGGCCCGGTGATTGACAACGGTTTTTACTATGACGTTGATATCGACCACACGCTGACGCAGGAAGATCTTGAGCTGCTCGAAAAGCGTATGCACGAGCTGGCTGAGAAAGATTACGATGTCATCAAGAAGAAAGTGAGCTGGCATGAAGCCCGTGAAACCTTCGTGAACCGTGGCGAAAGCTATAAAGTCGCGATTCTTGATGAAAACATCAGCCATGATGACCAACCAGGTTTGTATCATCATGAAGAATACGTTGATATGTGCCGTGGCCCGCACGTACCGAATATGCGTTTCTGCCATCATTTCAAACTGCAGAAAACCTCCGGTGCTTATTGGCGTGGTGATAGCAACAACAAGATGCTGCAACGTATTTACGGCACCGCATGGGCCGATAAAAAGCAGCTGAATGCTTATATTCAACGTCTGGAAGAAGCCTCCAAACGTGACCACCGTAAAATCGGTAAGCAACTCGACCTGTATCATATGCAGGAAGAAGCGCCTGGTATGGTGTTCTGGCACAACGACGGCTGGACTATCTTCCGTGAGTTAGAAGTGTTTGTTCGCTCCAAACTCAAAGAGTACCAGTACCAGGAAGTGAAAGGCCCGTTCATGATGGACCGTGTGCTGTGGGAAAAAACCGGCCACTGGGACAACTATAAAGATGCGATGTTTACGACTTCTTCCGAGAACCGTGAATACTGCATCAAGCCAATGAACTGCCCAGGTCATGTTCAGATCTTTAATCAGGGTCTGAAATCCTACCGCGACTTGCCATTACGTATGGCTGAGTTTGGTAGCTGCCACCGTAACGAACCGTCAGGTGCGTTGCATGGTCTGATGCGCGTTCGTGGTTTTACTCAAGACGATGCGCACATTTTCTGTACCGAAAGCCAGGTTCGTGACGAAGTAAACAGCTGTATCCGCATGGTTTATGACATGTACAGCACCTTCGGTTTTGAAAAAATCGTTGTGAAACTGTCTACTCGTCCTGAAAAACGCATCGGTACTGACGAAATGTGGGACCGTGCAGAAGCAGATTTGGCTGTTGCACTGCAAGAAAATAACATTCCGTTTGATTATCAACCGGGTGAGGGTGCATTCTATGGCCCTAAAATTGAATTTACCCTGTACGACTGCCTGGATCGTGCATGGCAGTGCGGTACTGTACAGCTAGACTTCTCATTACCATCACGTTTGAACGCTTCGTTTATTGGTGAAAATAACGAACGCCTGGTTCCGGTAATGATTCACCGTGCAATTCTCGGGTCAATGGAACGTTTTATTGGTATCCTGACTGAAGAGTTCGCAGGTTTCTTCCCAACCTGGCTTGCGCCAGTACAAGCAGTGGTCATGAATATCACTGATGGACAGTCTGAATACGTTAGCGAATTGACCCGTAAACTGCAAAATGCAGGCATTCGTGTAAAAGCAGACTTGAGAAATGAGAAGATTGGCTTTAAAATCCGTGAACACACGTTGCGTCGTGTCCCATACATGTTAGTTTGTGGCGATAAAGAGGTCGAAGCAGGCAAAGTAGCCGTTCGTACCCGTCGTGGCAAAGATTTGGGGAGCATGGACGTAAACGAACTGATTGAAAAACTGCAATTAGAAATTCGCAGTCGCAATCTTAATCAACTAGAGGAATAGAGTTATTAAAGGCGGAAAAAGAGTTCAACCGGCGCGTCCTAATCGCATAAACAAAGAAATTCGTGCCACAGAAGTTCGTCTGACAGGCTTAGAAGGCGAACCTATTGGTATTGTCAGTCTGAATGAAGCTTTGGAAAAAGCCGAAGAGGCAGGAGTTGATTTAGTCGAAATCAGTCCTAATGCTGAACCGCCTGTTTGCCGCATTATGGACTACGGCAAGTTTCTCTATGAAAAAAGCAAATCTTCTAAGGAACAGAAGAAGAAGCAAAAAGTTATTCAGGTCAAGGAAATCAAATTCCGACCTGGTACCGATGATGGCGACTATCAGGTAAAACTCCGCAGCCTGGTTCGCTTTCTGGAAGAGGGTGATAAAGCTAAAATCACACTGCGTTTCCGCGGTCGTGAAATGGCTCACCAACAGATTGGTATGGAAGTGCTTAACCGCGTCCGTGACGATCTGAGTGAACTGGCAGTCGTCGAATCCTTCCCATCGAAGATCGAAGGCCGCCAGATGATCATGGTGCTCGCTCCGAAGAAGAAACAGTAAGGCCATCAAGTAACAGTTCTCGCGAGGTTTCGGCCTCGTGAGATTTGTTCGCCTTCTGGTTCGTTTTATTAACAATGCGAAGTGGAAAGTTATTAAATGCCAAAGATTAAAACTGTACGCGGCGCCGCTAAGCGCTTCAAAAAGACCGCCGGTGGTGGTTTTAAGCGTAAGCACGCTAACCTGCGTCATATTCTGACTAAAAAGTCTACTAAGCGTAAACGTCACCTGCGTCCGAAAGGTATGGTCTCCAAAGGGGATCTGGGCCTGGTCATCGCTTGCCTGCCGTACGCATAAGTAGCACTTTTTAATTAATTCAGAATATAGAACAGGAGAGCTAATATGGCTCGCGTAAAACGTGGTGTTATCGCACGTGCTCGTCACAAAAAAATCCTTAAACAAGCCAAAGGCTACTACGGTGCGCGTTCACGCGTTTACCGCGTTGCTTTCCAGGCTGTTATCAAAGCTGGCCAATACGCTTACCGTGACCGTCGTCAACGTAAACGTCAATTCCGTCAGCTGTGGATTGCACGTATCAACGCTGCAGCTCGTCAGAACGGGATCTCTTACAGCAAATTCATCAACGGCTTGAAAAAAGCTTCTGTTGAAATCGACCGTAAGATCCTGGCTGACATCGCCGTATTCGACAAAGTGGCATTTACTGCACTGGTTGAGAAAGCGAAAGCAGCTCTGGCGTAAGCCGGTTATTAGAGGGAGCTTGTCTCCCTCTTTTAATTTCTAACGGTAATTTTTAACCCTGGTCAATAAGGTAACTGCAAGCATGAATGCTGCTATTTTCCGTTTCTTTTTTTACTTTAGCACCTGAATCAGGGGGCTTTGCGCGTAAGAAAAGAAACGAAAAATAGCGCTGAAAGCCTCCACTATGGAGGCTTTTTTTTTGCTTCTGTATACGGATCAACTACCCCGGCAATTGTGCCGGCATAAGAGGAATACCATGCCACATCTCGCAGAGCTGGTTGCCAATGCAACGGCCGCCATAAACGAGGCCCATGATGTTGCCGCGTTGGACAACGTACGCGTCGAGTATTTAGGGAAGAAAGGGCATCTGACCCTCCAGATGACAACCCTGCGTGAATTGCTACCAGAAGAGCGTCCAGCCGCTGGTGCGGTAATTAATGAAGCGAAAGAGAAAGTGCAAGAAGCATTGAATGCACGCAAACACGCCCTCGAAAGTGCCGCGCTGAATGCGCGTCTGGCAGAAGAGACCATTGATATTTCCCTGCCTGGCCGTCGCATTGAAAATGGCGGCTTGCACCCGGTGACTCGCACCATTGACCGTATTGAAAGCTTCTTTGGTGAACTTGGCTTTACTGTGGCAACTGGCCCGGAAATCGAAGACGATTACCATAACTTCGATGCGCTGAATATCCCAGGGCACCACCCAGCTCGCGCTGACCACGATACTTTCTGGTTCGATGCAACTCGCCTGCTGCGCACCCAAACGTCTGGTGTACAGATTCGTACCATGAAAGACAAGCAGCCGCCGATTCGTATTATTGCGCCAGGCCGCGTCTATCGTAACGATTACGATCAGACTCACACCCCGATGTTCCACCAGATGGAAGGTTTGATTGTTGATACCAACATCAACTTCACCAACCTGAAAGGAACCATCCACGACTTCCTGAACAACTTCTTCGAAGCGGATCTGCAGATTCGTTTCCGTCCATCCTATTTCCCGTTCACTGAACCGTCCGCCGAAGTAGATGTTATGGGCAAAAACGGTAAGTGGCTGGAAGTGTTAGGTTGCGGCATGGTGCATCCGAACGTTCTACGTAACGTCGGTATCGACCCAGAAGTTTATTCAGGCTTTGCGTTCGGCATGGGCATGGAGCGTCTGACCATGTTGCGCTACGGCGTGACCGATCTGCGTGCATTCTTCGAAAATGATTTACGTTTCCTCAAACAGTTCAAATAAGGGCGGGATATCCAATGAAATTCAGTGAACTCTGGTTACGCGAATGGGTAAACCCAGCCAACAGCAGTGAGGAGCTTTCCAACCAAATCACTATGGCTGGTCTGGAAGTTGATGGCGTTGACGCCGTTGCAGGTGCATTCAATGGCGTGGTGGTGGGTGAAGTGGTTGAGTGCGGCCAACATCCAAACGCTGACAAACTGCGTGTAACGAAAGTGAATGTCGGTGGCGAGCGCCTGTTAGACATCGTTTGTGGTGCGCCAAATTGCCGTCAGGGCCTGAAAGTTGCTGTGGCAACCGTCGGTGCTGTTCTGCCAGGTGATTTCAAAATCAAAGCCGCCAAACTGCGTGGCGAGCCATCTGAAGGGATGCTGTGCTCGTTCTCCGAGCTGGGTATTTCCGACGATCATAACGGTATTATTGAGTTGCCGCTGGATGCGCCAATTGGCACTGATATCCGCGAATACCTGAAGCTCGATGACAATACTATCGAAATCAGCGTTACGCCAAACCGTGCCGATTGCCTTGGTATCATCGGTGTTGCGCGTGATGTAGCTGTTGTGAACCAACTGCCATTGCACGAACCAGAAATGCCCGCAGTAGCGGCGACCATCACCGACACGTTGCCCATTCGTGTGGATGCGCCTGAAGCGTGCCCGCGTTACCTTGGCCGTGTGGTTAAAGGCATCAACGTTAAAGCCCCAACCCCGCTGTGGATGAAAGAGAAACTGCGTCGTTGTGGTATTCGTTCTATTGATGCAGTCGTTGACGTGACCAACTATGTACTTCTCGAACTTGGCCAACCGATGCATGCATTCGATCTGAGTCGCATCGACGGTGGCATTGTTGTGCGTATGGCAGAAGAGGGCGAAGCGCTGACTCTGCTTGATGGTAACGAAGTGAAGCTGAAAGCTGACACGCTGGTTATCGCTGACCACAATAAAGCGCTGGCAATGGGCGGTATCTTTGGTGGCGAACATTCTGGCGTGAATGATGAAACCCAGGACGTGCTGCTGGAGTGCGCATTCTTCAATCCGCTGTCTATTACCGGCCGCGCTCGTCGCCATGGTCTGCATACCGATGCTTCTCATCGTTATGAGCGTGGTGTGGATTCAGCTCTGCAATATAAAGCGATGGATCGTGCAACTCGCCTGTTGACTGATATCTGCGGTGGCGAAGTGGGTCCGGTTATTGACGTGACTAATGAAGCACATCTGCCAAAAGCTGCCACAATTACTCTGCGTCGCAGCAAACTGGATCGCCTGATCGGTCATCACATTGAAGATGCACAGGTTAGCGACATCCTGCGCCGCTTAGGCTGTGAAGTAACTGAAGGCGACAACCAATGGACGGCAGTGGCACCAAGCTGGCGCTTCGATATGCAGATTGAAGAAGATCTGGTTGAAGAAGTGGCACGCGTTTATGGTTATAACAGCATCCCGAATGAGCCTGTTCAGGCGGGTCTGATTATGGGCAGCCATCGCGAAGCAGACTTATCGCTCAAGCGTGTGAAAACCATGCTGGTCGATAAAGGCTACCAGGAAGTCATCACCTACAGCTTTGTTGATCCTAAAGTTCAGCAATTGCTGCACCCAGGTGAAGAAAATCTGATTCTGCCAAGCCCAATTTCCAGCGAAATGTCAGCGATGCGTTTATCTCTGCTGCCTGGCCTGCTGAATACCGTGGTTTATAACCAGAACCGCCAGCAGGCACGCGTGCGTATCTTTGAGTCAGGTTTGCGCTTTGTTCCTGATACTCAGGCAGACCTGGGTATCCGTCAGGATCTTATGCTGGCTGCTGCCCTCTGCGGTAATCGCTACGAAGAGCATTGGGATCTGGCGCGTAACACTGTCGACTTCTATGATTTGAAGGGCGATCTGGAAGCAGTATTAGATCTTACTGGTAAACTTTCTGACATCGAATTCAAAGCTGCAAGCAACCCAGCTTTGCATCCAGGCCAAAGTGCTGCCATTTATTTAGGCGGGGAATACGTTGGTTTCATTGGTGTTGTGCATCCAGAGCTCGAGCGCAAGCTGTCACTCAATGGCCGTACTCTGGTGTTCGAAGTGCTGTGGAGCAAGCTTGCAGACCGCGCTGTGCCTGAGTCGGCAGAGATTTCTCGATATCCTGCGAACCGCCGTGACATTGCTGTTGTGGTCGCTGAAAACGTTCCCGCAGCAGATATTTTGGCCGAGTGTAAGAAAGTTGGCGCAAATCAGGTAGTTGGCGTAAACTTATTTGATGTGTACCGTGGCAAAGGCGTAGCCGAAGGCTATAAGAGCCTTGCCATAAGCCTTATCCTGCAGGATACGGGCCGTACACTCGAAGAAGAGGAGATGGCCGCTACCGTTGCAAAATGCGTAGAGGCATTAAAAGAGCGATTCCAGGCATCATTGAGGGATTGAACGTATGGCGCTTACAAAAGCTGAAATGTCAGAATATCTGTTTGATAAGCTAGGGCTTAGCAAACGTGATGCTAAAGAGTTGGTAGAGCTGTTTTTCGAAGAGATCCGTCGCGCTCTGGAGAACGGCGAGCAGGTTAAGCTATCAGGCTTTGGTAATTTTGACTTACGCGATAAAAACCAACGTCCCGGGCGTAACCCGAAGACTGGTGAAGATATTCCTATCACGGCTCGCCGTGTTGTGACTTTCCGACCTGGTCAGAAGTTGAAAAGTAGGGTTGAAAACGCGTCGCCAAAAGACGAGTAACCTGAATTAACCAAAAAGGCCGCCTGAAGCGGCCTTTTTCTTTTCTTCTTGTCCTGCGCGGAAAATCCCCCGTAAAATCAAATTTATGAATTGTTACTAATTGGATCTTATTATCCAGATGCACACTTTTGTTGCGCGACAGCGCTTTCTCGAACGCCGCTGGTTGTTAGCACTGTTCGCCACAATGCTAGGCATGGTGGTGTTGAGCCTGAGCGCAGGGGATCAATGGTTTGCCCCACAACACTGGATGCGTGAGGATGCGCAGCTGTTTATCTGGCAAATTCGCCTGCCACGTACATTAGCGGTGTTGCTGGTTGGCGCGGCACTGGCGATTTCTGGCACTATCATGCAGGCGCTTTTTGAAAATCCGCTGGCGGAACCGGGTCTATTAGGCGTTTCCAATGGCGCGGGTGTGGCCTTAGTGGCGGCCGTTTTACTTGGACAGGGCATGCTGCCGGGTTGGGTTTTGGGTATCTGTGCCATTGCTGGTGCGCTGATTATCACCTTCATCCTGCTGCGTTTTTCACGTCGTCATCTTTCGAATAGCCGCTTGCTGCTCGCCGGTGTGGCGCTGGGCATCATCTGTAGCGCACTGATGACCTGGGCAATTTATTTCAGCAGCAGCCTCGACCTGCGCCAGTTAATGTACTGGATGATGGGCGGGTTTGGTGGCGTGGACTGGCGGCAATGGTGGCTCATGGTCACGTTATTGCCCGTGATGCTGTGGTTATGTCGCAACTACGCCCCATTGAATCTGATGGCGCTTGGCGAAATATCCGCACGTCAGCTCGGTTTGCCTGTCTGGGTATGGCGCAACATTCTGGTGATAGCGACAGGCTGGCTGGTGGGCGTGAGCGTTGCGCTTGCTGGCGCAATTGGTTTTATCGGCCTGGTGATCCCTCATATGTTACGTCTGAAAGGTTTAACCGATCATCGTATTTTACTGCCCGCGAGCGCGTTGGCTGGTGCCACAGTGTTATTGGGGGCCGATGTGATTGCTCGCCTGGCTTTGGCTTCCGCAGAATTACCGATTGGCGTCGTGACAGCAACGTTAGGCGCACCTGTATTTATCTGGCTATTATTAAAAGCTGGGAAATAATCAAACGCTATTCAATTCAGGGGTAAATAATGCAAGACATTCTGAACACTCAAGTTACTACCATTGATGGTGAAGCCACAACGCTCGAAAAGTGGAAGGGCAAAGTGCTGCTGATGGTGAACGTTGCCTCTAAATGCGGCCTGACAGTGCAATACGAGCAACTTGAAAACCTACAGAAAGAATATGAGCAGCAAGGCTTCTCAGTGCTCGGTTTTCCGTGCAACCAATTCCTGGGGCAAGAGCCGGGTAGCGAAGAAGAGATCAAAACTTTCTGCAGCACCACTTACGGCGTCACTTTCCCTATGTTCAGCAAGCTGGACGTGAACGGTGAAAATCGCCACCCGCTATATGAAAAACTGGTCGCCGCCGCACCGAATGCCGTCGCGCCCGAAGGCAGCGGTTTTCTGGAACGCATGAGCAGCAAAGGCCGCGCTCCAGCTCATCCTGGCGATATTCTCTGGAACTTCGAAAAATTCCTGATTGGTCGTGATGGTCAGGTAATTCAACGCTTTTCACCAGACATGACGCCTGACGACGCAATCATTGTTGATGCAATTAAGTCGGCACTGGCAAAATAATGCCGTTGTTGCAACTTAATGATGTCGCAGTGGCGGAACGGCTTGGGCCGATTTCCGCCACGGTTCATGCTGGTGAACTGATACACCTTGTCGGGCCAAACGGGGCCGGGAAAAGCACCTTGTTAACACGGGCTGCGGGTTTAAGCTCCGGTGGCGGGCAAATCACTTTTGTTGAACGTGAACTGAATGACTGGCAACCGATACAGCTGGCACGTCATCGGGCTTATTTATCTCAACAACAGATGCCGCCATTTTCCATGCCCGTCTGGCACTATTTACAGCTTCATCAAACGCTCGGCCCTACAGACACCCTTATGCTCGACCTTGTGGAAACGCTCGGTCTGACCGACAAACTCACCCGCAGCGTGAATCAGCTTTCGGGTGGGGAATGGCAACGTGTTCGTCTGGCCGCTGTCGTTCTGCAAATTCATCCTGAAATCAATCCGCAAGGGCGTTTACTCTTGTTGGATGAGCCAATGAATAGCCTCGATGTCGCGCAACAAACTGCGCTGGACAGGATCCTGGTGGCATTGTGTGAAGCGGGTATTGCGGTGGTGATGAGCAGCCATGATTTAAACCATAGTTTGCGCCATGCGCACACCGTCTGGTTATTGCGGGCTGGTAAAATGATTGCGCAAGGAAATCGGGATGAAGTGCTGTCACCGCAACATTTAGCGACAGCTTATAACATGCACTTCCGCCGATTGCAGATTGAAGGGCACAGTATGCTAATAGCCCCGCTTTAGATGATGGTAAAAACTTGCACCAAATCATAGGTAAGCGCTAAATTACTGGAAATTATAAACGGGTGAGGATTAGCCTGAAATGCGTGTATGGATTCTTCTTGTAGCATGTCTGGTTCTCGCAGGGTGTAGCCATCATGCGCCACCGCCAAATTCTCGTTTATCGGACTCAATAACGGTCATCGCAAAACTCAACGATCAGCTCAGTGGCTGGCATGGCACGCCTTACCGTTATGGGGGAATGAGCCGCCGTGGCGTTGACTGTTCCGGCTTTGTCTCTATTACCTTCCGCGACAGATTCGAGTTACAACTCCCGCGTGAAACAAAGCAGCAGGCGAAGATCGGCACGCAAATAGACAAAGACGATTTGCTGCCGGGCGATCTGGTTTTCTTTAAAACCGGTTCTGGTGAAAGCGGTTTGCACGTCGGTATTTACGATACGGATAACCAGTTTATTCATGCTTCGACCAGCCGTGGCGTAATGCGCTCGTCGCTTGATAACGTCTACTGGAGCAAAAAATTCTGGCAGGCTCGCCGCATCTAGTTTTACGCGTCAGGGCCAGCAAATGGCCCTAAACGTGACTCCCTTCCGCAATTCCATGGTTAACTCAGGCGCTATTGATAATTTCAGGTAATATCTGGGTGCATTTCGTTCCCTTGAAAGGATAGTTCATGGTTACTCTGGAAGATGTTGCCGCCAGCGCAGGTGTATCCCGGGCAACCGTTTCACGCGTCGTGAATGGCGATACTAAAGTTAAATCGCAGACGCGTATCAAAGTTGAAGCCGCCATTGTTGAATTGGGTTACTCCCCAAATCCCGCCGCTCGCGCGTTAGCTTCGAGCCAAAGTCATACTCTCGGTTTAGTCACCACGTCATATCGCGGCGGTTTTTTTGGTGCCTTAATGGACACCGTACAAAGTGAAGCTGAACTAAATGGTAAGCAATTGTTGGTGACGCAAGGGCGAGATACGGCTGAGAAAGAACTCAATGCCATTCAGCGGCTGTTTAATCTGCGCTGCGACGGGCTGGTATTACACGTTCGCGCCATCAGCGATGAAACGCTGAATCAACTGGCGGAACAAGAAAAGAAATTTATCATATTAGATAGGGACGTTCCCGGCCTCGAACCGCGTTGTGTGGTGTTTGATCACCGCTCCGCAAGTGCGTGTGCCACCCAGGTATTTATTGATGCAGGGCATACTAAAATTGCCTGTCTGCACGGGCCGGTAAGCCGTTCTTCAAGTTTACTGCGCAGGCAAGGTTTTATCGATGCCGTGGACCGGGCAAACATTGAACCTGTTGCGATTCTGGGGGGCGAGTATGATATGCCCAGCGGCTATCAACTGGCCGCGCAACTGCTTGAAAATACGCAGCCGACGGCAATTTATTGTTGTAACGAAGAACTGGCCATTGGCGCAATGCTGGCTATCACCGAACGCGGGTTGCGAATTCCCCAGGATATCTCACTTATATGTTATGACAGTGGGGAACGAGCCGCATTTGTCCGCCCCGCAATTACCAGCGTCCATTTTCCGATAACTGAAATGGCCCGCTTCGCTATCCGTAAATTATTGGACTCTCATTGCGAGAATGAATCTTTTTCACCCGAGATAATCCATCGCGATTCAGTTCGTGTTATTCGCTAAAACTGGCGATAATGACTTAAACAGGATAATATATCTTTCGACTTTCAAGTTGTTGATGTGTTGGCGACGTTTACATACCCCTGTCACTTTGTTTACTCAGCTCCTCAGGGTTTGTTTTCTTTTCAGCCTTCCAGCAACATGAATTCCAATAAGCATTTAATTATACTTAAAGAAGATTCTGATACGCATTCAGGGACGATTTTGCATTTAATTACAATAAAATCAATCCAGCTAATCCTGGATACTCATCGTGTCACGATACCATCCACCTCATTTGATACGCGGTTGGGAACATGATCCTCGCATTCGATGTACAATATCGCTCGGATTTTTATTTCCAGCCTGTTTACTTACCTAATGATGAACTTTTAGGTATTGAATTATTACTTAATTTTGTTGGCGTTGACGCCCCGGTGCGTATTCCAACTGAATTAGTGAACTCGACAATTACACCAGAACAGCAATTACAATTATTCAAAGAACAAATAGAATTACTCGATAACTATCAAGAATTCTTTAAGACTCAAAATATAGTTGTCTGGGTGAATATAAGCGTGGTAATTGTTGATGCGGTTTTAGCCAGTACCGAGCTGCATTCCCGGTTGATGCAGCTTTCATTCATTGAATTCTCTATCAATGAGAACTTTCCCGAGTTAAATCTTGGCAATGAAAATGCCAGGCTAATGGCAATGACGCAGCATTTTCCATTAGCGTTGGCTAATTTTGGTGCTGGAATTGCGACCACTAAACCGATTTTCGACGGTTTATTTAAGCGTGTGTTTTTGGATAAGGCGTTTATTCATAAACAAATTAAACAACGTTCTTTTGAGCCTTTTATGATGGCATTACTGGCGCAGCTTTCGCCGTTTTGCCAGACTCTGGTGATCAACGGTGTTGATGAAGATACTGCTCGCCAGAAAGTGCTTTCATTATCGGACTTTGCTATGCAGGGTAATTACTGGCCCGCTATTCCTTCAAACGCGCTGATCGACTGGCTCCATCCTTATTCTCTGCATTAAGAGAATACCCCTGCCAATGTGCCGTGTTTAAAACTTCACACAAGCACTACACTATCGGCAGGAGGTTCCATGACCAATAAACCTGTATTCAACAATAGCTGGCACGATGAATTGCCCGGCTTCTATACGGCTCTTAAGCCAACACCGCTGCACAATGCGCGTTTGTTTTACCATAACCGCCCTCTGGCCGATGATCTGGGTCTGGATGATTCATTGTTTGATGCAGTCCACACGGGTATCTGGAGCGGTGAAACACTGTTGCCGGGAATGCAGCCTTTGGCGCAAGTATACAGCGGGCACCAGTTTGGCGTCTGGGCGGGGCAGCTTGGCGACGGACGTGGTATTTTGCTCGGCGAACAGCAGTTAGCTGACGGGCGTAAATTCGACTGGCACCTTAAAGGGGCGGGATTAACGCCATACTCACGCATGGGCGATGGCCGCGCGGTGCTCCGCTCAACGGTTCGCGAGTTCCTTGCGAGTGAAGCTATGCACGGGTTAGGCGTTCCAACCTCGCGTGCGCTCAGTATTGTCACCAGCGAAACGCCGGTACAACGTGAAACGACCGAACACGGTGCGATGATGATTCGCGTGGCGCAAAGTCATGCTCGCTTCGGCCACTTTGAGCATTTCTACTATCGTCGGGAACCGCAAAAAGTCCAACAACTGGCGGATTACGTGATTGCCCATCACTGGCCGCATCTGGTCGACGAAGCCGATAAATACCCGCTTTGGTTCCGTGATGTTGTCGAACGTACAGCGCAAATGATTGCCCACTGGCAAACTATTGGTTTCGCCCATGGCGTAATGAATACCGACAATATGTCGATTCTTGGGCTGACGATGGATTACGGCCCGTACGGTTTCCTCGATGATTATCAGCCCGATTTTATCTGCAACCATTCTGACCATCAGGGGCGTTACGCTTTTGATAATCAGCCTGCGGTTGGGCTGTGGAATCTGCAACGTCTCGCGCAAACGCTGTCACCGTTTATTTCTGTGGAGTGGTTAAACGAGTTGCTCGATCATTATCAATTCGCGCTAATGAAAGCTTTCGGTGAGTTAATGCGTGGGAAACTGGGGCTGCTAACCGAGCAAACGGCGGATAACGAAATTCTCACCGAGCTATTCGGGCTGATGGCCAAAGAGGGGAGTGATTACACGCGCACATTCCGCATGTTAAGCCTGACCGAACAAAACGCTGCCAGCTCGCCGCTACGTGATGAATTTATCGACCGCGCAAGTTTTGATAACTGGTTTACTCGTTATCGCACCCGTTTGCAGGCCGAACAGGTCAGCGACGAACAGCGTCAACAGGCGATGAAAGCCGCAAACCCTTCAATCGTGTTGCGTAACTGGTTGGCACAACGGGCAATCGATGCCGCCGATAAAGGGGATGTGAGTGTGCTGGCGCAACTGCATGAAGCGCTGCGCCAGCCATTTGCTGAACATTCTACTGATTTGACCCAACGCCCGCCGGACTGGGGCAAGCGGTTAGAAGTGAGTTGCTCGAGCTAACCTTTTTTGTCGGTCGTACAGCAGCGTCATCCGACAAAACGATCACGGCTGCAACCAAACCTGCGGCACCGGGTGTTCAGGATGACTGAACACCCGTAAATCAGCCTGATACCAGTGTTGTAAGATAGCCTCGTTCAACACTTCTCGCGGCAAACCACTGGCAACCAGTCGTCCTTCGTGCAACAAAACAATCCGGTCGGCCCACAATGCGGCCAGGTTCAAATCATGCAGCACCACGCAAACAGATAACGTCCCCATCAACGATAACCGGCGCAGCAAACGCAGGATGTGTTGCTGATGATAGAGATCGAGTGCAGAAGTCGGTTCATCTAAAAACAGCCAGCCGTGGGGTTGCCCGTCCTGCCACAATTGCGCCAGGGCGCGTGCAAGCTGGACGCGCTGTTGTTCACCGCCAGAAAGCTGGCAAAAATCGCGCCCGGCGAGCGTATCGCATCCCGTCAGCGCCATCACTTCCTGAACTACCGCCATTGTCTCTTTTTCCGGCCACGGCGCACGTCCCATGGCGATGACATCCTCGACCGCCCAACTAAACGCCATGCCACCGCGCTGGCGCATCACCGCGCGTTTGCGCGATAACGCTTCGCCAGACCATTCATGTAACGGGCGTCCGTCCAGGGAAATATAGCCACTTTCTGGCTGCTGAAAACCGGTAAGCACCCGGAGTAGCGTGGATTTTCCCGCACCATTTGGGCCGATTAGCGCGACCACTTCGCCCGCCGCCAGCGTCAGATTAATATCATCAAGCAGCTTTCGAGCGCCTGAGCGTAGCGTGACGTTTCGCGCCAGGAGTAAATCAGCCATCCGTTTCTCTCCGTTGACGGAAAATTAATGCCAGGAACCACGGGCCGCCGAGCAGGCTGGTCAGCAAACCTACCGGCATTTCCGCAGGGGCAACCAGTGTGCGGGCGAGGGTGTCCGCAACCAGCAATAGCATCGCTCCTGCCAGTACAGATCCCGGGATCAGCCAGCGATGATCGGCCCCAAGCCACATCCGTACCAGATGCGGAACCACCAGACCCACGAAACCAATCACACCGCTCACGGCAACCGCCGCCGCCACCAGCAATGCGCTTAGAATCAGCAACTGACGCTGCGTTTTTTTGACGTCCACGCCCAGGTAATGGGCTTCTTCGTCACCCAGTTGCAAAAGATTAAGGCGTCTGGACAGGAACGCGATAGCCACTGAAGCCGGAAGAATAAACGAGGCGGTGGCCAGTAACGTTGACCACTGCGCCTGTCCAAGACTGCCCATCCCCCAAAGCGACAACTGGCGCAGCTGCGCATCGTTGCTTATCCAGGAAAGCACTCCCACCGCCGCACCGCATAACGCATTAATCGCGATACCAACTAACAGCAGGCGCGAAAGGCTATTGTTGCCCTGGCGGCTCAGGAAGAAAATCACCAACGTGACGGCGAGGCTGCCCAGAAATGCGGCAAGCATCGGAACATACAACGCCAATACAACAGGCAAGGCGAACGGCATGACGACCGAAAAACCGACCGCCAGTGCCGCGCCGCTGCTGATCCCGAGCAAGCCAGGATCAGCCAGCGGGTTACGAAACAGTCCCTGCATCACGCAACCTGAAAGCGCCAGTGCGCCGCCTACCAGCGTCGCCAGCAGCACGCGAGGCAGGCGAATATTGAGCCAGATATGGCGCAATGCGTCGTCCTGGGCTTGCCACAAAACGGCAATGGAAAGCCGCATGGCGCCTAAATTGGCGGCAACTAAAGACAGCACTAACAACGCCAAAACCATGGCGAACAGGGCGCGTTGAGGCAGGGGACGGCGTATCAAGGCAATTGCTCCGCTTTATGACGTAATGCAAGAATCGCATCCGGCGTTTGCAGGCCAAAACCCAGCAAAGCCATATCATCCACCACTAATAGCTGGCGGTTTTTCCCGGCAGGGGTTTGCGCAAGGCCCGGTAACTTCCAGACGTTATCTTCGCCGCCCAGTGTTTTCACGCCGTCGGCAGTGACCAGCACCAGTTGTGGCTGGCTGGCAATCACACCTTCCTGCGACATGGGCTGGTAACGTTTGAAACCTTGCATCGCATTTTGCAAACCAGCGGCATGAATTGCGGCATCAGCCGCAGTTTCTTGCCCGGCTGCCATCGCGGTCATGCCGCCATGACTCATGATAAACAACACTTTTACCGGCAGTGGGTTTTCAGGAATCGCCGCCAGCCTGGTATGGACTTGCTGGCGCAAAGCGTCGCCCTGGGCCGTTTTTCCCATGGCCTGTGCTACCGCAGCAATCTTGTCATCAATCCCATCCAGCGAATTTGTGGCGGGAATCGTCACGACTTTGACGTGGCTGCTGGCAACCTGCTCCAGCGCAAGTGAGGGTTTCGCCTGCGCGCTCGCCAGCACCAACGTTGGGCGCATGGCCAGAATCCCCTCGGCATTAAGCTCACGCATATAGCCAACGTCAGGCAGTTTGGTTGCCGCCGCCGGATGCAGACTGGTGCTGTCACGAGCGACTAACTGGTCGCTCGCACCTAATGCGTAGGCAATTTCTGTGACGTCGCCGCCAATTGCCACCACCCGTTCACTGGCGGTGACAACCACAGGCATTGCAAGCAGGGCAATTAGCCAGCGTTTCATGCGGCCAGCCCTTTGCTTACCAGCGCCTCAAGCTGAGTGCGCCACTGTTGTTGCTCCGGTTCGCCTTCAGTACGTTGGCCGTAAAGTTGAGCGATTTGCGTGCCATCGGCGGCAAACAATTCAAGGCTGGTAACAAAACCGTCACCGCTTGGCTTACGTGTGATCCAGCTTTCAGCGATGGTGTCAGCCAGCAAGTGCAGCGTGAATTGCGGGTTAAAGATGTTAATCCAGTTGTCCATCGGCACGACTTTTTCAACGACACCGGTGAAAATCTGCACGCTACCCTTGTTGCCAACAAACACCATGATTTCGTTTTTGTCTTGTTTAGCCATCGCCAGCAGTTGTGTCAGTGCGCTGTTATCAACCTGGCAGGCCAGGTCTTCTGCGACCAGTCGGAATGCTTGTTGGCGTGTGAGCTGGTGGCGTTTGAGCAGCCCGAAGAACTGATGCACGTCACGCATGGCGCGCCATTCATCTTCAACAAGTCGGCCATCAACAGCTGGCGTCATGACATTTTCTTCCGCCGCTTGCAGTTCAAGTTCCGGGTTATCGGCATAAATGTACGTCGCGAGAACCTGGCCCCAGGCCGCAAAATCCGTGTTGTCAGTGGTGTAAACCTTCAGCAGGGCATCGCCCTGATGGTCAAAGAATTGAATGCTTTGACGTTCACCGCGTGCAGTTTCCTCGCGAACGTGGAAGGCGAAAGCCCACTGATTCAGGAACAGGCGCAAGTCCAGCGCACGCGGGTTAAGAACCAGCCCGGCGTGACCGTGCAATTGCTGATTCTCGAAGCGCCCGATGTGCTCATGTACCGCATATTCATTCCGGCAGATGGACTTAATTTCACCCACGCTTTCCAGAGAGGTGAGGATGTCGCGCACTTCTCCTTTCAGGCGCCAGGCATCATGCCCGACGCGGGCATGAGTTAATTCGGCTTCGCTGATATTCATCAGTTTTGCGATGTCGCGAGCATATTTTTTAGGGTTCTGTTGTTTTAGCTGCAACCAGTTTTCATAACGCTGAGTCATATTGCTTCCTTACCATTGATAACTAACGAAGATTTTGCCGTTACGGCCATCTTGAGGGAGCCCCTGTGGCGACCAGTATTCCTTATCAAAGGCGTTACCCAGTACCAGGGAAGTGGTTAGCCCGCGCAACTGCTGCTGACCGGTATAACTGATATAGAAATCATTCACGCCATAGCCTGGCTGCGCGCTATAGCTGCTGCTGATATGCGTGGAACTTTCAGCAAAAGTGCCAACCCAGCCCACGGAGAAGCCGCTTTGTGCAACGGGAACGTCAAGAATGCTGGTGACGGTGTCCGGATTCAGACTTGAAATCCACTCGCCGGTGTCGGTGTCTTTCCCGCGGGTGCGGTTATAAGCCAGATCCAGGCTGAACCAGGCGCTGGTGTATTTCGCTGTCATATCCCAGCCCCAAATTTTTGCGTTAGGGACGTTGTAAGACATGGTGGTCGCGCGGGCGAAATCGACGGTAGTTGAAATATAGTCTTTCGCTTTGGTATCGAAGTAGCTGGCTTTGAATTCAATGCCGTCGTCAGCCAGCATTAAATCGTCGAAGCGCAGGCCGAAACCGTATTCCTGAGTTTCGTTGGTTTCCGGGCGCAGGTTAGGGTTCGGTACCCAATAGTTGGTGTAACGGGAACCAATTGAGAAGTGTTTCGCATCGTTATACATTTCGCCCATCGTCGGGGCGCGGAAGGCTTGTGCGTAAGAACCGAACACCATCAGCCAGTCGGTTGGCGTAATGGACAGTGCGCCACGAGATGACCATTCGTCAGCATTCACATCCTGATAGCCGTCGCTGCTGCCGCTGTAATCGTCATAACGCGTGCCCGCGAGAATAGAAACAGGCAGGTCGCGCAGGGTGATTTCATCCTGCAACCAGCCAGAGCCGAAGTCGATATTGGCCTGTGGGAAGCCGGTTGCGTTGCCGCCAGGTTTTTGATCCTGGCGGTAATATTCACCACCATAAGTCAGCAAATGTGCGGCAAAGCTGTCGGTAAACAGGCGGCTGCGGTTTTCAAGTTTGCCGCCGGTTGTGGTCTGTTTGCGGAATTCAGATCCGTCGGTTTGACCCTGGGCGTTAATACGCGCTTCAGACCAGTAAGCGGTGGCATCAGCATTCAGCCAGTCACTCTGCTCCGGCCCGATATGGTATTTCACCTGCGCGTCACGCTGAATGGTCGAACGATCAACCATCGGATTGCTTGGGTCAGCAGTCGTTGTTTGCGGGTTTTTGGGTTCACGAGCGGCGTTATTGTAGTATCGCAGGGAGCCACCCAGAGATTGTGCCGGGTCGATATACCACGTGCCTTTGGTCAGGAAGTTGCTGATGCTTTCATCGTTAGGAGCCGTTTCACCGTCGCTCTGGCGAATATCACCCCGATCGCGGCTTGACCAGGCCACCAGACCGTCAAGATTGTCTGTGCGGCCAAAAGCACTGGCACCCATGCCAACGCTATGGTCGCCGGTGGCTCCTGTACCAAATACGCGATATCCGCTGTTTTGGCCTTCGTACAGCAAATCGCTGGCATCAGCGGTTTCATAGGAGATGACCCCGCCTAACGCGCCGCTGCCGTAGAGCAGAGCAGAAGGGCCACGCACCACTTCGATACGTTTGATCAACGCCGGATCGATAAACGTGCTGTTGAGGTGCCCGGTGTCAGTCCCCTGGCGGACGCCGTCAACCAGCATCAACACACCACGGCGGTCATAACCACGCATATTGATGTCCTGACCGTTGGTGCGACCGGAGCCGGAAACGGTAATCCCCGGGACTTTACGCAACATATCAGCGGCAGATGAGGCGGTCTGGCCTTCAGGAGTATCGCCATCAATGACGGTAACCATCATCGGCGCTTCGAACGTGCTGCGTTGGTTTCCCGTGGCGACAACGGTCATTTGATCGTCTTTTGCACTGGCGGGCAGGGCAGAAAATACCGCAACAGTCAGTAATGACAGACGGAATCCGACTGTGTGTAAAGCAGGCATGCGCAAATCTCCATAAGAAAATTAAAAGCGCTGGCTGCCTGGGGATGGTGAAAAACCTGGGTGGCTTGCGTAGTTGTAAGGCTATTTTTTGTTTACTTGGTCAGGATTAACTTTCCTGCCTGGGTCTGACGTAATTGATATTGTTGGCCTTCGTGGACAATTACCACGCGCCCGTCAGGGCCGAGTAAGGCTTTGCTGTCTATCTGACGGGGAACGGTCGCAGATTGCGAATTCGTAGGGGCGAATGTTTTATCCATGTTTCACTCTGTATACAAATGACAATCAATGTAACAATGATAATCATTATCAATAAACTGTGTTTCATCATCAAGTGTTATTTGTAAGAAATTTGTGAATGGATCAATTTTGAGCGGAGGGAGAAAAATGTCGGATGTTGCTTACGCTAATCCGACCTATGGAAGGGAGATGCAGGGTGGATAAGTGCAAGCACTCTCCACCGAGAAATCAGAAGCGGCTGTCCGTTGCGTCAGCCAGCATATCGAGCAATGTCTCAGTATCTTCCCAGCTCAGACAAGGGTCGGTAATTGACTGACCATAAACCAACGGTTGCCCGGCAACAATTTTCTGTGTGCCTTCGCGGATAAAACTTTCGGCCATTACACCGGCAATCGCGCGGGAACCGTTGCGAATTTGGTTACACACGTTTTCGCACACTTCTAGCTGGCGACGGTGCTGTTTCTGGCAGTTGCCGTGGCTGAAATCAATGACCAACTGTTCTGGTAAATCAAACTCATGCAGGCTATCGCAAGCGGCGGCAATATCGGCTGCGTGGTAGTTTGGCTGTTTGCCGCCGCGCATAATGATATGGCCGTATGGATTACCGCTGGTCTGGTAAATGGTCATCTGACCGTTTTTATCCGGCGACAGGAACATGTGGCTGGCGCGTGCAGCACGAATGGCATCAACAGCAATACGCGTATTCCCGTCGGTGCCATTTTTGAAGCCAACCGGGCAGGAAAGGGCTGAGGCCATTTCGCGGTGAATCTGGCTTTCAGTGGTTCGCGCACCAATCGCGCCCCAGCTAATTAAATCGGCAATATATTGGCCTGTGACCATATCGAGGAATTCGGTGGCGGTCGGGACGCCCAGTTCGTTCACTTGCAGCAGTAAACGGCGAGCCTGCTCGATGCCGTGATTCACACGATAGCTGCCGTTTAAATCAGGATCGGAAATCAAACCTTTCCAGCCAACCACGGTGCGCGGCTTCTCGAAATACGTCCGCATGACAATTTCAAGGCGATGCTGGTGTTTTTCACGCGAAGTTTGCAGGCGGCGCGCGTAATCCATCGCCGCATCCAGGTCGTGGATTGAGCAAGGGCCAACAATCACCAGTAAGCGATTGTCTTCGCCATTGAGGATTTTTTCGATACGACGACGCGCGGCAGTCACATTTTGTGCAACGTCCTGGGAAACCGTCAGGCGTTGTGCCAGTTCCGCAGGTGTTACCAGACTGTCGATGCGCGCGGTGCGCAATTCATCTGTTTTGTTCATTGGGTGTCTCAGAAAATTTGTCTTCAGCTCGGCAGGAATACCGGGAAGTGATGGCAGTCACGATAAACCAATTTATGTTGAATTCAACCGTAAAACTGAATCGTTACCACCAGATTGCGTACACCCTACCATACAAAATTGCACCTTTGAACTAGTTTGTTAGTACATGCGGCGATTCAATCCCATGATATCGAGGATCTTAGTTGCCATCTCTTCCACCGAATAATTGGTGCTGTTGAGATAGCGAATCTGGTTCTTGCGAAACAGCGCTTCAACTTCGGCAACTTCAAGACGGCACTGGCGCATGGAGGCGTAACGGCTGTTTTCACGGCGTTCTTCGCGAATCGCCGCGAGGCGCTCAGGATTGATTGTCAGGCCGAAAAGCTTATGTTGCAGCGGCTTAAGCACCGCAGGGAGTTGAATATTATCCATATCATCGGCAATAAACGGGTAGTTTGCCGCGCGGATACCAAATTGCATCGCGAGGTACAAACTGGTCGGGGTTTTGCCACAGCGCGAAACGCCGAGCAAGATCACCTGCGCCTGGTCGAGGTTGCGCATCGAAATGCCGTCATCATGCGCGAGTGTGTAATCAATCGCAGCGATACGCGCATCGTATTTAATTAAGTTGCCTGGATTCAGGCCGTGTGTACGGTGGGCAATGGGCGTCGGTTCAAGCTTCAATTCTTGCTGCAAAGGGGCGACTAACGCTTGCACGATATCCTGACAAAAACCTTCACTTTGCAAAATAATGTCGCGAATTTCTGGGATAACGATGGAGTAAAACACCAGCGGACGAACACCAGATTTTACGTAAAGGGCATTGATTTGCTCCTTCACGGCATTCGCCCGGCTTTCGTTTTCGACAAACGGCAGCGTAATACTGTTAATCGCAACCGGAAACTGCGACATCACCGCATGTCCGAGCACTTCGGCGGTAATGGCGGTGCCATCGGAGATATAAAAAACTTGTCTGTCTGCCGCGTTATCCATTTATTGTCCCTGATATTTATTCGTCAATTTTCTAAAGCATAAATTAAAACAACACACTTCGGGATCATACTCATCTCAAAATTAAAAATGAAACGTAGTTTTTATTTTTAATGAAATGCATGGTTCATTTTTACTCTTTCTTTAAACCATTATTAATATAGGGATTAAATTAAGAATCAAGGGGTTATGCAAAATGTAAATATATCTGAAAAATTCAAATTTTTATTTTGCTTGAACGATTCACCTGTTTTATTCCCTCATCTAATTATGCCAATCTAAAAAGGATGTAATGTATTTCTCATTCATATATCACAAAAGGATTGTTTCGATGTCCAACTCGTCACCGCTGGTGCTTTGGTACAACCAACTCGGCATGAATGATGTAGACAGGGTCGGGGGCAAAAATGCCTCTCTGGGTGAAATGATTACTAACCTTTCTGGTATGGGTGTTTCCGTGCCGAATGGTTTTGCCACCACGGCCGAAGCGTTTAACTTGTTTCTTGACCAAAGTGGGGTGAACCAGCGTATTTATGAGCTGCTGGATAAAACGAATATTGACGATGTCACTGAGCTTGCAAAAGCAGGTGCGCAAATCCGCCAATGGATAATCGACACGCCTTTCCAGCCTGAGCTGGAAAAAGCCATTCACGATGCCTACGAACAACTTTCCTCTGACGATGCTGATGCTTCTTTCGCTGTGCGTTCCTCTGCTACAGCCGAAGATATGCCGGATGCATCGTTTGCCGGACAACAAGAAACTTTCCTCAATGTGCAAGGGTATGACGCGGTATTGATTGCTGTGAAACACGTCTTTGCTTCGCTGTTTAACGACCGCGCTATCTCTTATCGCGTTCACCAGGGATATGACCACCGTGGTGTGGCGCTTTCCGCTGGTGTGCAACGCATGGTGCGTTCAGATCTTGCCTCTTCCGGCGTGCTGTTCTCCATCGATACTGAATCTGGTTTCGACCAGGTGGTGTTTATCACCTCCGCTTATGGCCTGGGTGAAATGGTGGTGCAGGGCGCAGTCAACCCGGACGAATTCTACGTTCACAAACCGACGCTTGCGGCGGGTAAACCGTCGATTGTCCGTCGTAATATGGGTTCTAAAAAAATCCGTATGGTGTACGCGCCAAGTCAGGAGCATGGTAAGCAGGTGCGTATCGAAGATGTGCCGCAGGCCGATCGCGATAAGTTCTCTATCACACCGGAAGAAGTGCAGGAACTGGCGAAGCAAGCGGTGCAAATCGAGAAGCACTACGGCCGCCCG
This sequence comes from Buttiauxella agrestis, assembly GCF_900446255.1. NCBI lineage: Bacteria > Pseudomonadati > Pseudomonadota > Gammaproteobacteria > Enterobacterales > Enterobacteriaceae > Buttiauxella > Buttiauxella agrestis. The sequence goes on along the minus strand of NZ_UIGI01000001.1, from coordinate 2,946,248 downwards.
ATGGATATCGAGTGGGCTAAAGATGGGCATACTGGCAAGCTGTTTATCGTCCAGGCTCGTCCGGAAACCGTGCGTTCTCAGGGCCAGGTGATGGAGCGGTATCAGCTTCATTCTCAAGGCAAAATCATTGCTGAAGGACGTGCCATCGGCCATCGCATTGGTGCGGGTCCGGTGAAAGTCATTCACGACATCAGCGAGATGAACCGCATCCAGCCAGGCGACGTTTTAGTCACCGACATGACTGACCCTGACTGGGAACCTATCATGAAAAAAGCCGCCGCGATTGTCACCAACCGGGGCGGGCGTACCTGCCATGCGGCGATTATTGCCCGTGAACTGGGGATCCCAGCGGTAGTGGGTTGCGGCGACGCGACAGAACGCATGACCGACGACCAGAATGTGACCGTTTCCTGCGCCGAGGGCGACACCGGCTATGTTTACCAGGAATTGCTGGATTTCAGCATCAAAAGTTCCACCGTCGATACCATGCCGGACCTGCCGTTGAAAATCATGATGAACGTCGGCAACCCTGACCGTGCATTTGATTTTGCCTGCCTGCCGAACGAAGGCGTGGGTCTTGCGCGTCTGGAGTTCATCATCAACCGTATGATCGGCGTGCATCCGCGTGCGTTGCTGGAATTTGATCAGCAAGAACCTGCTTTGCAAAACGAAATCCGTGAAATGATGAAAGGCTATGACGATCCGGTTGAGTTTTATGTCGGTCGTCTGACCGAAGGGATTGCCACATTGGGCGCGGCCTTCTGGCCGAAGCGCGTGATTGTTCGTCTTTCTGATTTCAAATCTAACGAATACGCCAACCTGGTCGGCGGCGAGCGTTATGAGCCGGAAGAAGAGAACCCAATGCTCGGTTTCCGTGGCGCAGGCCGTTATATTGCCGACAGTTTCCGTGAGTGTTTCGCGCTGGAATGTGCGGCGATGAAACGCGTACGCAACGAAATGGGCCTGACTAACGTTGAAGTGATGGTGCCGTTCGTGCGCACCGTAGCGCAGGCCAAAGCCGTGGTTGAAGAGCTGGAGCGTCAGGGACTGAAACGTGGCGAAAACGGACTGAAAATCATCATGATGTGTGAGATCCCATCGAACGCCTTGTTGGCTGATGAGTTCTTGCAATACTTCGATGGTTTCTCAATCGGTTCAAACGACATGACTCAGTTGGCTCTCGGTCTGGATCGCGACTCCGGCGTGGTTTCCGGGCTGTTTGATGAGCGTAACGACGCGGTGAAAGCGCTGCTGTCGATGGCGATCAAAGCGGCGAAGAAACAGGGTAAATACGTTGGGATTTGTGGTCAGGGTCCATCCGACCATGAAGATTTTGCCGTGTGGCTGATGGAGGAGGGGATTGATAGTCTTTCTCTGAACCCGGATACCGTGGTGCAAACCTGGCTGAGTCTGGCGGAAGCGAATAAGTAATAAAAAGGCTCCTCAACAATGAGGAGCCTTTAATATTTGTAGGGGGGATGACGCTATCGCTTATCCACCCTACATCACCTTATACAGAAGCTTTTGGGTTCATCATCACAGGAATTTCACTTTCGGTCTGGAATTTCCCTTCACGCAGATCGCTGACCACAATGTTCATTCTCTCTTCGGTTAATTTATAATAACGAATCGAGATTGCGGTAATTAAGTAGAAAATAGCCGGTAACACCGTAAACAGAATCAATACGCCCTGTACGGCTTCAGCAGATTGCTGTTCTACGCCCGCCTGATAACCAAACGCCGCCAGACCCCAACCGGTTAATGCCCCACCAATTGCCACCCCTAATTTGATAATGAAGATATTCGCGGCGACGTTCATGCCTGTAATACGGCGTTGGGTTTTCCATTCTCCGTAGTTATTGGCATCGGTAATCATTGACCATTGCAGAGGGGCGTTAATGCCTTGCAAAATATTAAGGAAAATATGTACCAGGAAGGCTGGGATCCAGTAGTTAGTCGGTAATACGAGGAATAATAACCCTACTAATGCGCTAAGGACGTTAATCCATATAGATGCCCGGATTTTACACATCCAGCCGCCGAGGTGTTTGGCAAATAAGCTACCAAATACAGCGGCAATAGTTGTGGCAAGCATAAACATAGAAATAATGCCACTACCCTGGTTGAGGATATATTGCACGAAGTAAACTAACAGGCTACCACGTACGACAACACCGCAAAGCATTGCAAGGTTATAGACCGACAAAATACGCCACTGATCGTTTTTCAATAAAACTTTCACGTCGCGCATAATATTCAGGTTTTCTTCTTTGACTGGCGTAATACGCTCGCGGGTCGTCAAGAAGCAAACCAGGAACATTATGCAGCCAATCACGCCAAAGATACCCATTGCCCACTGCATCCCCGCCGCTCTGTCAGTCGGAGAAAGAAAATCAGCCAACGGAAGAATCAGTGCAGTACCCATCGCACCGCCGATTGGCGCGATAGCGAAACGCCAGGACTGCAAAGAGAGGTTCTCTTGTGGGTCAGAAGTAATGGCGGCACCCAGCGAGCAATAGGGAATATTAATCGCAGTGTACATTAGCGTCATAAATATATAAGCGAGGACGGCATAAACAATTTTACCGGTTTGCTCAAAGTCCGGTGTTGAATAAACCAGCACGCAACTGACAGCGAAAGGTACGCAGATAATCAATAACCATGGGCGGAAACGCCCCCAACGGCTTTTGGTTTGATCGGCAATGGCGCCCATAATAGGATCGGTAATCGCATCCAGGACTCTGACCACTAAAAACAATGTCCCCATTACTGCCGGGGGCAAACCATAAATATTGGTATAAAAATAAGCCAGGATGGCGACGGAGGAATCAAAAACGATGTGACTTGCCGCATCGCCAAGGCCAAACCCCAGTTTTTCTTTGTTGGTAATCTTTTCTGCCAGTACCGACATACATTCACCTTTATTAAAATTCCGAATATGCCAGTAGTTATATGTTGTGAATGTTGCCAGGAGTATTGTAATTTTTCATTTGTGTTTTATGTTTCTTATCAAATGTGACGGAGTTATCTCTTATCCCTCTCGCTTTGCACTGAAATAGATTTGTACTCACTATATTTTTGAATCCCGTCACAGTTATGGCTAAAAACTAAAAAACGTAATCTGGCTGGTTATTCTGGCAATTGTTCCCCGTGCTATTCATCACTCATATTGATGATTAGATATCATATCCGTGACAGTCGCGCGGATGACCGAACTTGAAAGGGGAATATGATGCCAGCCATTTATAAGGACGCTCACCGCACGATAAATGAACGAGTCAGCGATTTGCTGTCGCGTATGACGCCGGAAGAAAAATTTGCGCAAATGCATGCGTACTGGCTGATTTTACAAAGCGACGGTAATCATCGAGAACGTACCGATTTGAGCGATGAGTTTTCCGGTGTCACAGAACAAGCGGCACTGACTGAGCGCCTTAAGCTTGGCGTCGGGCAAATCACCAGGCCGTTAGGCACGCATATTGTGGAGGCGAAAGAGGGCGTGCGTGCGGCCAACCGCTTACAGAAAACGCTGGTGGAAGAGACTCGCCTGGGTATTCCGGCGTTGTTTCATGAAGAGTGTTTAGTCGGTTTATTGTGCAAAGACGCAACGTTATTTCCTTCCTCGCTGAATTATGGTTCGACCTGGGATTTAGACCTTGTTGAGCGTGCCGCTGCCGCGATTGGTGAGGAAGCCCGTTCAACGGGTTGCCACCAGGGGCTTGCGCCCGTGCTTGATGTTTCGCGCGATGTACGCTGGGGACGTACCGAAGAGACTTTCGGTGAAGACCCATGGCTGGTGGGCATGATGGCGACGCATTATGTCAAAGGTTTGCAGGGCAAAAAACGTGACCTGCTGGCGACGCTCAAACATTACGTTGGCCATTCATTTAGCGAGGGCGCACGTAATCATGCCCCGGTGCATCTGGGTTTTTGCGAGCTGAATGACATCTTCTTGCTGCCGTTTGAAATGGCTGTGAAGCTGGCAAATGCCGGGTCGGTCATGCCAGCCTATCACGATATTGATAACCAGCCGGGGCATTCTGATGAATTCCTGATGACCACCGTTTTGCGTGAGCAGTGGGGCTTTGACGGGCTGATAGTGGCGGATTACGGCGGGGTGAGTTTATTACACCAGCATCATGGGATTTCGCACGATGCGGCGGAATCCGCGGCGCTGGCGTTTAACGCTGGTCTGGATGTGGAGTTGCCGAAAGACGACTGTGCCCGCCACCTCGCGCAAGCGGTGGAACGTGGCCTGATAACCATGGAAAAGATTGATGAAATTGTTAGCCGTGTACTGAAAGAGAAATTCCGCCTTGGCTTGTTTGAGCAGCCTTACCGTGATGAAAATGGCGTTGCGCTGCAAACGGAATCGACCCGAAAAATTGCCCGCGACGTAGCAACGCGTTCCATGACTATGCTGGAAAACAACGGCGTTTTACCTTTGCACGGCAAACCCCGCGTGGCAGTTATTGGCCCGACGGCTGATGACCCGCTGGCATTGCTGAGCGGTTATAGCTTCCCGGTGCATCTGATCATCAGCGATATGCTTGAGCAAACGTCGCAAGTGACCACGCCATTGCAAGCGTTGCGCGAGCAACTGGGCAACGACAATGTTCACTACAGCAAAGGCTGCCATATTATCGAAAAACGCATGGCTGGCGCTCCGGTATTTCCTGGCGACAGTGGCGGAAAACCGATGCAGTCATCACCCGTTTCACACGATATTTCTTTGATTCCAGACGCGGTGAAAACAGCCGAACAAAGTGATGTAGTGGTGTTATGCGTGGGGGATTTATCCGGTTTGTTCCAGAGCGGCACCGTTGGCGAAGGCTCCGATACCGATAGCCTGGCGCTGCCTGGCGTACAGCAACAATTACTCGATCAACTCATCGCGACAGGCAAACCGGTCGTCGTCGTGATGACCGGTGGGCGTCCGTATAATTTAGGTGGCCAGGAAGATAACGTTGCAGCATTGCTGATGGCCTGGGCGCCGGGGCAAGAGGGCGGATACGCGATCGCCGATGTGCTTACCGGGCGCGCAGAACCCGGTGGGCGACTGGTGGTGTCCATCCCGAAAAGTGCCGGAGCCGTGCCGTATTACTACAACCATAAACTCAAAAGCGGCGGTACACCGTTCGCGTTCCATTTTGGTTCACGCTATCCGTTTGGTTTCGGTAAAACCTGGACGGAATTCGACTACAGCCCGCTACAAATTGAAAGCGATAGTGTCCCCAGCGACAGTGGCGTGGTGACGGTTAGCGTCATCGTTCGCAACAGCGGGACCGTCGCGGGTAGCGAAGTGGTGCAGCTTTATGTTCACGATAAAGTGGCGTCAATGGTGCGCCCGGTGCAAGAGTTGAAATCCTTCCAGCGTATTCACCTTGAACCTGGTGCCAGCGCTCGACTCACGTTCAGCATCCCAACCGATATGCTCAATTTCACTCGCCGTAATGGTGAACGTGTGGTGGAACCGGGCGAGTTTGAAATTCGTGTTGGCGCGTCGAGTGCTGATATCAGAAGCGTGGGTGTTGTGCGAGTGACCGGCGAAACGCGGGTTATTACCGGTAAATGGCGGATGCTGAGTCATTGCGAGGTCGAAGACTGATCTACAAAAAAAAGCCCATCGTAGAGATGGGCAAAGACTACACACAGCAATTCGTTGTTTCACTCAGGGGATTTCCATGCTTATAAATCAATGCGTTGATTCATAGCCGTGAACTAATAGTAGGCATCTCGCCCTGGAGCGTCACTCGGATTCGTCTCAATAGTTAATAAGAAGTTAACGGTTGAGATCACATTACTGCGTGGTTAGAGAATCAAAGGCTTAAACGGAAGATAAAACGCGGGGAACTGATAAGCGCTGTTAATCAATGTGCTTGTGTTGCTCCCATTCCAGGCGAGCAACACAAGTATTAGCATGGTTTATTCCTGTTCTTCCAGAATCTCTACCACTTCATTTGGGTCATCTTGCGGGGCTGGAGCTTCGTGCATCCACACTGAAATTAAACGGTAAGAGACCGCCAACAGAACTGGCCCGATAAACAAACCAATCATCCCGAAGGCAATTAACCCTCCGATAACCCCGGAGAGAATCAGGATCATTGGCAAGTCTGCACCCATACGAATCAGAACCGGGCGGATAACGTTATCCATCGTACCTACCACGCAACTCCACACCAGCAGCACCGTGCCCCAGGTCGTGTCACCGGTCCAGTACAGCCAGGCAATTGATGGGACCAACACCAGCAACGGACCGATTTGCACCAGGCAGCACAGCATCATCACCACGGTGAGTAGCGTTGCGTTAGGGATGCCTGCAATGGCTAAACCGACGCCACCGAGGACTGACTGAACCAGTGCCGTAACCACAACACCCAGCGCGACGGCGCGAATGGCTTGTCCTGCCAGCAATACCGCCGCATCACCACGTTTACCCGCGAGGCGGAACGCAAAGTGTCGAATACCGTTACCCAGCGTTTCACCTTTCGCGTACAGCAGCACGCTGAACAGCAGCATCAGGCCGCAATGCATCAGGAAGCTACCGACGTGAATCGCCTGACCGAGGAACCAGGTCGTCGTTGTGCCGATATAAGGGCGAATTTTTGCCATAATAGCGCTGCCGCCGCTATCAACCAGAGCATTCCAGCCTGCGTAAAGTTTGTCGCCCACCAATGGAATGGTGTTAAGCCAGTCGAACCTTGGCAGCTCCATATTACCTTTCGTCGCCCAATCGATAACCGGGCCGCTGTTATCGACCAGGCTGTTTACCAACAGCGCAACGGGGATCACAAATAACATTAACAGCAACAGCGTCATCACCAGAACGGCAAGGGAGCGTTTCCCCCACAGCAATTTCTGAACCTTAAGCATCAGAGGCCATGTCGCGAGCACGATGGTACCTGCCCAGGCAAAACCGAGTACAAACGGACGGACAACCCATAAGCAGGCGATGATCATCACCGAGATAAACAACACCGACAGCAGAATCTGTAGCAGATCCTTCGGCTGACTGACTTTAACCATAGATAAAATCACCTTAATAACTGATAACGGGCAAAGTGCCTTCGTTAAAGCCGCGAAGCGGATGTGTTAATGATGATGTATTTCCTCGGTTTTTGACAGGAACAAAACGTACGCGCATGTCCTAAAAAAATGTGTTAAAAAATGAATGGAAGCAAACGCAAACGATAACTCACAACTAATAACGTCAGGCAGGGTCGACCCGTCAATGATCCCACAAATATCTCAGGCACCAGGTCTTGTTCAATTGGTGCTCAATTTTTTACAGGCACTGGAACAACAAGGTTTCACCGGCGATACCGCCACCAGCTACGCTGACAGACTCACGATGGCGACCGATAACAGCATTTATCAGCTGTTGCCGGATGCGGTGTTATTCCCGCGTTCTACGGCAGATGTGGCGTTGCTGGCCAGACTCGCCTCCGAAGAACGCTTCAAATCTCTTGTCTTCACGCCGCGCGGCGGTGGTACGGGAACCAACGGCCAGTCGCTCAATACTGGCATCGTCGTTGATATGTCGCGCTACATGAATCGCATCATTGAAATCAATCCTGAGCAGGGTTGGGTGCGGGTGGAAGCGGGGGTGATCAAAGACCAGTTGAACCAATACCTCAAACCTTACGGCTACTTCTTCGCGCCTGAGCTTTCAACCAGCAACCGCGCAACGCTCGGTGGAATGATCAACACCGACGCCTCCGGGCAAGGCTCGTTGGTTTATGGCAAAACCTCTGACCACGTGATGGGCGTTCGGGCTGTTCTGTTGAACGGCGATATTCTTGACACTCATCCTATGTCGACAGCCCTCGCGGAAGATTTAGGGCGCGATGACAGCCCGACCGGAAAGATTTATCGCACCGTACTCGAACGTTGCCGTGAGCAGCGCCAGTTGATTATCGATAAATTCCCTAAACTGAACCGTTTCCTGACCGGCTACGATCTGCGCCACGTCTTCAACGACTCCCTTTCGCAATTCGATTTGACGCGCATTCTCTGCGGTTCGGAAGGCACGCTGGCGTTTATCACAGAGGCGAAGCTGGACATCACGCGCCTGCCGAAAGTGCGCCGTCTGGTCAATATCAAATACGACTCCTTTGACTCGGCGCTGCGTAACGCGCCGTTTATGGTGGAGGCGCGTGCGCTTTCTGTTGAAACAGTCGATTCGAAAGTGCTCAACCTGGCGCGGGAAGATATCGTCTGGCATTCAGTCAATGAATTAATCACCGATGTTCCCGGCAAAGAAATGCTCGGCCTGAATATCGTTGAATTTGCAGGCGACGACCTGGAATTAATCGAAGGGCAGGTTGCTTCATTGTGCGAGCGCCTCGACTTATTGATTTCCCAGGGGGAGGGAGGCGTTATCGGCTGGCAGGTTTGTACAGAGCTGGCAGGCATTGAACGCATCTATAACATGCGCAAAAAAGCCGTTGGCCTGCTGGGTAACGCGAAAGGGCAGGCAAAACCCATCCCGTTTGCGGAAGATACCTGTGTACCGCCGCAACATCTGGCTGATTACATCACTGAGTTCCGCGCATTGCTTGATAGCCATAACCTGAGTTATGGCATGTTCGGCCACGTCGATGCAGGCGTTTTACACGTCCGTCCTGCGCTCGATATGACCGATCCGCATCAGGAAGTGTTGATGAAGCGCATTTCTGATGATGTCGTTGCGCTGACGGCGAAGTATGGCGGTCTGCTTTGGGGCGAACATGGTAAGGGCTTCCGTGCTGAATACAGCCCGGCGTTCTTTGGTGAAACGCTGTATGAAGAACTGCGTCGCATCAAAGCGGTTTTCGACCCCGACAACCGCCTGAACCCTGGGAAAATCTGCCCGCCGTTAGGTGTGGATGACCCGATGATGCAGGTCGATGCGGTGAAGCGCGGCACTTTCGACAGGCAAATCCCCATTGCGGTGCGTACCTCGTGGCGCGGGGCGATGGAATGTAACGGGAACGGTTTGTGCTTTAACTTCGATGTGAAAAGCCCGATGTGCCCGTCGATGAAAATCACCAGCAATCGTATTCACTCGCCGAAAGGGCGGGCAACTTTAACGCGCGAATGGCTGCGTTTGCTGGCCGATCGTGGCGTTGATCCAGATGCGCTGGAAAAACAGATGCCGGAAAAGCGCGCCAGCTTGCGCACGTTAATCGAGCGTACTCGCAACTCCTGGCATGCTCGCAAAGGCGAATACGATTTCTCTCATGAAGTGAAAGAGGCAATGTCCGGCTGTCTGGCCTGCAAAGCGTGTTCAACGCAATGCCCAATAAAAATCGATGTGCCGGAATTCCGCTCGCGCTTCTTGCAGCTTTATCACACCCGCTATTTACGCCCGATGCGCGATCATCTGGTGGCAACCGTAGAAAGTTACGCCCCTCTTATGGCTCGTGCGCCGAAGACGTTTAACTTCTTTATGAGTCAGCCGTGGGTCCGCAATCTATCGGCCAAACATATCGGCATGATTGATTTGCCGATGCTTTCCACCCCCTCGCTGCAACAGCAATTGGTCGGGCATACCTCGGCAAATACCACACTTGAGCAGCTTGAAAGTTATTCTTCTGAACAGAAAGCCAGAACGGTGCTGGTGGTACAAGACCCGTTCACCAGTTATTACGATGCGCAAGTGGTGGCCGATTTTGTGCGTCTGGTTGAAAAACTAGGCCTGGAGCCGGTGGTACTGCCATTCTCGCCAAACGGTAAAGCGCAGCACATTAAAGGGTTCCTGCAAAAATTTGCCAGGACGGCGCGTAAAACATCTGAATTCCTCAACCGCGTGGCGAAACTCGGAATGCCGATGGTTGGCGTCGACCCTGCGCTGGTGCTGTGTTATCGCGACGAATACAAACAAACGCTGGGCGACGATCGCGGGGAGTTCCACGTGCAATTAGTTCATGAATGGTTGCCTGGTGTGCTTGCAAACCGTGAAGTCACAGCGGTTGGTGGCGAATCCTGGTATCTGTTTGGCCATTGTACTGAAGTCACCGCATTGCCTACGGCGCCAAACCAATGGTCGGCAATTTTTGCGCGCTTAGGTGCGAAGCTTGAAAATGTTAGCGTCGGCTGCTGCGGTATGGCCGGAACCTACGGGCATGAGGTAAAAAACCATGCTAACTCACTGGGGATTTACGAGCTGTCGTGGCACCAGGCAATGCAACGCCTGCCACGCCAACGCTGCCTGGCAACCGGCTATTCGTGCCGCAGTCAGGTCAAACGAGTGGAAGGCAACGGTGTTCGCCATCCGCTACAGGCATTACTGGAGATTATGGGATGATCTGGCGACGTGAAGTGAATCTGGAAGCGCTCAATAAAATGGGCGCGGACAACATGGTGGAGCACGTGGGCATCGTATTTACCCGCATCGACGACAATGAACTGGAAGCCACAATGCCCGTGGATAACCGCACTCGCCAGCCGTTTGGCTTGCTTCACGGCGGAGCATCGGTGGTGTTAGCTGAAACGCTCGGTTCGGTAGCCGGATATTTGTGTACCGAAGGCGAGCAGAAAATCGTTGGTCTGGAAGTTAACGCTAACCATCTGCGATCGGCGCGAGAAGGCCTTGTACGCGGTGTTTGCAAAGCGGTGCATGTTGGGCGCAGGCACCAGGTCTGGCAAATCGAAATCAGCGATGAGCAAGGGCGGCTTTGTTGCACATCGCGACTGACGACAGCGGTAGTGTAATTAGATAGCCAGCAGAACCTTAATAAGCGCCGGATTATGTTCGAGCATCAACAATATTTTTAGCGATGACCCGGATGGAATGCGGCGCTTTTGCTCCCAGCTTTGCACCAGTGAAGGGCTAACCCCCACCGCCTGAGCAAACTCTTCCTGTTTTAATCCAGCAGTTTCCCGGATTTCCTTTACCGCTGGCATTGGGTGGCGGTGAATCCTCTCAGGAGGCGGTTGCACTTCTCCATTATGAATGGCAACCATCTCTTCCATGCTTTTTACCAAATCGTCAAAAAGTTCTTTATCCATATCAAGGCCTTTACCGTTGAGCTGAGGGGTATTTGTTTTTGAATAATCAGTTTTTCAGTTAATTTTTTAAATGTATTTTTTTCTGTATCAGTCAGATCGTCTTTTGCATTTTTAGCGTAAACCGTTAGCAAAAAAATCCTGTTATCAGGTTCGACGACATAATAAATAACCCTGACCCCGCCTTGTTTTCCCATACCAGGGCGATTCCATCTTATCTTTTGGCAGCCACCGGTTTTGCGTATCGTATCGCCATCTGAATGATATTTGATCAGGAATACCTGAAGTTCCATGAAGCTGTCATCATCTAGCAATGTAGCTCTCTGCCTGCTGAAGATTACTGTCTCGATGAATTCAAAATAATCCATATCGTACTCATTTCCTTGTGATGATCCTATGCGTACACAGTACGATTGACAAGTCCTTTCTCGTACTTTGTACGTTTCTGTTGGAGTCTTAATATATTTTCTCAGTCACGAGAAAATGCGACTGTATTACCAGAAAACGGGGAGCGACAGCCATTGTCAAAAATTGTGGAAAGTGCCTCGCAAAATATTTTTCTAAGCAAATTGAGTAATCTGTTAAGGTCATACGGCGGCCATAAAACATAAGGAAATCCAATGCGTCAGAGAGTTATTGTTTGCCCGATTATTGAAAATAATGGTGAAGTTCTGTTGTGCAAGATGGCCGACGATCGCGGTGTGTTCCCTGGGCAATGGGCGTTATCCGGCGGCGGAATGGAGCCGGGTGAACAAATGGAAGACGCGTTGCTGCGTGAGATTGCTGAAGAGCTAGGAACGGAGCTGCAAATCACCAGTATTAAACCCTGGACCTTCGCTGACGATGTGCGCGTGAAGACTTACGCTGACGGTTCAAAAGAAGAAATTTATATGATTTACCTGATGTTTGACTGCGTGAGCGCCAACCGTAATGTCGCTTTTAACGAAGAGTTTCAGGATATTGCCTGGGTTAAACATTCTGAGCTGAGCAACTACGATTTGAACGAAGCGACGAAAGTGACATTCAGTAAAAAAGGCTGGATTTGATTCCCGATCAACCCTTCCCACATTAAGGAACGCGATGCGTAAAGCACTCATCTGGCTGATTCTCACCGCGCTGTCGGGCGGTGGCGTCGTGGTTTATGCGCTGCATCAGCAGTATGAGGAGCAAAGTGCGGAGTTCCGTATTTTGTATCGCGACATCACAGTTAAACTTTCGCAAAACGATGTGATTCTTGCACTGCTTTCTAACAGCAGCGATCCTGCCGTGGTGCAGCAAAAATTCCCTTATATTCTGCGCTGGCAAACCCAACCCCATGAGCCTCCGCGCCCGGATATAAACCCTGCGCGCGCAGGCACATACTGGATAAACTCGCCGCAGGGGTCGTTGCTGATTGATTTGCCGACGTTGCTGGCCGATTTTGTTCGCACCCAGAAATTTCACCATTTCAGCCTGAGCTGGAAAGATGCGCCGCTTATCACGCAGGGCGCGGAAGGTAAGGGGGACTGGTGGAATTGGGAAAAGGACATCGCCAGCCCTTCACAGCCTTTGAATTTACTGGTGACGAATAATCCTGACTGGCGAAGTTTGCCCTGGTTGGTTTTGCTGCTGGTGGGTGTTTTCTGGGCAGTCGTTATCTACTTTTATAATCAGTATCAGATGACTAAACGACAGCGCAACATTGCCAATTTACGCGCCCATTTTTCAGAGTTGGCACGTTTGAATGCAATGGGAGAAATCGCGGCAGGCATGGTGCATGAACTGAATCAACCCCTCACTGCAATTTTGAGCTATTCGCAAACGGCGCAGCGTTTAATTAAGCAGCAACAGGCGGAAAAAGCACAACCGCTGCTGGATGCGTCGGTCATGCAAACTAAACGCATCAGCGCTCTGCTACTGGCATTCCGTGAAAAATTGCACAATGACGAACAGGCGCTACAACCGGTCAATTTGCGCCAGGTTTGGGAACGAGTGGTGATGCTGCTGGGGAACGAAATCGAGCGTGGCAAAGTCAGTGTCATGAATCAGATTCCTGACTCTCTGCCTCCACTCATCGCCTCGCCATTAGGTATTGAGCAAATCTTCCATAATCTGCTCAATAACGCGATTCAGGCGCAGCAGCAAACGGACAAAGCCTGGGTCGCAATCCATGCATCCCAGACGGCGGACAGCATCATTTTGACCGTCACTGATGGCGGGCAGGGATTATCCGAACAGGCATTAGAGCAAGTATTTATGCCTTTCTTTACCACGCGTAAAGATGGCCTTGGGTTAGGAATGGCGCTGACGGAAACGCTGGTGCAGCGGTTAAATGGCAGCATTCAGGCGCAAAACAGCGCCACAGGCGGGGCGTGTTTCACTCTGGTTTTCCCTCTCACACAGCAGGAGGCGTGATGACGCAACGAATCTACTTAATTGACGACGACGAAGCAATCCGCATTTCATTGAGCGCTCTTCTGGCAACGATGGGCTGGGAAACGCAGGCCTATGGCAGTGTACAAACTTTTCTGGCGTCTCAGCCTGAGTTGCAGAATCTGAACGGGTGTTTGCTTTTGGATATTCGTATGCCCGGTAAATCTGGCATTACGTTGCTTGAAAGCTGGAAGCAAAGGGGAAGTACCTTGCCGATTATCATGATGACCGGCCATGGCAGTATCGATCTTTGCCGTCGAGCGTTTAAAAACGGGGCTTTTGAGTTTCTCACCAAACCTATTGATGCGGATTTGTTGATTGAAACGGTAGGGGCGGCATTTGAGCAGCAGAAATTGATCCAGCAACAACGTGAAAGCCAGGCTGATTTACAGGCGAAACTGGCCACGCTTTCTGCCCGTGAACAAGAAGTGATGGCGCTAATCATGCAGGGCAAATCGAATAAAGAAATGGCGCGTGATCTTTCGTTATCACCAAGAACCGTTGAAGCGCATCGCGCCAGTATATTTGCCCGGCTGGAAATCAATTCACTGGCGAAGCTGATTAAAGTTTACGGCGGTTTAAAAGGAACTACGTAAAATTACCTGGTTTGCCAGGTATTCACCCGAATGGTTTCGATTTGCGCAGTTGGTTACCTTAACTCTTGTCAATTAATCACTCCGAGTTGAGGGAATAAACCATGAAAAAATCCATCCTGTTAGCGGCCGCTCTGTTCAGTACCATGGCTGCAATGCCTGCATTTGCCAGTAATGTTCTGACTGAAAAGAATCTCTCTCTCGAGTTTGCTGACAAACTTGCCCAAAGCGCCATCCAGGCTTGTAGCGCCAAAAACTACAACGTGGCGGTGACAATTGTTGACCGCGCGGGCGTGGTGAAAGTGGTTAAACGCATGGATAACGCAGGCCCGCATACCGTTGAAGCCAGCCGCATGAAAGCGTATACCGCGCTGACCACAAAAAATACCACTGGCGATGTGATGAAAAGTGCTCAGGATAACGCCGATGCGAAGAATATGCGCGATATTCCAGGCTTCTTATTATTGGGCGGCGGAGTTCCTGTGAAAGTTGATAACCAGACCATCGGAGCGATTGGTATTGGCGGCGCACCAGGCGGGCATCTGGACCAGCAATGTGCGGCTGACGCACTTGAGGCTAATAAGGCTGCCCTCAACGCTTCTTGATAATGAATTGCGTGGCGTTGCATTGCATGTGCATTTTAGCGTGTAACGTCATGCGCAAAACAGTTGTGCTTCTTATTCCCTTTTGCTCATGTTTAAATTTTTTGTCAAAATAACGTATTCAGCGTCAAATACTTTGCGTATTACACGGACGTTTTTTATACATGGACAGGAAATAAGGGAGTTAAAATGAAGTATATGTTTGCGCTTATGTTGAGCCTGACACTATCCGGGTGTACAGCAAGTGATTGGATAGATGCTGCTGGTGGAATAATGCAGGCTACTGATAAAAATGAAAAAGATGCAAGGAATAAGCGTATAAAAGCGGCTAACAAAGCTGCCGGTTATTAATATTTGGAAAAATGGGAATAGTGGATTACTTTTCCCATAAACGCTTGAGCTTGAAGCACTCCGCTCCTTTATATAAACACTCATCATAAATACGGTAACCGATATGTTCAGCTACGCGAATCGAGGCCGGATGATGCTTCACAATCAGGCAGAAAGTTTTGGTCGGAGAAAACGAATCACCATACCACTGGTGTGCCGCATTGGCAGCTTCTGTTGCAATTCCCCGGTTCTGGGTCGCAGGTGAAATGACCCATGAAGCCTCAGCGCAGTTATCAAATTCTTCATCAATACCACGATGAAAATTAGCCAACCCCGTTTCCCCTAAAAAAGCACCATCAGATCTTTGGAAGATAGAAAATATCCCGAATCCAAACGTGGACCAGTGTCCTATGTTTCTCAACATCCGGTTCCATCCCTCTTCCGGGGTAAACCCTGGAGAGTTCGTCACGTGGAAAATTTTAGGATCAGCATACATCAGATACCACAAATCAAAATCCATGATGGTCTGCGGACGCAAAATTAACCTTTCGGTTGCAATGGTTATCATCAAGTTATCTTTTGTGCGTTTTACCGGATTGCAATTTATCAGAAAGGCAAGGACATGCCTCGCCTTACCACCCTAATATAAACTCAGTCAGTCGCTGTTTCTCCGGGTATGCTCTTCAAAGCATCAAGATCAATCTCAGCATCGTTTGTTTCCATGAGTTGCGTTAACAAAATAAGATTGTTGAATTCATTTAAAAGTATCTCAGCGTCAGTCTTCAGAGGAGTGTCAGCCGTATCTAAAGCGGCATTGATTGCTTTTCGGACGTTTTCAAGCATCTCATTCATACCGCCATTTTTACCAATGGTCAGTAACAATGCTCCTATCAGCAAAGACTGAGCTTCGACTTTTGCCGCCAGTTGCTTGGCTTCGGCATCCATTTTAGAAATTTTTGCTATCACACCCAGTATTAAGTTTTTCATAAAAGCCTCATTTCTAGCCAGATAACCCCTAAACATAATCAGGGTGAGATGTATTTGATGAAAATGAAAATAGCCTAAGTTGTGATTGCGCACCACTCCCCCTAATGAACATGCAACACCCGCCTGGTATTGCGAACGCTCATCTATGCATTGACGATGAAGAACATCGTGCTCACTGGAACCACCAATCACTTAAATCGGTATTCTCTATACATCTTTTACTTTCTATCACCTAAGCTTTCCCGTAGCAGTCAAATCCTCCTGATTTCAGAGGCTTAAATAGCTCTTTTCACCACCTGCAAGAGTTTCAGCAGGGTCTATCCTTAATTAATACGCCTAAAAATACAGCATTTCATGAATACCCCTGTTATCAGGATGTTGTATTGATAATTGTTATCATTAACATAGGGTATTGGCCTTTGGGCGGCAAAACATAAAAGAGGTGAATTATGGATGTGCAAACCGGTAGCTTCGATCCCACCGACTTCGCCTGGAAGGGGCTAACGCTCACGCCTGATGCGTGCTCACATATTCGCAAACTGGCGAGTCAACAGCCGGGGTTTTTGGGCGTGCGTCTGGGTATCAAACAAACTGGATGCGCGGGCTTTGGCTACGTGCTGGACACCGTAAAAGAGCCTAACCCTGACGACCTACTTTTTGAGACGGACGGCGCAAAGCTGTGGGTTCCGCTTTCAGCTATGCCGTTTATCGACGGAACGGAAGTCGATTATGTGCATGAAGGATTAAACGAAATATTCAAATTTAACAACCCGAAAGCACAACACGAATGTGGTTGTGGTGAAAGCTTTGGGGTGTAGGCGGGATTATGTCACGTAACACTGAAACGTCTGAAGAAGTGCAAACCTGGGCGGGCAGCCATTCCTATAAAGAAGGCTTTTTCACCCAGTTGAAAACCGACGAAATGGCGCACGGCATCAACGAAGATGTGGTGCGGGCGATTTCTGCGCGGCGTAATGAGCCCGAGTGGATGCTGGAATTTCGCCTGAGTGCATATCGTGCCTGGCTCGAAATGGAAGAGCCGCACTGGCTGAAAGCCAACTACGAAAAGCTGAATTATCAGGATTACAGCTATTACTCTGCGCCGTCGTGCGGCAGTTGTGACGATAACTGCGAGTCGCAACCGGGTGCGGTTCAGCAACCCGGCAGCAATGCGTATTTGACGGGCGAAGTGGAAGAGGCGTTTAAACAGCTCGGTGTCCCGGTGCATGAAGGCTCGAATATCGCCATGGATGCAATTTTTGACTCCGTTTCTGTGGCGACCACTTACCGTGAAAAACTCTCCGAACAGGGCATTATTTTCTGCTCCTTTGGCGAAGCGATTCATGAGTTCCCTGAACTGGTGCAAAAATATCTCGGCACTGTCGTTCCCAGCAATGACAACTTCTTTGCCGCGTTGAATGCGGCAGTGGCCTCCGACGGTACATTCATTTACGTGCCGAAAGGCGTGCGTTGCCCAATGGAGCTTTCAACTTACTTCCGCATCAATGCCGAAAAAACCGGCCAGTTCGAACGCACTATTTTAGTCGCCGACGAGGGAAGTTATGTCAGTTATATCGAAGGGTGCTCGGCTCCCGTGCGCGACAGCTACCAGCTTCACGCAGCGGTAGTGGAAGTCATCATCCATAAAGATGCTGAAGTGAAATACTCGACCGTACAGAACTGGTTCCCTGGCGACGGCAACACCGGCGGCATTCTTAACTTCGTGACCAAGCGTGCGTTGTGCGAAGGGGCGAACAGCAAGATGTCCTGGACGCAGTCTGAAACGGGTTCAGCAATCACCTGGAAATACCCGAGCGTGATCCTGCGCGGCGATAACTCCATTGGCGAATTCTTCTCGGTGGCGCTGACGGCAGGGCATCAGCAAGCTGACACCGGCACCAAAATGATCCACATCGGCAAAAACACCAAATCGACCATTATCTCGAAAGGGATCTCTGCCGGGCATAGCCAGAACAGCTACCGGGGACTGGTGAAAATCATGCCTACGGCGACCAACGCCCGTAACTTCACCCAGTGCGATTCGATGCTTATCGGCCCGGACAGCGGTGCGCACACTTTCCCGTATGTTGAGTGCCGCAATAATACTGCTCAGCTTGAGCACGAAGCGACGACATCGCGCATCGGTGAAGACCAGTTGTTCTATTGCCTGCAACGCGGGATAGCCCAGGACGATGCGATTTCAATGATCGTCAACGGCTTCTGTAAAGACGTGTTCTCGGAATTACCGCTGGAGTTCGCAGTGGAAGCACAAAAACTATTAGCGATTAGCCTCGAACACAGTGTCGGATAAGAATTAAGGGAAAATTATGCTGAGCATTAAAGATTTACAGGTAAGCGTTGAGGACAAAGAGATCCTGCGCGGCTTAAGCCTTGAAGTAAAACCGGGTGAAGTGCATGCCATCATGGGACCGAACGGCTCCGGGAAAAGCACGCTTTCCGCAACGCTTGCCGGGCGTGAAGATTACGAAGTCACCGGCGGGCAGGTGCATTTCAAAGGCAAAGATTTACTGGAATTATCGCCGGAAGACCGTGCGGGCGAAGGCATCTTCATGGCATTTCAGTATCCGGTAGAAATTCCCGGCGTCAGCAACCAATTCTTCCTGCAAACCGCGTTGAATGCGGTGCGCGAATATCGGGGCAAAGAAGAACTCGACCGCTTTGATTTCCAGGATTTGATGGAAGAGAAAATCAAATTACTGAAAATGCCGGAAGATTTACTGACGCGTTCAGTGAACGTTGGCTTCTCTGGTGGTGAGAAAAAACGTAATGACATTCTGCAAATGGCGGTGCTGGAACCTGAACTTTGTATTCTCGATGAAACCGACTCAGGGCTGGATATTGATGCGCTGAAAATTGTCGCAGAAGGGGTCAATTCCCTGCGTGATGGCAACCGTTCATTCATTATCGTCACGCACTACCAGCGTATCCTTGACTATATCAAACCTGATTTTGTTCATGTGCTCTATCAGGGCCGAATCGTGAAATCGGGTGATTTCAGTCTGGTGAAACAACTGGAGGAGCAGGGTTATGGCTGGCTTACCGAACAGCAGTAACGGCAATGCCCTGCAACAATGGCATCATTTGTTTGAAACGCAGGGTGATAAACGCAGCAAAGAAGCTCAGGAACATATGCAGCAAATGCTGCGCCTGGGGCTGCCGACGCGCAAACATGAAAACTGGAAATACACGCCCCTGGAAGGGTTGCTGAATAATCAGTTTGTTCTGCCTGTGCAGGAATCGTTGAGCGAAGTTCAGCGCGATAAACTGGCATTGCCGGTAGACGCATGGCGGCTGGTGTTTGTTGATGGGCGATTCAGCCGTGAACTGAGCGACGATATAACCCATAGCGGTTTTGATGTGACCGTCGATGAACAACGGGATTCGCTGC
Source organism: Buttiauxella agrestis (assembly GCF_900446255.1). Lineage (NCBI taxonomy): Bacteria > Pseudomonadati > Pseudomonadota > Gammaproteobacteria > Enterobacterales > Enterobacteriaceae > Buttiauxella > Buttiauxella agrestis. The sequence goes on along the minus strand of NZ_UIGI01000001.1, from coordinate 2,926,926 downwards.
CCGCCGCAGTGCAGGGCGAAGTATTCCTGCATCTTACCGAGAGTCTCGCCGAAACGGTGACGCATATTCGCGTAGCGCGTAATCACAGTCCGGCAAGAGCGTTGCTGCTAATGCACGTCAGCCGGGGGAGTGCGCAGGGTGAGATGAATACGGCACATTATCGCCACCATTTGTCTCTGGGCGAAGGCGCAAACGCGACGGTTATTGAGCACTACGTGAGTTTTGACGAGCATGCGCATTTTACGGGTGCCCGCTTTACCGCAGAAATCGGCGCAAACAGCCAGTTGCACCATGACAAAATGGCGTTTGAAAATGCGCAGAGCTATCACTTTGCGCATAACGATTTAGTGGTCGGCCAGGATGCGACGGTTGAGAGTAATAGCTTCCTGCTGGGGGCGGCGGTGTTGCGCCACAACACCAGTACGCAACTTAACGGCGAGAACACGCAACTACACATGAACAGCCTGGCGTTGCCGATAAATAACGAAGTGTGCGACACGCGAACCTGGCTTGAGCACAACAAGGGTTATTGCAACAGCCGTCAGCTGCACAAAACTATCGTGCGTGATAAAGGTCGTGCGGTGTTCAACGGCATGATTAAAGTGGCTCAACATGCCATTAAAACCGACGGACAGATGACCAACAATAACCTGTTGCTCGGGCGTCTGGCGGAAGTGGACACCAAACCACAGCTGGAAATTTATGCCGATGACGTGAAATGTAGTCACGGTGCGACGATCGGGCGTATCGACGACGAACAGATGTTCTATCTACGTTCGCGCGGCATTAAAGAAGAGGCCGCCCGACAGATGATTATTTATGCCTTTGCCGCAGAGCTTACGGAAAGTATTCGCGACGAAGCATTAAAACAGCAGGTTCTGGCACGGATCGGCCAGCGCTTTGCGGGAGGCGATGCATGAGTTTTTCCATCGAACGGGTGCGGGCTGATTTCCCCATTCTGAGCCGCGAAGTCAACGGCCAGCCGCTGGCCTATTTAGACAGCGCGGCCAGTGCGCAAAAGCCGCAGGCGGTTATCGACGCTGAACTGGACTTTTACAGCCACGGTTACGCGGCGGTACATCGCGGGATCCACACGCTGAGCGCGGAAGCGACGCAGCTCATGGAAAACGTGCGCAATCAGGTTTCGCGCTTCATTAATGCGCGATCTCCTGAAGAGATTGTCTTTGTTCGAGGCACCACTGAGGGGATCAATCTGGTTGCCAACAGCTGGGGGCGAGCCAATATTCGGCGCGGAGATAATATTATTATTTCCGCGATGGAACACCACGCCAATATCGTGCCGTGGCAAATTCTGTGCGAACACACGGGAGCGACGTTGCGCGTTATCCCGCTTAATGAGGATGGTACGCTACAACTCGAAGTGTTCCCGACGCTGATTGATGAGCACACAAAACTGCTGGCGATTACGCATGTTTCAAACGTACTTGGCACCGAAAACCCGGTACAACAAATGATTGCGACTGCGCATCAGGCGGGCGTAAAAGTGCTGGTGGACGGCGCGCAGGCCATCATGCATCACGCCATTGATGTGCAGGCACTGGATTGCGATTTCTACCTTTTCTCCGGTCATAAAATTTACGGCCCGACGGGAATTGGCGTGCTGTATGCGCGTGAAGAAATCCTGCAAAACATGCCGCCGTGGGAAGGGGGCGGGTCGATGATTGCCAGTGTGAGTCTCACAGAAGGCACGACTTACGCCGCCGCACCCTGGCGCTTTGAGGCGGGAACGCCAAATACAGCCGGGATTATTGGGCTGGGTGCCGCTTTGCGATATGTTGAAAATCTTGGCCTGGCGGAAGTGGGCGAGTATGAGCAATCGCTGATGCATTACGCGCAGCAGGCGTTGAAGGCTGTGCCGGATTTAACGATTTATGGCCCTGAACAGCGGCTCGGTGTTATCGCGTTTAACCTCGGTAAACATCATGCTTATGATGTCGGCAGCTTCCTTGATAACTATGGTATTGCGGTACGAACCGGGCACCATTGCGCGATGCCGTTAATGGCGTTCTACAAGGTTCCGGCAATGTGTCGTGCTTCGTTTGCGATGTACAATACCGAAGAAGAGGTGGACCGCCTGGTCACGGGATTACAGCGCATCCATCGCCTGCTGGGCTAACACGGAGAAAGCCATGGCTACGTTGCCAGACAAAGAAAAACTGCTGAAGAATTTCAGCCGCTGTAGTAACTGGGAAGAGAAATATCTCTATATCATTGAGCTTGGCGGGCGCTTACCCGAACTCCCACCGGCTCAACATAAAGCGGAAAATACCATTCAGGGTTGCCAAAGCCAGGTGTGGATTGTGATGCATCAGCAGCCGGATGGTGTGATTACGCTTGAGGGTGACAGTGACGCCGCGATTGTCAAAGGGCTGATTGCTATCGTTTTTATTCTCTACCAACAGATGACTGCGCAGGATATTGTCGCGTTTGATGTACGCCCATGGTTTGAGAAACTTGAACTTGCTCAACATCTTACGCCGTCTCGCTCTCAGGGGCTTGAGGCAATGATCCGCGCAATCCGCACCAAAGCCACCAATCTTAGCTAAACTCTTAGAACAGCTTTCATCCTGTTAACGCGAGGTAATTTTATTGCCTCGCATGGCTTTCAGCATTCCGGCATTCAGCCGGTGAATACAGGAATTCAGTATGAAACGCGCGTTCTCTCAAATAACACTTATGTTGGTAAGCGCCCTGGCTGCAAGCCAGTCGGCATGGGCTGTTGATTATTTACTCCCGCCACCGGGCAGCCGGATTATTGGCGTGAATCAAACTTATATAGTTCCGAATGATGGTAAAAACCTCGAAGCGGTAGCCGCGAAATATAATACCGGCGTGTTATTACTTCTGGAGGCCAATAATACTGTCGATCCTTTCCTGCCAAAACCGGGCAGTGAATTGACCATTCCTTCACAAATGATCCTGCCGGATACGCCGCGAGTCGGTATTGTGATTAATCTTGCTGAACTGCGGCTGTATTACTATCCGCCAGGACAGAATCGTGTCGAAGTCTATCCATTGGGAATTGGCCAGCTTGGGCGTGAAACACCGGTTATGGTGACGCGTATCAGCCAGAAAATCCCTAATCCGACCTGGACTCCGACGGCGAATATTCGTGCACGTTCTGCCGCGCAGGGAATAACCTTGCCCGCTGTGGTGCCAGCGGGTGCTAATAACCCGCTTGGGCGCTATGCGCTGCGTCTTGAACAGGGCGGGGGGGAATATCTGATTCATGGTACCAACGCACGTAACAGCATTGGGCTGCGCGTGAGTTCTGGCTGCATGCGTATGCGGGCGCCAGATATTAAGGCGCTGTTTAGCCAGGTGGCCTGGGGCACACGTGTGCAAATCATTAATGAGCCGGTGAAATTTACGATTGAGCCGGACGGCAGGCGATTTGTGGAAGTGCATCAGCCGCTGTCGCGTAACGACTGGGAAAACCCACAGACCGTGCCGATTGCGATTAATGCCTCTTTCGCCTCGTTTATCGATAACTCAATGAGCGACAAGGCGCAGGTTGATAGCGCTATTGTGCGGCGAGCGGGTTATCCGGTGCTGGTGAATGCGCCGCAGGGAGTGCCATCGCAACCGGTTAATATCACGCCAATACAGAGCGTCAAAGCGTCCACTGGCGGCACGATAGCGCCGAACGGTAGCGGAAGTGTGGTTAGCGGACAAAACAGCGTGGTGATGAACTAGCGGAGTTTTTACGGGAACAGGAATGACAGGCAAAAAAAATGGCGCACAATGTGCGCCATTTTAATACAAGTACTCTTACTTACGGTAAGAGTGAGCTTGGTTGTCCAGACGCTGGTTAGCGCGTGCTGCGTCGTCTTTAGCAGCTTGAACGTCTGAACGCATTGCGTTCACGTCGTTGCTCAGCTGATCAACTTTAGCGTTCAGAGTCTGAACGTCAGAAGACAGTTGATCGATTTTAGCGTTAGAAGAACAACCTGCCAGCATAGTAGAAGCCAGGATTACCGCGCCCAGTACCAGTTTAGTACGATTCATTATTAATACCCTCTAGATTGAGTTAATCTCCATGTAGCGTTACAAGTATTACACAAAGTTTTTTATCTTGAGAATAAATTTTTGATGGGAATGCACTTAAATTTGATCGTTCGCTCAAAGAAACACCGAACCGGGGCTAAAAACTAAAAAAAATAGAAAAAACAGAGGATTTTAATCGGATTCATCTTACTAAATTGCATCTTAAATAGAGCAAGCCGATTTGATTTTTATTTCAGACAGTCTATTAAACCCAATAAAAAAAGCGCCCGCAGGCGCTTTTTTAGCAAATTATTCGTTCACAGGAAATTTACAGTACGTGAACAGACGCAGTATTGGTGGTGCCACTTGGTACTAATGCACCAGAAACCATCACTACGATGTCGCCTTTACGAGCTAAACCGCTCTCCAGCACAACTTCTTTACCCAGACGGTAGAAATCATCAGTAGAAGCGATTTCTTTAACCAGCTGTGGAATCACGCCTTTGCTCAGAACTAACTGACGAGCAGTGAGTTCATTGGTGGTCAGCGCCAGGATAGTTGCGTTCGGGAAGTATTTACGCACAGCTTTAGCTGATTTGCCGCCCTGGGTTGCAACAACAATGATTGGAGCTGCCAGGTTTTCAGCAGTTTCAACCGCACCACGGCAAACTGCTTCGGTGATACGCAGTTTACGGCTGTCATGGTTGTTATCCAGACGGCTGGTCATCACGCGGTCAGTACGCTCACAGATGGTCGCCATGATGGTCACAGCTTCCAGTGGGTATTTACCTTTAGCAGACTCACCAGACAGCATTACTGCGTCGGTGCCGTCGATGATGGCGTTAGCAACGTCACCCGCTTCTGCGCGAGTAGGGCGTGGGTTTTTGATCATGGAGTCGAGCATCTGAGTTGCAGTGATAACAACTTTACGAGCGCGGACACATTTCTCAATCATCATCTTCTGCGCGAAGATAACTTCTTCAACCGGGATTTCAACGCCCAGGTCACCACGAGCAACCATGATGCCGTCAGAAGCTTCGAGGATTTCGTCGAAGTTGTTCAGGCCTTCCTGGTTTTCGATTTTGGAGATGATCTGGATGTTCTCGCCGCCATGCGCTTTTAAGTGCTCACGGATTTCAACAACGTCAGAACGTTTACGGATGAAGGAAGCCGCTACGAAATCAACGCCTTGCTCGCAACCGAACACCAGGTCTTGTTTGTCTTTTTCAGCCAAAGCTGGCAGCGCGATGGAAACGCCCGGCAGGTTAACGCCTTTGTTTTCGCCCAGGTCGCCGTTGTTCAGTACTTTACAAACAACGTTTTTGCCTTCGATTGCAGTGACTTCCATACCGATCAGACCATCGTCAACCAGTACGGTGTTGCCAACGCTCAGGTCGCTGGTGAAACCTTCGTAAGTGACAGCAACGATATCGCTGTTACCCACAACAGTTTTGTCGGTGGTGAAAGTAAAGGTCTGACCCGCTTTCAGAGAGACGTCGTTGCCGCCTTCCAGTTTGATCGTGCGGATTTCAGGACCTTTGGTGTCCAGCAGGATCGCTGCTTTCTTACCGGTTTTTTCCATTACGTTGCGCAGGTTCTTGATACGCTGACCGTGTTCTTCGTAGTCACCGTGGGAGAAGTTCAGACGCATTACGTTCATGCCAGCATCAAGCATTTTGCTCAGCATTTCTTCGGATTCGGTTTTCGGACCGATGGTGCAAACAATTTTAGTCTTTTTCATGACAGTCTTATCTGTAAGTTGAGAAGGATTGTGAAAATTCGGTTCCGGTCGATACGGGCGCCGGAGCGCAAACTAAAGCTGATATTGTTCATGTGCCACCCGGTAAGGATAGGTGACAGAAATAAAGCGTGCAGAGGAAAGTGTGCTTGCGGTTCAGCCTGCCGGGGATATTGATTGCTTTCTAGTGTATTAGGACAGTTCAATGCGCTGAAACCATTCAAGTCAAGACGCGCTCATTATAGAGGTAACTTGCTCCGAAAGGAATTGAAAACGCTGTTTCAAATACGGAATGCGCAGAAATACGGCGAAGTGTTATCAGTGCGTTAAGTGGTTATTAACAAAGTTGGCGTCACAAAAGGGTGGGGAGGCGCATTCCTGGTCTCAGCGACCCTGGGCGCGACTTTGCAACTTTTTTAGTCATTTATAATAAATATGAGTTATTCATTAAAATATAATTGCGGAATATAATATTTTTTTGAATGGCAGGGTCGGTGAGCTATAACGTCCTGTTGACGGCTTTTATATTAATGAAGAATTTTTGTCATGATTAAGTGGTTTATCCCCGGTGTTGTGGTTGTCGCTTTCCTGTTGGTATGCGGGAATGCTCCGGCAAAAAGAATTGCGCAATGTGAAAACCAGGGGGGCAGCGATGGGGTTTGTGCCGCACACGAATGGGATTTTGCGATGGAAAGTCCATTTCCCGATAACGACCTTTCCGCACTGGCAAGCCGCGTAAACACCCAGAAATAAGTGTATTACGCGGCAATGTGTCGCACCCTGTGCGTCCCTGCAAAAAGTGAGAATCTCGCTCTGATCTCGCCTAAACGGCGCGAGCTATTTTCTCACCCGCCCGGCGCGCGGTTGCAGGCAGGATACTTGCCGTTGCCACGTAGCCATCGGGATCGAGACAGCGATCCCGCTCCAGCGCTTGCTCAATAATTTCCGCATCCCAGTAAATCTTTTTACGATGATCGCCCTGAGTGGTCAGCGTGGCTTCCATCACGCCATCCAGCGCCCGGTACTGACGCCAGCTATTGGCAGGAACTGAAATTACCGAACCTTCTTCAGCCACAATCGTGACTTCTTCACCCGCTCGATTCCACGTGACTCCCAGCGTTCCTTTAAACACCATCAGCACCTGAACGTCCGGGCAGAAATGTAGCCCAACACGATGCTGCTCCTGAATGCGCAGCCACTCCACAGAGAAACCATGCGGATTCAGAATTGGCGGCGCGTTATGCAGGTCTTGTGAAATTCCGTAGCCAATCACCGGCGCCAGTTCGCCACCGTGTCCTGGCAAAACAGAATCCAACAGAGCGTTTGCCGACCATGTTCGCTGCTCGCCCGTCACGGCGCGCTGGCTCATTTCCTCTATTGAATAATCGCGCAACGCGGCGATATGTTCCGCCCCCAGCGGCTGCAATAGCTCGGATTGCGTGGGCAGTTTGTCACCGGCCTCGACATCAATCAGCATATTGTCGCGACTCAGATACAAACCATATTCGCTTGCGGCCTCAAGTATCGACGGATGCCAGATAATCCCGCCGGTGTTATTGCCCCCCAAAACGGTGAACACCATGCCGCAGGTATCACTCGGGCTGACGTTAGTAAAACCGCGGAAAATCCACGTTGGGATAGACAAAATGGCGGGTGCGCTGAATTCAGCCTGATGCTCGCCATTGGCGCCCCAGCGGAAACGCCAGCTCCCTTCATGAATCAAAAACACTTCGGCGGTGAAATGCAGATGCAGATTGTTGGTCACGCCTTTTGGCATCGCCGCCGCACCGATATTAAAGCCGTGCGGCTCAGGAATATTCACCACTTGCGAAGCCGATTGCGTCACGCCTGGGCCAATAAAGGAATAGTTTTGTTTGAGGTGTGAGCCGGGCAGTTTGCAGTCGATAAATGCCACGCTACAGGAAACGCGGTCTTCCGGGCGTACCAGGCGGCGCTGGGCTTCTTCTTGAGTCAGAGTAATATTTTGCATAATGTCCTCTATTAATATCCAGATGCGCCACTGGTTGGCGCGGCTTCACCCCGCGCGGCGGCGATTGCGGTGCGTGACGCACTGCCCAGTTGCATAACGTCATTGGCGGGGGTGACAAAATTAAAGCCCTGTGCGATACGGTTTGCCGCAGCCGGGCCTGAGGTACAAAAAATCCCGGCGAGCTTGTTATGTGCTTTGCAACGACTCAGCACTAACTCTATCGCGGCCAACATTTCAGGGTGTTGCGACTCGGCGCTGGCACTTCCCGTGAGCGTTAAAGAAAGATCGTTTGGCCCGATAAATACGCCGTCCAGCCCGTCGATATCCAGAATCGCGTCGAGATTTTCCAGCCCTTCACGAGTTTCAATCATCGCCAGCGTCAGGATCTCTTCATTGGCATACTGCGGGTAATCTTTGCCACCGTATAAAAGTGCGCGGGCCGGGCCAAAAGAGCGGTTACCGAGTGGCGGGTAGCGGCAGGCTGAAACAAACTGCTGCGCTTGTTCCGCCGTCGAAATCATCGGACAGATAATTCCCCAGGCACCGGCATCAAGCAGGCGCATAATTTGCGCTGGTTCGTTGGTATTCACGCGGGCCAGCGGCGTGGCGGGCGTCGCCGAAATGGCCTGAAGCATCGACAACGCGCTGGCGAAATCAATCATGCCGTGTTGCATATCGACGGTGACGGAATCATAGCCCTGATGCCCGACGATTTCGGCGCTGTAGCCCGAAGGGATTGCCAGCCAACCATTAATGATGGGCTGCTGCTGGCGAAAGGCCGCTTTCAGCGGGTTTTTTCTCATGATTGTGACTCCTGTATCCAGTTGCGCATGGCGATGGCCGCCAGTTTCGGTTCTTCAAGCGGTAAGAAATGGCCGCTTTCAGGAAGCGTTATCCAGCGGGCATGAGGAGCGACTGCGGCAACCGACTGGTGATGTGAATGGGTACAAATGGCGTCATACGCGCCGTTGATGATGAGTATCGGAGAGGGGAACGTGGCCAGAGCCGCGCGATGGTCATCGCGTGAAATCGCCACCTCAGTCTGGTCTGCAAAAACCGCAATGCCGCACTCTTCAGCCATTTGTACGATTGTCTGGTGAAGCGACGCGTTATCCAGACGATGCGGGGCGACATATTTCGGCCAGAGAGTTTTCGTGAGCCACGGCGCGATTCCCAGGCGTGCGGCTTCTTTCACCGCCGCACGTCGCCCGACCGCGTTACCGGGTAAATCCCGCAGCGGGTTCACGGACAGCAGCGCCAGAGCGGTAATTCGATGCGGAGCCAAAGCCACCATTTGCAGAGCCACCATTGCCCCGAGTGAAAAACCCGCCAGGCAAAATCTCGGCGGCAAAACCGCGAGCAACTGACTTGCCAGCTCATGAGCCGATTTGCCCGCACTGAGCGTGATGCAGCTAAAAGAGCTGACGTTTAACTGTTCACTTAACGGCTGCCACAGCCGCCCGTTACACAGCGTCCCACCGAGCAGAATCAGCGGCGCGTGATGGTTTTCCAGCAAAGGCATCGTATTCATGTTGCTGTCCACCCGCCATCGACCATTAATGCCGTGCCGGTAATCAGGGCTGAAGCGGGGGAGGCGAGAAACACCACCGGTCCCATCACATCCTCCAGCGTCCCCAGCCGCTTCAGCTTTATGTTGTCCAACACATAGCGACTGAACGCCGGGTCTGCAAGATTCGCACGCGACAGCTCGGTTTCGATAAACGTCGGGCACAGGGTATTCACCCGAATACCCGACTCGCCCAACTCCAGCGCCATTGTTTTCGTCAAACCCTCAAGGGCAAACTTAGACGCACAATAAACGCTGCGTTGCGGGCCGCCGACATGCCCCATTTGCGAGGAGATGTGAATAATTGAACCGGGGATCTGGCGCATTTTCATACTGCGTGCAACTAGCTGGCTAATAAAGAAGGTTGCCCGCAGATTGAGCGCCATCACCGCATCAAAATTTTCTTCACTCACTTCAAGAAATGGCTGATGACGCGCAAGCCCGGCACTGTTTACCAGAATGTCGAAACCGGGCAGGTCTGCCAACGCAGCACCCACCTGAGTGGTATCGGTAATATCCAACGCCAGGCGGTTTAATTGCAGACCTTCTGCGGCAGCACTGTTAACCGCCTCCTCAAGCTGCTGCGCCTGGCGAGCAATAATCCACACCTGCGCCCCGGCTCGCGCAAGGGCTAAGGCTGCTGCAAAACCGATACCACGAGAACCGCCCGTCACTAAAGCCCGCTTATTGTCGAGCCGGAATTCCGGTGTGCGAGGAAGTGCCATCATTACGATGCCTTCTCAATATCCGCCGCCGGAACCGAGCCTGCGTATGGCACATCCTGGTTGCCGTAACGACGCACGCGAATATTGGCTTGCTCCGCATGGCCCGAGAAACCTTCTAGTTGGCACAAGCGTGAGCAATAGCTGCCAATTTCTGTAGAGGCTTCATCACTCAGCACTTTCTGCCAGGTGCAGGTTTTCATAAATTTACCGACCCAAAGTCCGCCGGTATAACGCGCCGCTTTTTGCGTTGGCAGGGTATGGTTGGTGCCAATGACTTTATCGCCGTAAGCGACATTGGTGCGCGGGCCAAGGAACAGTGCGCCAAAGTTGGTCATATTGGCGAGGAACCAGTCGTCGCGATTGGTCATGACCTGCACATGCTCAGAAGCGATACGATCGGCTTCCTGCAACATTTCCTCGTAACTGTCGCAAACAATCACTTCGCCATAATCGCGCCATGCCTGGCGGGCAATTTCTGCGGTGGGCAATTGCGTCAGCAGGCGCTCAACTTCACGTATTGTTTCTTGCGCCAGTTTCAGCGAGTTGGTGAGCAAGATCGCAGGTGTGGTTACGCCGTGTTCGGCCTGGCCCAGCAGGTCGGTGGCGCAGATTTCCGCGTCTACCGTTTCGTCGGCAATCACCAGCGTTTCCGTTGGCCCGGCGAACAAGTCGATGCCGACGCGGCCAAACAGCTGGCGTTTAGCTTCGGCAACGAAGGCGTTACCGGGGCCGACCAGCATATCCACCGGAGCAATGGTGTCGGTGCCGAGCGCCATCGCGCCGATGGCCTGAATACCGCCTAATGCGTAAATCTCGGACGCACCCGCCATCGCCTGTGCAGCGACAATCGCCGGGGCAGGGCGACCATTAAATGGCGGCGCACAGCTCACAATGCGCGAACAACCCGCGACGTTGGCCGTAATAATCGACATATGCGCCGAAGCCAGCAGCGGATATTTCCCACCGGGGACATAACAACCGACGGCATTAATCGGAATGTTTTTATGACCAAGAATAACGCCGGGGCGGGTTTCGATTTCAAGATCGGTCAGGCAGCTTTTTTGCGCAGTAGCAAAATTAAAAACTTGCTGCTGGGCAAACTCAATATCTTTAATATCCTGGCGGCTTAATTGTTTGATGCAGGCATTAATTTCACTTTGCGATAAACGATAATCCTGGCGATCGTAATTATCGAATTTAATGGATAACTCACGAATAGCCTGATTGCCGCGTTGTTCAATATCTGCCAGCGTATTTTCCACCATAATACTGACCTGTTTATTGGCCTGCTGGCGTTCAGATAATGATTTACTGGTTTTTAAATATTGCGCCATGACGCTCTCCTGTGATTTTTAATACGTGTTTATCCCGCCCGGCATTGCGGGTGAATGGGGTGAATCGGATTAAATAAACGATTAAGGTTTAAATTTACTGGCTGGTTTTATTAGCATATTCCTGTGCCGAAGAAACTTTAGGCAGATTCTTTTGCGCCGCTTTTATCTGTCGCTGCTCCACACTGCGTGCCGCCAACGGTGTGAGGAAGGCCGCAATAACGCACAGTGCGCCAATCATCAGATACCCGGAAGACAAATTAATGTGCTGCAACATCAGACCCATTGCGACCGGGCCGACAAACATGCCGACAGAATAAATGGTCTGGAATAAGCCCATGCGCGTTGATTGTTCATCTTCAACCGTATTCACCACGCTTAACGACATAAACACAGCGAACGCCATACCAAACGAGAAACCCGCCATCGCCTGTAAGAAATAGATGAGGTACATATTGCTGGTGAAAGGGATGCCGATACTGGAAATCACTTGCAGGATAATGCCAATAACGGCGGTGTTCACCAGCCCCAGGCGTTTATAAAACACCGAACTACACATCGCTATCGCCAGCGCGTAGAAGATCAAATGGATATTACTCAGCAAGGTCAAAATACCTGCTTTCGCGCCGAGCTGTTGGGCATAAATAGGGGTCAGCGTATCGCGGGTGGCGAAAGGCACCAGAATAACAATGGTGGCCAGCAGGCCAATAAACCATACGGAAGAGTCCGCGAGCTGGCGCTTCGCACTATTAATACAGGCTTTAAGCGTGGGTGCGCGGGCAGCATCGTGAAATTCTTTAATGCGAAACGTGAGAATCAATGCCAGCAGCGCCGAGACGCTTGAGACAAAATAACCGATGTTTTTGTCAAAAAAGTGGATTAACACGCCACCAATACAGTTGCCGAGGAAAACCCCTAATGGCCCGGCAAGTGCCAGTAATGCCACAGCAGCAGGCGCATCCTTTTTATCAAAATAGCGAATAAACAGGATGTTATACAAAACCCAGGTCGCCGCAGTGAATCCGTCGGCGGCTTTCGCCAGGTATAACGTCACGGCAGTGGGTTCCAGGTAGGCTATCGGCCATGTCACCATCGGTAACAGCAGGCTGATCTGGATAAATATTTTTCGGCTCTTCACCACGTCCGACAAAATGCCAATCGGGAAACGGATAAATAACGTGGCTAATCCACTGGCGCCCATAATCATTCCCACCACTTCTGGCTGCATTCCTTCGCTGATTAACATCGGGGCGAGGAAGGCATCGATACTGTGGATGCAAATGAAGAACAACACGCTAATGGTAAAAAACAGTCTGACTTCGGATCGACTAAAGAGTGCACGAAACATGTGGTGAACCTCTTAAATATTAATGGGTTATAACCAATCAAGTACGGCATTAACCGGTGCAATCCTTTGTCGCTAACTTGCGTCACCGGTAAAACTGACGGCGTATTTTTTGTTTTCTGCATACGTATTCAAAAGTTGAAGTTACGAAAAGGTTTCAATTTTGTAAAGGCAGATAATGTAAATGTGAAAAAAATAATTTTGTCTGTTGCATACGCATGCAAAGATGGTGTAAGTATAAAAAACAGGCATTCCAGAGGGATGTGGATAAGGACTACCAAATCATGAAACGTAAGACTTTTGGCCCCGTGACTTCTCAGCAAGTGGCGCAAATAGCGGGAGTATCACAATCGGCGGTATCGCGCACTTTCACGCCTGGAGCGAGTATTTCTCCGGCAACGCGTGAAAAAGTGCTGAAGGCGGCGCGTGAATTAGGCTATCGGCCAAATGCCATTGCCCGCTCGTTGAACACCGCCCGCTCAAGGATTGTGGGTGTGGTGATGTCCTATTTTGATAACCAGTTTTACCCGCAGGTTCTGGAAGCACTGGCGCAAAAGCTCGATGAGCTGAACTACCACCTGTTGCTGTTTGTGGGCGACCGCGACGGTAACGTCGACCGGATTTTCGACCAGATCATGCAATACCGGGTTGACGGGATTGTGCTGGCTTCGGTTTCGCTGTCGGTCGAGCTTTCCGAAGAGTGTGTCGCTGCCGGGATCCCGGTGGTGCTGTTTAATCGCAGCGAAGAAAATGCCACAGCCTCGAGCGTGAATACCGATAACGAAGCGGCGGCCAGACAGATTGCTGAATTCCTGCTCGCCGGGGAGCACCAGCACTTTGCTTATGTGGCCGGGCTTTCTGATTCTTCGGTCAATCTGGCGCGGCAGAGTGGGTTTATTAATACGCTAAATCAACACGGAATTAAGGATATCCGCGTGGTGCACGGGGATTACGATGCCAGGAAAACCGCAAAAGCGGCCTGGGAACTGTTTTCTTCGCCACAGCGGCCGGATGCCATTTTTGCTGCCAACGATCATATGGCGCTCACCGTGATGGATGTTGCCCGTTTCGAATTTGGCCTGCGGATTCCGGAAGATCTTTCAGTCATCGGTTATGACGATACCGGCCCTTCAGGGTGGCCGTCTTATTCTTTGACGTCAGCATCTCAGCCCGTTGATGCCATGGTCGGAGCCACGATAGCGCTACTGATGAAACAGATTGAGAGTGAAAACATTGAACCGGAACAGGTTGTGGTTCCCGGTGTGCTGGTGGTGCGTCATTCCGCAAGGCGGCCACAATTTGGCGTTATCGAAAAAGATGGGCTGTCATTGTTCCAGCCGCAGGAGGTTGAATGACCAGGTTGCCGGGCTTTAGCCCTCAGTTTGATTCTATCCAGCAGTTTATTTTGACGCTGACCCACGTGGTGTGGGAGCAAAAAGACATCGGCCAACTGGCAGATTTCTACGCCAATCCGGTGGTATTTAACACGCCGGAAAAACAGCTCAATGACCTGTCGCAATTTATGCGGCTCACGCTTGAAGCGATGCACAGTTTCCCGCAGCGCACTGTGCTAACCGAAGATATTCTTTGTACCCATTCGCCGCAGTTTGAATATTACGCCGCGCAACGCACGGTGGCCTGTATCCAGCATCAGGGCGAGGGGTTCTTTGGGAAACCTAGCGGCAAATCGATTTGGGTGCGCACCTGGGCGGATCGCGTTTGCGCTGAAGGTGCGGTGTGCCAGGAGTGGTTATTGCAAGACCGCGCAGCCATCATTTTGCAAACGGGCATGGAAGTGCGTGATTTTGCGAGACAACTCGCAGATTCACGTCGTGAAGCCGGGCTGGAAAATATCAGTGCCGAAGAGATGGACGCTCGCTGGGCGGGCGGCCCTGAAGGTGATGACGTTGACGGCCCACTTGCCGGGCTGATTGAACGCTATTTATCGATGTGGGCAGGTGGCAACAGCGGCGTGGTGCCGGGGTTATACCATCCCGCCGCAACGCTGCATGGGCCAGGCCACGTGTTGTGTACCGGCGAGCAGGCTATCGGCGGTTTTCTTTCGGGATACCGGGCGTCGTTCGCCGACAGCGAAACGCATCTCCATCATCTGGTGGTGCGCCGCGATGCCAATGAACCGGTGCGCCTCTCGTTGCGCTGGTCGCTGTTAACCTGGCACGACGGTTATGGGAAATTCGGTACGCCGACCCGTCGCCCGGTTTCTATTACCGGTATTAGCCAACTGGAATTACGCGATGGGTTAATTATCCGGGAATATCTGGGTGTTGATGAATTAGCGATATGGTCACAGATTTTTAATTAATTACATTTATTGGCGAGGATGATCTCCTCGCCAAATATCTAACCCAGGAAATAAATATTATCGCCATTTGCAGGTGAGGGATATTCCTATCCCTGAATAATGTGCGCTGACAATACCCATAGCGCAATCAAATAACGCAGGAGGTCATATGTCTTCAACTGAAACAACTAATAAAACGCCGGTAGCTTCAGAAAAAACCAATGTAAAATCCACGCGCGATGAACCTGTCTTACAAGTGGAACGCCGTGACTTTATTGATTTGGTTCCGGAGAAACGTCCGCGCGTGCAATCATTACGTGGCTTTGATGATTGTTATACGGATATTGTCGATTACATTGTGCGTTGCACCCATAAAATATGGGACGAGCGTGACGTTGGTTTAATTTACACCCACTATACCCACAACTGTGTTTTATATAATGCGCTCGGTACCATGTATAACCGCGAGCAGGTTGTGCAGGATACGTTGCAGCGCTTAATTGCCTTCCCTGAACGCCGCGGTATGGCAACGCAAGTTATCTGGAATGGTAACGACGTTGACGGTTTTTACACCTCCCACCTGGTAACCGGCACTGGTCGCCACACTCAATACAGCCATCTGGGTAAACCGACTAACCGTACGTTTGTGACCCGCACCGTGGCGGACTGCATGATCCACGAAAACAAGATTTATCGCGAGTGGGTGGTCAGCGACAACATGGCGATGATGCGTCAGTTGGGTCTGGATACCGACGCGATAGCCTACGGCATGGCGAAGGAGCAGTTCGATAAGGGCTTCCGCGTCACCGATATCGGCGAAAACCGCCGCATGGTCGGGCAGTATCCGCCAGAAATGGAATGTGACGTTTCCATTGCGCATACCGATACCGAAGAGCAGTGCCTGCGCTGGCTGCACGAAATTTATAACCGTCGCATGCTCGGCAAAATCAAAGATGTGTATGCCCCGAATGTGCAGTGGCATGGTCCGCTGATGAAAGAGTTGTACGGTCAGGCGGCGGTTATCCACCAGACGCTTGCGCTGATTGGCATGATCCCGGACGGGGCGTGGATGCCGCAGCATGTCTGCTCCAATCCTTGCGAAGAAGGCGGGACCAAAGTGGCGGTGCGTTGGATCATGGAAGGCCACCACCTGGGTTACGGCGAGCTGGGCAAACCGACCGGTGAGCACCTGTTCGTTATGGGGATGTCCCACTATCACATCGTCAACGGCAAAATCGTTGATGAATGGGTGGTCTACGACCATCTGGCTCTGCTGGCACAAATTAAACTGGGACAAATGGAGGAGTAAGAAATGGCAACGATTTCTGAGGCTGATGTTGAGTTTATTAAACGTCCGCAGGGGCAGGATGTTCAGGCGGATCGCACGCTAACCGAGACGGTGCAGAATATTATCGACCAGGTGCGCGAGCGTGGCGATGCCGCGCTGCGTGACTACTCGGCAAAGTTTGATAAAACCACACCGGACAAATTTGAAGTTTCGGAACATGAAATTGCCAGCGCACTGGCGGATCTCGACCCGCAAACGCGCAAGGACAGCGAGTTTGCCATTGCGCAGGTTAAACGCTTTGCGCAGGCGCAACTGGCAACCATGCAACCGCTGGATATCGAAACGCTGCCGGGCGTGCATCTCGGGCACCGCATTATCCCAATTCAGACCGTGGGCTGTTATGTGCCAGGCGGGCGTTACCCCATTTTATCCGCGCCGGTAATGTCAATTGTCCCGGCGGTAGTGGCAGGATGTGACCAGATTATTGCCTGTCTGCCGCCGGGGGCGCATCCGGCGATGATAGCCATTTGCCACCTTGCGGGGGCGCACCGCATCTTTAAGGTCGGTGGCGCGCAGGCGATTGCCGCTATGGCCTGGGGGACAGAATCTATCCCGGTCGTGGATAAAGTTGTCGGGCCGGGCAATGCCTTCGTTAACGAAGCTAAACGCCAGGTGTTTGGTAAAGTCGGCATTGATGCACTGGCTGGGCCAAGTGAGATTTATGTGATTGCGGATGACAGCGCAGACCCGCGAATCCTGGCTGCGGACCTGTTGGCTCAGGCTGAACATGATGTGCATACCCGCGTCGGGATGGCGACCACCAGTCCACAAATCGCCCGCGCCACGCTGGCTGAAATTGAACGCCAGCTGTCGAATTTACCCACGGCAGTAACCGCAGGTGAAGCCTGGAAACGTCAGGGCGAAATTGTGATTTGCCGCGACGAAGAACAGCTCATCGCCTGGGCAGACCATATGGCCACGGAACATCTGCAAGTGCACACCCGTGACCCACATGCGACGGCGAGCAAAATCCGTAATTATGGTTCGTTGTTCATCGGGCAAAATGCCAGCGTTGTGTTCTCTGACAAGTGCTGCGGAACCAACCATACACTGCCAACGATGGCTGCGGCTCGCTATACCGGCGGTTTATGGGTTGGTGCGTATGTGAAAATTTGCACCCACCAGTGGATTGATGACCATGGAATTGCAGCCGTCGCGCAACCTGCTGTCCGCCAAAGTCGCACTGAAGGAATGCAGGCTCATCGCCGCGCGGCGGAAATTCGTTTGTTACCAGAAAGTATTGATGCAATAACAAATGGAGAGCGTGATTAATTATTTTTTATTGGTGAACAATATAGCGCCAATTCACCTGAAATATTTTCAACTTAAGTTTTATTAATGTTTATTGTCTTGCTTAGGTTGTTTCTTAACGACATTATTATCCTGAAAGGGATGGGCGGTAAATGAATTACCCCCAGGTGTTATAATTAATCATGGATTTGGATTATGCTGTCACTGGAAATGGAAGAAGATGTTGTCCTGCGGGTAAAAGGCATGGAAAAAATGCTTGAAGGAATTGTCCGCGAACTCAAAGCCAACAAAGGCGTTGTTGATGAGTTTATAAGGGATGACATCGCAAGGTTCCGGCACTGTTCAAAAGATGTCATAACACACCATACACAGGTTTCGCGCAACGTTCGTAAAAGACTGGAAGACGTTACCATTCATTCTCAAAAACGTGTGCGTAAAACGGCGCAGAGCAATTTGTTATATGGTGTTTTGTGCGGAATGTCTTTCTGCATGTTGCTTCAACTAATGTAATTAATATCGTGTATTAGGGGAGAAAGTTTACTTTCTCCCTTTTTTATTGCGCGGAGTTATAGTTTTAAAATCAAGTGTCCTGTGCAATGTATTTATACATTTCAGCTGTTAGAGGAAGATGCAGGTTGATATTTTTATCGGGTAAGACGCTATTAAACCATTGATCATAAAATGACTTAAAATCATGGCGCTTGAACCGATCAGCCAGAGAGGCATCGACTATTTTTTTGAATTCTTGATCGTCATAACGGAGCATGATGCCCAGATTTTGCGGCGTACCCAGCGTCAGATCTGACATCTGATAATCTTCAGGATGTTCACTACTTTCAATCAGTTCCTTAAGCGAAACCTCATTCGTTGCTGTCGCAAAACTCTTATGCTGAGTCATAGTAATAAAGGCATCTTTCATTGTCGGTTGAGTCAAAACAAATAGATTAAGATTCTGTACCCGATTCAGGGTATTAGCACTAATTAAGTCTGCCGTTCCCTTGGTTACACTGATTGTTCTGCCCGCTAAGTCTAAAAAAGTATGAATATTCGTACCGACAGGGGTACCGAATCGTGTCTGCACTAACAGATAATGGCGGGAGAACGAAACGACGCTTCGGCGTTTTACGGTATCCGTATTAACCGAACAATCCATATCAATCACATTATGTTTTAGCATCGTGATGCGCATGGATCTGGGCACAGGAATATAGTTAACTTCCAGATGATTAATGTGCAGGTTCTTTTTCAAACTCTCTGTCACGTTTTTGCATAATTCAATGACATACCCAACAACATGTCCATCACCGGTTTTATAAGAATAGGGCGGCGCATCACGATAGCCAATATTGATGATTTTATGGCTGGAAATTCTTTCCAGCGTAGGCATACTCGGTTCTGCTTTCACCGCAGTTACGGTAAATAGCATAAACAAACTTAATATATAACTCAGGAATTGTTTGGGTTTCATGTATGGACTTTATAGTTTGTCTTTCTCTTCGCTGTTCACATCAGCGAAAAATAGTTAATAAGCGTAAGGATCAGACGATGAGATTATCTGCTTCAATTCTGGCGATAATGGCAAGTTGAGCGTGATCCCTTCAGGCATTATCGGCTGCAAAAACCATTTGTTATAAATCGTGGTGAAATCTGAACTGCGCAGCAGATGTTTCATTGAGGTATTAATAAGAGCGGTAAATTTAGGATTACCTTTCTGCATCGGCATGGCAACGGGTAGCCGTGGACTGAGAGAGTCCGCAGAAATCCTGAATGCTTGCGGGTGTCCAGAAAGCGCTATTTGTGCAAGCAGTAATACGTCGCTGGAGACAATAACCGGCGTTCTGCCACTTTCCAGTTCGGTAAAGGCTTTCATATTGTCGGTGCCGAGATCAATATTGAGCGACAGCTGGTGCTGGGCGTTCGCTTCCTGGATATGTCTGACAAACACTGTACCGCTTTTCACGATAACCGTATGGCCGTTCAGCTCTTCAATATCCGTAATATCATCTTCCATACGCGACACAAAGCGGGTCGCTGAGAAGAAATACGGTTCAGAAAAGGTCACGATTTTTTGCCTTTCTGCCGTGTAAATCGTGGGGATGCAGCCCATATCGATGCTTTTATTTTTGATGGTGATAAATTGCGTGGCAGTGGTAACGGGAACCCATTTGATGCGAAGCTCAGGAAGCTTTAACTCCTGCTTAATCATGCCGATCAGTTTATGGCAGATATCAATGGAATAACCTTGTGGCTTATTATTTTCGAAATAAGAATAAGGAAATACATCTGTCTGATAACTCAGCGTGATGGTTTTGCTTTGGATGATGCGAGACAAAATGTCTTCCGCGTGGCCGCTCGAAGGAATGAGCATACCAAGGGAAAATAGTAATGCTGCAGCGGCAGACATTGATGCTTGATATAAATTATTGATTAGAAGTGACATTGTTGTTCCATTTTCTCTTGCTCCAGTTCTGCCACTACATTTGAATTTTCTACGGCTCTGCCAAAGTAAAAACCTTGCGCCGTCATTTTTACGCCACCCAGTGAGAGCAAGAATTCATACTGTTGCTGGGTTTCAACGCCTTCAGCGGTCACTTTCAGCCCACGTTGTAGCGCGTAACGAACCAACATACTCACTAACGCCTGCCTGTCCTCGCACTTATCGAGCATATCAATCAGTGGGCGGGCAATTTTGATATGGCTGAACGGGAAAATAATTAAGTAATCGAGCGTGGCAAAGCCAGTGCCGAATCCATCGAGCACAATTCCGATGCCCAGCGCCTGAATGGCATTGAGAATGGGAAGAATAATCTCTCTGTCCAACGGCTCAGAACCGGTAATTTCTATTTCCAGACGAGCAGGATCCAGGCCGCTGTCGCGCAAGGCATTCCGAATGGTGTCTAAAATTCTCGGGTGGCGAAGCTGGTGCGGGGAAACATTCACTGAAACGGTTTTCGCTACCGGCCAGTTAGCCGCATCTATGCAGGCGCTGCGTATCAGCCACTCACCAAGTCTTGCAATCAGCCCTATATCTTCAGAAACCGAAATAAAATGATGGGGTTGCAGTTGTCCGCGAACCGGGTGTTGCCAGCGGACCAGCGCTTCATAGCCTTCGCTGCGGCAATTATCAAGGCTGACAATCTTTTGGTAGTGCAGGAAAAACTCATTATTTCTGATGCCGTTCTCAATTTCCTGACTAAAGAGCAGGTTATTGGAAGGGTTCATCGTCATACCCGGAGAATAGAAATGGAAACAATTGCGGCCGAAACTTTTAGAGGTGTACAACGCAAGATCGGCATGGGCAAATAAATCTTCACGGGTGTTTCCATGTTGTGGAGCACAGGAAATCCCGATGCTGCCACTGATAGAAAACGTATTCCCGCTACAGGTGAACGGTTCGTTCAGCGTCGCCAGCACTTTTCTTGCCAGCGTTTGTGCTTCAAGAATTGAGTCGCGTTGCACTTCCTGAAGAATGGCAAATTCATCGCCGCCCAGGCGAATGGCCATATCTTTTTCACCGATAATGGCGCACAGACGTACTGATGATTCAATAAGGAGTTCATCGCCAACCACGTGGCCGTAAGTATCATTAACCGGTTTGAAATTATCTAAATCGATGAGCAACAGATTGAAAATTCGGCCTTCGGTTCTCAATTTTATCAGCCGCTCGTCGATAGAATTTCGATAAGAAACCCTGTTAGGCAGCAGCGTCAAAGAGTCATGATACGCCATGTACTCCATTTTTTGCGCCATTTCCTGCATCCGTTGCAGATAACCCCGGTCAACCATAGCCACACGAAGTTTTTCAATGGCTTTCGCCAGTTCACCGATTTCATCATCCTGGGTCTGGAAAGGGGTGACCTGGTCGGTTTTTTCATCCGCGATAAGTGAGACGGCTTGAATCAGACGTGGAACGGGGCGAAAGAGATTACGCACCAGCCAATTGACCACCACAACCGTAATGCCGAGGATTAAAATCAGCATCAGTAGGGTATTTTTCAGCAATGCATTGTGGGTGGCAAATAGCGCGTCCCGTTCTCCGATACTGCTTACTACGGCACCGAGTAACTTTCCTGAGGGGTCTACAATAGGAATCGAACCGACGAAATACTCTTTGCCGCCAATATCCGCGAAGCCGCGATAATAGGCCGTTAACGCTGATCTATTGGCGGTATCCGCAGCGGTGGTGATTTTTTGCGAGATGTCGTCCGTGTTATTGAGGTCGGTAAAACCGTGTTTCTTGTCATACAACAATAACCAGGTTGGATTATGAGTTTGTGTTGATACCAGAGTGAGCATATCGGCCGGGTTAAATCCGGTTTGGATAATGGTTTCATCATCACTGAGCGGTCGTTCGGATTCAATAGAAACCACTTGTCCTTCGTGGTTGGATGTAACCGTGGTGGAGGTGTAAATATTACGAATAATATAACTGGTGATTTGAGAATTGGTGGCGGCTTGTTTGTACCATTGTTCATGCGAAATACGGTTTACTTCAAAAACTCCAGCGCCAGAACCGATGCCATAGGCAATTAAAATCCCTAGCATCAGATAGATAGCAACTTTTCCGGTAATTGAATGATACCAATGATAATCCCCACGCAGCTGGGGTTCCTGTTCGCAGACAGGTGCAACTTCATGTTGAATGAGCTCTTTAACAACCATTTTTTCTATTCGTACTCTTTTATAAGCGATTAAAGAAGGCTCGAAAGGAATTCTCAATGAGATAAATTATCGTTTTTATTTGTTGTTTGTATACAGCTGTACTTTAATATGTTGTTTAATTGATGTTAGCGCAATGTAGGTTTCTATCGATTTGTTCGATTTATGAGAAATGCGCTTTCATTTAATTAACAGGATTATAAAGTTGGCTAATTAATGCGTCAACGATAAATATTAACACAGCCCTGTTGCTGTTCGTGTATTTTTACTCAACTATTTATTCAAGTCTGGACAATAAAATCCAGAGCGTTATGAATAAAAATAGGTGTCATGCCCGGCTAAGTATTTGTTTCTAAAAGTTCGCATAATTGGCTTAAAGGTTGTGGGCGGTGAAACAGGAAACCTTGTGCTAAATGGATTCCACAATTTTGTACAATTTGATGTTCTTCTTCGGTTTCCACCCCTTCAATCAGTACAATACTGCCCGAGGTTTTGCATAACTGCACAACATGATGGAGAAACGCTTCGCCTCCTTCTCGGGCTAATCCCAGCACCAAAGTACGATCCAGCTTAATTTTATCCAGTTCATATTGTGTCAGATAGGATAAGGTTGAATAACCCGAACCAAAATCATCCAGCGCTATTTTGATACCAAACTGGCGCAAGACAGCCAGAACCTCAATCACTTGCTGAGGTTCTTTCACTTTTTGCGATTCGGTAATTTCCATTTCCAACTGCCAGCCAGAAGGCAACGTGTTACGGAGCAACTTACTCACCACGCTCAGGAAATTAGGTTCAAGCAGCGTTTGCGGAGAAATATTTACCGAAAGCGTCATGCCAGGAAATCGTGAAAATTCGTGATGAATCACTTCAACGGCATTTTCCAGTACCCAAAAATCAACTTCGGGCATCATGCCAATACGTTCATAATATTTTAGAAAATACGGTGGCGTAATTTTACCATCATCACTTTGATGACGAAGTAAGACTTCCATTGCCACTATTTTCCGCTCATCGAGAGTGATTTGAGGTTGAAACCACAAAACAAAATTACCACTATTTTGCAGAGCGTTAATATGACGTCTTGCTTCAATATATTCATTTACCTCAGAAAGGTAATGATGCGGCGATTCTGCCTCTCGATGACCCGGCACCGTCAATTGGAACTGATTACCTTTTAGCGGAACAAATCGTTTTTTGCCGCACGGCAAGGCGATTTCTTTATAATCACGCTTTTCCATATAGCGCAGGAAAGGCCAGTAAATACCTATTCCTGTGCCAATGAGCAATATCTGGAAGAAGACCGCGCTGAATGCACCATTGGTGGCAAGCCATGAATTAATGAGGGCCGGTGTTGCCCAACCCACCAGTTGCTGCGCGGGCGGGATAATGTGCCACAGCGTGGCGTAGTAAGCGAGGACGTAATCTACCGCTGGAGTCATCAGAAAAGGGACGAACATCACGGGGTTGAGCACCACGGGCACGCCAAAAATCAGCGGTTCATTGATGTTAAATATCGCCAGTGGCAGTGAGACATTAATAAGATGACGGTTAGACGGATTGCGACTGATTAATAAGCAGATTAACAGGCTTAACGTGCCACCGCATCCGCCGGATGCACACCACATCTCATAAAAAGTAATACTCAGGATATTTAAAGACCCATGGCCGGCTTTCCATGCGTCCATGTTAGATATCGTATTGTTCATGAATCTGAACCCGATATCCTGGAAAATATAAAACCCGTGGATACCAAAGAACCAGGTAAATTCACGGATCATTTCATACAGCAAACCATGAACAAAGCCATCAGGATAAATGGCGATGGAAATATCTTTTGTTAACCAACTGCTGGCACTTAATATAATATGCCCAATAACAATCAGCGAGGTTAGCCTGGCAATGAAAAAAAGATAATATTTTTGCCGACTTCCAGTTTAATTGAAACTTATTGGTTCTAAATAAGGTGATGTTTCTTTCAAGTATTAAACTTGTGAAAATAGCGGAGAGTAGGGCGACGGGCAGGCTAACGCCAAAGAGAAAATTAGCTTCATGATTATTTTCAAGACCAGTAATTCCAAATAGTACCGTCAGGCTAAGAGAAATGCTGAGCATGATTGAAAGGCGATATCTGACGGCCCATTGTAATGAAAAGATAATATTTAACAAAACAGGCAAAAAAATAAGCATGTTTTGTTGCAAATCACCTAACCATTGAGAAATTTTTACCCAATGAAAATTCAGTGCTAACGTCCCTGCAACAATAACGACGCCGCGTAAGACTGAAAATGGCATAATAGCCATGGTGCAACTCAGAACCGCTTGCGAAATACGATTATTAATAAAGGCTACTTTTAATTGATGAATGATACTTTTCGTGTTTCTTATGATTATATTGTGATTCATTCGTTGCTTAGTTGTGGGTTGAGTTGTTATCGGTGTGGCAAGAACAAACTCTACTATATCACTATAATTAATGCGGAGATAATGCTAATCAGTTTGTTTTATAATGGCGCCGCCAACCAATATCCATTTTTACACATTATTTGTGGCTGCTCATGTCCATGAATATTTATAGCTGATTAATGAGCAATTTCAGCTGCGCCACAATATCTGTCGGTGTCTCATTCTGTGGGAAGGGATAAGTCGACTCGCGAATGACGAGGCGAGTAGGAAGCAGCTTCAGTATTTTTTGTGGTGACGGCGATTGCGCCATCAGCGATGTCACGATTTCCACCGCACGTTTGCCGAGCAGATCGAAATCCTGCGCCACCGTTGTTAACGCGGGCTGGAAGAAGAGGCTGTCTGCGGTATCGTCATAACCCGTCACTGAAACCGCATTTGCGCCGCTGCGTTTAAGTTGCGCCAACGCGCTTAATACACCTAAAGCCATTTGATCGTTGGCGACGATAATGGCGCTGATGCGAGGATTGGCATGAATCAGTTCAAAGGTTTTTGCCCAGCCGCTGCTGGCACTCCAGTCACCCCATGCTGTTATGGCATTGCTGACGCCAAATCGATGAAGTGTTTCACGCCAGCAACCCAGGCGCAGACGGGCGGAAATCGACTCCGCCGGACCTGCTAACAGACCAAATTGTCGGTGTCCCAGTTCCCACAAATGCTTCACGCAGGCGCCAGAACCGTCCTGGTGATCGAAGCGCACACAAGAAATGTCAGTCTCCGGCGGAACATCCAGAAATAAACAAGCCAGATCGTCATTTTCCCGCGCCAGTTGTTCCGCGAGCGTGCTCTCAAGTGGCAGATTCGCAATCACGCCGCGAATGTTTTGCGCCCGAAATTCGTTAAGCACTGCCTGCAATGCTTCATACTCCGCCCCTTTTGGCATCGCGACAGAAACCTGCAATTGCTGTTCTTCGGCGTGACTTTTTATGGCCGCGGCAATTTGTGACGGCGCATGGTAGGTGAGAGACGAGGTGATGAGCCCGAGCGCAGGCATCGTTTTACCCGCCAGTAATTGAGCGGAACGGTTCGGCACATAGTGCAGCACGTTCATCGCATGCAGCACTTTTTCACGGGTACGAGACGACACCAAATCCGGGCTATTCAATACCCGCGAAACCGTCTGCTGAGACACGCCTGCTTCACGCGCCACATCATTTAATGTTGCCTGCCGAGTGCTCATCGCATACCCCTTTTTGTTCGCATAATGCGGCGCAGATTGGGTTGCGTCAAGCCAGCGATACATGAAATGTATAGCGCTAACATTTATTGTCATGCTCACGACAGAAATGTTGATTAATCGACCGCTTTTGCGATCGTGCTTAAAATTGATAAAACCTGTGTTTGCCAGTGATGCGGATTCTCTGCCTAAATTTGCTCAATTGTATTGCGCATAACATTTTAACGACTACAGGTGAATCAGCATGACGCAAAGTTCGGGCACCTTTGACCCAGAAGCAGAGTTTGCAGCAATTCTTAACCGCCGTGACTGGCAGCAACAGGCGGTGACGCAGATTAACCGTTTACCGGCACACCCGCAGTTCAGGGCTTGGCGGGATATTACGGCAGCGCGTGACGAGCATGTATCGCCACAGCATCGATCGCTTGATGGCGACTGGCAATTTAGCTGGCGGGCTAAACCACAGGCTGTTGAAGCCAGTTGGTTACAGCGCGATTTGGCGGATGCACGTCCTGTTACCGTGCCGTCGAACTGGCAAATGACCGGCGACGATGCGCCGATTTACACCAACGTGCGCTATCCCATCGAAACTACGCCGCCGTTTGTGCCGGAAGAAAATGCCACCGGATGTTACACCCGTACGGTGGATATTTCCGACCCGTGGCTGGCATCCGGGCAGACACGCATTATTTTTGACGGTGTGAATTCCGCTTTTCATTTGTGGTGTAACGGCAAATGGGTGGGGTATTCGGTCGATAGCCGTTTGCCTGCCGAATTCGATTTGACCCCGTTTTTGCACGGCGGGGAAAATCGCCTGTGTGTAATGGTGTTGCGCTGGAGTGCCGGGACCTGGCTTGAAGATCAGGATATGTGGCGCATGAGCGGTATTTTCCGCTCGGTTTCACTGATGAATTTGCCGGAAATTCATCTGACTGATATGCAGATAACCCCCGAACTGGATGCGTTGTATCGCGATGCGGCGCTCAATATCCACATCGCGGTTGCGGCTCCCACCGCGTGTTTATCCGAACTGGAAGTGGAAACCACTCTCTGGCAGGGAAATCAGCAAATTGCCGCCATTCGCCAGCCTCTTGGCACGCCGATGATCGACGACCGGGGCAATTACGCCGAGCGCGCTTATCTCAGGTTGCCGGTTGAGCGCCCACTGTTGTGGAGCGCGGAAACGCCGCATTGTTATCGCGCCGTTGTGGCGGTGTGGAAGGGTGATGAGTTGATTCAGGCCGAAGCGTGCGACGTGGGTTTCCGCCAGGTCGAAATCAAAAACGGGCTGCTGCGGGTGAACGGCAAACCGTTGTTGATTCGCGGCGTTAACCGCCATGAACACCATCATCTTCGCGGCCAGGTCGTGACCGAGGCCGATATGGTGCAGGACATTTTGCTGATGAAGCAGAACAACTTTAATGCCGTGCGCTGCTCTCATTATCCTAACACCGCGCTCTGGTATCAGCTTTGTAACCGCTATGGTTTGTATGTGGTTGATGAGGCAAACATCGAAACTCACGGCATGGTGCCGATGAACCGTCTTTCTGATGATGCCAGCTGGCTGCCTGCCTACAGCGCACGCGTCACGCGCATGGTTCAGACTAACCGCAACCATCCGTGCATTATTATCTGGTCTTTGGGCAATGAGTCCGGCTACGGTGCAAACCACGACGCGGTTTACCACTGGCTGAAAAAAAATGACCCATCGCGCCCGGTGCAATATGAAGGCGGCGGCGGGGATACGGCAGTCACCGATATTATTTGCCCGATGTATTCGCGCGTTGAAACGGATTTGATTATTCCGGCGGTGCCGAAATGGGCGATTAAAAAGTGGATCAGCCTGCCGGGTGAGCAGCGTCCGCTGATCTTGTGTGAGTATTCCCACGCGATGGGCAACAGCCTGGGTAACTTCTCAGATTACTGGCAGGCATTCCGTGAATATCCTCGTTTGCAGGGCGGGTTCATTTGGGACTGGGCGGATCAGGCCATCATGAAAACCTTCGACGATGGTTCACAAGGCTGGGCCTATGGCGGAGATTTTGGCGACACGCCGAATGACCGCCAGTTCTGTATGAATGGTCTGGTTTTCCCTGACCGCACGCCACATCCTTCACTGTTTGAAGCCAAACAAGCGCAGCAATACTTCCAGTTCGAGTTGATTAGCCAGCAGCCGCTTAGGGTGCGAGTCCACAGTGAATATTTGTTCCGCGATACCGATAACGAAACGCTGCAATGGCGTATCGAGGCAGCGGGGCTGCCGGTGCTAACCGGGCAGGAAAAGCTGACACTTGCAGCCGAAGCCAGCGTTGAGCTGACACTGACTGAAAACCTGATTCTTCCTGCCGGAGCAAAAGATGTCTGGCTGACGCTTGAAGTGATTCAGCCTCACGAAACGCCGTGGTCAGCCGCCGGGCATCGCGTGGCGTGGCAGCAGTTTTCAATCGCCGCACCGCTGGTTTTGTCCGCCAAACCTGCGGCGACCAATGCGCCGGTACTCACCACATCCGCAAGCCGATTTACCGTGCAGGCCGCAGGCCAGCAGTGGCAAGTCGATCGCGCCACTGGCTTACTTTGCAGCTGGTTGAAGGGCGGTGACGAGCAGTTGCTGCAACCGCTGCGTGACAACTTTGTCCGCGCCCCTATCGACAACGATATCGGCGTCAGCGAAGTGACGCGCATCGATCCGAATGCGTGGGCGGAACGCTGGAAAAGTGCCGGGCTATATCAACTGGAAAGGGAGCGCGTGCGTTGCGAAGCGACGCAATTTGGCGATGATATTGTGGTGGTCAGCGAATGGCGATATCACAATCATCAAGGTGTGGCGATCGTGAGCTGCTGGCAGATGCGCTTTGATGGCCTTGGGCAATTGCATCTTACCGTGACCGGAGAACGCGCCGAAACCCTGCCGCCGCTGCCTCGTGTCGGCGTGGTTTTCCAGGTGAAACCGCAGAGCGAAGAGGTTAGCTGGCTGGGACTCGGGCCGCATGAAAACTACCCTGACCGTCGTAATAGCGCGATCTTCTCTCGCTGGGTATTGCCGCTAGATGAGATGAGCACGCCGTATATCTTCCCAACGGAAAATGGATTACGTGGTGGAACAAAATCGCTCGACTGGGGGATCTGGCAGGCGCGCGGGAATTTCCATTTCTCTGTTCAACCCTGGAGTATCGAACAGCTGATGACGGTGACGCACTGGCACAAAATGGTGCCAGAAGACGGGGTCACTATTTCGCTCGATGCCCATCATATGGGCGTAGGTGGAGATGATTCCTGGACGCCATCCGTGCTGAAGAAATGGTTGTTACTGGATACACAATGGCACTATCAACTGACTCTTAGCCTTACGTAGGTCGGATAAGCGCAGCGTCATCCGACACCACAGACGCAAGTGGTGGATGACGCTAACGCTTATTCCCCCTACAAAAAACGTTTATCAGCCTTTGTCCCTCAATCCATAAATAATAATAACTGGAAATACCCTATGAAACTGTCAGCGTTGAGTCGTCGGGAACACCATAATTTCATCTATTTTATGCTGTTCTTCTTTTTCTATTATTTCATTATGTCTGCCTACTTTCCGTTCTTCCCGGTATGGCTTGCGGACGTAAACCATCTGACCAAAACCGAAACCGGCGTGGTGTTCTCGTCGATCTCGTTATTCGCTATTATCTTTCAGATTGCTTTTGGATTAATTTCCGACAAGTTAGGACTGCGGAAACATTTACTGTGGTTCATCGTCGTGCTGTTGGTTCTGTTTGCGCCGTTCTTTATCTACGTTTTATCGCCGCTATTACAATTCAATATTTATCTGGGGGCGATGGCAGGCGGGATCTACCTCGGTTGCGTTTTTTCCGGCGGTTCTGGTGCGGTGGAAGCGTATATAGAACGTGTCAGCCGTCATAACCGTTTCGAATACGGCCAGGTGCGCGTATCAGGCTGTGTGGGCTGGGCCATTTGCGCCTCGTTGACCGGTATCTTATTTAGCATTAACCCGAATATTACCTTCTGGATTGCCTCCGGTTTCGCTCTGGTGCTGGCGGTACTTTTACTGCTCTCAAAGCCCGATCCTAAAACGGAATCTGAACTTGCCGAGACGGGCGTAAATAAAAAACAGGAATTTTCTCTGCATATGGTGGTGGAATTGCTGAAGATGCCGCGCTTCTGGGCATTTTTGTTGTACGTGATTGGCGTGGCCAGTATTTACGATGTGTTCGATCAGCAGTTCGCTAACTTCTTTAAAGGCTTTTTCTCATCGCCGCAGAGAGGGACTGAAATATTTGGTTTTGTCACCACTGGCGGAGAATTACTGAACGCCACGATTATGTTCTTCGCACCTTTCATTATTAATCGCATCGGGGCAAAAAATGCCTTGCTGGTGGCGGGCGTGATTATGTCTGTGAGGATCATTGGCTCCTCGTTTGCCACGACCGGCACTGAAGTTATTATTCTGAAAATGCTGCATATGTTTGAATTGCCATTCTTGCTGGTGGGAACCTTCAAATATATCTCTTCGGTATTCGATCCGCGTTTGTCGGCGACGCTCTTCCTGATTGGTTTTAACTTATCCAAACAGCTTTCTGGGGTTGTGCTCTCAACCTGGGCGGGTTCAATGTATGACTCGGTGGGCTTTAGCCAGGCTTATCTGACGCTAGGTTTGATTACCGCCTGCTTCACGGCTATCTCATTCTTTACGTTGCGTAATTCGCCGCGCAGCCAGTTTTTGACGCCGGAAGTGAGTAAAGCCTGATCGGTTTTATTTGGCGAACAGTAGCCACCGCAGTATCACACTGCGGTGGCTTTCTTTTATCGGACGTTCAGAGAGTAAAGGGCGGAAATACTTCCAGCGGTATTGACTATCTCCAGTTTGACCTGTTTCGCACTGATGGCCTTTGGCAACCGATGCTCACAAACGGAGTGGCGGTTGTCGGTCACTTCTGCCAGCAAAGTGTTATCGGCCCACAAACGATAGTGAGTTACACAATGCGGCGTCACCGCCAGGGCGTGGCCCATTTGTACCGTTTCCATGGCGTTATCAAAATCGTTATCAAACACCAGCGTCAGGGCATGCAAAGTGTGAGGCTGTTCCCAGCGCCAGGTCACGGTCGGTAAGCTATCGCCCGCGGCAGGTACCCATGCATTGGTGTGCTGTTCCGGGCGCAAACGGCCGTTGACCAGGTTTTCTGTTGCGAAACAACGCAACGGTGAAGCGAGGCGCAGGGCCGGCAGCATTTGATTTGGCTGGCGGCGCGGTAACCAGAAATCGAACTCATCCACGCCAAAATCGCCATCAGCAACCTGACGCGTATGTTTCGCCACCCTGGCGTTCAGGCTGTTAAATACCGTCATAATGCCCGGAAGACGCACGTCGGTCAGTGCGATGTCGATGTGCTCATTACGCTCAAAAGCGATAAATACATATTCATCCCGCGAGCTTTGATAATCAAACTGCACGCTATATTCGCCCGCTTCAAGGACCGTTATTTCCCGTTCATCCAGCGGCATATCAGGGGTGAAATTACCGGCGCGTTGGCTGCCCAGCAGGCTGATTTTAAGCGACTGTGATGAGTCGGTACGCAAAGAGAAATTGAGCGCGGGTAAGGTTTCACCGGCTTTAAGTGGAAGCAATAACGCCATGCGTTCATTCAAGGGATTCCAGGTACCGTTTGCGGGCAATTCTGTAAATTGCCATTCGCTGCTGGTCGTTACGTTCGCACCCTGCGCCGGGTCGCTCAACCATTGGCGCGGGATATAACAGCCGGTTTGTTGTAGATGTTGTTGCAGCGAGCCGATGCGGCTCTGGTCTGCCAGTTGTGGCGCATTGATTTGCTGCTGGTGGCACAGTGCCGCCGCACGACCAACCACTTCGCCCAATAAGCCACAGGTACACATCACGCGTGCACTGCCAAAAGCCACGTGCGAGGCAGAAATCAGGCGCCCGGTCAGGAACAGGTTTTCCATCGAACGGCTGTATAAGCTGCGATAAGGAATGGTGTAAGTGCCTTTGCTGTGGAACTGGCGGCAGCCGTCGTGCTTGCTGTAAACACCATCCGCCGGATGAAGGTCAATCGACCAGCCGCCGTATCCGACGGCGTCGTAGTGATCGCGCTGTTCGATAATATCTTGCTGGCAGAGCATATGGTCGCCGACAAAACGGCGGCTTTCACGTTTGCCAGGGATTGCTCCAACCCATTCGATGGTCATGTTTTCTGCCTCCGGAAATTGTCCGGAGTTTTTAATGTAATCCCAGACGCCCCAGACTATTTTCCACAGCTCCCACTTAATTTCTTCGCTGTCATGAATGGTATCCAGGCGGCCGCCCCATTCCAGCCACCACAAATCACAACCGTTAAGCGTGGAGGTCAGGCGCGTGTAGCGGGGGATTTCTTCAATATCTTTCAGCGCAAAAGTGGGCGGGATGAAGTTAACCGGCGCGCTGCCTTTTTTGGTATAGAAATAGATTGAGTGCCCAAGTTTGTGGCCGAAGTTATCCCCCGGCGCCATTTTTTCATCAAACTCTTCCGGGTCTTCTGCCCCTACGCGGTATTCAGCCCCGGCAAGATGCCCCAACACACCGTCGCCGGTTGCATCGCAAAATTGTGTGGCGGCAATGTCATAAAAGGTTTCGTTAATGGCGTTGAACCCTTTGGCGCGCGTAATGCGTTTACCTGCCGTCTCGACTTCGTATAAAGCCGTATTGAGCAGCAGCGTCAGGTTAGGTTCGCTGCGGGCCATATCTAACAATACCAGGTCAAACATCACCGGATTGCCTTCTTTATTGCGGTAAACGTTCTCCTCCATGATTTCGCCCATAATCCCGCCTTCACGCGACCAGCGGTTATTGTTGCCCATGTGAGAGGTGGCACCGTTGGCCCACAAACGGACTTCGCTCGATGCATTGCCCCCTAAAACCGGGCGGTCCTGAACCAGAACTACCTGCAAGCCATCCCGTGCGCCAGCCAAAGCTGCACACAACCCGGCAAGACCGCCACCGGCGACCAACAAGTCTGTTTTTAATTGTTGAGACGGAAATTCCCGGGCGTTGGTTTGCTGAAAAATTTGCATAAAGTTTGTTTCCTATAAAACTGACGATAAAATCGTGGTTCTTAAATTAATGTGAAGCGCGCTATGTCATCACAACCGAATCAAAGTCTTATCGACGGTATCCGTTGCTTGCAGTATCTGGTGACCAGTGGCCGGGCAATTGGTTGCCGGGAACTGGCGCGCCTGATGGGCATTAATGCCACTCGTGTTAACCGCCTGTTGATGACCATGGCGGCGATTGGCCTGACCCAACAAGATGAACAGCGCCGTTATTTGCCAGGCCCGGGTATTCACGCCCTGGCGGCGCAGGCGATTCGTGGCTCTGCACTGTTCTCCCAGGCATTGCCGTTGCTTGAGCGCCACGCGCCAAAAGACATCGTGGTGGCGCTCGGCGTGCTGTGGGAAGACCAGGTTATCTACATCTATCACTCCGAACCGGGTAGCCAGGTGAGCCAGGCGCTGGCGGGTTTCCACACGCTCCCGGCATGGCAGTCGGTTATCGGCATGGCTTTGCTTGCTGCAGAAACAGACGAGGCGTTGCAGTCGCGTTTCTCGCCAGAGCGTTGGCAAGAAATGGCCCCTAAGCTCGCCCAGCAACGTGAGTCCGGACATGTTGTCTGGCGGCACGAAGACGGCGAGCTGTCGATGGCCCAGCCGCTCGGTGCGCATAATGCAGCTATCGCTTTTGCCGGAATGTGGGACGCGGATGAACAACAGATTGCTCCGCGCCTCGCTCAGCTCAATCAACTCACCGCGCAACTCGTGACCCCTGCGGCTTAGTTTCTTGCGGCGCGTCCAGATCGATGCGCCCAACCACAAACAGGTAAGAGCAAATTCCAAGCCCTGCAAGAATGGCGATGAACATCAGTGCCGGGGCAAAGTTATGCCCGTCAATTAAAGCGCCAATCGCAATCGGTACCACGATGGATGACAACGCGCCGGTAAAGTTAAAGACGCCGCCCGCCAGGCCAATTAAATGGCGCGGCGCGAGTGCCGTTACAAACACCCAGGTGATGGTGGCAAGGCCGTTGCCAAAGAAAGCAATCGACATGAAAAGAATGATGAATGTCGGGTTGTCGGTGTAGTTGGCGCCGAGGATAAACAGCGTTAAAGACATGCCAAGAATCACCGGCGCTTTACGGGCGAAGCTTGCACTAACGCCGCGTTTTATTAGACGGTCTGAAACAAATCCCGCCAGCAATACCCCGAAGAAGGCCGCCAGATAAGGTATTGAGGCGATATAACCGGACTTAATAAAATCCATATGGCGATATTGCACCAGATACGTCGGGAACCAGGTCAGGAAGAACCAGAAGGTGGCGGAGATGGTGAACTGCCCGAAGTAAATGCCAATCAGTTTGCGGCTGCTGAACATCAAGGCCAGGTCGCTCCAGGCGAACTTACGTTTGGCGGCTTCCTGTCGGCTTTCCAGAATCGCGCCGCCCTGGCGAATATGATCCAGTTCTGCTTGTGAAACGCTTTTGTGTTCAAGTGGTTCGCGATAGAGGCAATACCACACCACCGCCCAGACCATCCCGACGATACCGGTAATCAGAAACAGACCGCGCCAACCGTAAAGCTCCTGCACATGGAACAGCAGCGGCGTCATGCAGGCCAGACCAACAAACTGCGCGGAAGAGTAAATACCAATGGCGCTGGCGCGTTCGTTTTCCGGGAACCAACTGGAAATCACGCGGTTATTGGAGGGCATGACCGGTGCTTCAAAAGCACCCACGCCCAGACGCAAACCGACCAGTCCGCCAAAACTATTGGCAATCGCATGCAGCGCGGTTATCAAAGACCAGATGAACAACCCGACGCCGTAAACAATGCGCGAACCGAAGCGGTCGATAACAAAGCCGCCCGGAATTTGCAGCGCGGCGTAAATCCAGCCGAAAGCTGAAAACACCAGCCCCATTTGCAACGGCGTGAACTGTAAATCTCCCGCCATTTGCGTGGCAGCAACCGAGAGATTGGTGCGGTCCATATAGTTAATAATGATGTTGATGAAAACCAGCCCGAGCACCAGAAATCGGACACGCCCGGTGTGTTTTACCTTTGCGGTAGAAAGCGGTTGTTCTGCCATATCAATGTTCTCTTTGTTTTTGTTCTCACGGCCTGTTTCGGAAACAGAGTGGGGTTTTTTATCTTTCTGTGTTTCTTTTATAGAAACAATAAGGCGTAAGCAAAGAGAAATCGCCTGAATTGTGATCAGAGTAAAATTTATGGGGTGAATGAATCAGAGAAATGAGCGGCGAGGAAGTACTGCGCTGGGGCAAGAGTTTCCCCGCACCAGGTCGGGC
The DNA here is from genome assembly GCF_900446255.1 of Buttiauxella agrestis. Taxonomy (NCBI): domain Bacteria; kingdom Pseudomonadati; phylum Pseudomonadota; class Gammaproteobacteria; order Enterobacterales; family Enterobacteriaceae; genus Buttiauxella; species Buttiauxella agrestis. Next base: position 2,891,675 of record NZ_UIGI01000001.1, on the reverse strand, counting down.
GGGGAAAGGGTTTAAGACGGGGCGATTACTCCAGGGCTAACATGGCAAAACTGGCTAACCAGTGCCCGCCGCTGTAATGGCTGCCGACCACATGATCAAGACTGGCGTCGAGATGGCGGGTTATCGCCTGTTGCAAGGCTGGCTGGGCAGGGTGTTCAGCCGGTAATGCCGCCGCAATACGTTTAAAGCACCATGTGCGGCTGAGATTCAGGCCATCGAGATGCGCGATTTTTGGGTCGGTGCGGTCACTGACAACGGCCGGATGCATCAGCGCATTGATGCTGGCGATTTCTGGCAGATAACGGTCAAACCAGCCTGGGAAGTCCGTGCTGACCTGGCTCATCAGCAACGCTTCGCAGAGCGCACCGGAAACGTACTCATCGCCGCCCGGTTCATAGTGAGCCGGATAATTGACATCATGCTGATAGAATCGATTTGCTCCATCAATGATAGCCGTCTCGAGTTCCGTATCGTGGCGCGAACGGGCGTAGTCCAGCCCTAACGCCAGGGCAAAAGCGGTGTTGTAATGCGTACCGACGCGAATCGGGTAGGTGAGTTTTTCCAGGTAGCCTATCAGGCGCGCACGAATATCCTGTGTCAGCGGCTCAAGCAGAGCGGACCAACGTTTTGCCTGCGGCAGAGTCGATTCCGCCAGTTCTTGCGCCAGCGCCAGTAGCCAACCGTATCCGTAAGGGCGCTCGAACGACGCGCGGAACGGGGCAGTAAAATAGGCCAGTTCGCGGGCCACGTTAGCTTCGGTAACGTGTTCATCAAACAGAGAAATGATTGCCTCGCGGGAAGGCAGTTCAGGGAAACGGCGCAAACAACGCAGCAGCAACCAGTAACCGTGAACCGCCGAGTGCCAGTCAAAACAGCCGTAAAAAATCGGGTGTAATTCCCGGGGCGGCAACACGTCACCATCATCATTGAGCAAATGCATGATGTGATTAGGATATTCCTGGCGTAAAAACGTCAGCGGCATGTTGGCAAATGCTTCAGCCTGAATCGGGCTTAATGACATAAAAAAACTCCTTTGATATTCATCGTTTTTCAGTGCTTTAGCGGAATGACAGGAAGTACATCAAGAACACGTTTGCCAGCAGTATGGCCAGGGCGCTCGGGATCTGAATCTTGATGACCTGGTATTTATCTTTAAGCTCAAGCAACGCGGCCGGGACAATGTTGAAGTTCGCGGCCATCGGCGTCATTAACGTGCCGCAGTAGCCTGCGTACATCCCGATCGCCAGCAATGGCGCGGGGTCTGCGTTATGGTGGATGACAAGAAACGGCATCGCGATACCTGCCGTTAAAACCGGGAATGCAGCAAAAGCGTTACCCATAATCATGGTAAATACCGCCATGCCCACACAGTAAATCACGACCAGCATGAAGCGGTTTTCCGGGTCAACAAACAACTCGACCACTTTGCGTACCGACTCACCGGTGTTGGCGACGATAAACACCCCGCCAAGCATCGCTAACATTTGCGGCAAAATGATTGCCCAGCCCACGGTGTCAACAATTCGGCGCGATTGCGCAATGGCCTGCACCGGCGAACCTTTGGTTATCCACCATCCCGTTAAAATTGCCGCCACGCTTGCCACACACAGGGAGGCCAACGTGAGTTGTTTCTGGTCAAGCAGGTAAACGCCGCCAATCGACACGTTTTTCATGAACAGCGTGCAGATGACGGTGATGACGGGGATCAGGAGCGCGGGCAAAAATAACCAGTTTTTGATGCGCGAGGCAGAGGCTTCTCGTTGCTCGTCTGTCGCCATGGCGTAATGCCCTTTGCCCACTAATCCAAAGCCTGCCAGGAGCGCAATGACAATCACGCTTCCTCCTATGATTCGGTAAGCCAGGGATTTTCCGAGGGTGTCCACCATCAGGTCGCCAAACAGGAAAATTGCGCCAAACAGGAACCAGAAAAGAGCGGTGGTCAGGCGTTTAGGATTGCCGCGATCGCGCAGGGTCATCACCACCAGAATCATGACGATAATGCCAATCAGGTAATAAACACGGTTTATGGTTAGCAGAGTGCTCATTTTGTCACCTCTTTCATTTCAGGTTCTTGTTGAGCACGCCAGGCCATCACATCGCGGTGGAGGCTCGCATCAAGTCGCGTGAGGCGGAACATGTGGATGATCAGCGCGGCAATTGCTGTGGGGATGGCCCAAAGGCCGATATGCAGCGGTTCAATATTCGTAATGCCGTTTTCTTTCAAAAACGCATCAATCAGCAGAACCGCACCGAAGGCGATGAAAATGTCTTCGCCAAAAAAGACGGCGATGTTGTCGCATGCTGCGGCGTGGGCTTTTATTTTATCGCGAATGTGCAGGGGAAGTTCACCGTACTTGTTCAGGGCCGCACCTTCTGCCATTGGCGCTAATAGCGGGCGAACGGTTTGCGCGTGGCCGCCGAGAGACATCAGCCCAAGTGCGGCAGTACCTTCGCGGCCAATAAAGTAAATCATCAGTATGCGTGCGGACGTGGCGCTGGCTATTTTGGCAATCCAGGCTTGAGCGCGCTCTTTCAAACCGTAATATTCCAACAGGCCAATCACGGGCAGAATCAGAATAAAGGTGGCGAGCGAGCGGCTATTGAAAAATTTCTCGCCAAAGGTTTCCAGTAGCATTCCGAAATCCATTCCTACGGCGAGTCCAGTTGTTAATCCTGCAATAACGACAACAATCAGCGGATTGAATCGGAGTGCAAAACCAATAACAACAACGGGTATTCCGATGAGCGGTAAAAGGGTGGCACTATCCATTATTTTTACCCTGTCTATGTGTGTTGTGTTTTTTTAGAATGACGAAGAGGTAAAAACATATAGCAAAACGAAGATAAAATGAAAATAAATTATCATTAATTTATTGGTGTTTTATTCGGATTCAATTATGTTTTATGAACATCATATTAAGGGGCAGCCAATGGCGTCTGAGAAAGAAAGACTCGATTCAGCAGCAGAAATAATCGCTAATAGCGCAGGGTTAAAAGATCCTATTGTCTCTTCTCACCATCTGGTTTCTGAAAGATGTGCGGAATTATCGGAGCTGGAATACGCATTAATCATGACCAGCAATGCGTTTAACAAATGGATGGTACGCTGCATGACCGCCGCCGGAGAGCCAGATATGGGGCCGCTCGACGTATCATTATTGCATCATATCAATCACCGCGATCGGCAAAAAAAACTGGCGGATATTTGTTTTGTTCTGAACGTCGAAGACACCCATATCGTTGCCTATGCATTAAAGAAAATGGTTAAGTCGGGTTACGTTAAAAGTGAAAAGCAGGGCAAGGAACTTTACTTTTCCACCACTGAAAAAGGAAAAGTACTGTGTGCTAAATATCGTGAGGTCCGCGAAACATGTCTTATTGGTTTGCAGGTTGAGACAGGTATTTCTGCTAAATCTATTGGCGAGAACGCACAATTATTACGTGCCATTTCGGCGCTCTATGATAATGCGGCGCGAACCGCTGCATCACTATAATTAAATCTTATGGAAGCACATTTAAGTTAACTTGCGATATTAACCTTGTTAAGGGTCTGGATATTGGATTGTTGAATCACTCATTCACTCATTAAAACGATTAATAAGTGAAGTGTGACCAGGCGCGCGGGGTTAAAAAGGGAGAAAAATGTAATCCTCTTGATCCAGTCTATTATTGCTGAGTTTACTTGATTGCATAATGGCGGCCGACCTCCGCAGGTGCGGGGTTAAGCGCCAGCTTTTACTGGCGAATGAAGGGTTATAGTAATGGAAAGGCGAAACTTTCTGAAAAGCGTTGCAGCACTATCCACTATTGGTCTGGTCCGTCCGGCGTTTTCAGCAACGCAGCGTGTTGATAACCCTGCTATCCGCTCTTCTGACTCTTCCCGTCGTTTTGTCATGACACAAACGTACAGTCTGAAAGCCCCGGCAGGCTCGAAAGGGCGTGTGAATCTGTGGATACCTGTTCCGGAAGATACCTCCTTCCAACGTTTGTGCGACCTTTCCTTTAACGGTAATTACCAGAAAGCCAACCTCACGGCCAATAATCCTTACGGTGCAAGAATGCTGTTTGTCACCTGGCCGGATTCTGAAGGTAAGCTGGATATTCGGGTTGAAATGACGATTGAAACCCGTGACTGGGAAGTGCTGAAGGAGAATAAGCTGGCCGACTGGTTACTGCCTGAGCACGACGCTATCATCCCCGACGAAGTTAAACCTTTCTTGCTCGCCACAGCGCATATTCCGGTTGACGGGCTCGTCAAAGAAACGGCGCTGAAAATTATCGGCGAGGAAAAAGCCCCGCTCAAACAAGCTCGACTGATTCACAACTGGGTCAGCACACATATGCATCGTGATGACGCGATTATCGGGTGTGGCACGGGTGATGTGGGCGAAATCCTTAAAGCGGGCAAATTGGGCGGCAAATGCACTGATATTAACTCGGTGTTTGTGGCGCTGTGCCGCGCCGTGGGCATTCCGGCGCGTGAAATGTTCGGTATTCGCCTTGGTGCCAGTCGCAAACTTGAGCAGTACTCGAAGAAAGCTTTTGGGAGTGCTGATGCGCAGGGCATCGCAAAAATTAACGGCGGGCAACATTGCCGTGCGATGTTCTGGCTTGCAGGTTTTGGCTGGGTGCCCGCTGACCCGGCGGATGTCACTAAAATGCGCCTGACTGAGAAGAAAGAGAATGGCGATGCGGCAGTGCAAGCCGTCAATGATTACCTGTTCGGCAACTGGGAAATGAACTGGGTCGGCTTTAACCATGCTCGCGATTTCGCGCTGTTCCCAGCGGCGGAGCAGGGGGATGTTAACAACCTGGGGTATCCGTATGCCGAGGTAGATGGCGATCCTATAAACTTCTATGACCCGGCAGCATTCAGTTATGACTACGTCAGCACCGAACAGCATTAAGGGCAATATCGTCACCCTGATAGCGGCGCTGGTGGCGGCTGGCGCATCGACACTGTGCTGCATCGGCCCTTTGCTGTATCTGGTTTTCGGTATTTCAGCTGCCGGGCTGACGGGCATACCCACGCTCCCATGGCTGCAAATTCCAATGGTTTTGGTGTCTCTGGGGCTAATGATTCGTGGCTTCTGGCGGTTGTATCTGTCTCCAAAACCGGTTTGCACCAGTGTAGTTAGCCGACGAGTGCTGGTCTGCTTGTATTGGTTGTCAGTGCCGCTAGTGCTTTTTTTGACCACATATCCGTATGTCTTACCCTGGATTTGGGAATATCTGGAATGAAGAAATTAGTTTGCCTCGGGCTGCTTTTTTTTGCGCCGCTTAGCTGGGCTGCAAATAAAATGGTCACGATTGATATCAGCCAGATGAACTGCCCGCTGTGCGTTATTTCCATCAACCAGGCTTTGCGCAGTACTGACGGTGTGATTAAAGCGAAGGCATCTTTAAAAACACATCAGGCACAGGTAATAGTCCCTGAGGATTTTGATAACCAGCAACTGTTGGCGGCGATTGCGAAAACGGGTTTCACGGGGCAAATAAACAATGTGAATGACGTAAAGTAATTGCAGCTGATTTAAAAACAAAAAAGCCACGCAATTGCGTGGCTTTTTAGATTGGAGCTGAGAGATTAGACGTTGAACAGGAAGTTCATAACATCGCCATCTTTCACGATGTAGTCTTTGCCTTCTGCACGCATTTTGCCTGCTTCTTTCGCGCCTTGCTCACCTTTGTAGGTGATGAAATCTTCATACGCGATTGTCTGAGCGCGGATGAAGCCTTTTTCGAAGTCAGTGTGGATTTTACCTGCGGCTTGTGGAGCGGTTGCACCAACAGGGATAGTCCATGCACGCACTTCTTTCACACCCGCGGTGAAGTAAGTTTGCAGATTCAGCAGCTCATAACCCGCGCGGATAACGCGGTTCAGGCCTGGTTCTTCCAGACCCATTTCTGCCATGAACTCGTCACGGTCAGCATCGTCAAGTTCAGCAATATCTGACTCAACGGCGGCACAGACAGCAACAACCACAGAACCTTCGGCAGCGGCGATTTCGCGCACTTTGTCGAGGTATGGGTTGTTTTCGTAACCGTCTTCATTGACGTTCGCGATATACATCGTTGGTTTCAGCGTCAGGAAGCTCAGGTATTTGATAGCCGCTTTGTCTTCTTCGGTCAGAGGAAGCGCACGCAACATACCAGCGTTCTCAAGCTGTGGCAGACATTTTTCCAGCGCAGCCAGTTCAGCTTTTGCGTCTTTATCGCCGCCTTTAGCTTTCTTCTGCACACGGTGAATCGCACGCTCACAGGTATCGAGGTCAGAAAGCGCCAGCTCGGTGTTAATGACTTCGATGTCATCGGCTGGATCAACTTTGTTGTTCACGTGAATGATGTTGTCGTTTTCAAAACAACGCACAACGTGGCCGATAGCTTCGGTTTCACGGATGTTGGTCAGGAACTGGTTACCCAGGCCTTCACCTTTGGATGCGCCTTTCACCAGACCGGCGATATCAACGAATTCCATGGTGGTAGGCAAAATGCGCTGTGGTTTAACGATTTCGGCCAGTTTATCCAGACGTGGGTCCGGCATTGGCACCACACCAGTGTTCGGCTCAATGGTACAGAACGGGAAGTTTGCTGCTTCGATTCCCGCTTTGGTGAGCGCGTTGAACAGGGTTGATTTACCAACGTTCGGCAAGCCGACGATACCGCATTTGAATCCCATGGTTTAATTCACCTTAATTACTTGATATTCAATGAGTTGATGTTGTCTCATTGATAAAATGATCATAACTTTCCCCATTATACACGCAAACGGCATATAACGGGCGCAGAAATCCTTGCTGACCGCCGCGCAGACGTTTATTGCGCCTTAAAGGCGTGCAGGCGATTGGTGGCTTTGGTCAAACCTTCTTTCAACCAAACCTCGGTGCAACGCGCCGCTTCGTCTACTGCATCATCAATCAGCTTTTGTTCGCTAAGAGGAGGTTTGCCCAGCACAAAGCCAACAACTTTGTTTTTATCGCCCGGATGGCCGATTCCGACACGTAAGCGGTGAAAGTTGGGGTTATTGCCCAATTTGCTGATGATGTCTTTCAGGCCATTATGCCCGCCGTGGCCGCCACCGAGTTTGAATTTTGCCACACCAGGCGGCAAGTCCAGTTCATCATGCGCGACGAGGATTTCCTCAGGCGCAATGCGGAAAAATGTCGCCATCGCTCCGACCGCTTTACCGCTGAGGTTCATAAACGTGGTTGGCACCAGCAGGCGAACATCTTCTCCGGCAAGGTTTATGCGCGCGGTGTAACCGAAGAATTTGCTTTCTTCTTTAAGCGACTGATTATGGCGCGTAGCAAGCAGATCCACATACCAGGCACCTGCGTTGTGACGCGTTGCCGCATATTCCGCACCTGGGTTTGCCAGGCCAACAATTAATTTAATACTCACGTTTAATATCCTGAAAACAGACCAGAGCCGCGTAGTTTACTGCGCTCCCGTCGCGATGACAAAGAAGCAATGCATTACCCATTCAACAGTTGAATAATTCAGTGCGTGAACCATTAGAATTTCATGCTATTCAGCGTGTTATTTGTAAATATTTGTAGACCTTTCATTCGTAATTGTGATCGCCCGCGCACATCATCCGAAGCGGTGTTGTCTATACTTTACACACAAGGAATGGGGATTTCCCCCGCCGACCCAGGAACACCCGGAGGTGACACATGAAACGCAAAAACGCTTCATTACTCGGTAATATTTTCATGGGCTTGGGACTTGTCGTCATGGTGGGCGGTGTTGGTTATTCTATTTTGAACCAGCTCCCTCAATTCAACTTCCCGCAATACTTCGCCCACGGTGCCGTTTTGAGCATATTCGTTGGGGCGGTACTTTGGCTGGCCGGTGCGCGCGTAGGCGGCCACGAACAAGTCGGCGATCGTTATTGGTGGGTACGCCACTTCGATAAACGTTGTCGTCGAAATGATAGCCACAAGCACAGCTAGTCCATTCACGACAGGAAAACGGTTCTCTTCAGAACCGTTTTTTTTGGCAAAAATTTATCCGGCCAGCGCGGCCTGAACGTCAGAATAAAAAGCAAGGCGACCAGGTATGGGCTGCACACGCGCTCGCGCCAGGGTTTTCAGCGGCTGAAATTCCAGATTTGTGACCCGCAGTTCGCAACCTTCCGGTAGTTTTTCCACAAAACGTTGAAACGCCTCCAGCCCCCCCGCGTCCAGCACCGGTACAGCATCCCATTGCAGAATAATCAGATGGTTTTGTTCAATGCGTTGGGTGAGGTCGTTAAACAACCCTTCCGCAGCGGCAAAAAACAGCGGCCCGGTAACACGTAATGCGAGAACACCTTCTGGTGTGGTGATATTCACCGGGGCCAGGCGCGTCATTCGCGCGATACGACGCATAAACAGCAGCGACGCCAGCACGATCCCCACACTAATGGCGATAACCATATCGAACAGCACCGTCAACGACATGCAGATGAGCATCACGATAATGTCGTCTTTTGGCGCATGGCGCAGCAGGCTCACCACTTTGTGCGCCTCACTCATATTCCACGCCACCATCAGCAGCAGGGCAGCCATTGCCGAAAGCGGCAGCCATGAAAGCAGCGGCGCCAGCACCAGCAAGGCCATAATCACCAGTAATGCGTGAATTACGGCGGCGATCGGTGATGTCGCTCCGGCACGCACGTTAGCGGCAGAACGCGCAATGGCGGCGGTTGCGGTAATCCCACCAAAGAATGGCGCAATGATATTGCCCAGCCCCTGGCCGATAAGTTCGCTATTCGCATTGTGTTTGGTGCCGGTCATGCCATCTAACACCACCGCGCACAGCAGCGATTCGATTGCGCCAAGCATTGCCATCGAAAATGCTGCCGGAAGCAGGGCGCTGAGCGAATCCCAACTGAGCGTGAAATTAGATGCCGGGATGTTCCACGGCAGCATGAGTTGCGGCAATAGCTGCGGGATGCCGTTGCCCTGCGTGCCATCGGCCAGCACATAGTGGAAACGTGAGCCGATAGTCGCCACGTCAAATCCCATAGCATGAACCGCAGCCATCACCCCGCAGCCCGCTAACAGCGCCGGTAAATGCCCCGGCAAACGAATGCCCAGGCGCGGCCAGAGGATCAGCACGGCAAGAGTGACAACGCCAATTGCGGCATCACCCATATTGATGGTCGGCATCGCCATCGCCAGTGCCGCGACTTTATTCAGATAATGCTCGGGAACGTGGGCGAGCGTCAGGCCAAAGAAATCTTTCACCTGCATGGTCGCGATGGTAATCCCAATCCCGGAGGTAAAACCGAGCGTCACGGAAACGGGAATGTATTCAATCAGGCGGCCAAAACGCGCCAGACCAAACAAAATAAGAAACACGCCTGACATCAGCGTCGCAATCAATAATCCCGCCAGGCCAAACTGCTGGGCGACCGGGTAGAGAATTACAACAAATGCGGCGGTAGGTCCGGAAACGCTAAAGCGTGAACCTCCGCTTAAAGCGATAACAATCCCGGCAATCGCGGAAGTATAAAGGCCGTACTGAGGGGCAACGCCGCTGCCAATCGCCAGGGCCATCGCCAGAGGGATAGCAATAATCCCCACGGTGATACCGGCAATAACATCGCGGCTAAAACGGGAAACGGTGTATTTCTCACGCCAACAAGCGTCTACCAGAGCGCGGAAAGGTAATACAGAAGAAGATACGTTTTTCACTTTGATTCCATCCGTGAGCGCATCAACTGTCATTTATGGCAGTTAGGAGGCCTGTAAAAGAAAAAACCCGCCGTGGCGGGTTTTTTTAAGCGAGTTCGATTAGTGCTCGAACATCGCAGAGATTGATTCTTCGTTACTGATACGGCGAATTGCTTCAGCCAGCATTCCGGACAGAGTCAGGGTGCGGACGTTTGGCAGTGCTTTGATTTCTTCAGACAGTGGGATGGTGTCACATACGATAACTTCGTCGATCACGGAGTTACGCAGGTTGTGAACCGCATTGCCAGAGAAAATCGGGTGAGTTGCGTAAGCAAACACACGTTTAGCACCACGTTCTTTCAGCGCTTCAGCTGCTTTGCACAGAGTGCCGCCGGTATCGATCATATCGTCAACCAGTACACAGTCACGGCCAGAAACATCACCGATGATATGCATAACCTGGGAAACGTTAGCGCGAGGACGACGTTTGTCGATGATAGCCATGTCGGTATCGTTGAGCAGTTTCGCGATAGCACGAGCACGCACAACACCACCGATATCTGGAGAAACCACGATTGGATTTTCCAGGCCGATTTGCAGCATATCTTCAAGCAGGATTGGGCTGCCGAAGACGTTATCTACAGGAACATCGAAGAAGCCCTGAATCTGTTCTGCGTGCAAGTCCACGGTAAGAACACGGTCAACCCCAACACTTGAGAGGAAGTCAGCAACCACTTTCGCGGTGATTGGCACACGGGCGGAACGTACACGACGATCCTGACGAGCATAACCAAAGTAAGGGATAACAGCGGTAATACGACCTGCAGAAGCACGGCGCAGGGCGTCGACCATAACAACCAATTCCATCAGGTTGTCATTGGTTGGTGCACAGGTGGACTGGATGATGAAAATATCACCACCGCGTACATTTTCGTTGATTTGTACGCTTACTTCGCCGTCGCTAAAACGACCGACGGCGGCGTCACCAAGGGAGGTGTACAGGCGGTTGGCAATACGTTGTGCTAGTTCCGGGGTGGCGTTACCAGCAAAAAGCTTCATATCAGGCACGAGAAAAACCTCAGGCATGCGTCCAGTGGCGGATGGTACTACCGCAGCTTATGCGGGCGGGGGTAGCGCCATCCAGGCGGTGTATAAAGAGCTTGATGCAACGTCTGAAACAAGGTGACGTTGTCACCAATACTCAGCTTGCCCGGATATGGCCTGATGCAGCGGGGAGACATTAACGCCTCGCGCAACAAACCCATGCAGCCATTCCGGGGCTTGCTTAAGCACCTGGCGGGCAGCGTTCTCGGTGTCAAATTCTGCAAACACACAAGCGCCGGTGCCGGTCAGGCGCGACGGCGCGTATTCTAACAGCCAGGAAAGCAGCTCATCAACCTTACGAAAACGTTTTCTTGCGATAACCTCACAATCATTACCAAATTCACAGTTTAATAACGTGTCAATTGATCTAATCGGGGTATTTCGTGGCAGCTCAGGATCCTGGAAAATGACCGGGGTGGGGATACTGACACCAGGATGTGCGACCAGGTACCATTTCTCCGGCACAGAAACCGGTGTGAGCTTCTCGCCAACACCTTCCGCAAACGCAGCAAAACCGCGCACGAAGACCGGAACATCAGCACCCAGCGTAACGCCAATGACCGCAAGCTGATCTTCAGTCAGGCCGGTGTTCCAGATATGGTTGAGGGCCACTAACACGGTTGCCGCGTTGGAGGAACCACCGCCTAAACCCCCACCCATCGGCAACTTTTTCTCAACGCTGATTTCAGCCCCGGCACTCTGAGGTAACGAACCCATCAGCAGAGCGGTGTCTTGCAATAAACGTGCGGCACGAACAATTAAATTTTCTTCATCTGGCACACCTGCAATGGGTGTCGCGAGATGAATTTGACCATCATTTCTCGGCTCAATGGTCAGTGTGTCGCCATAATCGAGGAACTGAAATAAAGTTTGTAAATTATGGTAGCCGTCTTCACGACGCCCGGTGATATACAAAAAAAGATTCAGTTTTGCCGGTGATGGCCAACGTTTTCTCATTATTTAACCGTCCAGCTGTCCATTTTGAGTTTGATTCGCTGCGAACCTTCACGCAATTCCATGTTTGATGGCAGTGCAGGTTGCACCTTGTCATCATAATCACTGTAAACCACTTTCCAGGTTTTGCCGTCCTGGGTGTAGTTGATTTCGCTCAGGCGGTACTTGTCATCCAGTTTGTAATCTGTGGCTTCACCCGGCAGGCCGAGGATCCATTGACGCAGGCTATTGAGTGGAATCGGCATGCCTGTCAGTTTGCCCACCATCTCTTCGGCGTTATCAGAAACGTACTTTTTGCCGTTGCGGTCAGTCAGTTGCACAACGCCTGGCTGGGCATTCAGCTCCAGTTCGGTGCTGCCTAATGGATTGGTCAGCAACAGGCGGTAACGGTCAGGTGAGGTTTGCTGCCAGTTATAACGCGCATAAACTTTTTGGCTATCGGAAAGATAGGCAAAAGCACCACGCGTCTGGTATTGGGTGATTTTTTGAACTTGTTGCTGGTGTTGTAACCATTGCGGGGAGTCAGGACTTTTGCCTGGGCCTGTTGACTGAGGAGTCACACAAGCAGTTAAAACAAGGCTTGCCAGTGGCGCAAGGCACAGCAGACGGGGTTTCGTCATAAACATAGTGGCGGCGGATCCTTCTCATTAATTTTAGTTGTTAACTGTTTATGCTAGCGGTGCCAGGCCAGGTCGTCTACGGTCAAGTTATCTTAAATCATTAATTGCAGTGATACTCCACAAGGGGTGACTCTCTTTTATTGACTGCCCGCATCCTGTATGATGCGCCGAGTTAATCCTTATCAACATCGGTATTATTCAGACCGCTCAATGACCCTGTTAGCACTTGGCATCAACCACAAAACAGCTCCAGTCTCGTTGCGAGAACGTGTTACGTTTTCGCCGGACACGCTCGACCTCGCTTTGAAGAGCCTGCTCGAACAGCCGATGGTGCAGGGCGGAGTGGTGCTTTCAACGTGCAACCGCACCGAGTTGTACCTGAGTGTTGAAGAACAGGAAAACCTGCACGAGCAACTGGTGCGCTGGCTGTGTAACTACCACAACCTCGACGAAGATGAAGTGCGTAACAGCCTGTACTGGCATCACGATAACGAAGCGGTCACGCATTTAATGCGCGTCGCAAGTGGTCTGGATTCCCTGGTGCTTGGCGAACCGCAAATCTTAGGGCAGGTCAAAAAAGCCTACGCGGATTCCCTGAAAGGGCACTCGCACTCCAGCGAGCTGGAACGCATGTTCCAGAAATCCTTCTCCGTGGCGAAGCGTGTCAGAACTGAAACCGATATCGGTGCCAGCGCCGTTTCCGTGGCGTTTGCGGCCTGTACGCTGGCGCGACAAATCTTTGAATCCTTATCGACCGTGACGGTGCTTCTGGTCGGTGCGGGTGAAACTATCGAGTTAGCGGCGCGTCATTTACGTGAACACAACGTGCAGAAAATGATCATCGCCAACCGCACACGTGAACGCGCTCAGGTGCTGGCTGATGAAGTCGGCGCAGAAGTTATCAGCCTCAGCGACATCGATTCACGTTTGCAGGAAGCCGACATTATTATCAGTTCCACCGCCAGTCCGCTGCCGATTATCGGCAAAGGCATGGTGGAGCGCGCCCTGAAAGCTCGCCGCAACCAACCGCTGCTGCTGGTGGATATCGCCGTTCCGCGCGACGTAGAACCCGAAGTGGGCAAACTGGCGAACGCCTATTTGTACAGCGTTGACGATTTGCAGGCGATTATTCAAAGCAACCTCGCGCAGCGCAAAGCCGCCGCGGTTGAAGCCGAAACCATTGTCGCGCAAGAATGCAGCGAATTTATGGCCTGGTTGCGCGCGCAAAGTGCCACCGAAACCATCCGCGAATATCGTAGTCAGGCTGAACAGGTGCGTGATGACCTGGCCGCCAAAGCGCTCGCCGCCCTCAAGCAGGGGGGCGATGCCGAAACCGTTCTTCAGGATCTGGCGTGGAAATTAACCAACCGCCTGATCCACGCACCAACCAAATCTCTCCAGCAGGCTGCCCGTGACGGGGATGACGAACGCCTGCAGATTCTGCGTAACAGCCTCGGGCTGGATTAGCAAATAAACTCTTATTACAAGGTGAAACACCGCCCATGAAGTCTTCTATCGTTGCCAAACTAGAAGCCCTGCAAGAGCGCCATGAAGAAGTTCAGGCCCTGCTTGGTGATGCTTCCACAATTGCCGACCAGGACCGTTTCCGCGCGTTGTCGCGTGAATACGCTCAATTAAGCGACGTTTCCCGTTGCTTCCTGCAATGGCGCCAGGTTCAGGAAGATATTGAAACCGCGCAGAGCATGCTTGATGACCCGGAAATGCGCGAGATGGCGCAAGAAGAATTAAACCAGGCAAAAAGTGATAGCGAAGAATTAGAACAACAACTGCAAGTGCTGTTACTGCCGAAAGATCCGGATGACGAACGCAATGCCTTTGTTGAAGTTCGCGCCGGAACGGGTGGCGATGAAGCGGCTATCTTCGCAGGCGATCTGTTCCGTATGTACAGTCGTTACGCGGAATCACGTCGCTGGAAAGTCGAAATCCTCAGCGCCAACGAAGGCGAACACGGCGGCTTTAAAGAAGTTATCGCTAAAATCAGCGGCGATGGGGTTTATGGGCGTCTGAAATTCGAGTCCGGTGGCCATCGCGTGCAGCGTGTTCCTGCGACTGAATCCCAGGGCCGTATCCACACCTCAGCGTGTACCGTTGCGGTGATGCCAGAAATTCCGGAAGCGGAACTGCCGGATATCAACCCGGGTGATTTGCGTATCGACACTTTCCGTTCCTCGGGCGCGGGCGGTCAGCACGTTAACACCACCGACTCCGCAATCCGTATTACCCACTTGCCGACCGGTATCGTTGTTGAGTGCCAGGACGAACGCTCACAGCACAAAAACAAAGCCAAAGCGCTTTCGGTGCTGGGTTCGCGTATTCGTGCCGCTGAAATGGCTAAACGTCAGCAAGAAGAAGCCTCAACGCGCCGTAACCTGCTGGGCAGTGGCGACCGTTCAGACCGCAACCGTACCTATAACTTCCCGCAAGGCCGCGTGACCGATCACCGCATCAACGTGACGTTATATCGCCTTGATGAAGTGATGGAAGGTAAGCTCGACGGGCTTATCGAACCCATCGTGCAGGAATTCCAGGCAGACCAGTTAGCGGCGCTGTCTGAGCAGGATTAATGGATTTTAAATACTGGCTACAACAGGCCATCGCCCAGCTTCAGCAAAGTGAAAGTCCGCGTCGTGACGCGGAAATCCTGCTCGGTTTCGTCACTGGAAAAGCGCGAACCTTTATTCTGGCCTTTGGTGAAACCGAACTGACCGCCGAACAGTTACAGCCGTTGGACGTTTTGCTGGCGCGCCGGGTGAAGGGTGAGCCTATCGCTCACCTGGTGGGCGAACGTGAGTTTTGGTCGCTGCCGCTGCGAGTTTCGCCAGCGACGTTAATCCCGCGTCCAGATACTGAATGCCTGGTTGAACAAGCCCTCGCCAGAATGCCTGAAACGTCGTGTTCGGTGCTGGACTTAGGCACCGGAACCGGGGCCATTGCCCTGGCGATTGCCAGCGAACGTCCGGATTGTTGCGTCACCGCACTCGACCTTATCCCTGATGCTGTAGAACTTGCTCGCGATAATGCGAGTCGCCTCGGAATTCCCAATGTTGAGGTCTTGCAAAGCGATTGGTTTAGTGCGCTCAATACACAACGTTTTACCGTGATTGTCAGTAACCCGCCGTATATCGATGCGCAAGATCCGCACCTTTCACAGGGTGACGTGCGTTTTGAACCTCGTAGCGCGTTGGTCGCTGAAAACCACGGTTTAGCCGATTTACGCACGTTGGTAGAGACCGCGCGAAACTTCCTTGAGCCGGGTGGCTGGGTGCTGCTCGAACATGGCTGGCAGCAGGCGGCGCAGATGCGTGAACTGTTTAATGATGCTGGATATACCGAGATACAGAGCTGTCAGGATTACGGTGGGAACGACCGTCTGACAGTGGGACGCTATTTTTACATAAGGAACTGAGCAAAATGGCAACTTACTTCGCGCTCAAGCATTTGCATATTCTGACGGTCTTCATTTCCATCAGTCTGTTCGTTTTACGTTATTGGTGGCAATACCGTCATTCAGCGATGTCAAACAAGCGCTGGGTGCGCATTGTGCCGCATATCAACGACACGGTATTGCTGGTCAGTGGCGCCGCATTAGTGATGATTACGCATTTCTATCCCTTCACGCCGCAAGGTACATGGCTGACTGAGAAGCTATTTGGCGTTATTATCTATATTGTTTTAGGGTTTATCGTGCTGGGCAAACGCCCGCGCAGCCAGCAAATTCGGCTGTTTGCCTTTTTGCTGGCCCTGGTGGTGCTTTACATCATCATTAAACTCGCCACCACAAAAATACCATTATTGGGGTAAGTCATGAGGTCGTTGGCCGATTTTGAATTCAATCAGGCGCCGTTGTGCGAGGGTATGGTTTTAGTCTCGCAGCTGATCCGTGATGATTTCCCGGCGCAAGAAGTGCGTGCACAACTGGAAAGCCTGGCGCGTCAGGCGCGTGAAGAGATCTGCGAAGGTCTCCACCAGGATGTGCAACTCGAAAAATTAATTGAACTGTTTTATGGCACCTGGGGTTTTAAAGACGCCAGTGGCGTCTACCGTTTATCTGATGCGTTGTGGCTCGATAAAGTGCTGGCAAAACGCCAGGGCAGTGCGGTGTCATTGGGCGCTATTCTGTTGTGGATTGCCGAACGCCTTGATATCCCATTAAATCCGGTCATTTTCCCGACGCAGCTGATTTTACGCGGCGACTGGATGGACGGTGAAATGTGGCTTATCAACCCGTTTAACGGTGACACACTCAACGAACACACGCTGGAAGTGTGGCTCAAAGGTAACGTTGGGCCGACTGCCGAACTGTTCGATGAAGATTTAGACGAAGCCGATAACGCGGAAGTGGTGCGTAAGTTGCTCGACACCCTGAAATCGGCATTGATGGAAGAGCGTCAAATGGAGCTGGCACTGCGTGCAAGCCAGGTTCTGCTCCAGTTTAATCCGGAAGATCCGTACGAAATCCGCGACCGTGGTTTGATTTATGCTCAACTCGATTGCGAACACGTCGCACTGACAGACCTCAGCTATTTTGTTGAGCAGTGCCCGGAAGACCCGATAAGCGAGATGATCAAAGCGCAAATTAACTCGATTTCGCAAAAGCAGATCACCTTGCACTGATGCCAAATTTTTAAATATTTCCCAACAAGGCGAGATAAAGATGGAACAAAAAGTAGTTAAGATTGGTGACATCAAGGTCGCAAACGACCTGCCATTCGTGCTGTTTGGCGGCATGAACGTGCTGGAATCCCGTGACCTGGCGATGCGTATTTGTGAGCATTACGTCACCGTCACTCAGAAACTGGGTATTCCTTACGTCTTCAAAGCGTCTTTCGATAAAGCCAACCGTTCATCCATCAACTCTTACCGTGGTCCAGGCCTGGAAGAAGGGATGAAGATTTTCCAGGAACTGAAGCAAACCTTCGGTGTGAAAATCATTACTGATGTTCATGAAGCAAGCCAGGCGCAACCTGTTGCCGATGTGGTTGATGTGATTCAGTTGCCTGCGTTCCTTGCTCGTCAGACCGACCTCGTTGAAGCGATGGCTAAAACCGGCGCGGTAATCAACGTTAAGAAACCACAGTTCGTCAGCCCAGGCCAAATGGGTAATATCGTTGATAAATTCCACGAAGGCGGCAACGATCAAATCATTCTGTGCGACCGTGGCGCTAACTTCGGTTATGACAACTTAGTCGTCGACATGCTGGGCTTCAGCGTGATGAAACAGGTGTCTAACGGTTCACCGGTCATCTTTGATGTAACACACGCCCTGCAATGCCGTGACCCGTTTGGCTCCGCATCTGGCGGTCGTCGAGCTCAGGTCACTGAACTGGCACGTGCTGGCATGGCTACGGGTCTGGCTGGCCTGTTTATCGAAGCGCACCCGGATCCAGACAACGCGCGTTGCGATGGCCCATCTGCATTGCCACTGGCGAAACTTGAGCCATTCCTCAAGCAGATTAAAGCGATTGACGATCTGGTGAAGAATTTCGAGCCGCTGGATACCAGCAAGTAATTTTTTGAATCAGAAAATAAAAAGCCCTTATCTCGCGATAAGGGCTTTTTTTATGCCTTTGGATTATCAGGCAAAGATCGTCATCAAATAGGCGGCAAACAAAGCAAGGTGCGCCGTACCATTAAGCACATTGGTTCGCCCGGTTGAGAACGAAATCTGGCACAACACCAGCGACGTGAGCATCACCACCAACTCCGGCATCCCTAAACCAAAGGTCAGATCGTTGCCCGTTAGCATGGCAATCAACGTCACCGCCGGAACGGTCAGTGAAATGGTTGCCAGCACTGAGCCAAAGAACAGGTTCATTGCGCGCTGCACCTGGTTACTCAGCACCGCTCTCAATGCCCCTAAACCTTCCGGGGAGAGAATCAACAGCGCCACCAGGAAGCCCGTAAATTGCGCTGGCGCATTCAGCGTCGTGAGCAGCGATTCCAGTGGCCCCGCATTCATCTTAGTCACCGCAATGACCGCAACCAAATGCACAATCAGCCAGATGGCGTGCCAGGTGTTGCTGTGCGCTGACGGTTTACCATGATGTGGGTCGTCGTCATCAGACTCATCTTCATGTTCATAGACAAACAGACTCTGGTGCGTTTTGGTCTGAATCAACAAGAACACGCCATACATTGCCGCTGAAATAGCGGCAGCCATTAACGCCTGGCCGGTACTAAAATTACCTTCCGGAAGTGCTGTGGGTAACACCAGCACAATCACCGCAAGGGGAAACAGGGCAATCAAATACTGTTTGATGCCAAACAGGTTCATATACTGCGTGGCGAATTTATTTCCACCCAGCAGAAGAGAGAAACCGACCAGACCCCCCGTCACAATCATGATGATGGAATAGAGTGTGTCGCGCATCAGTGTCGGCGCGGCATCACCGGTCGCCATTAATGCAGAAATTAAGCTAACTTCGAGAATAACCACCGAAAGACTAAGAATCAGGGAACCATAGGGTTCACCTAAACGGTGCGCAAGCACGTCAGCATGACGCACCACGCTAAAAGCACTACTTAAAATGCCCACAAGGGCCAGGATGTTAATCCCTACAACCGCCGGTAAAGACTGGCTTCCTCCCCACACCGCCAGTACGACCAGCGCTAATACCGGGAAAATGAGGGAACTCTCCTTATGACGGGTTTTCACCGCCTCATGTTGTGTTTTGGTCAAAATACTTCTCCAGTTGCATAGGTATTAAGCAATTTAGTTATTATAGTCGGACATTAAAACCCCGCTAAAATAGCAAACTAAGGCGTTTTCATGGGGAAATTTACTCAGTTTTACCGCTTATATAGCCATAGTATTTCTGATGAATAAAAATCACAGTTTACTGATTTTAAGCAATACTAAACATAGAGATAGGTTTTCTATAAAAGCAATAACCCCGATTTCTGGCAAAATCACGAATGTTGTTTCACACTTTAGTTTTCCCTGACTGAGGATGGTGTGATGCCTTACAACAACCGAAGTGACCTCCCTGACAATGTTCAAAACGTTCTTCCCGCCCATGCCCAGGATATCTACAAAGAGGCATTTAATAGCGCCTGGGATGAATATAAAGACAAAGATGACCGTCGCGATGATGCCAGTCGCGAAGAAACAGCCCATAAGGTTGCCTGGGCGGCGGTGAAACACGGGTATCAAAAAGGGGATGACGACAAATGGCACAAGAAAAAGTAAACCCTACATAATGTATTGATATCCATATTCAAACGCCGCAACACACATCAGTATGGCAAGTTAATATGACATTTTTGTTGTTTTGTGATCGTCATCAAACTTGCCAGCGCCCCGCTAATTGCTTATGTTCAGGTATATGTTGTTTTAATATTAAGCAGTAACTAAAAAGCCCGGAAGGCGCATCTGACGTAGTCACACGGAAGTTTGCAGTGGCGGAGGTGTATGGTGTTAACGCGTGATTTCTTAATGAAAGCGGATTGTAAGACAGCTTTTGGTTCCATTGAGGAATCGTTGTTGTGGAGTCCTGAGCAGCGCTCGGCATCACTCGCCGCGACGATTGCTTGTCGTCCCGATAACAGCCCCGTATGGATTTTCGGCTATGGTTCCCTGATGTGGAACCCGGCATTTGAATATGAAGAGTCAGCCGCAGGAACACTAGTTGGCTGGCACCGTGCTTTTTGCCTGCGCTTGACGGCAGGGCGCGGAACCGCTTGTCAGCCTGGGCGCATGCTGGCGCTCAAAGAAGGCGGGCGCACCACCGGGCTGGCTTACCGCCTTCCCGAAGCCATACTTGAAGATGAGCTGACGCTGGTGTGGAAGCGGGAAATGATCACCGGCTGCTATTTGCCGACGTGGTGCAAACTCGAACTCGATGATGGTCGTGTCGTCAACGCGCTGGTATTTATCATGGATCCGCGTCATCCGCTGTACGAAGCCGATACGCGAGCTGAAATTATCGCGCCGTTAATTGCCGCCGCCAGTGGCCCACTGGGCACCAATGCGCAGTATCTCTTCTCGCTGGAACAAGAGTTGATCAATCGGGGGATGCATGACGATTGCCTGGATGAGCTGGTGAATAAAGTCAGAGACTGGCTACAGCCGAAGGGTGATGAAGGGGATTTGCAAACTCACTTCGCATAAAATTCATTCCGGCTCTTTGTCATAAGAGCCGGAATACTGCTTTTAAGCAGGGACATAACTAATTGAATGCTCGAGCGATTTGCTGTGGCTATCAATCAACACCTTCCACTTCCCGCTGTACGGCACCGTCAAATAAGCAGACTGCTTATCTTCCACACTCAAAATATCCGCCTGCGGATTACCCGCAGAACTGTTGTCGCTCATCAAATGAATATGGCTTTTATTTGAACAGTGAACCACCACGGTATCACCGCCAAAAAGATGCAGACTGGCTTTCACTACAGGCATTTTTATACTCCGCTATCACAACAAAGTTAGACATCCGCGCCGCTGGTTTTGTTGGCAATCAGTGATGTTGTTCACAAATCGCACTTAACGCATAACACCAGACCCCAGCGTCACAAATGCTGACTTTGATCAAAAAATGCTGTAACGAATCAACTTTAGTGTACATGCGCCTGAAACCATTCAGCTGATGAATTTTTATGCGGAAAATTAGCCTCTGGTCATCATTAAATCTGGTATCAGAAGGTTAAGACTTTATCGGCGGCCAGCGTCCACTCAGCCAGTTCAACCAACGTGCCAATCTCAACGCCATCAACTAAAGGCAAAGCCGTGATGCCGCGCCCGTCGGTGCAGGTCTTGCACAGTTTTACCGGCACATTCTGCGCAGTCAGAATCTCCAGCATTTGCTGAATATTGTAGCCTTCAGACGGTTTCTGGCCGCGTAAACCCGCGGTCACTGCGTCAGACATCAAAAACAGTTTCATTTCCGGTTGCGGCTGTTGGTCGCATAACGCGATAGCCAGGCGCAGGCTGTTAAACAGAGATTCGCTGCCGTAAGCAGCTCCGTTGGCAATAATCACTATTTTTTGCATGTATTCTCCTATGCACCCTTCGGCACGACTTTTGCTTATCTATAGCATTACATGCCGTTCAGGAGCGTTTTATGAAGGCTATCGTCGCCGTGAATCCCACTGCTCGTGACTTTTTAATGGCGGCCCAAACCCGTGGGCGTGAGCAGTTGCAGGATATTTTGCAAATCGGTGAACTCACCGGCTGCATAGCCAGGCTCGCCCATATGCTACAACGCGAACGCGGGGCTTCCAACATTTGGCTGTGCTCCTCCGGTCGGATGTTTGGTGATGATCATCTGCGTTGTATCGCCGGGGTTGATCGTGAGCTGGCGCTTTTCCGCCAGGCTATCGCCGAACCGGATTACCTGCCGGGAAGCGCGCTATTTGTCAGCCTCGCCTGCGCGCTGCATTACCTTGAACGATTACCCTCGCTGCGCACACTGATTACCGCTCAACAAATTCAACCGTTGCAGGCCATGGAGCAGTTCAATATCACGCTGCGCCATCTGCTGAGTATTGTTCCCGAAACCAGCAATGTGGTTGAGGATGCCGGTGTAGCTCGCGCGCTGGCGGCGTTATTCAGTTTTATGCAGGGTAAAGAACTTGCCGGGCAAGAGCGGGCGATTGGTGCACTCGGGTTTACTCTGGGGGAGTTTAGCGACACATTGCGCCAGCAACTGGTCGACAGAATCGACAGCCAGCAACACTGTTTTGAGGCTTTTTGCAGCATGACGGACTCGCAACTGCGTCAGCAATTTCAGACCTGTGGTGAACCGTGTCGCGAAACCGAACAACTCCGTCGCATGGCCTGCACCCGGCTGCAACACGACGGCGATGAACCGCAACGCGCGCTGCGCTGGTTTGCACTCTTAACGACGCGAATTGATGCGCTAAAAGAGGTGGAAGAAGCGCTGATCGAGCGCGTTATGGCGCAGGCGCAGCAAGCGCTCGGGCAGGTTTTGCAGCAAAGAGATCCGGACGAGCTTGAAATTGCCCGTTGGGTGGCAGGGCACGGCAGCCACGACGCAGAACGTTATTTTGACCGTCATCTTTTGCCGTTGGTGCGTCAACAGGCGCGGCAACTCGAAACCATGGCGCAACAATTAGCCTCGCTCAAAGCCACGCTTGAGGAACGTAAAGTCATCGATCAGGCCAAAGCGCTACTCATTCGCCATCAAGGGTACAGCGAAGAACAGGCGTGGCAGACTCTGCGCAAGATGGCAATGAACCAGAACAAGCGCATGGTGGATGTCGCCAGCGCGATGGTGTCTGTGGCGGATATCTGGCAGATACCCACTAAGGAGTAGCTGCACAAACAGTGGGCGTAAACTGCGTGTTTATGGTGCGAGTCACTCCCTGTTTTCCATCAGAACCCATGAATTACGGACTTCAAAAACTGGCACGCGAGTTGCAACACTCTTTATGAAAATTACTTTGACCCGAAGTGCGCCAATGGCGGTGCGGTTCGGGTTGGACAAAGGCGTCCTTCAATGTGTTAACCACACATTGTCGGGCGCTTTTTTTTTACCCTTTTATCAGGATGAAGCCGATGAGCAATAAAACCATAACCCTCTCGCGCCGCCGATTTTTACAGGCGGGTGCGGCACTAGGCGGTGCGTATTTACTGCCGGGCATGATGAATTCTGTGTGGGCTGCGGGGAGCGACAAACCGGAGCAAACCACGGTGAAAGTCGGTTTTATTCCGCTTACCGATTGCGCCTCGGTCGTCATGGCTGCGGTCAAAGGCTTCGATAAAAAATACGGTATTTCGATTGTGCCGAGTAAAGAGGCGAGCTGGGCTGCCGTGCGCGACAAAATGGTTTCCGGCGAACTTGATGCCGCCCATGTTTTATACGGGCTGGTCTACGGGCTGGAAATGGGTATCGCCGGTAAGCAACAGTCAATGGCCAACCTGATGACCCTCAACAATAACGGCCAGGCGATCTCTCTTTCGATGGATCTCGCCAAACAGGGCGTGACGGATGCGGAAAGCCTGAAAAAACTCGTGGCCAGCAAAGCGCCGGGCAGTTTTACCTTCGCGCATACCTTCCCGACGGGCACACACGCGATGTGGCTGTATTACTGGCTGGCACAGGCGGGGATCAACCCGTTTACCGATGTGCGAACCGTTGTGGTTCCGCCTCCGCAAATGGTGATGAACATGCGCATCGGCAACATGCACGGTTTTTGTGTCGGTGAGCCCTGGAACCAAAGAGCCATTAGCGACGGGATCGGTTTTACCGCCGCAACCTCGCAATCCATCTGGCCGGATCATCCGGAAAAAATTCTTGGCACACGCAGCGCCTGGGTGGAACAAAACCCGAATACCGCCCGCGCGCTGGTGGCAGCCATTCTTGAAGCGTCGCGCTGGATTGATGCCAGTGACGACAATCGCCGTGAAACCGCAAGTGTCCTTGCCGGGCGCGCTTATCTGAACACCAAAGCGGACTATCTGACCGGACGCATGCTCGGGCAATACGACAACGGCATCGGCAAAAAATGGCAGGACGACCATGCCATGCATTTCTTCCGCGAGGGCGAAGTGACCTTCCCGTGGCTTTCTGACGGCATGTGGTTCCTGACACAACACCGTCGTTGGGGCCTGCTGGATAGCGACCCGGATTACCTTGCCGTCGCCAAACGTATCAACCGCATTGATATCTATCAGCAAGCCGCTACCGCCGTGGGCAACATTTCCATTCCAGCCACCCCGATGCGCACCAGCACCCTGATGGATGGAAGTACCTGGAACGGCAGCGATCCGGCTGCCTACGCCGCAAGTTTTGCCATTAACAAACGCTAAGGGGAATGACATGAATCAGCCTGCACAGAAACCGCCGACCACCGCACTTAGCGTCACGGCAGGGGAAGTGATTACTCTGCCGCCCGTCACCGTTCGCCGCCGTAAATCGCCGTGGCGCACTTACTGCCTGAGTTTTTTCCAGCGCCTGGTGCCCGCCGTTTTGGGGATGGGATTGTTGATTGTCGCCTGGCAAATCGCCGCGCTAAATAGCCAGGGTTTTCCCACGCCGCTCAGTACGCTGGAATCGGCTATTACGCTATTTTCAGACCCGTTTTATAACGCCGGGCCTAACGATCAGGGCATTGGCTGGAATGTGCTGGCCTCGCTCCAGCGCGTGGCGGTTGGGTTTGGCCTCGCCGCCATTGTCGGTATTCCGGCAGGTTTCCTGATTGGCCGCTTTACCTTCTTAGCCCACATGTTCAACCCGATTATTTCGTTATTGCGCCCGGTCAGCCCGCTGGCCTGGCTGCCGATTGGCCTGCTGTTGTTCCAGAAAGCTGAACCGGCGTCGAGCTGGACCATTTTTATCTGCTCTATCTGGCCGATGGTGATTAACACCGCCGAGGGCGTAAAACGCATTCCCGATGATTACCTCAACGTGGCACGGGTGCTGAAACTGTCCGAATGGACGGTGATGCGCAAGATTTTATTCCCGGCGGTTTTACCCGCGGTATTAACCGGCGTGCGTTTATCCATAGGCATTGCATGGCTGGTGATTGTCGCCGCCGAAATGCTCACCGGCGGGTTGGGTATCGGTTTCTGGATCTGGAATGAGTGGAACAACCTCAACGTCGAAAACATTCTTATTGCGATTGTGATTATCGGCGTCGTCGGGCTGCTGCTCGAGCAGGGTTTGATGTTGCTGGCGCGTCGTTTCAGCTGGGAGAAATAATCATGAAGAAAATTATTCAGGTTCAAAATGTTAGCCAGCGTTTTTCCACGGCCAGCGGCGAGTTTTTAGCGCTGAGCAACGTCAGTTTTGACATTGAAGAAGGCGAAACCATCAGCCTGATAGGGCACTCGGGCTGTGGCAAATCCACGCTGCTGAACCTGATTGCTGGCATCACGTTGCCCTCCGAAGGCGGCTTACTGTGCGACAACCGAGAAATCGCAGGGCCGGGGCCTGAGCGCGCCGTGGTGTTTCAGAACCACTCCCTGCTGCCGTGGATGACCTGTTTTGAAAACGTCGCGCTGGCGGTAGATCAAGTGTTTCGCCACACCATGAATCGAGCCGAACGCCGCGAATGGATTATTCACAACCTTGAGCGCGTGCAAATGGGGCACGCCATCAATCAGCGTCCTGGCGAAATTTCCGGCGGCATGAAACAGCGTGTCGGCATCGCCCGCGCGCTGGCGATGAAACCGAAAGTGTTGCTGATGGACGAACCCTTTGGCGCCCTCGATGCTCTGACCCGCGCCCATTTGCAAGATGCCGTGATGCATATTCAACAAGAACTGCACACCACCATTGTGCTGATTACTCATGACGTCGATGAAGCGGTGCTGCTTTCTGACCGCGTATTAATGATGACCAATGGCCCGGCGGCCACCGTGGGTGAAACGCTACAGGTTGATTTGCCGCGTCCGCGTCATCGCGTGGAACTGGCGGAAGACAACCGCTATCACCATCTGCGCCAGCAGGTGCTGCGCTTCCTCTACGAAAAGCAGCCTAAGGCTGCCTGAGGAGCCGCTCATGATGCGACGTCTGATTGTGATCGGCAACGGCATGTCCGCTATCCGCCTGGTGGAGCAAATCGTGGCGCGAGCGGCGGGACGTTTTGCCATTACCGTTTTTGGTGAAGAGCCGGTGCTGAGTTACAACCGCATTTTGCTCTCGCCGGTGTTGGCGGGGGAAAAAACCGCCCAGGCGACGCAGTTACACGACGCCGCGTGGTACGTTTCCCAGGGCATTGAGTTGCTGACGGGAGAGGCGGTCCTGGAGGTGGACACGCAGCGCCAGACGGTTCGCTCTGATAGTCGCACTCTCGACTATGACGAACTGGTTTTCGCCACCGGTTCACGCCCGTTTATTCCGCCGATTGAGGGGCATCAACAGCCACATGTGCACGGCTTTCGCACCCTGGCAGATGTCGACGCGATTCTGGGCGGCGAAGGCCATGTTGTGGTACTTGGCGGAGGTTTACTGGGGGTGGAAGCCGCGGCGGCACTTTGTGCGCAGGGCATTTCCGTCACTTTGATTCACCGTCAGCCGTGGCTCATGGATATTCAACTCAACCCGCAGGCAGGTGCTTTGCTTGCGGAGCATCTCGCACAACGGGGGATTTGCTGCCAGCTAAATTGCGGCATCAAACGCATTACGGCGCAAAGCGTAGTGCTGGACACCGGCGAGGTTATCCCCGCCGGGCGAGTGATTATCGCCACCGGCGTTAAACCCAATATCCGGCTTGCGCAGCAGGCGGGTATTTCTTGCCAGCGCGGCATCACCGTTGACGCACAACTGCGTAGCACGACGCCCTGCGTCAGCGCACTGGGCGAATGCTGCGAAATAGACGGGCAAACCTGGGGGCTGGTGGCACCTTGTCTGCAACAGGCCGACGTTTTAGCCGCCCGTTTATGCGGCAGCGCATTAAACGACTTCCACTATCAGGATCGCGGCACGCGCCTGAAAGTCAGCGGTATCCCGCTATTTTCCGCAGGCGACATTCGCACCCAGCCGGACACACGCGTGCTCACCGCCTTTGATCCCATCACCCGACATTATCGCTGCCTGCATTTGCGGGACGGCAAGCTGGTGGGCGCACTGTTAATGGGCGATATCAGCCCTGCAAATGCGCTCACCGATATTTTACTCAGCGCGGCGCCCATTACGCCTGACGTGCTGTTTGATGAATACCACTCTGATGAGCAGCCGTTGGCTGCCGGAAATGACGACATGACAAAAGCAACGCTGGTAGTAATTGGTCACGGCATGGTCGGACACCACTTTCTGGAACAGTGTGTGGCGCAGAAACTGCATCACAGCCATCACATTGTGGTGTTTGGCGAAGAGCGCCACCCGGCGTATGACCGTGTGCATCTGTCGGAATATTTTGCGGGACGCAGCGCGCAGTCGCTCTCAATGGTGCAGGGCGATTTCTTTGCAGAGAACGGTATTGAACTGCGCTGCAACAGTAAAATCGTTGAGATTGACCGTCAACAACGGGTGGTGCGTGACCACGAAGGACGTGAAACCTGGTACGACAAACTGGTGCTGGCGACCGGGTCGTTTCCGTTTGTGCCTCCGGTTCCGGGTCACGATCTGCCGGGCTGTTTTGTTTACCGCACGCTTGATGACCTGGACGCCATTGCCGAACGGGCCCGCAATGCCACTCGCGGCGTCGTGATTGGCGGTGGTTTGCTGGGGCTGGAAGCCGCAAATGCGCTCAAACAGCTGGGTCTGGAAACGCATGTTGTGGAGTTCGCGCCCAATCTGATGGCGGTGCAACTCGATAATGCGGGTGCGGCGATGCTGCGCGAAAAAATCAGCGATATTGGCGTGCAGGTGCATACCAGCAAATCTACAACAGCGATTACCGACGTTGACGGTTTGCAGCTTAATTTCGCCGATGGCGAGACGCTCAATACCGATCTTATCGTCTTCTCTGCGGGTATCCGTCCGCAAGATGCGCTGGCACGTAGCAGTGAACTCGCACTTGGCGAACGCGGTGGGATTGTGATTAACGACCGTTGCCAAACCAGCGACAGCGCAATTTATGCCATCGGCGAATGCGCACTTTGGGAAGGGAAAATTTTCGGTCTGGTCGCGCCGGGTTATCAAATGGCACGTGTAACGGCTGCAACCCTTGCCGGGCAGGAATCAGCATTCCTGGGTGCCGATATGAGTACCAAACTAAAATTATTGGGCGTTGAAGTGGCCTCATTTGGTGACGCTCACGGGCGCACGCCAGGCTGCCAGAGTTACCAGTGGACCCACGGCCCACAGCAAATCTACAAAAAAATCGTGGTCTCTGCCGATAACAAAACCCTGCTCGGCGGCGTACTGGTGGGCGACAGCCAGGAATACGCCACGCTGCTGCAAATGATGCTCAACGGCATGGCGCTACCTGCGCAACCGGAAAGCCTGATTTTGCCAACAATGGCAGGCGGCGCGCCAAAAGGGTTGGGTGTCGCGGCATTACCGGAAACCGCACAAATTTGCTCGTGCCATAACGTCAGCAAAGCCGATATTTGCGCCGCGGTAAGCAACGGCGCGGGAGACATGGGCGCGATTAAGGCATGTACCAAAGCGGCAACGGGCTGCGGCGGCTGCTCGGCACTGGTGAAGCAAGTGATGGAATACCAGTTACAAGAGCAGGGCGTGGAGGTGAAAAAGGACATCTGCGAACACTTCTCGTACTCGCGCCAGGAAATCTACCATCTGGTGCGCGTCAACCATATCCGCAGTTTTGAGCAACTCATTAGCCGCTACGGACACGGGAGCGGGTGTGAAATCTGCAAGCCGCTGGCGGCGTCGGTACTGGCGTCGTGCTGGAACGAATATTTGCTCAAACCTGCCCATCTGCCGTTACAGGACACCAATGACCGTTATTTCGCTAACATCCAGAAAGATGGCACTTACTCGATTGTGCCGCGTGTTCCGGCAGGTGAAATCACCCCGGACGGTTTAATCGCCATCGGTCAGGTGGCAAAACGCTACCAGCTATACAGCAAAATTACCGGCGGCCAGCGAATCGACCTGTTTGGCGCGCGCCTGGAAGAGCTGCCAGCGATTTGGGAAGAGCTGGTTGCAGCAGGTTTTGAAACCGGACACGCCTACGGTAAATCACTGCGCACCGTGAAATCCTGCGTCGGTTCGACCTGGTGCCGTTACGGCGTACAAGATTCGACGGGGCTGGCGATTGAACTCGAGAACCGCTACAAGGGGCTGCGCTCGCCGCACAAAATCAAAATGGCGGTCTCCGGTTGCACCCGGGAATGTGCCGAAGCGCAGAGCAAAGATATCGGTGTGATTGCAACCGACAAAGGCTGGAACCTCTACGTTTGCGGAAATGGCGGCATGAAACCGCGCCATGCGGACCTGTTTGCCAGCGACCTGAGCCGCGAAACGTTGATACGTACCATCGACTGCCTGCTGATGTTTTACATCCGCACAGCCGACCGTCTGCAACGCACCAGCACCTGGATGGATAACCTTGAGGGCGGAATCGACTATCTGCGCGAGGTGATTTTGCACGACAGCCTCGGCCTGAACGACGAGCTGGAAAAAGAGATGGTCAGCGTCGTCGATACCTTCCAGTGCGAATGGCAAACCACGCTCAACAGCCCGGATCGCCTGGCATTGTTCCGCTCTTACGTGAACAGCGAACAACCGGACGAAGCGGTGCAGCGTCAGACTCTGCGAGGCCAGTTACAACCGGTCAGCGAAGTGGTGCATCTGCCAACGGTCGTGCCAGCCAAACCCTGGCAGGCAGTTTGTCATATCAGCGAAATCCCCGCGCAGGCGGGAATCGGCGCGCGTCTGGGGGATCAGCAAATCGCTTTGTTCCGCTTTGGCGATGCGATTTACGCGCTCGATAACCTCGAACCGGGCAGCGATGCCAATGTTCTGTCGCGCGGTATTGTCGGTGACGCCGCCGGTGAGCCGATTGTTATTTCCCCGCTCTATAAACATCGCATTCGCTTGCGCGATGGGCGAACGCAGGATGGCGAACCTGCCGTTCGCGCCTGGCCGGTGAAAGTGGAACAAGGCACCGTGTGGGTGGGAAGCCAGGCGCTGATTATGCGTGCGGAGGCATCATGACTAACGTCGTGCGTTCAACGTGCCCTTACTGCGGCGTCGGTTGCGGCGTAAAAGCGCAGCCAACGGAAAACGGCTTCCAGATTAGCGGCGATGAACAGCATCCAGCAAACTTTGGGCGGCTGTGCGTCAAAGGTGCGGCATTAGGCGAAACGCTGGGTCTGGAAGGGCGTTTGCTGTATCCCGAAATCAATGGCGAGCGCGTGGAATGGGAAGCCGCGCTGGATGAAACCGCCCGTCGTCTGCAAGGGATTATTGACGAATTCGGCCCCAAAGCCGTGGCGTTTTACGCCTCCGGCCAACTGCTAACCGAAGATTATTACGCCGCCAACAAGCTGATGAAGGGGTTTATTGGCGCGGGGAATATCGACACCAATTCGCGGCTGTGTATGTCCTCGGCGGTAGTGGGATACAAACGCGCATTTGGCGCGGATTTTGTGCCGTGCAGTTATGAGGATCTGGAGCAAACCGACTTGGTTATCCTGGTGGGTTCCAATGCGGCCTGGGCACATCCGGTTCTGTATCAGCGCCTGATGCAGGCTAAACAACAGCGCCCGCAGATGAAAGTGGTGGTTATCGACCCGCGTCGTACGGCGACGTGTGACATTGCCGATTTGCACCTCGCGCTTCGCCCCGGAAGCGACGCCGCATTGTTCGTCGGGTTATTGCATCATTTGCAGCCGTCATTGGCGGAAACGACATTTGACGGGCAAACCGCAGCGCTGGATATCGCCGCCGACTGGACACTGGAGAAATGCGCGGACTTTTGCCAGCTCGAAAGCGCAGATGTGCAGACTTTATGGCAATGGTTCGCCCAGGCAAACCGGGCGATGACGCTTTACACCATGGGCATTAACCAGTCGTCGAGCGGTAGTGATAAATGCAATGCGATCATCAACGTGCATCTGGCGAGCGGCAAAATTGGGCGCGAAGGGTGCGGCCCCTTTTCGCTGACCGGACAACCGAATGCCATGGGCGGGCGTGAAGTCGGCGGCCTGGCCAATCAGCTGGCCTGCCATATGAATTTTGAGCCAGCCGATATCGCCCGTGTCGGGCGTTTTTGGGGCAGTGAACGTATTGCCGAAACGCCGGGGTTAATGGCCGTCGAACTGTTTGAAGCGATAGGGCGCGGTGAAGTCAAAGCGGTGTGGATTATGGGCACCAATCCTCTGGTTTCGCTGCCGGATAGCTCGCATGTGGCGCAGGCGCTGGCGAACTGCCCGCTTGTGATTGTCTCGGAAGTGGTGCGGGAAACGGATACTTCGCGTTTCGCCACCGTCAAATTTCCGGCACTGGCATGGGGGGAGAAAAACGGAACCGTCACCAACTCTGAACGGCGTATTTCACGCCAGCGTGCGTTTCTACCCGCACCGGGCGAGGCGCGTGCCGACTGGTGGATGGTCGCGCAAATTGCCCAACGCTTGGGTTATCGCGAAGCCTTTCAGTGGCAACATCCCCATCAAATATTTAGCGAACATGCGGCTCTTTCCGGCTATGAAAATAACGGCACTCGCGCATTTGATATCAGCGGCCTGGCAAATTTAAGCCGCGCCCAATACGACGCACTTGAACCTGTGCGCTGGCCGGTCACGGAGCAGGAGCATCCACCCTTTAAAAGCTGGCATCCGAACGGGAAGTTCCAGTTGCTGCCGGTTGAACCGGCTTTACCCCAGGCGAGCGCCGACCACACTTACCCGCTGATTCTCAACAGCGGGCGTATTCGTGACCAGTGGCACACCATGACGCGCACCGGCAGCGTACCGCGCCTGATGCAGCACATGAAATTGCCGTTACTGGAGATCCATCCGCGTGACGCCAAGCGTTACAGTGTCACCAATAATGGTCTGGCCAGAGTGGCTTCACGTTCCGGCGGCATGGTGGCGAAGGTGTTGGTGAGCGAAAACCAACTGCCGGGAAATGTGTTTGTACCGATGCACTGGAACCAACAGTTTGCGCGCAAAGGGCAGATCAACAGCCTCGTGAATAGCGTGTGCGATCCCCATTCCGGACAGCCTGAAAGCAAACAAACAGCCGTGCGCATTCAGCGCTGGCAGCCTGAATGGTGTGGTGAGGTTTTTGCACGTGAAGACATCGTGTTTGCGCAGGAAATCCACTGGTGGAAGCAGGCTTCACCCGGTGTTACGCATTTCCTGTGTGCCGCAGACACTCATGCTGATGCATGGATAGAAACGCTTGCCGCCGGGCGCGGCTGGCAGTTGCAAACCGCCTGCGGGGACGGTCAGTTTTACCATGTCCTCGCCTGGCAAAACGGGGTGTTACAGCTGGCATTCTATAGTGCAAACGTCTGGCCTGAGATCGCCACGGCTGCGGTAGTGAATGCGTTTGAACAGGCCCCGGCAACGGCGGCGGAACGCCATCGGCTGTTAGCCGGAAAAGCGCCCGGTGCACAAGCCGATGCGGGTGCGACAGTGTGTAGTTGCTTTGGTGTGGGAGAGAAAACGATTCTTGCCGCAATCGCAGGGGGCTGCCAGTCAGTCGCACAGCTGGGTGAAAAACTGCGCTGTGGCACCAACTGCGGCTCTTGTATTCCAGAACTTAAAGCGTTGTTGAAATAACACCCGGAGTAATCTGTGTTTACGAGTTTGGGAATGAATTGCTGCGGTGTGATGTTATAATTTCCAGATGTTTAGAAAAGCCGTTCCATTTTTCACCCTGTCATACGCACTCCTTAGCGCTGGAGGGGCTGCCAGTACCCGGCAGATCTTTATCGAGAAAGCCGAAAACCCTTTTGACCAGTCAACCGAACAATTGCCCGATCTGGGGATGGCCCCGGAATCGGACGCCGCTGCACGCGAAATTGCCGCCATGGCGAAGAAATTCGGTGAAGCCAGTATGGTCGATGATGGGCTGGATGCGGGCGATCAGGCACGGTTGCTGGCTTTTACTCGCCTGCGGGATGTGCTCACCGACAAAGTCACCAGTGAAGCGGAATCGCTGTTATCTCCCTGGGGGAAAGCCAGCGTCAATTTGCTGGTGGATGAGCACGGTAACTGGAACGGCAGCAGCGCCTCTTTGTTTACGCCCTGGCAGGATAACAACCGTTATCTCACCTGGAGTCAGGTAGGGTTTACCCAGCATGACGACGGGTCGATAGGGAATATCGGTGCCGGGCAGCGTTGGGTGGCGGGCGACTGGCTGCTGGGATATAACGCTTTTTACGACAATCAGCTTGCCAACAATTTGCAGCGTGCCGGGTTTGGCACCGAAGCGTGGGGCGAGTATTTACGTCTGTCGGCTAATTATTATCAGCCATTATCCAGTTGGCAGGACGGGAGTAGCGAAACCCTGGAGCAGCGTCTGGCGCGAGGTTATGACATTACCGCGCAGGCGTGGCTACCGTTTTATCGCCATATCAATACCAGCCTCAGCTTCGAGAAATACTACGGTAATAGCGTTGACTTGTTTGATAGCGGCACGGGTTATCGTAACCCGGTGGCGGTGACGATGGGATTGAGTTACACGCCGATACCGCTGCTGACGCTCACCGCGCAGCATAAGCAGGGTGAAAGCGGCGTGTCGCAGGATAATCTCGGCCTGAAGCTGAATTACCGTTTTGGCGTGCCGGTAGCAAAGCAGTTGTCTGCGGCTGAAGTTGCGACCACCAGTTCTTTACGCGGTAGCCGTTACGACAACGTGGAACGTGATTCCTTGCCGGTGATGGAGTATCGCCAGCGCAAAACGTTATCGGTATTTTTGGCAACACCGCCATGGGAGTTGCACGCGGGCGAAACGGTGGCACTTAAGCTGCAAATCCGCGCCAGCCACGGTATTCGCAGCATTACCTGGCAGGGCGATACTCAGGCATTGAGCCTGACGCCACCTGCGAATAACCGCGACGCTAACGGCTGGAGCATGATCATGCCGATGTGGAACGATAACGGCCCGAATGAATATCGTCTTTCTGTGGTGATTGAAGATGATAAGGGTCAGAAAGTGACGTCTAACTGGATTACGCTGAAACTGGCGGAGCCTTTGGTCATCAGCCCTGCGGCAGATCCGCGCTACGAGTTAATACCGGAATAATCACAGATGTCGGATGACGCTAGCGTTTATCCGACCTATGATTTGATTCGGTTTTATAGGGTGGACAAGCGAAGCGTCATCCACCACATTCCCCGTTCTAACCTTAAAATATCCGGTCCTGATGCACCCAAACCGCCGCTTCGACACGGGATTTCAGCTTCATCTTTTTAAGCAGGTGCTTCACGTGAACTTTCACCGTGCTTTCGGTGATATCGAGGCGGCGGGCAATCATCTTATTTGGCAAACCCTGGGCGATGAGTTTAAGGATATCGCGCTCGCGTGGTGTCAGCAGGTTAACGTCACGGTCAGACGTGGCGCGATTTGCACGCAGGCTGGCGGCCAGCACTGGCGTCAATGCTTCGCTTAATACCATTTCACCCGCGGCGGCCTGTTGCAACGCCTTGAGCAAATCTTCTGGCTCCATATCTTTCAGCAGATAACCATCTGCGCCGCGTTTCAGCGCCGTAACCACATCTTCTTCGTGGTTCGATACGCTGAACACTACAATACGGCCGGAGAGGGGTTTCTCACGCAGGCAGTCGAGCGTTTCCAGGCCGTTCATGCCGGGCATATTTAAGTCCAGCAAGATCAAGTCCGGGTCGAGTTCCTCGGCAAGTTGAACGCCTTGTTCTCCATTCCCCGCTTCACCGACAACCGCCAGTTCCGGCGCCATACTGATGAGTTGTTTAACGCCAGTGCGCAGCATGGGATGATCGTCGATAAGCAATATGGTCGAGGCTTCCGGGTTACTCATGTTGTGCTCCTGGGGTTAGTTCGGGGATAAAACTCACGATGACCTGAGTGCCGCCACCAGGGCGTTCGCGCACCTGGCAATCGCCTCTCAGACTTTGCGCACGATCTCGCATAATAATAAGACCGTAATGGTTGCGGCGCTCGCCGTTGCCGGGAATGCCACAGCCGTTATCCCAGATGGTTAAGGTAATTTGATTGTCGCGATGAATTACGCTGACACCACTTGCGGTGGCGTTGGCGTGTTTCAGGCTGTTATTTAACGCTTCACGGGTAATTTGCACCAGGTGAATGGCCTGATGAGACGGCACCAGGCGCGGCGGCACCTGGTAATCCAGATTGACCGGGAAGCCCAGTTTTTCGCTAAATTCGCGGCAACTGGCTTCCAGCGCCGGGCGCAGCCCCGGTTCAATTAATTGCAGGCGGAAGGTGGTCAGTAATTCACGCAGTTGTCGCCATGAAGTATTCAGTTCGCTACGCATCTGCCCCAGTAACGTCTGCATTTCAGGGGGCAGGGAAGCGCCTTGCATTTGCAGACAGCTGACCTGCATTTTCAGGCAGGAGAGCGACTGGGCGATGGAATCATGCAATTCGCGGGCGATGGCGGAGCGCTCTTCCATGACCACCAGTTGCTGCTGGCGCTCGTACTGCCGCTCAAGCGCCAACGTGGCGGTGAGCTGTTCCATCAGGGTTAAAACTAGCTGCTGCTGGTCGTGCGTCAGGCTGCTACCGAGCGGTAATTGTGCCAGCACCAGACCGTACTGAATGTGGTTATCGGTCAATCGCCATTTTTGTGCGGTGGTTTCGCAAGGCTGTAGCAACGGCTCGCGCGGGCAAAGATTGCAGCCGCTGGCTTCACAGCTGCTGTCAGGCTGGTAGGTATATTCTTCGTAATTCTCTTCGTCTTCATATTCATAAACCCGCAGCTCGATGTTACGCAGCGGGGTCAAATGCTGTAATTCGCTGAGAACCGGCGACAGGCGCTGGCACAGCGGAGCTTGCGAGTGCAGGCGGCGGTTAGCCTGATACAAAAATGAGAGGATCTGGTTTTTTTGCTCAAGCCCGGCGGTTTTTTCACGCACGCGTTGCTCAAGGCTGGCGTAGCTTTCCGCCAGTTCGGCAGACATGCTATTGAGCGCGATACCCAGCGTTGCCATTTCATTGCGACCACGAACGTTCACGCGGTGAGTGAAGTCCCGCTGCCCAATCGCCTGCGCCATGGTCAGCAATTTCTGCCAGGGACGCAGTAACTGTTTGCGTAACCAGATGACGGTGAAAATGATCAGCAGGCCCATTAATGCCGCCATGCCAAGTTGCAGCTGGATAATCCGGTGCAGGCGCATTTCGGTGGTGTGATCAAAGGTGGTGACAAGCTTATCGATGCGGGCGACAAAACCGGCAACATGCGGTTTGACCTGGTCGGCATTGTTGGCACGGCGCAGCGCGGGTTCGAGTTCCTCACGCCAGTAATGTTGCAGGGCGGCGAGTTTATCTTGTTGGCCGTCTTGTTCCGCCGCCTCCTGTAAATCTTTGCTCCAGGTGGTCTGTTCCATCTCATCGAGTAGCGCGCTGTCTTTTTCAATAAGAGGGATCGCTGCCAGCAGACGATAGCTTTGCATGCGCATCGAACCCGCCTTATTGATGGCGTGCGCGTTACCCTGAATTCCTTGCGCCAGCCAGCCCGCAAGACTCATACCCGCGACACCCAACAATGCCAGCAACAGCACAATTAAGGCCAGTTGGTTGAACAAAGTGAGCGGAGAGAGCAGGCGTTTAAGCATTAACAGAGGAACTCCGTTGAGTGAAAAATGACAATGCGGGTATTTTCAGACATCCCCCGGAGTATACCCATACCCCTTAAGGATTACCCACTAATTGCCAGGGGTGGCATATTTTGGTGTAAGGGTATTAACACCTTCTTTCAGGCATGTGAAAAACCACACTATTTAAGGATTTTTTCATTACCCACAAAGAATGACGGTTAAATTTTAACCATTATTCTGATGGGTTATCCCTTGATTCACATCAATTTTTATTCCTCGTTAGCACCTAATGTGGCGGCAATTACTCTCACTCTTTTTGAGGTGTTTATGTCTCAGTCCCCCACAAATAACCAGAAATCGGGGTCGCTCATCACCGAGTGGCGGCCAGAAGAACCCGCCTTCTGGCAAAGTAAGGGTCACGGCATTGCCAGCCGTAACTTATGGATTTCCGTACCGTGTTTGTTGTTGGCGTTCTGCGTCTGGATGCTGTTCAGTGCGGTAGCCGTTAACCTGAACAAAGTCGGTTTTAACTTCACCACTGACCAACTCTTTATGCTGACGGCGCTGCCGTCTGTGTCTGGCGCTTTGTTGCGCGTGCCTTACTCCTTTATGGTGCCTGTGTTCGGTGGCCGCCGCTGGACTGCATTTAGCACCGGGATTTTGATCATCCCTTGCGTGTGGTTGGGCTTCGCGGTGCAAAACCCGGCAACACCTTTTAGCGTGTTTATCATGATTGCGTTGCTGTGCGGTTTTGCCGGGGCGAACTTTGCTTCCAGCATGGCAAACATCAGCTTCTTCTTCCCGAAAGCAAAACAGGGCGGCGCGCTGGGTATTAACGGTGGGTTAGGCAACCTGGGCGTGAGCGTGATGCAGTTAGTCGCCCCGCTGGTGATCTCGCTTTCCATGTTTGCGGTATTTGGCGGAACAGGCGTTGAGCAGGCTGACGGCACCATGCTGTTCCTCGAAAACGCCGCATGGGTTTGGGTGCCGCTGTTGGCTATCTTCACCATTGCAGCCTGGTTTGGCATGAACGACCTGGCAACATCTAAAGCCTCTTTAAAAGAGCAGTTGCCGGTTCTGAAACGTGCTCACCTGTGGATTATGGGCGTGCTGTATCTGGCGACGTTCGGCTCGTTTATCGGTTTCTCTGCTGGTTTTGCGATGCTGGCAAAAACGCAGTTCCCGGACGTCAACATTTTGCATTTTGCCTTCTTCGGCCCACTGTTTGGTGCGCTGGCACGTTCTGCAGGCGGGGCGATTTCTGACCGCTTTGGCGGCACGCGTGTTTCGCTGTTGAACTTTATCTTTATGGCGATTTTCAGTGCGCTGCTGTTTACCACGCTGCCTCACAATGGCGTTGGCGGTAACTTTATTGCCTTCTTTGGCGTGTTCCTGATGCTGTTCCTGACGGCCGGTCTGGGAAGTGGTTCTACCTTCCAGATGATCTCTGTTATCTTCCGCAAATTGACCATGGATCGCGTGAAAGCGCAGGGTGGAACGGAAGAGCGTGCGCTGCGTGAAGCGGCTACCGACACTGCTGCAGCATTGGGCTTTATCTCTGCGATTGGTGCGATTGGCGGGTTCTTTATCCCGAAAGCGTTCGGCACCTCGCTTGCGCTGACCGGTTCTCCGGCGGGCGCGATGAAAGTGTTCCTCGTGTTTTATATTGTTTGTGTGGTGATCACCTGGGCCGTATATGGCCGGAAGTCATCCAAATAATCGTTTTGACCTTTTGGTTATCCCTTGCGCGACTTCGGTCGCGCTTTTTTTTGCCTGAAATTCCTCCCCGATCCGACTTTATTCTGCGAGAAACCTCACATTTAGAATAACTACCCCGCCAGATCCCATTGTCACATTCGCTGGCTAAGAGTACCGTGACGACAAATCTGGTTTAAACCAAATGGATTAAAACATGAAAACCCATTCCACCGTAGAAACGGCAAAAGAGATGCTCAATGACTGGCTGAGCAAAGGTGTCGTCCAGCCGGGCGGGAAATTACCTTCCGAGCGTGAGCTGGAAGAATTACTGGGCATCAAGCGCATGACACTGCGACAGGCGTTGTTGTTTCTCGAAGGGGAAGAAAAGATCTTTCGAAAAGATCGTCGCGGCTGGTTTGTGGCCTTGCCGTGCTTCAAATACACCCCGAACACTTCCACCAGTTTTAAGCAGGCAGCTCTGGAGCAGGGGCGTTTGCCGTCCTGGGGTTTTCTGGAAAAAGAGCGGGTTTACACAGCGGAACCCGAAATTTTGTCGCAGTTGAATGTAAAAGACGGCGATGAAATCTACAAAATCTGTGGTTGGGGAGCGCTTGATAACCATAAAGTTTTCTATCACGAAACCTTTATCAACGCGCAGTCCGCCCCCGGTTTTATCGACAAATTAGGCGATCGTTCTTTTGTTGATGTATGGCAAGAAGCCTTCGGCAAAAGCTCGCACACGCAGCATTTAGCGTTTAAACCTACACGACTTTCGGCAGGGGCTTGCAAAGGGATGGGCGGCACCGCAGGGACACCTTCTATCCGGGTTGAAAAATACCGCGCCGACGAATCCGGGCAAGTTATTCAGGTTGATATCGAATATTGGCGTTTTGAATCAGTAGAGTTTTATATCGATTTCCAGGAGTTTCCATGAACAACATCCAGGCTACAAAAATTGTCGAACGCGCCATAAATCTGCCGCTGTATCTGCATGCCTATGCGTTTCATTTAAATATGCGCATGGAGAGGATTCTGCCGGAAGATTTACTGGATATTGCCAGCCAGCAGCAACTGAAAGGGGTGAAAATTCATGTTGTGGATGGAGAAAGCCAGTCTTTAAGGCATGCCAGCGATGAGCGACTTGAGAATTTTGCAGAAAAATCGCGCCAGTTGGGGTTGGATGTTCACATCGAAACCAGCGCCTCGGATGCCCAAACCATTGATGAGGCGGTGAACATTGCGCTGAAATCCGGGGCGACTTCGGTGAGGTTTTATCCGCGTTATGAAGGGACACTTTCTGAGGTCATGGAAATCATTGCTCAGGATATTCAATATATTAAAGCAAAATACCAGCATAGCGGCCTGACATTTACGCTTGAGCAACACGAAGATCTGCAAAGCCACGAACTGGTGAAGCTGGTTCAGGAGGCTGACTTCCCACAGCTCTCCCTGCTGTTTGACTTCGCCAACATGATTAATGCCAACGAAGAGCCGCTTGAAGCGCTGGCGGTGATGGGAAAAGAAGTCACGCAGGTGCATATCAAAGATGCGTTAATTAACCATGAAGGTGAAGGACGCGGGCATACGGCCTGTATTTCTGGCGAAGGCGAATTACCGTTTAAAGAGTTATTACTGCAATTAATTTGTCTGGGCGAAGATCAACCGCAAGTCACCGCATTCGGTCTGGAAGAAGAAGTGGATTATTACGCACCGGCATTTCGTTTTACTAACGAAGATAAAAATCCGTGGATTCCATTGCGCCAGATGAGTGAAACCCCGTTGCCGACCTCCGGGCTGGAAGAAAGGCTCAATAAAGAAATTGACGATGCAACGAATCAAATAATGCATGTGCGCAATATTGTTGGCGAACTTCATAAAGATGCTGTGGCTATTTTAAGAAAGTAATTAATCAATAAACATTTAAATTCAGCTGTCTCACCTTTTGTGAGGTCACTGTACTCTCAATATAATAATTAATTCCGCTAATTCAGGGGTGGGGTGTCTTATGCTATCTAAAAAAAGATGGACTATATTTAGTTTGTTGGTTTTGTGCGGCGGCACAATATATAAACTGCCGTCATTGAAAGACGCATTTTATGTTCCTATGCAGGAGTATTTTCACCTGACCAACGGTGAGATTGGGAATGCGATGTCGGTTAACTCGATTGTGACGACCATTGGTTTCTTCTTATCCATTTACTTTTCTGACAAATTACCGCGCCGCTTTACCATGTCGCTTTCCCTGATTGCGACCGGCCTGCTGGGGATCTACCTCTCTACAATGCCAGGCTACTGGGGGATACTCTTTGTCTGGGCGTTGTTCGGCGTGACCTGCGACATGCTCAACTGGCCGGTGTTGCTAAAGTCGGTGAGTTTGCTGGGTGACAACACTCAACAGGGGCGCTTATTTGGCTTCTTTGAAACCGGGCGAGGGATTGTCGATACCGTTATCGCATTTAGCGCCCTGGCGGTGTTCACCTGGTTTGGTAGCGATTATTTCGGATTTAAAGCCGCAATATTGTTTTACTCTTTTATCGCTATTCTGGTTGGCGTGGTTATTTTCTTTGTATTAAAAGAAAGCCCGGAAGAACAAGCGGCTAAACAAGAGAAGGCAGAGAAAAAAGAAGCGAATCCTGGTCTCGGTAATGTATTAAAAAACAAAACTGTCTGGTTAATCGCTTTTAGTGTGTTTTGTGTTTATGCGGTGTATTGTGGACTGACATTCTTTATTCCATTCTTAAGAAATGTTTACGCATTGCCAATTGCACTGGTAGGGGCATACGGAATTATCAATCAATATTGTTTGAAAATGGTAGGTGGCCCGATTGGTGGTTTAGTTGCTGATAAGGTTTTAAAATCCCCCAGCCAATATTTGTTCTATACCTTTATTATTAGTGCGCTGGCTTTGGTCGCATTGATATTACTGCCTCATGAACAAATGCCTGTTTATTTAGGCATGGCCTGCACCCTGATGTTTGGTGCGGTCATCTTTACTCAGCGAGCGGTATTCTTCGCCCCTATTGGCGAGGCGGGAATCAGTGAGAAAAACACCGGTGCGGCAATGGCGTTAGGAAGTTTTATCGGTTATGCCCCAGCGATGTTCTGCTACAGCCTGTATGGCTACATCTTAGATACCAACCCAGGGTTATTGGGCTACAAAATCGTATTTGGCTTGATGGCTGTTTTCGCCTGCGCCGGAATAGTGATTTCGGGCCTGCTTATCAAAAACATTCGTGCGGAACGCAAAACTTAACCGCTAACCTCTGTCTGATCATTACAGCATTCAACATGGGGCTTCTCTGCAAGGGGATGCCCCATTTTTTTGCTTCCGTGCCCCCCATATCGGCTGACTTACCCCTTAATACCCAGTCGCTCTGATTTCTACTCCTTACATAAAGCAGTGAATCGGTATTTTGTCTATATATCAGTTGTTTAACTATCAGATATGAATTGCCACTTTGGTGGTATATCGACCGTGCGCGTGCAAATCTTCCTCCGCCACAGTTGATCGTTATCAATTCTCCCTTCATATGCGCGCGTTACCGTGCCAACAAATTAGCAATGTCGTATTCATAAGATAGAGCCTCCAGGCTCCACATCAGGAGAACCCCGATGAGCAAATTTCTTGACCGGTTTCGGTACTTCAAACAGAAGGGCGAAACTTTTGCCGATGGACATGGCCAACTGCTCGATACCAATCGTGATTGGGAAGAAGGTTATCGTCAGCGTTGGCAGCACGACAAAGTGGTTCGCTCCACTCACGGTGTAAACTGCACTGGCTCCTGTAGCTGGAAGATCTACGTCAAAAGCGGCCTGGTGACCTGGGAAACTCAGCAAACTGACTACCCGCGTACCCGCCCGGATATGCCAAACCATGAACCACGCGGCTGCCCACGCGGCGCTAGTTATTCCTGGTATCTCTACAGCGCGAACCGCCTGAAATATCCTTTGATGCGCAAGCGTCTGATCAAACTTTGGCGTGAAGCGAAAACACTGCATGAAGACCCAGTCGATGCCTGGGCCTCAATCATCAACGACCCGGAAAAAGCAAAAAGTTATAAACAAGCCCGTGGTCGCGGTGGTTTTGTGCGCTCAAGCTGGGCTGAAGTAAACGAACTGATTGCCGCCGCTAACGTCTTTACCGCAAAAACGTTCGGCCCTGACCGTATCGCAGGCTTCTCGCCGATTCCGGCGATGTCGATGGTGTCGTATGCTTCTGGTGCTCGTTATCTTTCCCTGATTGGCGGGACGTGCCT
The DNA here is from genome assembly GCF_900446255.1 of Buttiauxella agrestis. NCBI lineage: Bacteria > Pseudomonadati > Pseudomonadota > Gammaproteobacteria > Enterobacterales > Enterobacteriaceae > Buttiauxella > Buttiauxella agrestis. The sequence continues at coordinate 2,849,275 of NZ_UIGI01000001.1, read as the reverse complement.
GAGCTTCTACGACTGGTATTGCGATTTGCCACCTGCGTCACCGATGACCTGGGGCGAGCAGACGGACGTGCCGGAATCTGCCGACTGGTATAACTCGAGCTACATCATCGCCTGGGGTTCTAACGTTCCGCAGACCCGTACGCCAGATGCCCACTTCTTTACCGAAGTGCGTTACAAAGGCACCAAAACCGTGGCGGTGACGCCGGATTACGCTGAAATCGCCAAGCTGTGCGACCAGTGGCTGGCACCGAAACAAGGCACGGATGCGGCGATGGCGCTGGCGATGGGCCACGTTATGCTGCGTGAATTCCACCTTGATAACCCAAGCCAATATTTCGCCGATTACGTGCGCCGTTACACCGACATGCCAATGCTGGTGATGCTCGAAGAGCGTGACGGTTTCTACGCCGCAGGCCGCATGTTACGTGCATCCGATCTGGTTGATGGTCTGGGTCAGGAAAACAACCCGCAATGGAAAACGGTCGCACTCGATAACCAGAACGGCGAACTTTTGGCACCGAACGGTTCTATCGGTTATCGCTGGGGCGAGAAGGGCAAGTGGAACCTTGAACAGCGTGATGGCACCAGCGGTGAAGAAGCCGAACTGCGCCTGAGCCTGCTCGGCAGCCACGACGAAGTGGCGGATGTGGGCTTCCCGTACTTCGGTGGCGAAAGCACCGAACACTTCAGCAACGTTAAGCTCGATAACGTGCTAATGCACAAACTGCCGGTGAAACGTATTCAACTGGCGGATGGTTCCAGCACGCTGGTCACGACCGTATATGACCTGACGCTGGCGAACTATGGTCTGGATCGCGGCCTGAACGACGAAAACTGCGCCTCCAGCTATGACGACGTGAAAGCGTATACCCCGGCGTGGGCGGAACATATCACCGGCGTTTCTCGCCAGAACATTATCCGCATCGCTCGTGAATTTGCTGACAACGCCGACAAAACCCATGGCCGTTCGATGATCATCGTCGGTGCCGGTATGAACCACTGGTTCCACATGGACATGAACTACCGTGGCCTGATCAATATGTTGATCTTCTGCGGTTGCGTCGGCCAAAGCGGCGGCGGCTGGGCACACTATGTCGGCCAGGAAAAACTGCGCCCACAAACCGGCTGGACTCCGCTGGCATTCGCCCTCGACTGGCAGCGCCCGCCACGCCATATGAACAGCACGTCATTCTTCTACAACCACTCCAGCCAGTGGCGCTACGAGTCGTTGACTGCCGAAGAACTGCTGTCCCCGCTGGCGGATAAATCCCGTTATAGCGGCCATTTGATTGACTTCAACGTGCGTGCTGAACGCATGGGCTGGTTGCCATCGGCACCACAGCTCAACACCAATCCATTACACATTGCTAAGCAGGCGAAAGCGGCGGGCATGAGCCCGGCTGATTTCACCGCGCAGCAACTGAAAAGCGGCGACATTCGCTTTGCGGCTGAGCAACCTGATGCAGGCAATAACCATCCGCGCAACTTGTTCGTCTGGCGCTCAAACCTGCTGGGTTCTTCCGGTAAGGGCCACGAGTACATGCTCAAATATTTGCTGGGTACTGAGAACGGTATTCAGGGCAAAGATTTGGGCAAAGAAGGCGGCGTGATGCCGGAAGAAGTCGAGTGGATTGATAACGGTCTGGATGGCAAACTGGATCTGGTGGTGACGCTGGACTTCCGTCTGTCGAGCACCTGTTTGTATTCCGATATCGTGCTGCCAACGGCGACCTGGTATGAGAAAGACGATATGAATACTTCGGACATGCATCCGTTTATTCACCCGCTTTCAGCAGCCGTTGACCCAGCCTGGGATTCGAAAAGCGACTGGGAAATTTATAAAGCCATCGCCAAGAAATTCTCCGAAGTGTGCGTCGGCCATTTAGGTAAAGAAACTGACGTGGTCACGCTGCCGATTCAGCACGATTCCGCCGCAGAACTGGCGCAGCCTTTTGGCGTCATGGACTGGAAAAAGGGCGAATGTGACCTGATTCCGGGTAAAACCGCACCGCATTTGATCACCGTTGAACGTGATTACCCGGCGACTTACGAGCGTTTCACCTCGATTGGCCCGCTGATGGAAACCATCGGTAACGGCGGTAAGGGCATTGCCTGGAATACCCAGTCTGAGATGGACTTGCTGCGTAAGCTCAACTACACCAAAGCAGACGGTCCGGCGAAAGGCCAGCCGATGATCAATACGGCAATCGACGCCGCAGAAATGATCCTCACCCTGGCACCTGAAACCAACGGCCAGGTGGCCGTGAAAGCCTGGGCGGCTCTGAGTGAATTTACCGGTCGTGACCACACGCACCTGGCGCTCAATAAAGAAGACGAAAAGATTCGCTTCCGCGATATCCAGGCGCAGCCACGCAAAATCATCTCCAGCCCGACCTGGTCTGGCCTGGAAGACGAACACGTTTCTTACAGCGCGGGTTACACCAACGTTCACGAGCTGATTCCATGGCGCACGCTGTCTGGCCGCCAGCAGCTGTATCAGGATCATCAGTGGATGCGTGATTTTGGCGAAAGCCTGCTGGTGTACCGTCCACCGATTGATACCCGCTCCGTAAAAGGTGTGATGGGTAAGAAATCGAACGGTAATCCGGAGAAGGCGCTGAACTTCCTGACGCCGCACCAGAAATGGGGCATTCACTCCACTTACAGCGACAACTTGCTGATGCTGACGCTGTCACGCGGTGGGCCGATTGTCTGGATGAGTGAAATCGACGCCAAAGATCTGGGCATCGAAGATAACGACTGGATTGAAGTGTTCAACAAAAACGGGGCGCTGACGGCGCGTGCGGTAGTGAGCCAGCGTGTGCCGGAAGGTATGACCATGATGTATCACGCCCAGGAACGCATCGTGAACCTGCCGGGTTCTGAAATTACCGGTCAACGCGGGGGGATTCATAACTCGGTCACCCGAATTAGCCCGAAACCAACGCACATGATTGGCGGCTACGCGCAACTGGCCTACGGCTTTAACTACTACGGCACCGTCGGGTCAAACCGTGATGAGTTCGTGGTGGTGCGTAAGATGAAAGACATTAACTGGTTAGACGGTGAAGGCAACGACCAGAAACAGGAGAGCGTAAAATGAAAATTCGTTCACAAGTCGGCATGGTGCTGAATCTTGATAAATGCATCGGCTGTCACACCTGTTCTGTGACCTGTAAAAACGTCTGGACCAGCCGCGAAGGGATGGAGTACGCGTGGTTCAATAACGTCGAAACCAAACCGGGGATTGGCTACCCGAACGACTGGGAAAACCAGGAGAAATGGAAGGGCGGTTGGATTCGTAAAATCAACGGCAAACTGCAACCGCGCATGGGCAACCGCGCCATGTTGCTGGGTAAAATCTTCGCTAACCCGCATCTGCCGGGCATCGACGATTATTACGAGCCGTTTGATTATGACTATCAGCATCTTCATAACGCGCCGGAAGGTAAGCACCAGCCGATTGCACGCCCACGCTCGCTGATTACCGGCCAGCGCATGAACAAAATCGAAGCTGGCCCGAACTGGGAAGAGATCCTCGGTGGTGAATTTGAAAAACGCGCCAAAGATCAGAACTTCGTCAATATGCAGAAGGCGATGTACGGCCAGTTTGAAAACACCTTTATGGCGTATCTGCCGCGCTTGTGCGAACACTGCCTGAACCCGGCATGTGTGGCGACTTGCCCGAGCGGTGCCATCTATAAACGTGAAGAAGACGGCATTGTGCTGATTGACCAGGACAAATGTCGCGGCTGGCGGATGTGCATTACCGGTTGCCCGTACAAAAAAATCTACTTCAACTGGAAGAGCGGCAAATCAGAGAAGTGCATTTTCTGTTATCCGCGTATCGAAGCAGGCCAGCCAACAGTCTGTTCCGAGACTTGCGTAGGTCGTATTCGTTACCTCGGCGTGTTGTTGTACGACGCGGATGCGATTGAATCCGCAGCCAGCACCGAGAACGAAAAAGATCTGTACGAGCGTCAGTTGAGCATTTTCCTCAACCCGAATGACCCGGCGGTGATTGAACAAGCGCTGAAAGATGGCGTGCCGCAGAGCGTAATCGACGCAGCACAGCAGTCGCCAGTTTATAAAATGGCGATGGACTGGAAACTGGCGCTGCCGTTGCACCCGGAATATCGCACGCTGCCGATGGTGTGGTATGTGCCGCCGTTGTCGCCAATTCAGTCTGCGGCTGACGCAGGTGAGCTTCCGCATACCGGGATCCTGCCTGACGTTGAAAGCCTGCGTATTCCGGTGGAATACCTGGCCAATCTGTTGACGGCGGGTGACACCACGCCGGTTCTGCGCGCCCTGAAACGCATGATGGCAATGCGCCATTACAAACGTGCTGAAACGGTGGAAGGTGTTCACGACGTTAGCGCGCTGGAAGAAGTGGGTTTGACTGAAGCACAGGCGCAGGAAATGTATCGCTATCTGGCCATTGCGAATTACGAAGATCGCTTCGTGATCCCAAGCAGCCACCGTGAACTGGCCGCAGATGCATTCCCTGAAAGCAAAGGTTGTGGTTTCAGCTTTGGTGATGGTTGCCATGGCTCAGACAGCAAATTCAACCTGTTCAACAGTAAACGCATTGACGCGATTGATGTGTCCAGCAAAACGGAGCCAAAACCATGATTGAACTTCTGGTGATTTCCCGCTTGCTGGAGTATCCGGATGCTGCCCTGTGGCAGCATCAACAGGAACTCCGCGAGGCATTGGCTGAAGGGAGTGCGTTAAATCTGCAACAAGCGGCCCAGCTCAACGGTTTCATTACCTCATTGTGCAGCCGTGATTTGCTGGATGCGCAGGCAAGTTACAGCGAACTGTTTGACCGTGGCCGCGCGACATCACTATTGCTGTTTGAACACGTTCACGGTGAATCCCGTGATCGCGGGCAGGCGATGGTGAACCTGATGAATCAGTATCAGCAGGCGGGTATGGAGATCGACAGCCGCGAGCTACCGGACCATCTTCCGTTATACCTGGAATACTTATCACAACGCAACGAAGCCGAAGCGCGTGGCGGTTTGCAGGATGTGGCACCGATTCTGGCACTGCTGGCAGCGCGCCTGAAACAGCGCGAAAGTGATTACGCCGCTCTGTTTGATGTGCTGCTGGGGTTATCGCAAAGCGATGTGGTCGTTGAAAGTGTGAGCCAACAAATTGCCGGTGAAGCACGTGATGATACTCCGCAAGCGCTGGATGCCGTTTGGGAAGAAGAGCAGGTGAAATTTGTTGCAGACGCAGGGTGTGGCGAGTCTGAAATTAGCAGCCATCAGCGTCGTTTTGCCGGGGCTGTCGCTCCGCAGTATCTGAATATCGGAGGACAGTAATCATGCATTTTCTCAATGTGTTCTTCTATGACATGTATCCGTACATTTGCGGTACGGTTTTCCTGCTGGGCAGTTGGCTGCGCTATGACTACGGGCAGTACACGTGGAAAGCCGGTTCCAGTCAGATGCTGGATCGCAAAGGCATGAATCTGGCTTCTAACTTGTTCCATATCGGAATTCTGGGGATTTTCGCCGGACACTTCCTAGGCATGTTAACGCCACACTGGATGTACGAGTCATTCCTGCCAATCGATGTGAAGCAGAAGATGGCGATGATTGCCGGTGGCGCATGTGGTGTGATGACGCTGGTGGGCGGTTTGCTGCTGCTCAAGCGTCGTCTGTTTAATCCACGTGTGCGGGCGACATCAAGCGTGGCGGATATTTTGATTCTGAGCTTGCTGATGATTCAATGCGCACTCGGCCTGCTGACTATTCCTTTCTCTGCCCAGCATATGGACGGCAGCGAGATGATGAAGCTGGTGGGATGGGCGCAGGCGGTGGTGACGTTCCACGGCGGCGCATCTGAGCATCTGGATGGCGTGGCGTTTATCTTCCGTGTGCATCTGGTGTTGGGGATGACGCTGTTCCTGCTGTTCCCATTCACCCGTCTGGTGCATGTCTGGAGCGCGCCGGTGGAGTATTTGACGCGTAAGTATCAGGTCGTTCGCGCTCGTCGTTGAGTGTTGTTATTTGATTTGAAAGATACCTGGCTTCGGCCGGGTATTTTTTTGTGCTTTTGTTGATGGTGTCGGATGACGCTGCGCTTATCCGACCTACGGATCGGTTTTGCGTTTTTAGTTTTGTGTTTGGTGTTGAATATTATGCGATTGGGGATTTGTTTAGAGGTATTGCGAGAGATGGTGGCGGGGGAAGGATTCGAACCTTCGAAGTCGATGACGGCAGATTTACAGTCTGCTCCCTTTGGCCGCTCGGGAACCCCGCCAGGGGTATGATGCTTGTTTGAAACTACTGGCCGTACTTAATGCTTGAAGATGGTGGCGGGGGAAGGATTCGAACCTTCGAAGTCGATGACGGCAGATTTACAGTCTGCTCCCTTTGGCCGCTCGGGAACCCCGCCAGGGGTATTACTTTTTGTTGGCTTTCTTGCTCGCGTCCTTTGTCTGGAAGCGGGGCGCATCATATCAAATGAAGCGCCGCTGTAAAGCATTCGCTGTAAGAAAATGAATCGTTTGCCGTTTTTTTACACGTAACGTCGTAAACCTAAGCAATTACATGATTGATCTACAGAATAATCGTGCGATTACCATAAACAAACACGCGTTGCGCCAGAACCTGATACAGAGCACGGCTCAAAACATTTTTCTCAACATCACGCCCGGCACGCATCATATCTTCTGCGGTGTAGGTGTGATCGACGTGAATCACATCCTGCATGATGATTGGGCCTTCATCCAGATTGTCATTCACATAGTGGGCGGTGGCGCCAATGATCTTCACGCCGCGCTCATAAGCCTGGTGATAAGGGCGCGCGCCAATAAAAGCAGGCAGGAATGAGTGGTGGATATTGATAATCTGGTTCGGGAAGCGTGAAACAAATTCCGGAGTTAACACGCGCATGTATTTAGCCAGCACCACATAATCAGGTTGATGCGCTTCAATCGCGTCTGCCATCTGTTTATCGTGATCTTCGCGCGTCAGACCTTCATGGCTCACCAGCTCAAACGGGATATCAAAACGCTCGACCAGAGTGCGCAGCGTTTCGTGGTTGCCAATAACGGCGGCGATTTCGACATCCAGGCCGCCGTAATTCGCTTTCATTAATAAATCGCCCAGGCAGTGCGCTTCTTTAGTGACAAGAATCACCACGCGGCGACGGCCAGCAGGAATGAGTTCACGCAATGAACCTTCAGGCAATGCGCCATCCAAATCTGCCAGCAAAGTGGTGTCGTTGAAAATGCCTTCGAGTTCGGTACGCATAAAGAAGCGCCCGGTGCGATGGTCAACAAACTCATTGTTCTGAACGATATTCAGTTCGTGCTTGTAACAAATATTGGTGATCTTGGCGATCAGGCCCTTTGCGTCAGGGCAAATGGTGCGGAGTACTTTTCGCTGTAATGATTGCATTGCAGGGTGAGTCCTGTTGTTCGTTTGTTTGCTAAATATCTTGTGCCACGTCGCGTTAACGCCCACAACACTTTTTATATTTTTTGCCGGAACCGCAAGGGCAGGGGTCATTACGACCAAATTGCGGGCGGGTTCCGTCGACATAGTACCATTGACCGTTTTCCTTTAAGAAACGAGAACGTTCAATGATCGCACTTTCCTCGCCTTGCTCTTCAAAGCGTGCGACGAAACTGACGAAACCTTCGTTTGCTTCATCGCCATCTGCCGATTCATAAACGGTTAAACCTAGCCATTGCGTCGTCGCAAAACTACCGGAAATATCGGTCTTCAGCGAAGGGCTACGAGTCTGGGGATACCAGGTTGCGACAAGGTAATCTGCGTCTTGCATCACATAGGCGCTATAACGTGAGCGCATAAGCTGTGATGGTGTTGGCGCATGGCGCTCCGCGCGTAGGTAAGGCTGGCAACATAAGCTATACTCCAGACCGCTACCACAAGGGCAAAGTTGCGACACAGCATCTCCTTGGTTACAAAAAAATAGTCAGCGTAAATACGCGGGGTAGTTATGTTAACTGAGCTGTGGCGAGTTCGCCACGCGGTGATATACCGGGGAAGAAAGACCGAGGCGAAATGAGACAGGTAAAGATCGGCCTGGCATTAGGGTCGGGAGCAGCAAAAGGATGGGCGCATATTGGTGTCATTAATGCGTTAAAACGAGCTGGAATTCAGGTTGATATCGTAGCAGGTTGCTCGGTGGGGGCGCTGGTTGGTGCGGCGTACGCCAGTAATCGTTTACCTATGATGGAACGCTGGGTGCGTTCGTTCGGCTATTGGGACGTACTGCGGCTGATGGATCTTTCCTGGCGCCGGGGCGGTTTGTTACGTGGCGAGCGAGTTTTCAATAACGTCCGTAAAATCATAACTGAAGAAAAAATTGAAGATTGCGCGCTGCGGTTTGGCTCGGTTGCAACCAATTTAAGCACCGGGCGCGAGTTGTGGTTCACCGATGGCGATCTTCATCAGGCCGTACGCGCTTCTTGTAGTATGCCGGGGTTGCTGTCGCCTGTCGGATACAATGGCTACTGGCTGGTGGACGGTGCGGTGGTTAACCCGGTGCCGGTGTCGCTGACCCGTGCGTTAGGCGCTGATATTGTTATTGCTGTCGATCTTCAGCATGACGCCCATCTGATGCAGCAAGATTTACTTTCCGTAAATATGACCACGCCGTTGGCTGAAAACCAGGTGCAACCGGATTCCTGGCGTGGCCGTTTACGCGAGCAACTCGGTAAAATCACCACGCGACGCGCCAATACCACGCCAACGGCCATGGAGATCATGACCACGTCCATTCAGGTGTTGGAAAACCGCTTAAAACGCAACCGTATGGCCGGTGATCCTCCCGATATTTTGCTCCAGCCGTTTTGCCCTCAGATTTCTACCCTGGATTTCCACCGCGCCGCAGAAGCGATCAGTGCGGGGAGTCTGGCCGTCGAGAAAAAGATGGATGAGCTGTTACCTTTGGTTCGTACCCATGAATGAGTACGGTGAAAACTCGCATCTTCAGGCAATTCTGACAGGCGGTGATTGTCATACCATGCCACTATTGATCTATCGCCAGTCAGGGGAGCGCACATGACACAGCCACTCGTTGGAAAACAGATTCTCATTGTTGAGGACGAGCCCGTTTTCCGCTCTTTGCTGGAGAATTATCTTTCTTCTTTAGGGGCAATCATTGCCGTTGCCACAGATGGTATCGACGCTCTGGAAAAAATATCCACTTTTGCACCCGATTTGTTGATTTGTGATTTGGCGATGCCGCGCATGAATGGGCTGAAGTTAGTCGAGCATCTGCGTAATGAAGGGGTGCAAACGCCAATATTAGTCATTTCCGCGACTGAAAATATGTCAGATATCGCCAAAGCGCTGCGTTTTGGCGTACAGGATGTTCTGCTTAAACCTATTAAAGATCTTAACCGCTTGCGTGAAACCGTTTTTGCTTGCCTCTATCCCAATATGTTTAATTCGCGGGTTGAAGAAGAAGAACGTTTGTTCCAGGACTGGGACGCGCTGGTCAGCGACCCGCAGGCGGCGTCTAAATTACTGCAAGAACTGCAACCCCCGGTGCAACAGGTGATGTCGCATTGTCGCGTCAATTACCGTCAACTGATTACCCTCAATCAACCTGGGCTGGTTCTGGATATCGCTCCGCTTTCAGAAAACGACCTGGCATTTTATTGCCTCGATGTGACTCGAGCTGGGGATAACGGCGTGTTAGCTGCACTGCTATTACGGGCATTATTTAATGGCTTATTGCAGGAACAGCTTTCCCACCAGCATCAGCGGTTACCAGAATTAGGGAATTTGCTAAAACAAGTTAACCAGTTATTACGACAAGCTAATTTGACCGGACAGTTTCCCCTCATGGTTGGCTATTACCATAGTGAGCTTAAAAACCTCATTTTGGTCTCCGCTGGACTTAATGCGACGTTAAATACCGGCGAACATCAAATTCAGGTCAGTAATGGTGTGCCTCTGGGCACTCTGGGCAATACTTACCTTAATCAAATTAGCCAGCGCTGCGAATCCTGGCAGTGTCAGGTGTGGGGTTCAGGCGGGCGTTTAAGACTCATGTTGTCTGCGGAATGAGCATCTGGATGCTTGAAAACATTTAGGTTTTCTCCCCTATCTTTGCTGGTGGTAATATCGTACTTAACCAACTCGTATTTATCTTAAATTACCAGCGCAGCGGGTAAACAGCGGCAGATTTCATTTTTAAGCTGATATACTCGATGCGTATTTTAATTGACTTGCAAGTGAAAACTTGAACAGTCCAGGAGATTTTTCAATGGCTGCCATTAATTCTAAAGTAAGAAAAGCAGTAATCCCTGTTGCGGGATTGGGTACACGCATGTTACCGGCCACCAAGGCAATTCCAAAAGAGATGCTGCCGCTGGTTGATAAGCCACTTATTCAATATGTGGTCAATGAATGTATCGCCGCGGGTATTACTGAAATTGTGCTGGTAACGCACTCGTCGAAAAACTCCATCGAAAACCATTTCGATACCAGTTTTGAACTGGAAGCCATGCTGGAAAAACGCGTTAAGCGCCAGTTGCTGGAAGAAGTTCAGGCTATTTGCCCACCGCATGTAACTATCATGCAGGTTCGTCAAGGTCTGGCGAAAGGCCTCGGCCACGCCGTACTGTGCGCGCATCCGGTTGTCGGTGATGAGCCGGTAGCAGTTATTCTGCCTGACGTAATCCTTGATGAATTCGAGTCTGATTTGTCTCAAGACAACCTGGCAGAAATGATCAAACGTTTTGATGCGACAGGCCACAGCCAGATTATGGTTGAACCGGTAGAAGACGTGACGGCTTACGGTGTTGTTGACTGTAAAGGCGTTGAATTAAATGAAGGTGATAGCGTGCCGATGGTTGGTATCGTTGAGAAGCCTAAAGCAAACGTCGCACCATCCAACCTGGCTGTTGTGGGTCGTTACGTGCTGACCGCCGATATCTGGCCGCTGTTGTCCAAAACGCCTCCAGGTGCGGGCGATGAAATTCAGCTGACTGACTCCATCGCGATGCTGATGGAAAAACAGACCGTTGAAGCGTATCACATGAGAGGCGTGAGCCATGACTGTGGTAACAAACTTGGCTATATGCAGGCGTTTGTGGAATACGGTATTCGTCACAACACTCTGGGTGCTGATTTCAAAGCATGGCTTGAAGAGACGGTTGGCGCGAAAAAGTAATTCATTGCAACGCAGGATAGAAAGATGAAAGTTACTGTATTTGGTATCGGCTATGTAGGACTCGTGCAGGCAGCAGTGCTTGCGGAAGTCGGGCACGATGTAATGTGCATAGATGTCGATGCAAAGAAAGTCGAAAATCTGAAAAACGGCGTGATCCCTATTTTTGAACCGGGCTTAACGCCGCTGGTGAAAAAAAACTATGAAGAAGGGCGTTTACACTTCAGCACTGATGCTGAAATGGGCGTTCAGCATGGTGAAATGCAATTTATCGCCGTGGGTACACCGCCTGATGAAGACGGTTCTGCCGACCTGAAATACGTTACAGCCGTCGCGCGTACCATCGCCCAGTACATGACTTCCCATAAAGTTGTGCTCGATAAATCTACGGTTCCGGTTGGCACCGCAGATAAAGTACGCGCCGTAATGGAAGAAACCCTGAAAGCGCGTGGCGTGGATGTTTCCTTTGATGTGGTCTCTAACCCGGAATTCCTGAAAGAAGGTGCGGCGGTTTCCGACTGTATGCGTCCTGAGCGTATCGTTATCGGCACCGATAACGAAGACATCGTTGATCTTCTGCGTGAGTTGTACGAGCCATTCAACCGTAACCACGACCGCATGATCCTGATGGATATCCGTAGCGCGGAGCTGACCAAGTACGCAGCCAACTGTATGTTGGCGACCAAAATCAGCTTTATGAACGAGATTTCGAACCTGGCAGAACGCCTGGGTGCGGATATCGAAAAAGTGCGCATGGGTATCGGCTCAGATTCGCGTATTGGCTATAGCTTTATTTATCCAGGCTGTGGTTATGGCGGTTCCTGTTTCCCTAAAGATGTTCAGGCTCTGATTCGCACTGCCCAGCAGATTGGCTATACGCCACGGATTCTGCAGGCGGTTGAAGAGGTAAACCAGGACCAGAAGTTAAAACTCCCTGAGTTTATTTATCGTCACTTTGGTGAAAATCTGGAAGGCAAAACCTTCGCGCTGTGGGGGCTTTCTTTCAAACCTAATACTGACGATATGCGTGAAGCCTCAAGCCGCGTCCTGATGGAAGCGCTGTGGGAACGCGGTGCTCAGGTGCAGGCGTATGACCCGGAAGCAATGGATGAAACCCAGCGCATTTATGGACATCGCTCAGATCTGAAACTGATGGGAACGAAAGAAGCTGCATTGCAGGGCGCGGATGCTCTGGTCATTTGTACTGAATGGCAGAGTTTCAAAGCACCTGATTTCGATGCAATTAAGAAGTCCCTGAAACAACCTATTATCTTCGATGGCCGTAACTTGTATGATCCTGAAAGGCTCAGTAAGCGCGGTTTTGTTTATTATGCAATCGGTCGCGGAGCGTCCCTCAATATTGCGTAATAAGTAGGGTTGTAGGAAATATCCGGTTACCGGCGCGGCAAATCTTATTGGCTATCCCGTCCTGAGGATTTGTTGGCGTCCGGTTTCCCGGATACAGATATCGCTTCCCCGCAAGACTATTATTACTCGAGCTTATAGCAAATCCCGTTTTATCCCATCTCCTCCCATTCTTAGTTCTACCGGCAGCAATTTGACCCTGCCCGCCGTAATGCTATGGCTGATTTATTGACCGCAGACAAATTGATCCGTGATTCATCTCACAGTGCAGAACGGGGTTTGTTATTCGTTCGAAACCACTCGATTTGTGCGGATCCAAACCTGACAACCATTTTAATGCTCTGCGATGGAACTGTTAATTCCATTTCTTTATATGTGGTAATCCACAAAATCGACGATTCGCTGGCACATACATACTCGAATTTATATTGATAGCGGAACGGCGTACAGTGGCAGGGAGAGAGGCTCAGGGCAAATCAGGATGATTTCAGAGGCGGTGAAATGAAAAGGCCACCTGGTTTCTTTTTATGTTCTTGTTGAAAGCGTATAAAACAAAAATCCCGCCGAAGCGGGATTTAATAAGCAGCACTAAAAGCAAAAATTAGGCAATCAGGAAGTCTTCCAGTTTTTTGCCTTGTTCTTCCATTGCTTTTTTGATTACTGCTGGAGTACGGCCCTGGCCAGTCCAGGTTTTGCTTTCGCCGTTTTCGTCGATGTACTGATATTTAGCTGGGCGCGCAGCGCGTTTTGCTTTGCCTGCAGATTTAACAGCAGCCATGCTATTCAGTAATTCGTTAGGATCAATGCCATCAGCAATCAGCATTTCACGGTATTGTTGCAGTTTACGAGTGCGTTCTTCAATTTCTGCTGCAGCAGCATTATCTTCTTCGCGACGTTCGTTAACAACAACTTCTAATTTTTCCAGCATTTCTTCCAGCGTTTCCAGAGTACATTCTCTAGCTTGTGCACGAAGAGTACGGATGTTGTTCAGAATTTTAAGTGCTTCGCTCATTTTAGTAATCTCAATCTTATATTGATGGTTGGCTTGTTGGGCTAATAATAGAGGCTTAAATTAAGTTCTGCAATAGGGGGTAATGTAAGGAATCTAAAATTCCATAATATTTTGTCGATTTATAAAAGCGTATTAACTTAAATTTTGACTTACATGCATGGTAAACAAAACGTGGATAACTCAATTTTTCTTCAACAACCCTGATAGAGGCAGGGGTTGTTGGTGCAGTAAATTGAGGCATAAGAGCATTAATGGCGAAATATCAACCTTTGGTATTATTGTCCTTTTCAGGGGGTATTCTTAATAGAACATTATTATTAGCGATTCATCACACTCTAATGAATAGTGCGGAAAACACTGAAAACTCCGTAAGTTAAGTGTCGTGTGATGGCTTTTAAACAACAGGCACGCCGAACCAATGCGCTCTGAGATTTATATATCAGCCAAATAATGCAGGAATTTTCCATACCATCATCAGGTAGCGGCAACTCTGTAACGGCTTATGATATAATCCGTGTTAATAATATTTACATTTTAACTCAGGCTAGCTGACCAATGGCACAACTCTACTTTTACTATTCCGCAATGAATGCGGGGAAATCCACTGCATTACTGCAATCTTCATACAACTATCAAGAGCGCGGAATGCGCACGCTGGTGTATACCGCAGAAATTGACAATCGATTTGGCTCTGGAAAGGTGAGTTCGCGTATTGGATTGTCGTCGCCTGCAAAGCTCTACAATGCTTCAACTCAATTATTCAATGAAATACGCGATGAGCATCAGCGTAATGCCGTCAATTGTGTCCTGGTGGACGAATGTCAGTTCCTGACGCGAGATCAAGTATTAGCTTTATCAGATGTCGTAGATGATCTTGATATTCCCGTGCTGTGTTATGGATTACGCACTGATTTCCAGGGTGAGCTTTTTGGCGGGAGCCAATATTTATTGGCATGGTCAGATAAGCTGGTGGAATTAAAAACCATTTGTTTCTGTGGTCGTAAGGCGAGCATGGTATTGCGACTTGATCACGAAGGTCGACCGTATAACCAGGGCGAGCAGGTGGTTATCGGTGGTAATGAACGCTATGTATCAGTATGCCGCAAGCATTACAAAGAAGCGCTGCAAAAAGGGTCCCTACAAGGCATTCAGGGCGCTTAAAAAACTAAATGAAGGGGAAGGGGAGGCTTTCCCCTTGAAGGCTGTATAACGCTTTACAGTGTGATTTTGAAAAATGCAGACATAAAAAAACCCGCCGAAGCGGGTTTTTTTATTAGCGATAACAATTAAGCGGTTTTCTTCGCTTTCTTGTCAGCTTTAGCGACAGGAGCTGCTGCTTTAGCAGGTGCTGCTTCGTTGCCTTCTTCGGAGAATTCACGACCGTAGAAGGTATCCATCAGAATTTGTTTCAGTTCAGAGATCAGTGGGTAACGTGGGTTAGCACCGGTACACTGGTCATCGAACGCATCTTCAGACAGTTTATCAACGTGTGCCAGGAAGTCAGCTTCCTGAACGCCTGCTTCGCGGATGGACTTAGGAATACCCAGTTCAGCCTTGATAGAATCCAGCCATGCCAGCAGTTTCTCGATCTTAGCAGCAGTACGGTCGCCCGGTGCGCTCAGACCCAGATGGTCTGCGATTTCAGCATAACGACGACGCGCTTGTGGGCGGTCATACTGGCTGAATGCAGTTTGCTTGGTTGGGTTGTCATTCGCGTTATAGCGGATAACGTTGGAAATCAACAGGGCGTTCGCCAGACCGTGAGGAATGTGGAACTGTGAACCCAGTTTGTGAGCCATTGAGTGACACACACCCAGGAAGGCGTTCGCAAACGCGATACCCGCGATGGTCGCAGCGTTGTGTACACGCTCACGAGCAACTGGGTTTTTGGAGCCTTCGTTGTAAGATGCTGGCAGGTTTTCTTTCAGCAGTTTCAGCGCTTGCAGAGCCTGACCGTCAGAGAACTCGCTTGCCAGTACGGAAACGTAAGCTTCCAGTGCGTGAGTCACGGCATCCAGACCACCGAATGCACACAGGGACTTAGGCATATCCATCACTAGGTTGGCATCAACAATCGCCATATCTGGAGTCAGAGCGTAGTCAGCCAGTGGGTATTTCTGACCTGTTGCATCATCAGTTACAACTGCAAACGGAGTCACTTCTGAACCCGTACCGGAAGTGGTAGTAACCGCGATCATTTTCGCTTTTACGCCCATTTTCGGGAACTTGTAGATACGCTTACGGATGTCCATGAAGCGCAGTGCCAGTTCTTCGAAGTGAGTTTCTGGGTGCTCGTACATAACCCACATGATTTTCGCAGCATCCATTGGTGAACCGCCGCCCAGCGCGATAATCACGTCTGGTTTGAAGGAGTTCGCCAGTTCTGCACCTTTACGTACCACGGTCAGAGTTGGATCAGCTTCTACTTCGAAGAAGACTTCAGTTTCAACGCCAGCTGCTTTCAGAACAGAAGTGATCTGGTCTGCATAGCCGTTGTTGAACAGGAAACGGTCGGTAACGATCATCGCACGTTTGTGACCATCAGTAATCACTTCGTCCAGCGCGATTGGCAGAGAGCCACGGCGGAAGTAGATAGATTTCGGAAGTTTATGCCACAACATGTTCTCAGCTCGCTTAGCAACGGTTTTCTTGTTGATCAGGTGCTTAGGACCCACGTTCTCAGAGATGGAGTTACCACCCCATGAACCACAACCCAGAGTCAGGGAAGGCGCGAGTTTAAAGTTGTACAGGTCACCGATACCACCCTGTGAAGCAGGGGTGTTGATCAGGATACGTGCAGTTTTCATTTTGTCGCCGAAGTGCTTAACGCGCTCTGGCTGGTTGTCCTGGTCTGTGTACAGGCAAGAGGTGTGGCCGATGCCGCCCATTTCAACCAGTTTCTCAGCTTTAACAACTGCATCTTCGAAGCTCTTAGCACGGTACATAGCCAGAGTTGGAGACAGTTTTTCGTGAGCAAATGGCTCAGATTCGTCAACCACGCTAACTTCACCAATCAGAATCTTGGTGTCAGCCGGTACTGTGAAGCCTGCCAGTTCAGCAATTTTGGTTGCTGGCTGACCAACGATAGCTGCGTTCAGCGCGCCGTTTTTCAGGATGATGTCCTGAACAGCTTTCAGCTCTTTGCCCTGCAGCATGTAGCCGCCGTGGGATGCAAAACGTTCGCGCACTGCGTTATAAGCAGAGTCAACAACGATAACTGATTGCTCGGAAGCACAGATTACGCCGTTATCGAAGGTTTTAGACATCAGGATAGAAGCAACAACACGTTTGATGTCAGCAGTTTCGTCAACAACAACTGGAGTGTTACCTGCGCCTACACCGATTGCTGGTTTACCGGAGCTGTATGCAGCCTTAACCATACCTGGACCACCAGTAGCCAGAATCATGTTGATATCTGGGTGGTGCATCAGAGCGTTAGACAGTTCGACAGAAGGTTGGTCAATCCAACCAATCAGATCTTTAGGAGCACCCGCAGCGATCGCAGCTTGCAGAACGATGTCTGCTGCTTTGTTGGTCGCGTCTTTTGCACGTGGGTGTGGAGAGAAGATGATCGCGTTACGAGTCTTCAGGCTGATCAGAGACTTAAAGATAGCCGTTGAAGTTGGGTTAGTCGTCGGAACGATACCGCAGATGATACCGATTGGCTCAGCGATGGTGATAGTCCCGAAGGTCTGGTCTTCACTAAGAACACCACAGGTCTTTTCATCTTTATAGGCGTTGTAGATATACTCTGAAGCAAAGTGGTTTTTGATCACTTTATCTTCAACGATACCCATGCCAGATTCGGCAACGGCCAGTTTCGCTAGAGGGATTCGAGCATCGGCAGCTGCCAGAGCGGCGGCGCGGAAGATTTTATCAACTTGCTCTTGAGTAAAGTTGGCATATTCACGCTGGGCTTTCTTGACGCGCTCTACAAGTGCGTTAAGTTCAGCGACATTAGTTACAGCCATAATGCTCTCCTGATAATGTTAAACTCTTTTAGTAAATGAGCTGCTCGAGACGACAGTATAGTCAGCGGGCAACAGCTTGCGTAAAACCACGAGCCACGACTATCCAAAAACTTCCCAAAACGACCTGCTGATTTACTAAAAGAGCCTTATCGAAAAAACCTATTCATGGTCTGAATTATACGCTCTTCAGATGTATCCAAGAGTACTCACTTCTGAGTAGGTTTTTTGTGATGTAAATCACATTATCCTAAGGCTGACTCCATTCAGCACGCCAGAATCAGGTTACTGATAAATCTTTAAAATTTTAGTCACAGCTAAGACAAAACAAACTACCATATTTTCAACAAGCGGGTAACATTATTGATTAATATCGCATTTGCTTCTAAAAGTAGTTATCTATGCTACGAAAGGGCGTAGCGCCAGCAACTGTTTTCCATTACATTACGCCGGCCTTTGCTACGTTCATTTGCGGAGTTTTTAGTGGCTCAATCCTTGTTTGATTTGCCTACCTATTTTAAGTTCTTTATTGGCTTGTTCGCGCTGGTAAACCCGGTGGGGATTATTCCCGTCTTTATCAGCATGACCAGCTACCAAACCGCGGTAGCGAGGAATAAAACCAACCTTACTGCAAATCTGTCAGTAGCTATCATCTTATGGACGTCATTGTTCCTCGGTGACGGCATTCTTCAGTTATTCGGCATATCAATAGATTCTTTCCGTATTGCCGGTGGGATTCTGGTCGTGACTATTGCGATGTCGATGATTAGCGGTAAGCTCGGGGAAGATAAACAGAACAAACAAGAGAAGTCAGAAAGTGCTATTCGCGAAAGCGTCGGTGTTGTTCCCCTGGCACTTCCATTAATGGCCGGCCCTGGTGCAATCAGTTCTACCATTGTCTGGGGGACTCGCTACCATAGCTGGAATTATTTAATCGGTTTTACGATTGCTATTGCACTATTTGCTTTCTGTTGTTGGCTGGTTTTCCGCCTTGCACCATGGTTAGTCCGTCTGCTGGGGCAAACGGGCATTAACGTCATCACCCGTATTATGGGTTTGTTATTGATGGCTTTGGGGATTGAATTTATCGTCACCGGTCTGAAAACTATCTTCCCAGGGTTGCTAAGTTAGTTCTGCTGAATCTGAGATATGAAAAAGCAGAATAACCATTCTGCTTTTTTCTTGTTAACTTCCCACCAAAACTCATCTGTTAAGAACATTCCCGCATCGTTTATTTTAAAAATCATTCATAAGAAAATGCTTTGGAAACGGGGCATTAGCCGCCTTGATTTTCTTCCACTGTACATAAAATTCACAATCGCATCGTTATTTCACTCACACTACACAATGATACTTGCTGCCGCTTTATTGAGATGATATTAGTTAATCAAGCTCTCTTGTAGATGAATGTGCTAAAAAACAACCAATTGTTAAATTATTGTGAATCTCGGAGTTGCGCCAAATGCTGGAAAGCGCTTGCCTATGGTCACGCCACTATCTCTTTTATTTTTAATCATTTAAGTAGAGAAAATGCGCCGATATGGCTCCTCTACAAATGTGATGCTGACTAGATAAAAGAGAAATGCTTAACAAATTTGCAAATTGTATTGGCGGGCATCAGGCGCTTTTGATACTTTCCGGGCAACACAATTATCTGAAAAATGTTTCATTTACAGATGACTCATCAATATCAACCTGAGAACAGGGTAGGTTGATTAAGAATCGACGGAGCAGGGTGCCAATAAGAGCATCCCCCAAATAAAGTCGGTGATAGCAAGTAACACAGAAGAACAACCTGGCAGCTGCATAACGCTCTTGCACTGTTAAGGAACCCCCAGAGGGGAAGAGGCTGGCTTTCGGGTCGGTAATTATAATGAGTGGAGTATCAACACAATGTCCATCATCACAAAAAAAAGTCTGGTAGCAGCAAGCATTTTATCCGCGCTAATCGTAGGCAATGTGGCCATGGCGGCCGAAGTTCCTGCAGGTGTTCAACTGTCAGAAAAGCAAACGTTGATTCGAAACAACGGTGCTGAACCACAGTCTCTGGACCCAAATAAAATTGAAGGCGTTCCTGAGTCAAACGTGAGCCGTGATCTGTTTGAAGGTTTATTAATTACTTCTCCAAAAGATGGCCACCCAATTCCGGGCGTAGCAGAGTCCTGGGATAATAAAGATTTTAAAGTCTGGACCTTCCATCTGCGTAAAGATGCGAAATGGTCTAACGGCGAGCCTGTTACCGCGCAAGATTTCGTCTATAGCTGGCAGCGTCTGGTTGATCCAAACACCGCTTCGCCATACGCAAGCTACCCGCAATACGGCCATATCGTAAACGTTGATGCCATCATCGACGGCAAAATGAAACCAAGTGAACTGGGTGTAAAAGCCATTGACGACCACACTCTGGAAGTCACTCTGAGCGAGCCTGTTCCTTACTTCTACAAACTTCTGGTTAACCCGGCGATGTCCCCGGTGAATAAAACTGCCATTGAGAAGTTTGGTGAAAAGTGGACCCAACCTGCAAACATCGTGAGCAACGGTGCTTATAAACTGAAAGATTGGGTTGTTAACGAACGCATCGTGATGGAGCGTAATACCAATTATTGGGATAACGCCAAAACGGTTATTTCACAAATTACCTATCTGCCAATCTCTTCCGAAGTGACGGATGTGAACCGCTACCGCAGCGGCGAGATTGACATGACCTATAACAACCTGCCAATCGAACTGTTCCAGAAGCTGAAAAAAGAAATTCCAGCTGAAGTTCATGTTGACCCGTATCTGTGTACTTACTACTACGAAATCAACAACCAGAAAGCTCCGTTCAACGATGCGCGCGTTCGTACCGCTCTGAAACTGGGCCTGGATCGCGACATCATCGTTAATAAAGTGAAGGCGCAGGGCGACCTGCCAGCATATGGCTACACCCCTCCTTACACTGACGGTGCAAAACTGACTAAACCTGAGTGGTTCTCATGGACTCAGGAAAAACGTAACGAAGAAGCGAAGAAATTACTGGCTGAAGCAGGCTATACCAAAGATAAACCGCTGACCTTCGACCTGCTGTACAACACCTCCGATCTGCACAAGAAACTGGCTATCGCTGCCGCTTCTATCTGGCAGAAAAACCTCGGTGTGAACGTTAAGCTGGTAAACCAGGAGTGGAAAACCTTCCTTGATACTCGTCACCAGGGCAACTACAACGTTGCGCGTGCTGGCTGGTGTGCGGATTACAACGAACCGACTTCCTTCCTGAACACGATGCTTTCAACAAGCTCAATGAACACCGCACATTATAAGAGCCCAGCGTTTGACGCCATCATGGCGGAATCGCTGAAAGCGACGGATGAGGCACAACGCGCTGCCGCATACGATAAAGCGGAACAGCAATTGGGCAAAGATTCTGCAATCGTTCCGGTTTATTACTACGTGAATGCCCGTCTGGTGAAACCATGGGTTGGCGGTTATACCGGTAAAGACCCGATGGACAATATCTATACTAAAGATATGTATATCATCAAACATTAATGGCAATTCGTGGGGCAAGTTTTAGCCTTCATGATTCACGCTGCAACGTGAATTATTTAGGGTAATTTTTGCCCCATCGTGTCTTATTTTATCGCACTCTAAAGGCACAGCCAGAAGGTACGGGCAATGTTGAAATTTATTCTACGTCGTTGTCTGGAAGCAATTCCGACACTCTTTATTCTTATAACAATTTCATTCTTCATGATGCGCCTTGCGCCGGGGAGTCCATTCACCAGCGAACGCGCACTGCCGCCAGAAGTGATGGCGAACATTGAAGCCAAATACCATTTAAACGATCCGATCTCCACCCAGTATTTCAGCTACCTGAAACAACTGGCACACGGTGATTTTGGCCCGTCATTTAAATATAAAGATTATTCAGTGAACGACCTGGTGGCTTCGAGCTTCCCTGTCTCTGCCAAATTAGGCGCAGCTGCATTTATTTTTGCAGTGGTCTTAGGTGTATTAGCAGGGGTGATTGCCGCACTGAATCAAAATACCAAATGGGATTACGCCGTAATGGGGGTGGCCATGACCGGGGTCGTTATCCCGAGCTTCGTGGTTGCGCCATTACTGGTTCTGATATTTGCGATAACCCTGAAGTGGTTGCCCGGAGGCGGGTGGAACGGAGGGGCCATTCAATACATGATACTGCCAATGGTCGCGCTGTCGTTGGCTTACATTGCCAGTATCGCGCGTATCACTCGTGGCTCGATGATTGAAGTTCTGCACTCCAACTTTATCCGTACCGCACGTGCGAAAGGGTTGCCGATGCGCCGCATTATTTTGCGCCACGCATTGAAACCTGCACTGTTACCGGTTCTGTCTTATTTAGGCCCGGCTTTCGTCGGTATCATTACGGGTTCAATGGTTATCGAAACCATTTACGGATTACCAGGTATTGGCCAGTTGTTCGTTAATGGCGCGCTGAACCGCGATTACTCTTTGGTGCTGAGTCTGACCATTCTGGTCGGCGCACTGACGATTCTCTTTAACGCGATTGTTGATGTGCTGTACGCCGTTATCGATCCGAAAATCCGTTACTGATACTGGAGTTCGCCATGATGTTGAGTAATAAAAACAGCGAGGCGCTGGAAAACTTCAGTGAAAAACTAGAAGTAGAAGGCCGTAGCCTTTGGCAAGATGCTCGCCGCCGCTTTATGCATAACCGTGCAGCGGTTGCGAGTCTGATTGTCCTGGCATTTATCGCGCTGTTCGTCACTTTTGCGCCGATGCTGTCGCAGTTTAGTTATTTTGATACCGACTGGGGAATGATGTCGGCCGCACCTGATATGACCTCTGGTCACTATTTTGGTACTGACTCCTCAGGTCGTGACCTGCTGGTTCGAGTGGCAATCGGCGGGCGTATCTCGCTGATGGTTGGCGTTGCAGCAGCGTTGGTGGCGGTCGTCGTCGGGACGTTATACGGTTCGATGGCGGGTTATCTGGGCGGCAAAATCGACTCGGTAATGATGCGTCTGCTGGAAATCCTGAACTCCTTCCCGTTCATGTTCTTCGTGATTTTGCTGGTGACTTTCTTTGGGCAAAACATCCTGCTGATCTTCGTGGCAATCGGGATGGTTTCCTGGCTGGACATGGCGCGTATTGTACGCGGCCAGACACTCAGCCTGAAACGTAAAGAGTTCATCGAAGCCGCTCAGGTCGGTGGGGTTTCTACCGCCAATATTGTGGTTCGTCACATCGTGCCAAACGTACTGGGCGTGGTCGTCGTTTACGCCTCGCTGCTGGTGCCAAGCATGATTCTCTTCGAATCCTTCCTGAGCTTCCTGGGTTTGGGTACGCAAGAGCCGTTAAGTAGCTGGGGTGCATTACTGAGCGATGGTGCTAATTCCATGGAAGTTTCCCCATGGTTGCTGATGTTCCCGGCAGGCTTCCTGGTTATCACTCTGTTCTGTTTCAACTTTATCGGCGATGGCCTGCGTGATGCCCTCGACCCGAAAGATCGTTAAGGAGTGCCGCGATGAGCACAATTGAAAATCCTGCGGTGGTTACTCCACTGAACGCGACTTCTGCGTTGTTAGACGTAAAAGATTTGCGTGTCACCTTCGGTACGCCAGACGGTGACGTTACGGCGGTAAACGATCTGAATTTCAGCCTGAAAGCGGGTGAAACACTGGGTATTGTCGGCGAGTCCGGCTCCGGTAAATCGCAAACCGCTTTCGCCTTGATGGGCTTGCTGGCGGCAAATGGCCGTATCGGCGGGTCAGCTAAATTCAACGGACGCGAAATCCTCAACCTGCCTGAAAGCCAGCTTAACCGCTTGCGTGCAGAACAGATTTCGATGATTTTCCAGGACCCAATGACCTCACTGAACCCTTACATGCGTGTAGGCGAGCAGTTGATGGAAGTGCTGATGTTGCACAAAAAATTGGGTAAAGCGGAAGCGTTTGAAGAATCGGTTCGAATGTTAGATGCGGTTAAAATGCCTGAAGCACGTAAACGCATGCGTATGTTCCCGCATGAGTTTTCCGGCGGGATGCGCCAGCGTGTAATGATCGCAATGGCGTTGCTGTGTCGTCCGAAACTGTTGATTGCTGATGAGCCAACAACCGCACTGGACGTCACCGTACAGGCGCAAATCATGACGCTGTTAAACGAGCTGAAACGCGAATTTAACACCGCGATTATCATGATCACCCACGATCTCGGCGTTGTTGCCGGGATCTGCGACAAAGTGCTGGTGATGTATGCCGGTCGTACCATGGAATACGGTCAGGCGCGGGATGTGTTCTACAATCCGGTGCACCCGTATTCTATCGGCCTGCTGAATGCGGTTCCGCGTCTGGACGCTGAAGGTGAGTCTTTGTTGACCATTCCTGGCAATCCGCCAAACCTGCTACGTTTGCCGAAAGGTTGCCCGTTCCAACCACGTTGCCCACACGCAATGGAAATTTGTAACACAGCGCCACCACTTGAGCGTTTTGGTGAAGGTCGCTTGCGCGCCTGCTTTAAGCCAGTGGAGGAATTAGTATGAACGCAGTGACTGAAGAGAAAAAAGTTCTCTTAGAAATCGCCGATCTCAAAGTGCATTTTGATATCAAAGATGGCAAACAGTGGTTCTGGCAACCGTCCAAAACTCTGAAAGCCGTTGATGGTGTGACGCTGCGTTTGTACGAAGGCGAAACGTTGGGCGTGGTAGGGGAATCCGGTTGCGGAAAATCGACTTTTGCCCGTGCCATTATCGGCCTGGTTAAAGCGACCGAAGGCCGCGTAGCCTGGTTGGGCAAAGATTTGCTGGGGATGAATCCGGAACAGTGGCGCGAAGTGCGCAGCGATATCCAGATGATTTTCCAGGACCCGCTGGCTTCCCTGAACCCGCGTATGAATATCGGCGATATTATCGCGGAGCCGCTGCGCACTTATCACCCGAAAATGCCACGCCAGGAAGTTCGCGACCGCGTAAAAGCGATGATGATGAAAGTGGGCTTGCTGCCAAACCTCATCAACCGTTACCCGCACGAATTCTCAGGTGGCCAGTGTCAGCGTATCGGGATTGCTCGCGCACTGATCCTCGAGCCAAAACTGATTATCTGCGACGAACCAGTATCGGCGCTGGACGTATCCATTCAGGCTCAGGTCGTTAACCTGCTGCAAAAACTGCAACGTGAAATGGGGCTTTCCCTGATCTTCATCGCGCACGATTTGGCGGTGGTAAAACATATATCTGACCGTGTTCTGGTGATGTATCTGGGCCATGCGGTCGAGTTGGGTACCTACGATGAGGTTTATCACAATCCGCTGCATCCATACACTAAAGCATTGATGTCAGCCGTGCCGATTCCTGACCCGGATCTGGAAAGAAATAAAACGATACAACTTCTTGAAGGGGAGTTGCCATCGCCTATTAACCCGCCGTCAGGCTGCGTATTCCGTACGCGTTGCCCGATTGCAGGACCAGAATGTGCGAAAACTCGCCCGGTACTGGAGGGCAGCTTCAAGCATGCCGTTTCCTGTCTCAAGGTAGACCCGCTATAATCTCGCAGGGCTGGCATGATGCCAGCCCTTTTAGTTTGTGAGGTTACTGTGCTGATTACGACCGCCCGTAAGCGGATGTACCATCTTCTCTTCGATCAAAGAACTCATTCAGGCCGTCGCTTTGAAGCGTTTTGTGGCTTATTCGCCTTACTCAGTGTGATTGCCGTATTTGTCGAATCAGGGCTTGGGACGCAATATCATCTGACTTACGACGAATGGAAGCTGTTTGTTTACCTGGAAATCGGTTTTACGCTGCTATTTACCCTGGAATATATTTTGCGGGTACTGTGTTGGCCCAATCCGCGCAAATATGTATTTAGTTTCTGGGGGTTTATCGATCTGGCGACGATTTTGCCGTTATATGTTTTGTGGCTGTGGCCCGAAATTGGCGTCAATTACGTCTTCGCCTGGCGCGCAATGCGTGCCATACGCGTCCTCAGGATCCTCAAATTACTGCGTTATATGCCGACGCTGCACTCTTTATGGCAGGCAATTCTCAATGCCCGGCACCAGCTCATTCTGTTTTACGCCTTTATTTTGATTGTCATGGTGGTGGCAGGCGGCTTGATGTATGGCATTGAAGGGCCACCCAACGGCTTTACGACATTAAGCACGTCGGTCTATTGGGCTGTGGTGACGGTGACAACGGTGGGGTATGGCGATATTACGCCGCATACCGGGCCTGGCCGAATGGTTGCTTCGATACTTATTTTGATTGGTTACTCGGTCATTGCTATCCCAACCGGGATTATCACCGCGCATATGACGAATGAATTTCAAAAGCAGCGTAATGCGCGCCTGTGTCCAAATTGCCATAAAGGCAATCACGACGAAGAAGCGCGATTCTGCAAATCTTGCGGGAGTGCGTTACCTAAGCTGTAGTTCAGATGTAAATGGCGGATGGCGCTAACGCGTATCCGCCCTACAAAGCCTTATTCGCGCCACAGAATATGGCAAAGTTTGTGGTCTTTTTCACGGCACAACAGCACGCGAGCAAAGATATCATTGAGTTCGCCACCGTCGGTATCGGCAAGGCCAATCACCACTTCGGCAAAGAAGTCCGGGTTCAGGTCGAAATCAACGTGTTCCTGCCAGTCTTCGGCGGGGTCAAAAAGTTCGGCACCGCCGCGCTCCTCAAATTGCAGGTTAAACAGAATCACATCTGCCGGATCGAGATTATCTACCGCCAGTTCGAGAAAAATATCGTAAGCCTGCTCGAGCGTTTCATCTTCTGTCAGGCGGTTGTTCAGATCCATTTCCATCTCTTTTTCCACTTATCGAGTGCTAATGCGCCACGTTTTACAGCAACGGGCTAAAGAAGTAAAACAGTCGCTCTACCACGCGCTGCCACATTGGTCGTTTCACCCACAAACGCAGGTCTACCAGCCGTGAGCGGGAGATATAGTCGTCTTGTACCGCAGCAAGGTCACTGGCAAAACCGGAGTCGTCGATAACCAACGTAATCTCGAAATTAAGCCACAGACTACGCATATCCAGATTCACGGTCCCCACCAGACTCAATTGCCCATCGACCAACACGCTCTTGGTATGCAGTAATCCGCCTTCGAACTGATAAATCTTCACGCCCGCGGCCAGCAGCTCGGTAAAGAAGGCGCGACTCGCCCAGCCCACCAGTAACGAATCATTCTTGCGCGGAATGATAATGCTCACGTCTACACCCCGTTGCGCAGCGGTACAAATCGCATGGAGCAAATCGTCGCTCGGCACAAAGTACGGCGTGGTCATAATCAAATATTCACGCGCCGCATAGACCGAAGTCAGTAACGCCTGGTGAATCAAATCTTCAGGGAAACCAGGACCTGAGGCTATGGTGTGAATTGTGTGTCCTGTTGCTTCCTCAAACGGCATGATATTCGCGTCAGGCGCGGGCGGTAATATGCGTTTTCCGGTTTCGATTTCCCAGTCGCAGGAATAGACGATGCCCATTGCGGTGGCGACCGGGCCTTCCATGCGCGCCATTAAATCCACCCATTGCCCAACGCCTGCATCTTGCTTAAAGAAGCGCGGGTCGACGAGATTCATGCTGCCGGTGTAGGCAATATAGTTATCGATCATCACCATTTTGCGGTGCTGGCGTAAATCCATGCGGCGCAGGAACACACGCATCAGATTAACTTTGAGCGCTTCAACTACTTCCACGCCCGCGTTACGCATCATGTTCGCCCAGGGACTGCGGAAAAATGCGACGCTACCCGCAGAGTCGAGCATTAACCGGCAATGGATACCGCGACGCGCCGCTGCCATCAGGGATTCCGCCACCTGATCGGCTAAACCGCCTGGCTGCCAGATGTAAAACACCATCTCGATGTTATGGCGTGCCAACTGAATATCACGGATCAGCGCATGCATTGTTTCATCAGAAGTGGTGAGCAACTGGAGCTGATTGCCTTTGACGCCTCCAATCCCCTGGCGGCGTTCGCATAGCTGGAATAATGATGCGGCGACTTCGCTGTTTTCTTCAGCAAAAATATGTTTGCAGCTTTTAAGATCGTTAAGCCATTTGGCGGTCGACGGCCACATAGCACGTGCGCGTTCTGCGCGACGTTTACCCAGATGAAGCTCACCAAACGAGAGATAGGCGATTATCCCGACCAACGGCAGAATATAGATAATCAGAAGCCATGCCATGGCAGAAGGAACTGCGCGACGCTTCATTAAAATGCGTAGCGTCACGCCGGCGATTAAAAGCCAGTAACCTAAAATTATCAGCCAACTAACGACTGTATAGAAGGTTGTCATAGTTCAAAAATCCTTTAGAAACCGTATGCTTTTGAGTTTACGCACAACCGCCAGTTGTTGACACTAAAACTAATCGTAAAACGACTGGCCTGGCGAGAAGAAGACATTATAATGGCGCGTGTTAAATGCAACCTGAGTCGTAAAAATGAGGCGTAGTAGAACTGAGGTCGGACGGTGGCGTATGCTTCGTCAGACACAACGGCGCAGATCGCGTTGGCTGGAAGGTCAGTCGCGCCGCAACATGCGCATTCACGCCATCAGAAAGTGCCAGACAAACCGCCAACGTAATTCCTTGCTGTTTGCCATTCACGATCAATGGGCGTCGTAAAGAAAAGGGCACCGCTTGCGGTGCCCCGAATCTTCAAATCGTTTTACGAGAAATGCATTGCCAGTAAGATAATCAACACCGTTATCGAACCTGCGGCGACGATCACTAACGGATGCTTTGCCAGCCAGGCATTCCAGCGAGCTTCCTGATTACCCACCGATTGCTTATGGCGTTCATACGACTCGTCAAAAAGATCCATCAAAATTTCCTGATAACTTCATTCACCGAACTGATAGTTGAATCAGAATACCTTCTTGAATGGCTTGATAGCCACCTGTTTATAAACACCCGCAGCAATATAAGGGTCAGCTTCGGCCCAGGCTTGCGCATCTTCAAGTGATGCAAACTCAGCAATCACCGTTGAACCGGTAAAACCCGCAGCACCAGGATCGTTACTGTCGACCGCAGGCATTGGACCCGCCGTTAGCAGGCGGCCTTCATCGCGTAATAATTGTAGACGTGCGAGGTGGGCAGGGCGCACTGCCGTACGCTTTTCGAGAGAGTCGGCATTATCTTCCGCATAAATGACATACAGCACGAGCAGCACTCCTTAATGATATGAGGGTTGTAAAGTACGGTAAGTGAATGACGTTAATACTGCAATTGAAAGATAAACAAGATGTTAAATCGGTGCGGTGAATGAGGGAAAATCCAGCGTCTGGCAGGAAAATAAACGACTTTATACGATGCGTTGTTGAATATGATTGCTATTTGCATTTAAAATTAACGCCTGTTTAAGACACCTAAGCCATTATGACGTCAATGACCCTTGATTTACCTCGCCGCTTTCCGTGGCCGACCGCACTCTCTGTCGTGCTACATGGCGCTGTAGTTGCGGGGTTGCTCTATACCTCGGTACATCATCAGGTTATTGAGTTGCCCGCACCGGCACAGCCGATCAGTGTCACGATGGTGGCACCTGCTGAGCTTGAGCCTCCACAGCCTGAAGTCGTGCAACCGCCGCCTGAGCCGGTAGCAGAACCTGAGCCAGAACCGATCCCTGAGCCGCCGAAAGAAGCGCCGGTGGTCATTCATAAGCCAGAGCCGAAGCCTAAACCTAAGCCAAAACCGAAGCCGGTGAAAAAGGTTGAAGAGCCAAAACGCGACGTGAAGCCTGTTGAACCGCGCCCGGCAGCGCCGACGAATACTGCGCCTGCTCGCCCGGCACCGGTGGCGAAAGCGGCACCGGTTACTTCTACGGCACCTGTTGCAACAGGGCCTCGCGCATTGAGCCGAAATTCGCCGACCTATCCAGCGCGAGCCCGCTCTTTGCGCCTCGATGGCAACGTCCGTGTGCAATTTGATGTGGAACCGGATGGCAGCGTGACGAATATCAACGTGCTGGATGGGAAGAACGCAAACCTGTTCGCGCGTGAGGTGAAAATGGCCGTGAAAAAATGGCGCTACGAGAGTGGCAAACCTGCACGTGGCCTGACAGTTAACGTGATATTCAAACTTAACGGTAGCGCGACGATGGAGTAATCGCACTCCTGACGCCGTAAAAAAACGGAACCTCCTGGTTCCGTTTTTTTATGCTTACGATATGCGCTTACATGAAGGTATAACTCAGGTTCACTCCCACACCATAATTACGCCCTGGTGCCGGTTCGTAATAGCGATTATTACCTTCATTAACGATAACGGAGCCGACGTATTCGCGGTCGAACAAGTTATCAACGCGTCCCCAGACATCTAACATCCAGCTTTCCTGAATGCGCAATTTATAGCCGCTGTTGAGCGACGCGACAGTATAAGAAGGTGCTTTCGCGGTGTTTTCATCATTCGCCTGAATGTCACTCATATAACGTACATCGGCACCCGCGTAGAAACCTTCTGGCGGGGCGTACCCCAGCGACGCGTATCCCATATTGCGTGCAATACCGGGAATGCGATTACCCTCGCAGTTTTCAGCGCCACAGGCGTTGCTGCGATAAGTCGCGTCCAGATAAGTCCACGCCATTTTCACGCGCCAGTCATTGGCAAACTGGCTATCAGCAGAAAGTTCTAACCCCTGGCGACGCGTTTTCCCGGCATTTTTGTAAGTCGTGCGCCCACCGCTGCTCTGGTCCGCGACGATTTCATCATCGGTATCTGTCTGGAAAAGTGCCGCGCTAAACAGGCTATTGCCCACACGCGTTTTGCTGCCGATTTCAACCGTATCGCTGGTGGACGGTTTTAAACCGAAATTCAAACCAGACTGCCCATTATCACGATAGGAAAGCTCGTTGATGGTCGGTGTTTCAAAACCCCGGCCCGCAGAGGTATAAATATTCCAGGCGTCGGTCACTGCATATTTCAGTGCTGCGGCTGGCAGCCATTTGTGGTAGCTCGCGTCACCACTGTCATCGCCATTTTTCCCGACAATATATTGATCGTTTGAATCAAAATAGACCGAACTAAACCGCACACCCGCATCAAGACTCAGCTTATCGGTGAATTGCCATGCGGTTTGCAAATAAGGATCGACATTCCACATCAGGTTGCGCTCATCGCGTCGCAGGTCGCCTTTCTCACCCAAAACCGTTGTGCCATTTTCGACGACAAAGTTTTGATAGCCTTTGCGCTTTTCCGACATGGTTTCGTAATCAAGCCCGGTGGTAAATGTCACCGGAACCGCGAGCAGATTTCCACGATGCGTCCAGCGCGAATCAATCCCCTGGTAATGCCGGGACAACGCTATCACGCCGCCTGGATGAGTAGGGTTCAACTGCGGAGCCACGGGAATTGACTGGTATTGCGTGGTTTCTCGCACACCGGCATACATCATCACGCTCAGATCGTCATTGGCACTTAGCTGGCGGTCATAACGCAGCCCGGCTTGAGTCTGTTTAGTGCTCTTGCGTGTATTGTATTGTTCAGCGCGAGGGGCTTGCGTCGGATTGTCATGCCATTCCTGCTCGGTTAAACCGCCCGGATCGTTGGCATCAATATCTACGCTATTGAGCAGAAGCGTTATTTTACTCGCCTCGTTAAGCCGCACGCCCAGTTTGGCATTGCCGAGATTTTTTTGTGCGCTGCTGTGGTCGCGATAACCGTGAGTGGTAAAGCGTGATGCTGAGATAGCGTAGTCAACATCGCCCGCCTGGGTGCCGTCGCCGGTAGCGCCTGTCGCTTTAACGCTATTGCGCCAGCTTCCAAAACTCCCGTAATACGTGCTGGCTTCGAGCGTCGGCGGCTGCGTGCCGGTGGTTGTCGTGACATTAATGACGCCACCAGATGCGTTGCCGTAGAGCGCTGAAAATGGCCCGCGCAGCACTTCAATGCTTTCAACGCTGTTAATGTCGATATTCGAGGTTTGCCCTTGCCCGTCAGGCATGGTGGCAGGAATACCGTCAACATACATCCGTATCCCGCGCACACCGTAAGTGGAACGCGAACCGAACCCACGAACCGAAAGCTGTAAATCCTGCGCGTAATTCTGGCGATTCTGAACTTGCAGACCCGGCACGCTGCCGAGGCTTTCTGAAAGATTCACGCGTGGGGCCGCCTGGCGCATATCGTCGCCATTGACCACACTCACCGCCGCGGGCGTGTCCAGCTCGGAAATCGGGCCTGGCGTGGCGCTGACGACCATCGTGTCTTCTACCGCGAGCACGGGAAGCGCAAAGGTAGAGAGGGCCGGAGCTAAAATCAGCGGTAGGGAAATCTTTCCATGGTGCACAATTTTCATCAGACATTTTCACTGGTGGAGACATTTACGTTCCGGACGAACCATCTGGAACATTCAGGTGGGTATGTTAATACTTGTGATGAATGTTTGAAAAGTGTTAACGGCACATAACGTTAATGCAAATTTTTAGCGTGAAGAAGAAAAAGAACGAATCTGAAAAATATTTCACTTTTTCTGCATCCAGTTCGTTTCCTCATTCGTATATCAGAGTGTGAGCCAATAACGCGCTCCTGACGCAATGAGGAATTAACCATGAACAAATTGATTACTGCTGCTGTTACTACATCGTTACTGTTCAGTGCAACCTCCATGGCTGCCATGATGTCAGACTCCGTTATGGTAGGCGGCGCTGCGATGTATCCTTCTAAAAATATTGTAGAAAATGCGCTGAATTCTAAGGATCACACCACGCTGGTTGCGGCGGTAAAAGCGGCAGGGCTGGTGGATACCTTGCAAGGTCCAGGGCCATTTACCGTGTTTGCGCCAACTAACGCCGCCTTTGCAAAACTGCCGGCAGGCACCGTTGAAAATCTGGTAAAACCGGAGAATAAAGCCACGCTGACCAGCATCCTGACTTACCACGTGGTGGCAGGTAAATACGACATGAAGCAGCTTGAGAAAAAAATCAAAGATGGCGGCGGTCATGCAGAACTGAAAACCGTCAACGGCCAGCCGCTGTGGATTATGAGCAATGGCCCGCACAACATTCAGCTTAAAGACGGCAAAGGCAATATTGCCAATATCAGCACTTATGATGTGAATCAGAAAAACGGGGTGATTGATGTGATTGATACGGTTCTGATGCCGAAATAAATCCTGTCTATACTCGGTGTGGGTGAATTCGCCCACACCCCAATCAGGATGGATA
Organism: Buttiauxella agrestis; assembly: GCF_900446255.1. NCBI lineage: Bacteria > Pseudomonadati > Pseudomonadota > Gammaproteobacteria > Enterobacterales > Enterobacteriaceae > Buttiauxella > Buttiauxella agrestis. The sequence continues at coordinate 2,816,611 of NZ_UIGI01000001.1, read as the reverse complement.
TGGATAATAAGCAGGTGCAGCATCAGGTTATGCTGGTAAGGGCGGTTGCCGAGGGCGACCGTCGCGCTTTTGAACAACTCTATCGCCAGACTTCCCCGCACCTTTTTCCCGTCGCTTTGCGAATGTTGCGCCGTTCGGCCTGGGCGGAAGAAGTGCTTCATGACAGCTTTCTCTCGGTGTGGAACCGTGCCGCTTCTTACGACCCGACGGCGAGCTCCCCGATGACATGGATGACGCATATTGTCCGCAACCGTTGCATTGACTGGCTGCGAAGCGGTACAGCACGCGCCAGCGAACTCGAAGAAGAACTCACCGAGTTCACACCGATGTCGGGTAACGAAAGCGCAGAAACTCATCATGGCGACGACGAAGTCGAGCAACTCACTCGCTGCCTGGCGCATCTCCCCCCGGAGCAGCGCCAAAGTGTGGTTCTGGCTTACTACCAGGGGATGTCGCATAGCGAAATTGCGACATGGATGCATCAACCGCTCGGCACCATTAAAAGCTGGGTTCGCCGTGCGCTCGGCCATCTGAAGGACTGTGTGGGATTATGAAAAGCAGACAAGATATCGATAGCGCGCTGGCTGCACAGTATGCCCTGGGCACATTGCGTGGCGGTGCGCGTCTGCGTTTTGAGCGGCGACTGGCCAACGAACCCGATTTAGTCGCCATTTTAGGTCGCTGGCAAACGATGCTAGCCGCACTCGATAACAACGTTGTGGCGCGAACGCCGCCGGAACGCGTGTGGAAGAAAATACAACTCAGCTTGCCGCCAACAAAGCGCATAGCAGGGTGGAACTGGAACTATTTAGGATGGGCGCTGGCCGCAGGGCTTGCCGCAATTGTGCTGGTCCCACATTTCACCCGTCCTACTCCGGAACTTGCACCGCTGGTGGTATTAAACAGTAGCGATGCGGCGAAAGGGCAGTGGATTATCAGCACCGACAGCAATCGCCAAACGCTGAAGCTGGTTCCGGTACAAACGCGTGAAATTGCCGCCAATAGCAGCTTGCAGCTGTGGGCCATCCCGCAAGGGGAAAAACCGATTTCATTGGGCTTAGTGAATACGCAGCAGACGACGCAGTTAGCGGCAGGAAATGTAAAGCTTGTGGCAGGGATGACGATTGCAATGAGTCTCGAACCGCAGGGGGGGTCTCCAACCGGGCAGCCGACCGGGCCAGTTGTGTTTAGTGGGACGTTATAAACACTGCAAAAGGGCAGAATACTCATTCTGCCCTGTATGTTTAAACCGGACTAAACGTTTGGAATATCGTCTGGATGCGCATCAGGATTATGCGCCAACTCGTGTACGCGTTTACGCGCACCAAACCAACCCAGCACCAGCAACACCCCAATCAGTGGAATGGACGCAATGGTATAGGTTCCATTCGGATAATCGAACGCCATTAACGCCAGCACGCTGAACAGGAACAACAGCGTCAACCACGAGGTGAACGGTGCTCCCGGCATTTTAAAACTGACATCCGCTGCTTTCCCTTCTTTAATCGCTTTGCGCAGACGCATCTGGCAAATCACGATAAACGCCCAGGAAGTGATAATTCCCAGCGAGGCCACGTTCAGGACAATCTCAAACACTTGCGAAGGCACAAGATAGTTCAGCACCACGCCAATCACATAAACGCCAAGCGTCACCAGAATCCCGGCATACGGCACTTGTTGCTTACTCATCTTTGACATGAATTTGGGTGCCGAGCCGCCCATCGACATGGAACGCAGAATACGCCCGGTGGAATAGAGGCCCGAGTTGAGGCTCGAAAGCGCCGCGCTCAGCACCACCATATTCATGATGTCACCGATGTAAGGCACGCCGAGTTTTGAGAAAAATGTCACAAACGGGCTTTGCCCGGCTTGATAGGCATTCCACGGCAGCAACAACACCAGCAAAACGACGGAGCCGACGTAAAACAGGCCGATGCGCCAGATAACGCTGTTAATCGCTTTCGGCACCATGGTCTGCGGATCTTTACACTCGCCAGCCGCCGTGCCGACCAGTTCAATCGAGGCAAAGGCAAACACCACGCCCTGCACCAGAACTAAAGCAGGCAACAGGCCGTGGGGGAAGAAACCGCCGTTATCGGTGATTAAATGGAAGCCGGTCGCGTTGCCATCAAGCATTTTGCCGCTGCCGAGGAAAACCGTCCCGACGACCAGGAACGCGACAATGGCGAGGACTTTGATCAGCGCGAACCAAAATTCCATTTCTGCGAACCACTTCACGCCGATCATATTCATCGTGCCGACGATCCCCAGGGCGCAGAGCGCAAACACCCACTGCGGAATATCTCCGAACGCGCCCCAGTAATGCATATACAGTGCGACGGCGGTGATATCGACGATGCCGGTCATCGCCCAGTTTACGAAGTACATCCAGCCTGCAACGTAAGAGGCTTTCTCGCCGAGGAACTCACGGGCATAAGAAACGAAACTGCCGCTGGAAGGGCGATGGAGCACCAGTTCGCCCAGCGCACGTAGAATAAAGAAAGAAAAGATCCCGCAAACCAGATAGACCAGCGCTAACGCCGGGCCAGCCATTTGCAAACGAGCGCCTGCGCCTAAGAACAGGCCGGTGCCAATTGCGCCGCCAATGGCAATCATCTGCACCTGGCGGTTGCCCATCGCTTTGTGATAACCGGAATCGTGTGAATTTAGCCAACGTCGTTTGGCTGCGTGTTTTTCTGCTTCTGTGGTCGATGTTGTGTTCATGTTTCCCTTTATCCTTGTCAAAAGAATCCCGTTTTGTAACCTGACATTTTTTAACTTCAGCCTTATAACGGCAGCGTCATGGCAAAACGGGCGCTAGATCCTATCCATAAATGGTTAAGGACGCTAATGCCTTTTTTCAAATAGAGAGGGCGGTGCGGAAACACACACTATTTTGCAGGTTTTGTAGGTCGGGTAAGCGGTAGCGTCATCCGACAATCAGACGTAAATGCCGGATGACGCTGCGCTCATCCGGCCTACGAAAGCGTATTCTGACTTAGCGACGCGTCCAACTCAGCTCGTAATGATAATGCTGTTTATCCAGCAGATATTCCGGCGACACGCTCGGGCTCCAGGAATCATCACCGCCGACACCCATATGGAAACCATCCAGATTCAGCCAGCTCCCGGCTTCTTCAACTAATAAATGGCGATGGGACGTCTCGCGCAATTGCTGCTGGCTAAAGCGGCTGATGTTGAAATGGAAACTCCCACGCCATTGATTATCGCCATATTCCAGCCTTTGAGTGTCGCACCGCAGACCATTTTCGCCAGGGAAAACATACGGCGTGTGCATCTCCTCAAGCGGGCGCTGCCAGTAATCAAACAGTGCAGATTGCTGACGGTCGGGGTAGTTTTCGTGCGGCCCCAGCCCGAGCCAACTGACCTGCGAATCGACGTGGGCAAGCTGGCAGGTTAAACCAATCCGGGCAGGCGGCGGCGTGCCAAACGCCACATCAACATCCACGCTGACATGCAACTCGCCCTGGCAATCAATCCGCCACAGTTTGCGGCTGACAAACAGCGTTTTACCGTCATGCACCCAGCTATGAACCGTGCGCAACTGGACTTCATTGGCCAGCGCTTCGGCTTCGCAGTACTCCAGTTGTGACTCGAGTTGATATATGCCCGCGGCTTTCCAGCGCTCCACCCAGGCATTGGGGTCAATGCGCGTCACTTCGCTTACGCCGATGTCGTTATCTAACGGCGCACGGGTGAATTGATCGTGCAGCGGGTGTAGCAGGGCGGGCTGTTGCGCCGTCCACCACTGATTGAGCAGCCCGGTTTCACGGTTAAATTGCCAGTGGTGGCGGCCAAGGTGAACATTAAAGTGACAAGGGCTGGTTTCCAGACGCGGCGCTTCGCCCGTAAGTTGGGGCACCGATGCATTCAGCGCACCCGCAAGCTGCCATTGATCCCAGGCGCAAATATGACCGGCATCAGACCAGGCGGTGGCGTCGATTTGTTCAACTTTTACCGTCAGCCACACGTCGCCGTTTTGGGTGATTTTCGGCAGGGAATCGAAGATAACGGTCTGCGTACCAAGCGCCGCGATCTCTAACAGCACTTCGCCGTTGGCGAGTGTTTCTCCGGCCTGCGCGATATTCCAGATTAAGCGTTCGTTATCGCTCTGGCGGAATAAATACTCGCTGGAAATGACCAGGCGTAGTGGGGATTCGCGATGCAGTTCAAACTGGAAAAACTGCTGTGCCTGTTGGGCTTCATACAACGCCGGGTGTGGCGTGCGGTCGGCGAACACCAGACCATTCATGCAGAACTGACGATCGTTGGGTTTATCGCCAAAGTCACCACCGTAGGCTGAGAAGGCATTGCCGTTTTCATCGTGTTTAATCAGCGATTGATCGACCCAATCCCAGACAAAACCGCCTTGCAGACGCGGGTGTTGGCGGAATGCCTGCCAGTATTTATGGAAGCCGCCAAAGCTGTTTCCCATGGCATGAGCGTATTCGCACAGGATCAGCGGGCGTGTTTCACCGGGCATTCCAATCCACTTTTTGATTGACCATTTTGGGACCGCCGGGAAAGGCTGATCCTGGTCGACTCGCGCATACATCGGGCAAATAATATCTGTGGCGGCGCTGTCGGCACCTCCGCCTTCGTACTGCACCGGGCGCGTCGGGTCGACGGATTTAATCCAGCGGTAAAGCGCGTCGTGGTTCGCGCCATGGCCGGACTCATTACCCAGCGACCAGATAATAATCGAGGGATGATTGAAATCGCGCTGCACCATTCGCGTGACGCGTTCGGTCATCGCGGGGAGCCACACCGGATCGTCACTCAGACGGTTCATCGGCACCATGCCGTGAGTTTCAATATTTGCTTCGTCGACCACGTACATTCCGTATTTGTCACACAGCCGATACCAGAGCGGGTGATTGGGATAATGCGAGCAGCGCACCGCATTAAAGTTATGCTGTTTCATCAGCATAATGTCCCGGCGCATGGTTTCTGCGTCCATCACCTGGCCATGGATCGGGTGATGCTCATGGCGGTTGGTACCGCGGATCAGCAATGGTTTGCCGTTAAGCTTCAACAAACCTTGCTGGATTTCGACTTTACGGAAACCCACGTCATAGGCTTCCGCTTCAATGATGCCGCCCGCGCCATCCCGTAACACCACCACCACGCGATACAAATGCGGAAGTTCGGCACTCCACAAAAGCGGATTGGCGACCAGGAGTTTCAGCGTCGTGCGGTCGTGATATGCACCACGTTCATCAATAATCTCACTGCCGAGTTTCTGCTGCCTTTCGCCAACACAATGCTCGCCGCGCCACAACTGCACTGAAACCTGCACCGAGTCTGTATTTTCGCCCTGGACTGTGACCTGCGTTTCCAGCACTGCATGGCTGAAATCTTCATTAAGATGCGTACTCACTCGCACATTGCTCAGATGAGTGGCCGGTTTGTGCAACAGCGTGACATCGCGGAAAATCCCGCTCATGCGCCACATGTCCTGATCTTCCAGATAACTGCCATCGCACCAGCGCAATACCATCACGGCGATCCGGTTCTCTCCTGCATGCAGCACATCGCTTAAATCAAATTCAGAAGGCAAGCGGCTGTCCTGGCCGTAGCCAATCCAGGCCCCGTTGCACCACAGATGAAAGGCAGAATTGACGCCGTCGAAAATAATGCGCGTCTTGCCGCTCTCGATCCACGCTTCATTCATATTAAATGTGAGCGAGTAACAACCGGTTGGGTTCTCTTCAGGAACCAGCGGCGGGGTGACGGGGATCGGATAGTTCACATTGGTGTAAATGGGCGCATCAAAGCCGTGCATTTGCCAGTTTGAGGGGACGGGTAAAGTCTGCACATCGGGCAAATCGGCGGCAATCCAACTCTGCGGAACACGCTCTGGCTGAGTGAAATAGCTAAATTTCCAGTTCCCGTTGAGGCTAACGGTACTTTCAGAAACCGTGTCTTTCCGCGCCGCCTGTTCACAACGCCAGCTGGCAAAAGGGGGATGTGCAGGCAGGCGGTTTACTTGCGTCACCGCCGGGTTTTCCCAGTCACGTCGCCCAAGAATTGCAGCCAGTGAAGCCGCGACGGTTGCCGATTTTATCGTCATATCGAATGTTCCTTTGCATATTTGTGATGCGCTCACAATTATCATTAATATGGTTTTTACTCACACAGATGTAAAGCAGCAAAACACGGTCAGGTGAGTCGATTCACAAAATCATTTCAGGCGTGCAACCTGGCGGGCAAGAGCCGTCAACGCGTCGGCTAACGCTTGCGGTGACTCGGTTTCCGAGTGGGGAGCAGCGGTGGTCTTGCGTTTGATAAGCGTCACCGGCAGCACTGTCGCCTGCAAGGGAAGGTCGCCGTTGTGAATCAGGGCAATCAGTCGGTCGACACTGGCAGAGCCCAGCGCTTTAAAGTCCTGCTTGATGGTGGTGAGCGGCGGGATAAAACAGGCGCTGTCTTCGGTATCATCATAACCGACGACCGAAACGTGCTTCGGGACGGACAAACCCGACTCATTGAGCGCACGCAACGCACCCAACGCCATTTGGTCGTTGGCGACCAGCAGGGCGGTGAATGGAGTATTGAGACTGATTAGCGCCAGTGTTTGCAGATAACCGGACAACGAACTCCAGTCGCCTTGCAGCTGTGCCACCGCGTTCAGGTGATGTTTCGCCAGCGCCTGTTGCCAGCCTTGCTGACGCAGACGAGCGGATACCGAATCCTGCGGGCCGCAAAGTAAGGCGACCTGCTTGTGACCCTGCACAACGAGATGTTCCACCGCCAAATGCGCACCCGTGACGGCATCAAACGTAATACTGTGGGTTGCCAGTTCAGGGGAAACATCCACGAACAACACCGGAACAGTGCCGCACATCGCGCGGATAGCTTTTGCCTGCTCATCTTCCAGCGGGATGTTAACGATCAGTCCATCGACTCGCTGGGAAAGCAAACCGTTCACCGCACTTTTACAGGCATTTAAATCGGGCTGCTCAATCATCGACATCACCACGTTAAAGTGAAGTTTGCTGGCCTGAGATTTAATCGCCGCGGCAATTTGCGAAGGGGCATGCAAAGACAAATTACTGGTGACCAGCCCGAGGGTATGGCTCAGTTTCCCGGCCAGTTGCTGCGCGACGCGATTAGGAACGTAATTGAGTTCCTGCATGGCGGTTTCTACTTTACGCCGTGTTTTTTCCGATACATGTTCCGCCTGATTAATGACTCGCGACACGGTCTGATAAGAGACGTTTGCGTGTTTCGCCACATCGTAAAGTGTCATCGATTTAGTTTTCATGGCGGCTTCCTTCTGGCGCTGATGTTCCGGTGTAGGGAAGGCATTATCGATCATTTGCCGCCCAAAAAACGCATTATAGTGAAGACATTCGCTTTCAAGGTATTGAGATGATGACTTTTGACCGACAGGCCTATTTTACACGCATTGGTTTCGATGGCGTCGCAACGCCTGATTTAGAAACGCTGCAACGTATTCATTTACTTCATATTTCCACGATTGCGTTTGAAAATTTAGATGTCCTGCTCGGGCGCAAAATTAACCTGGGGATTGATGACATATTCAATAAACTAGTGGTGGCGGGCCGTGGCGGTTATTGCTTCGAGCAAAATGGTTTATTGCGTGCAGCCCTTGAAGACATCGGCTTTGAAGTCGAGGATTTAGGGGCGCGAGTGCTGATGTCTCTGCCCCCAGAAATGCCGTCGCGCACCCATCGCCTGTTGCTAGTGACGATAAACCAGCAGCGTTTTATTGCCGATGTTGGGTTTGGTGGCAAATCTTTAACGGCTCCAGTGCGCCTCGAAGCGGACATCGCCCAAACCACTCCGCACGGCGTATATCGCTTAACTCTTGTCGAAAACGATTATTTACTCAGTATCCAACATAAAGACGAATGGCAGCCGCTGTACCGTTTCGATTTGAGTTTCCAGTATCCCTCGGATCACGAGGCCGGCAATCACTATGTATCGACCTGGCCTGCGTCCCATTTTCGTCATCATTTAATGCTGTGTTTGAAAAATGTCGATGGAACGATGTTGACACAAATCGACTGGCAATTTAACGAAGGCGAACCGCGAATCATTGAACAGGCTGATGAATTATATCAATTGCTGATGGACAAATTCGGGCTGCGCGTTGACGATAAACGCCACGGTTTCAGCCGCGAAGAGTTTGCGGCCGCGTGTCGGTTTTAACGTTTACCGTAAATGAAAATAGATTAACCAGGAGAATTATTGTGCCGCATATCACTGTAAAACACTTTCCACGTGAACTGACTGACGAGCAAAAACACGCACTGGCTAACGATATTTGTGACGTGCTTAAGAAGCATTTCAGTTCAACGGATGAATCGCTTTCCGTGGCGTTAACGCCAATCGAGAAAGATCGCTGGAAGGAAGAGGTCTACGATAAAGAGATTGCTCCACAGCTAGACACTCTCGCCAAAAAACCGGGTTACAGCCTCTAATCTCATGTTGGAGCCGCTCTCAATAAAGCGAACGGCTCCGCATTCTTAGTTTTTGGTCACATCACTGAGCAGCACCGCAATGCTTTTGCCACCTTCGTTTTGCTCCAGTGCAATTTTCACCGCGATAGTCAGCGGAACCGAAAGCAACATGCCCACAGGTCCCAGCAGCCAGCCCCAAAATATCAACGACAAAAACACCACCAGTGTTGATAAACCCAACCCGCGTCCCATCATACGTGGCTCAATGATATTGCCGAATACCAGGTTTATCGCCAGATAACCCGCCACCACCAGCAACGCTTCATATAACCCACTGAATACCAGAACCTGCGCGACAGGCGGGATTGCGGCCAGAACGGAACCGATATTGGGAATGTAATTAAGCGAGAAGGCGAGCAGCGCCCAGACAAAGGCAAAACGCACATCGAGCATCGCGAGCATGATCCACACCACCAAACCGGTGACCAGACTGATGGCGGTTTTTAGCACCAGATAGCGACTGACGCTATCCAGCGCACGTTGAATCGCTCCCATACCTTCCGCCGGGCGCGACATCAATTGCTGAAGTTTTATCGGCAACTGCGGCACTTCGGTCAGCATAAACACCACGGTGAGCAGCAGCAAAAATATGGATGTCATGGCGTTAGAAAGCTGGGTAATCAGGCTGGTGACGAGCGTCATCGCGGCATTCGGATCGATGTATTTCACCAGTTCATCGACCGAAACGGAAATCCCTGCACGTTGTAACCAGGGTTCCAGCGTTTGCAGCGGAGAAATTAACGACGAGCGATATTGCGGCAGAGTGCGCGTGAGTTCATTCAGCGTGGTGCCAAGATAGGCGAGTAAAAGCACCACAAAACAAACGATCACTGAAATGACGAGCACAATCGCCATCACGCGCGGCACACGGACACGCTCCAGACGGCGAATCATCGGATTGAGGATAATGGCAATAAACAGCGCCAGAATAAATGGCACGATAATCTCTGCGGCTATTTTTATGCCCACCAGAATGATGACAATCATCCCGAACATAATGACGGCTTTTAAACCGCTGAGTGTAATAATGGGTTTTGCCATTATTGATGATCCCGTCTGAATAGAATGTTCCTTAATGGAGCTTATAATACGGGCGAGAAAAGAAGGGGTATACACTTATTTTCCCTGATCCTGAGCGTAAAGAATTGAAAAGGGAAAGCGGCACATCCTGAAATATGGTACAAATTCAGGGTGTTTGACTACTGAGGACAATTTACTATCCGCAACTGATGAGAAGCAACACCGCGGATATGTTGTGAAAATTATGGACATTATGCTTACGAACAAGCTGTTCAGAACGTTACTGACCCATCAAGCCCCATCTTTCTCTTCTGCTTTCTCCCTATCCGGTGAACAACACTGGCGCAACGCGCTATAGATCCCTTTGCCTGGCAGTATCTCGAATAATTTCGGGATAAAAATCACACTTATTTTATTTGGCTTGCAGGCTTTATTAAGCACATTTGCAAGCTGTGGTTAGGCTATTTTCTCTGTCAGGAGAGAAATCATGATCTATTGGATTTTATTAGCGCTTGCTATCGCTGCTGAAATTACCGGCACATTATCCATGAAATGGTCGAGCGTCAGCGATGATAATCTCGGTTATATTTTCATGCTGTTAATGATCGCGCTGTCTTATATTTTACTTTCATTTTCGGTTAAAAAAATCGCACTTGGCGTGGCTTACGCGATGTGGGAAGGGATCGGCATTTTATTCATCACCCTGTTCAGCGTCTTATTGTTTGATGAGTCAATCTCACCGCTTAAAATAATGGGATTGACGACGCTGGTGGTCGGGATTGCACTGATTAAATCAGGCACCAGCACCAAAAAACCACGCACCCCAAAACCTGCGAAGGAGAGGGAACATGCCGTCGTTTGAATGGATTCACGCGTTGTGGTTACTGCTGGCAATCGTGTTGGAAATTGTCGCTAACATCCTCTTAAAGCACTCTGATGGTTTCCGTCGTTTTGGCTACGGTGTGTTGTCGCTGTGTGCGGTGCTGGCCGCTTTTAGCGCGCTGGCGCAGGCGGTAAAAGGTATCGAACTTTCGGTGGCTTACGCCCTGTGGGGCGGTTTCGGCATCATGGCTACCGTGGCAGCGGGTTGGATTTTGTTCGGCCAACGGCTAAATCGTAAGGGATGGATTGGGCTGGTTTTATTGCTGGTGGGAATGGTGCTCATCAAACTGGCATAAAAGCAAAACCGCCCGGCATATTGGCCGGGCGGTGGAATTACTGATTGGCTAAAACTTGTAGCTGGTCACGAAAACCTGTCACTGAAATCGCCCGGTTATCGGCACGGTAACGGTCTTTGGCGGCAGGTGCGGAGCTTTGTACCGCAATCAACTTCCAGCCACTTTCTGTTTTTAACATCAATGGCGAACCGCTATCTCCCGGCAATGTATCGCACTGATGCGAAAGCACGGTTTTTTGCGCCCAACCTGTAACCAGGCAATCGCTGTGGGTATACAGGTCGTCAAGATGATCTTCCGGATAACCTGACTGCGTGACTTTGCGGCTCTGACTTTTAAGCGCTTCAGTGAGTGCGTCGCGATCCCCTTCAAACAGTGGCAACGGGGTAATTCCTGAAGGCGGGTTATGCAAAATAATCAGGCCAAAATCATGAGGTGCGGCACCCGACGGCACAATCCAACCCTCCCCATCCGGTTTCAGGCGACGGCCAAGGGTCGATTCAACTCTGCCTTCAATATCATGAATTTCATAACGCCATTTGCCTTTATTAGAGACAAAACGCAATGCAATGGCTTTATCAGGCTTGCCGCGAGGCGGTTGCAGCAAACAGTGTCCGGCAGTCAGCGCCAGATGAGGGGAAATTAAAGTCGCGGTACACAAATTACCGCTGGCCGTTTCGAGCTGACCAATGGCATCCCAGGGCGGTGTTGCAGGGTCATTAACGTGTGTACGGTCATCCTTACCAAAAAAAAGCGTTTTGACGTCGGCCGCGCTATCGTCATCGGCATGGGAAAGGGCGGGTAAAAAACACAGCACTCCTAACAACATCACAACTTTTTTGCGCATATCACTCTCTGATGGGGCGATTAATTTTGATTTTTATAGAAACGAGATGAATGGTCTAACTATAGACGGGTCGCACAAAAAGTGGGAGTGAAAAGTCATTAAAGCCAGAAGCTTAGCGTAATAATGCCGCAAAGAATGAGCAGCGTGAGGATGATTTCAAAACTATAGCGTCGCAACATCATCCAGACTCCGGAAGTAAACACCCGGCGAACCGGGTGTTTTTAGCCTACGGGTTAACCCCGATAACCTTATGCAGCTGGCTGAGTTGCAGGTTTGGCTGCTTCAGTTTTAGCTACTGGTTTTTTGTGGTGTTTTTTAGCAGCTTGCGCTTTCTGAGCAGCTGGTTTTGTTGCTTCAGTTTTGGTCGTTGCTTTTTTGTGGTGCTTTTTAGCCGCTTGAGCTTTCTGCTCGGTTTGTGCAGGTTTAGCTGCTTCAGTTTTCTTCACTTCTTTTTTGTGTTTTTTAGCGGCCTGAGCTTTTTGCTCGGTAGCAGCTTTTTTGTGTTTTTTGTGGTGAGTGGTTTTTGCAGCTGGAGCATGAGCAGCAGAAGAAGTTGCTGCAGGAGCCGGAGCGGCTGTAGTTTCAGCAGCGAAAGCAGCAGAAGACAGACCCATTGCAGCGGCAACCACCAGAGCTAATACTTTATTCATCTCGACATCCTCGAATTTGTTTATGCCCTTCGTTCTTCAAGTTGCTGGTGTGTTGGCTTCATTTACTCACCCGAATCACTTACCAGAGTAAGCTCATCGGGACTCGATCACTTGCCGCCTTCCTGCAACTCGAATTACTTTGGGTCAATGTTTGAACCCCACTGCGGGGCCGTTGAGATGAACTATAGACTTGTGGATCAAAGGCTTCAGTGAGTGATTGGTATCGGCGTGTAACGGTTTGTACACTGCGCCCGTCATACTTTGAATGGTTGATGCGCTTGCCGCCTTTCTACAATCCAAATTATTTGGGGCGCGGAAAGGCGGGGAACACTAAAGGTAACGCGCTTCTAAATGTTTACGGAAATACAACGGGTTAAGATCTTCGCCGGTTGCATTGGTAATCAACTCTGAAGTGGTGAATCGGCTGCCGTGCTGCCAGATATTCTGGCGTAACCAGTCGAACAGCGCGGTGAAGTTACCTTCTGCGATATCGCTTTCAAGCTGCGGGAGGGCCAGTTTTGCGGAATTGAACAATTGCGCGGCATACATCGCACCCAGCGTGTACGACGGGAAATAGCCAAACGCGCCGTCCGTCCAGTGAATATCCTGCATACAGCCGTTGCGGAAGTTATCTTTGGTCGAAAGCCCCAGCCAATGCTGCATTTTCTCATCCCACAATGCCGGGATATCTTCCACTTCGATATCGCCATCAATCAGCGCACGTTCGATTTCATATCGTAAAACGACATGAGCCGGATAGCTGACTTCATCGGCATCGACGCGAATAAATCCACGTTCAACGCGTTGATTAACGGCAATAAAGTTAGCGGCTTCAAACGCAGGTTGTTTGCCAAAGCGAGTAGTGACCATCGGCAGCAACAGTTTCAGGAACTCTTTACTGCGGCCCAACTGCATTTCGAAGAACAGACTTTGTGATTCGTGGATAGCCGTGGAACGCGCCAGTGCGACGGGTTGGCCGAGCCATTCCCGCGGCAAGTTTTGTTCGTAACGCGCGTGACCCGTTTCGTGGATTACGCCAAACAGGGCGCTAACCAGGTCAGATTCATCATAGCGCGTGGTGATACGCACATCTTGTGGCACGCCGCCGCAGAAGGGATGCGCACTGACATCGAGCCGGCCGCCGTTAAAATCAAAACCCAACAGCTTCATGGTTTCCAGACCCAGCTCGCGTTGGTCCTGGGTGGCAAACGGGCCAGTCGGCGTAACAACTGTTTCTTTCGCTTGTTTATCAACCACTTTTTGCAGCAGCTCGGGTAGCCAGGTGCGTAAATCTCCGAACAACACATCGAGTTTAGCGCTGGTCATGCCGGGTTCGTAGATATCTAACAACGCGTCGTAGCAGGATTTCCCTTTCGCATCGGCACGCAGTTTTGCTTCTTCGCGGCTGACGCGTACCACTTCTTTCAGATTGGTCGAAAAACCCTGCCAGTCGTTGGCCGGGCGTTGGGTACGCCAGCCATGTTCACAGCGTGTGCCGACCAGTGATTTCTCTTCCACCAGGGATGCAGGCAGTAAAATGGCCTCCTGGTACTGGCGCGTCATTTCACGCAAGTTAGCACGCTCAACATCATTCAGGTTTTCTTGAACGGCCGCCTGCAACAGCGTGGCAATTTTTTTATCCGTCAGGATCTGGTGGCGCAAAACGCTGAGTTCAGCCAAAGCCTCGCCTCGCGCGGCACTACCATTGGGAGGCATGTTGGTGAACATATCCCAGCCAGCGATGGCTGAAAGATGCTCAAATCTTGAAAGACGCTGGAAGGTGCGGGTGAGGTGGTTGTAATTTTGCTTTTCCATATGGCCTCGAGAAGAGATGATTTTCGCCTGTGAAAATAGCAAAAAGCATCCACTAAAACGAGGCTGTCAGCCGCTTATTGTGCGCGATGATGCAAACGCGCCCCCACCAGTAATGACAAGACCAACAGCGAGCCGATAAAACTCGCCACACCTGCCCAACCAAACTGGTGCCAGAACACGCCGCCGAGTGTCCCGGCAAGGCTTGAACCCAGGTAATAACTGAATAAATACAGGGAAGAAGCCTGGCCTTTTGCGCGTTTAGCCCGTGGGCCAATCCAGCCGCTGGCGACCGAGTGCGCAGCGAAGAATCCTGCTGAAAAGAGCAGCATTCCCGTAAAAATAACCGGCAGGGGGGAAAACACCGTTAGCAACAGGCCAGTCAGCATGATGGCGGTGGAGAAAATCATCACCGGACCGCGACCCAATTTAGCCGTCATCGCGCCCGCTTTTGGGGAACTCCAGGTGCCGGTTAAATAAGCCACCGATAGCAATCCCACCACCGCCTGGCTTAAATACCATGGCCCTTGCATCAGTCGATAACCGATGTAATTAAACAGCGTCACGAACGCCCCCATCAGCAGAAAACCTTGGGCAAACAGCAGCGGCAAACCCTTGTCACGCCAGTGCAGGCGGAAGTTGATAAACAGTGTTTTTGGCCGCAAAGAAGAAGGGCGGAAATGCTTTGAGGCGGGCAAAATCTTCCAGAACATTAACGCGGAGGCGAGTGCGAAACAGCCAATCGCGGCGACGGCAATGCGCCAGTTAAAGAAATCGGTAATCACACCGCTCAGCAAGCGTCCGCTCATGCCGCCGATGGAGTTCCCACTGATATACAACCCCATCGAAAAGGCCACCACGCTTGGGTGAATCTCTTCGCTCAGATAGGTCATGCCGACTGCCGCCACACCGCTGAGCGACAACCCAATCAGCGCCCGCATGATTAAAATGCCGTGCCAGCTGGTCATCATGGTCGAAAGGAGCGTGCAAATTGATGCCAGCAAAAGCGCTGTTACCATCACGGGTTTACGACCTATTGCATCGGAAAGTGGCCCGGTAAACAGCAGGCCGATGGCTAACATCGCGGTAGAAACGGATAACGAAATACTGCTGCTGGCAGGGGATACACCAAATTCATGCGATAAAACCGGCAAAATGGGTTGGACGCAATAAAGCAGAGCGAAGGTGGCGAGTCCGGCAGAAAATAGCGCCAGTGTGACGCGCATAAACTGAGGTGAACCACGTTTGATAAAGCTTGTCGGCTGGGGCAAAACTCTTTCGTCAACGTCCTGTGCCGGGGCGGTGTTGACGACGGTTGTACGACTCAAAATGGGTCCTTATTGTGCAGGTGTGGTCTCATTCTCAGAGTAGAAAAACATGAATGTTCTGTCTAATATATTAATAATCTCAATTGATATGTTTAAAGTATGAATATCGAACTGCGTCATCTGCGCTACTTTATTGCCGTTGCTGAAGAGCTACATTTTGGCCGTGCTGCCGCACGCTTGCGTATCTCCCAGCCTCCTCTTAGCCAGCAAATTCAAATCCTTGAACAGCAAATCGGCGCGCGTTTACTGGCGCGCACCAACCGTAGCGTTAGCCTGACGGCGGCGGGCAGTCAGTTTTTGCTCGATTCGCGGCAGATTTTAAACCAGGTGGATGCAGCAGCAGGGCGCGCCGCGAGATTGCATCAGGGCGAAACGGGGGAACTGCGTATCGGTTTCACTTCATCGGCACCTTTTATTAAGACGGTGTCCGATAGCCTGTCGACTTTTCGTCGTACTTACCCGGATATTCATCTCCAGATGAGGGAAATAAATACTCGTGAGCAAATCGCGCCATTAAATGACGGTGAGCTGGAGCTGGGTTTGATGCGCAACACGCGCCTTCCGGACACGCTCGCCTGGAGTGTGGTATTGCGTGAACCGCTGATGGCGATGGTACATCGTGATCATCCTCTGGCGGCGTGTTCAGCCATTTCCCTGCAACAACTGGCGCAGGAGCCGTTTGTCTTTTTTGACCCGCATGTGGGAACGGGCCTGTATGACGATATTCTCGGTCTGCTGCAACGCCATGGGATTTCGCCCTACATCACCCAGGAAGTGGGCGAGGCGATGACGATTATTGGCCTGGTGTCCGCAGGATTGGGCGTTTCGATACTTCCGGCGTCATTTAAACGGGTGCGTTTATCCGAAGTAGTATGGCTGCCGTTGAAGGAGGCCGAAGCGCAATCGGAAATGTGGCTGGTCTGGCCGAAACATCGCGAGCTTTCTGCCGCCGCACTTCGGATCTCCGCCTTGTTAACTGAGTCAATTACGGCGTTAAAAGAGCCGTAAATCGGCGGAATATGTGCGGTAAATCACAACCCTGGGTAAATATTTGACTCCTTCACTTGAAGTGTTTCACCATAGCCCAAAGTTTATTTCGCAGCGCGAAAATAAAGGGAGTCGCAAGTGGTTGCTGATAGCCAACCGGGCCATATTGATCAGATCAAGCAAACTAACGCTGGCGTAGTTTATCGCTTGATTGATACCCATGGGCCGGTGTCGCGCATCGATCTTTCTCGCCTGGCGCAACTGGCTCCAGCCAGCATCACGAAAATTGTTCGTGAGATGATTGAAGCCCACCTGGTGCAAGAGACGGAAATTCAGGACCCGGGTAGCCGGGGGCGTCCTGCTGTGGGGCTGATGCTGGAAACGGAAGCATGGCACTATTTATCTGTGCGTATTAGTCGCGGGGAAATCTCACTCGGCCTGCATGATTTAAGCAGCAAGTTGATTGTCGAAGACACCGTCGTGCTGGCGGTGGAAGACACACAACCGCTGGTCGAGCGCATCATCGCGCAAATCGATCAATTCTTTATCCGCCATCAACATAAACTCGAACGCCTCACCGCCATTGCCATCACCATGCCTGGGATTATTGATACCAAGCGCGGCATTGTGCACCGTATGCCGTTCTACGAAGTTTGCGATATGCCGCTGGGCGAGATTCTGGAAAATTACACCGGGGTGCCGGTTTATATCCAACACGACATCAGCGCATGGACGATGGCAGAAGGGCTGTTTGGTGCCTCAAAAGGGGCGCGAGACGTCATTCAGGTGGTGATTGATGATAACGTCGGCGCAGGTGTGATTACCGACGGGCGTTTGCTTCATGCCGGGAGCAGCAGCCTGGTCGAAATCGGACATACGCAGGTTGACCCTTACGGAAAGCGCTGTTATTGCGGCAACCATGGTTGCCTGGAAACTATCGCCAGTGTCGACAGCGTGCTGGAGCTGGCGCAGCTTCGTATGAGTCAGTCTATGGGTTCTATGCTGCATAAACAGCCGCTAACGGTTGAGTCACTGTGCGATGCCGCTTTAAACGGCGACTTATTAGCGAAAGATATCATTCTGGGTATCGGAACCAACGTCGGCCGAATTCTGGCGATCATGGTCAATTTGTTCCATCCACAAAAAATCCTGATTGGTTCGCCGTTTAACCGGGCCGCGGATATTCTGCATCCGGCTATTACAGACTGTATTCGCCAGCAGGCGTTGCCCGCCTATAGCGAACATACTTACGTCGAAAGCACACAGTACAATCACCGTGGAACCATGGCGGGGGCAGCGCTGGTAAAAGACGCAATGTATAACGGTTCGTTATTAATTCGTCTGCTGCAAGGCTAATGTCGAAGGCTTATCCACTAAAAATTGCGCTATCTCAAACTGGTCAAATCACTATTCTTTTAGACTTTCACTCCTGAATTATTCAATTTTTAATCACTTTGAGCATTACCTCGGGAGTTCGTCATGCTTACGCGTTTCTTTATAACGGGTACCGATACCGCAGTCGGGAAGACTGTGGTTTCTCGCGCTTTGTTGCAGGCTCTTGCAGCCAGCGGCAAAAGCGTCGTCGGCTTTAAGCCGGTAGCCAAAGGCAGTAAAGAGACGCCAGAGGGACTTCGCAATAAAGATGCGTTAGTCCTGCAAAGTGTTTCCACTGTCGACGTGCCTTACGAAGCCATCAATCCTATCGCGCTGAGCGAAGAAGAGAGCAGCGTTAGCCACAATTGTCAGATTAACTATTCGCTGCTGTCTGATGGGCTACAACGCTTAACTGCGCAAGCGGATCACGTTGTGGTCGAAGGTACGGGCGGCTGGCGTAGCCTGATGAATGATTTACGCCCATTATCTGAATGGGTGGTTCAGGAGCAATTACCGGTGTTGATGGTGGTGGGCATTCAGGAAGGCTGTATTAACCACGCTTTACTGACGGCGCAGGCCATCGCCAATGACGGCCTGCCGTTGATGGGCTGGGTCGCTAACCGTATCAATCCGGGTCTGGCACATTACGCCGAAATCATCGACGTCTTAAGCAAAAAATTGCCAGCGCCGCTGGTGGGTGAGTTGCCTTACTTGCCACGTGCAGAGCAGCGCGAACTGGCGCACTACATCGATTTATCCCGCCTTAGCGGCGCTTTGATGGTAGACCGTTTGCGGGCGTAACCAGCGCGAAAGTGCTGAAGCAATCACGCATGCCAGCAGTAATCCGGGGAGCAATGAAAACTCCCCGGTCATTTCACACACCATCAGCGTTGACATAATCGGGGCATGAGTAGTAGCCGCCAGAAGGGTTGCCATACCGGTTAAAGCCAGCAATATCGCCACGTTGTCACCGCTCCACGTCCAGATCCCAAACCATTGACCCACGACCATTCCCAGTGCAGCACCGACGAATAGCGTCGGGGTAAATACGCCGCCTGGCGCACCCGAACCGCTACTTGCCAGCACCGCAGCCAGTTTGTAAACCAGAATCCCGGCAACGAAGAGCAATGCCGGAGGCTGCGAAAGAAACGACTGCACTACGCTGTAGCCATTTCCCCAAACCAGCGGCGTGATCAATGAAAGCAGCCCGACCAGCAATCCGCCCAGCGCCAGTTGTAATGGCGGCGTTAAGTGCAAACGCTGGAAAAATTGACTACTTTTCGACATCAACCACAGGAACAGTGGCCCAGCAATCCCGGCTATTAAACCGAATGTCGCCATCAGCAAATATTGGATGGGCTGCGGAGCGTTTAACGTGCGGACCACATATAACAGCGCTTGTTGGTCATTCAATAAATGAGTAACCAGCA
Source organism: Buttiauxella agrestis (assembly GCF_900446255.1). Lineage (NCBI taxonomy): Bacteria > Pseudomonadati > Pseudomonadota > Gammaproteobacteria > Enterobacterales > Enterobacteriaceae > Buttiauxella > Buttiauxella agrestis. The sequence continues at coordinate 2,797,478 of NZ_UIGI01000001.1, read as the reverse complement.
AAGCGCTGACGGCGGCAATAACCACCGGGCCGAGTGAGGCGAGCATCAAGGTGCCAAACAGAATCTCTGCGATAAACAAACTGCCCGCCAGCGGCGCGTGATAGGCGCTTGCCATCCCGGCGGCGGCACCGCAGGCCACCCATAATTTCCATTCATCTTTGTTTGAACATCGCTGGGCGAATACCGAAGCAAAAACGGTTGCCAGCAGCACCATTGCACCTTCACGGCCAATGGCGCTTCCGCTGGCCACCACAATCAGCGACGCCGCCGATTTGACCAGGCTTGCGGAAACATCTAACCGACCGTCGCCCGTTTCAATGGCCTCCATATAATCGGTGGGGGCGCAGGGACGCTGACGTGTGGCGCGTTGCCAACTCCAGAGTAATGTCCCAGCCAGTAAACCGCCGAGTGCCGGTGTCAGTAAACGTCGCCATGAGGGTAACGCCGCGGCAGCGGCGACCAGGCTTCCACTGTGGTCGCCCAAAAACAGGCCTTCAAGGAGATACATCGACTGGCGGAAAAGCCAGACCACCACCGCTGAGGCGATGCCAATCCAGACGGCAAAAATAAGCCGTCGTAACATGCCTTTCATGTCGGGGAAGTGGTGTAAGCGGTGCATAGCAAGCATTGTAGGGCGGATAAGCGCAAGCGTCATCCACCATTTACACCATCCGACAACGATGAATTATGGCTGATAAATATTTAACGCCCGACGCGTTCGGCCTGAACTGAGATAATCGGCAATATAATCCTGCGAAATCTCGCCACTGTAACGGCCATCTTCGTCAGTAATGGGCATCCACACCATGTTGTGCTCATAGAGTTTCGAAAGCACGATACGCAGGTTATCTTCGGCGCATCCGGTAATGCGGAACGGGTGCAGGATATCGGCACATGCTCCGGTTGCGCCACGCGCTTCCCGGCGTTTCACGAAACCTAACGGTTTGCCTTCGCTGTCCACCACGGTAATCGAACGCATATCGTTGTCATCCATGGTGGCGAACGCTTCCGGCAGCGGCGTGGATTCGCGAGCGGTAATAGTCGGCTGTTGGTCCGTCACATCCCCGGCCTGAACCAGCAGCAGGCGTTTTAACGTGCGGTCCTGGCCGACAAACGAGCCAACAAATTCATTGGCCGGTTTAGCAAGCAGCTCATCGGGGCTGGCGCACTGCACGATTTTGCCCTGGCGGAACACGGCAATACGGTCGCCTAATTTCAGCGCTTCGTCGATATCGTGGCTGACCAGCATGACGGTTTTCTTCAACTGGCGCTGCATTTCCAGAAATTCATTCTGAATCGTTTCGCGGTTGATCGGGTCGACGGCGCCAAAAGGCTCATCCATCAGCAGCACCGGAGGATCAGCCGCAAGTGCCCGAATCACGCCGATACGCTGTTGCTGGCCGCCTGACATTTCACGTGGATAACGGTTCAGGAACTTGCTCGGGTCGAGCGCCACCATGCTCATTAATTCGCTGGCACGCTCTTTACATCGGGCTTTATCCCAACCCAACATGCGCGGCACCACGGTAATGTTCTCTTCAATCGTCATGTTCGGGAACAGGCCGATTTGCTGAATTACATAGCCAATATTGCGGCGCAGCGTCACGGTATCCAGCTCGTTGGTATTTTTACCGTTAATCAGAATATTGCCGCCGGTCGGGGCAATCAGGCGGTTGATCATTTTCAGCGTGGTGGTTTTGCCGCAGCCGGATGGGCCGAGCAGCACGCACATTTCGCCTTCCGGCACATTCAGGCTGACATTATCCACAGCGTTAAAAGTCTGACCGTTCTTCTGAACAAACTGTTTCGTGAGGTTTTCTAGTTTAATCATTATCGAATCCCCTTAGGAGTCAGCACCAGCTGTAAACGGTGCAATAACCAATCAAGCACAATAGCCAAAACACAAATCATGACGGCACCAGCAATCAACATGCGAATGTCGCTACTTCCGATGCCGTTAAGCAGTAACAAACCCAAACCGCCTGCGCCGATAACGGCAGCGATGGCCATTACGCCAATGTTCATGACCACGGCGGTTCGGATACCGCCAAAAATCACCGGCAGAGCCATTGGGATTTCGACCCAGCGCAGGCGTTGCCAGAACGTCATGCCGATACCGCGTCCGGCTTCACGCAAACCTGGCGGCAGACTGTCGAGGGCGGTGTGCGTGTTACGGACAATCGGCAGCAATGAATAGAGGAAAACGGCCGTGATCGCAGGCAACACGCCAATCCCTTGCCCAACCATGGAAAACAGCGGGATCATCAGCCCGAACAGGGCGATAGAAGGGATGGTCAGCACAATAGTCGCAATACCCAACACGGGTGTGGCGAGCCATTTGTGGCGCACGATTAAAATGCCCAGCGGCACGCCAATCACAATCGCCAGTCCGACAGCTAAAAGCACTAACCACAGGTGTTGCAGCGTTAAACTGCCCAGATACCCTGCGTTATCCATCATATAATTCAACGTTTCCATGATGCCTCCTTAGAGCAAACCTTTCTGTTGCAGGAACTCTTGCGCCACTTTTTGTGGGGTTTCATGGTCGATATCCACTTTGGCATTCAGGGTGGAGATCACGTCGTTGTTGAGCAGGCCGGAGAGGGTGTCCAGGGCATCTTCAAGACCAGGATTGGCTGCCAGCGTCTCTTTGCGCACCACAGGCGTGACGGCGTAACTTGGGAAGAAACCTTTATCATCTTTCAACACTTTCAAATCGAAGCCTTTTACGCGGCCATCGGTGGTGTAAATCAGACCCGCGTCAACGAAGCCATCGCGCACCGCGTTATACACAAGACCTGGGTCCATCTGGCGAATCTGCGGGCGATCGAGCGGCATGCTATAAGCTTGCTGTAACGGTTTCATACCGTCGCTACGCCCGGCGAATTCCAGGTCAAGGCCGAGCATCCAGTTGTTATTCGGGTCAGTTTTGCGAACCTGTTCTACTTTGGCTACCAGCTCCGACATGGTGTTAATGTTCTCTTCTTCAGCGCGTTTACGCTGCATCGCAAAAGCGTAGGTGTTGTTCATATCTGCCGGTTTTAGCCACACCAGTCCCAGTTTCGCATCAAGCTTTTTAACCGTGTCGTAGGATTCCTGCGGACTCATACGTTTGTTGATGTGGTTAAAAATAATCAGCGAGGTGCCGGTGTATTCCCAGGTCATATCGACCTGTTTGTTAATCATCGCGTTACGCGAAATCACCGTGGCGATGTTGGTTTGCGGAGTCACCTGGAAGCCTTTTTTACGCAGGTACTGCGTGGTCATTGCCGACAAAATATGCTGCTCGGTAAAGCTTTTCGTCGCCAGCACAATCGGCTCTGCTTTGGCTGTGCCAGCCAGGAGTAGCGTTGCGGCCAGTCCCGCAATCAGGGGTTTAATGGATGTCATTATTTGCTCCTTTTTATTGTTGTTATTTCGCTGTGTGGGGACTTAAAACACGACCTAAGCCCGCAAGTGCAATATCAAGAATCAGGGCAAACAGGGCTGTGGCGGCGGCACCTAATATCAGGGTCGGGAAATCGTTAAGATATATCCCCGGGAAAATCAGTTCGCCGTAACTGCTGGCACCAATCAAAAATGCCAGTGGCGCGGTGCCCACATTAATTGCCGTCGCAATACGGATCCCCGACAGAATGACAGGCCAGGCGTTGGGTAACTCGACCTGGCGCAGACGCTGCCATTTCGTCATGCCGATACCGTTGGCGGCTTCAATGAGCGAAGCCGGAACGCCGCATAAACCCGAATAGGTATTACGAACAATTGGCAGAAGTGAGGCGAGGAACAGCGCGATGATCGCCGGTTTGTCACCAATTCCGATGAACACCATCGCCAGCGCCAGCACGGCTAGCGGGGGCAGCGTATTACCGACGTTAAATATTTGCATCACGTATTCGGCCCAGCGGCGGGCGGCAGGGCGACTGAGCAGAATGCCGCTCGGGACACCGACTAACAGCGCCAGCGCCATCGAGCTAAACACTAAAATCAGGTGCTGTTGCCCAAGATAGAGCAAATCGACCTGACGGGCTTTGATCGTCTCCGGGCCAATTCCCCAGACGAGCAGCCCGAGCACGACGATCAGTGCCAATGCACCTGCGAAGGCGCGTTTAACGAGTGATGAATTTTGCATTGCAGTGTGTCTCCCTGTTGCACGTGTTATAGCCACCGCGCGGGTCGCCTGTTGTTATGCCTTGTGTCGGCAGGGTGTTTTGACCTATAGCAACGTGACGGGAATGATTCCAGTTTATGTGGAATTTAGCAGGCTTATGATTTCTGGGGGAATAACAGGTTTGGCCTTGTGCCGCCTCGCTTGAGGAGGAAGGTAAAGAATTGTCTTAAAATGGATTGATAGAAGTTACGGTGTAACTTTGATTGTTTTGGTAAGTGTCGGATGTCGCTACGCTAATCCGACCTACGAGAGATGATTTTAGAGGGTGGATGACATCCACCGCTTCTCAGATTCTTAGGCGTGTAGTTCTTTGGTTGCGACCGGAATCAGCAGGTCTGTGCGCCAGTCAGCAAGGGTGATTTGGGTTAGCTCACCTAATGCCTGATAAAACGGGTGTTCGGCATGGGCGATAAACAGCTCCAGAAAACGCCCGCTCCACGGCAGAATGTGCCACGCCAGCAGTTCATCGACTTTCTGCTGCAAGCCTTCTTCAGCAAGCCAGGCCGCCAGCATCAATAACAAACCAATGTGATCTTCCGGTTCATTGCTCTCTTGCTCATTGGAAATATCGTTTTTGCGCATCCAGCGGCGCAGTTCCAGCATTGAATCGCCAAACAAGACACTTTCTTTATCGAGATAAACCGAACCCCACGGGGAGGCAGGCAATGCGTAAGGGCCAATAAACAGGCGTTGCCAGGCTTCGCTAAGTGATTCTTTCGAATAATCCAACCCGTCGGTCATGCGTTGTGCAATCGCTGCCAGTTCATCGTGCTGCACTGGCCATTGCTCGGCCCATTTCGGGTCAGCCAGTGAGGCGTATAGCGAGGCGACGTCCCGGCTTTTTGGTTCTTGATAATAAAGCGCACCCAGGACTCTGCCTGTCAGGGCGATGGTCGCCAGGCGTTGTGTTGTTGCCGACGTACTTTTAGACATTCTTTTCTTCCTTAATTGCGCGGGTTTTCCCGCGCATTTTGTACCAATTAACCAGCCACCGCCATGCCGACGGTCATATGCAGGCCATAAAAAATCCCGCGACCAATACATTCACCGACAACGATGAGGATAAACCCTATCAACAAGCCAGGAGTTTTAGGCTGAACACGGCGTAAAAGCGGGCAAATCCAGCAGCCTAAACCGAGCGCTAACAGTGCGATGCGCCAGACCTGAAGCGAGGCGTAATCAGGAACCAGGGCGCTGGCATGCTGAACGGAACTTTGAATCGCCGAGAGTTCACTGCCTTGCAGGACGATAATCGCCACCGCCACAAATAACGCCAGCACGCTCAGCGCAGCGAGTTTTATGGGGTGGAAGGAATAATCGACGGCGCGTAACAGCAAAGTCCCAAGCAGCGGGCCACCCAGCACCACGGTGGTAAAGAAACTCAGCGTGGTATAGCTATTGTGCCAGGTCGGAACGGTGTCAATCTGGTAAACGCGAGTCATCGCCCAGACAAAAACCAGCCCCAAAACCATCGTTGCGGCAAGCCATATCCGGCCAATCGCCAGCGGCATTTTCTTCAGTACGGCTATCAGCCACCAGAAACCGCCCACCGCGAAGAACACGGAACCGCTGGCAATTTCATTGCTCAGAGCCGACTGTCCAACGCGATTGAGCGAATTAAACGCCCGTAGCGGAGAACCGAGGTGCATGACCGATGCCAGAAACGCAATGCCCATCAGCACCCAGATAAAGAACATGGAGCGAACCATTTTTTGCTGTAACTCGCTATTATTACTCGCCGAGTTCCACGCCAGCCCCATCACAATGACGGCTCCCACCACGCACTGGCCCAGTACGGTAAATAACACTAACGGCCATTCATGCCATCCGCTTCCCATCTTAGACCTCCAGAGGATTGGCCAGATAACCGGTTTTATCCCCACAAGGGCGGCTGTTGGCGTTGGGTTTAATAACAATATTGGGTTTGGTGAAATGTGCAGAAGGCAGTGGCGCGATTGCCGCCTGGTTGCCATATTTTTGACGCAGTTCAGCAATCGGAGCCATATCCAGAGCACGAAGCGGGCAGGATTCGACGCAAACAGGTTTCTTGCCTTCCGCGATGCGTGAATAGCAGCCATCGCATTTGGTCATATGGCCTTTCTCCGCATTGTATTGCGGCGCACCGTACGGGCAGGCCATGTGGCAGTAGCGGCAGCCAATGCAAACTTCTTCATTCACCACCACAAAACCATCTTCACGCTTGTGCATCGCGCCGCTCGGACAAACCTTGGTACACGCCGGGTCTTCGCAGTGGTTGCAGGCGATCGACAGGTAATAAGCAAACACGTTTTGCTGCCAGACACCATTGTCTTGCTGCCAGTCGCCGCCCGCATATTCATAAATGCGGCGGAAACTGACATCCGGGCCTAAGTTTTTGTAATCCTTGCAAGCCAGCTCGCAAGTTTTACATCCGGTGCAGCGGCTGGAATCTATGTAAAATCCGTATTGGGTTGTCATTCGCTATTCCTTACGCCTTCTGGATATCAACGAGATTGGTATGTTGTGGATTGCCTTTCGCCAGCGGTGAAGGGCGCTGCGAGGTCAGCGTATTAATGCACGAACCGTGGTCAATGCGGTCGCCGGTCATATTGGCTTCGTGCCAGGCGCCCTGGCCCATGGCGGTCACTCCCGGCATGATGCGAGGCGTGACTTTCGCCGGGATCCGCAACTCACCCCGACTGTTAAACACGCGCACCATATCGCCACTGGCAATACCGCGAGCCTGTGCATCAATCGGGTTAATCCACACTTCCTGGCGACATGCGGCTTTGAGGACATCAATGTTGCCGTAGCTTGAATGGGTGCGGGCTTTATAGTGGAAGCCGAAAAGTTGCAGCGGGTAAGTGCTGCGTTCAGGGGCGTCCCAGCCGTCAAAAGTGGAGGCGTAAATGGGCAGTGGACTGATGGTTTCGTCTTTTTCCAACTCCCAACTGGCGGCGATTTTCGCAAGCTGGCTGGAGTAGATTTCGATTTTACCGGACGGCGTTTTTAACGGATTAGCATCTGGATCTGTGCGGAAATCTTTATAAGCGACGAAATGCCCGTTCGGATCTTTACGCTTATATATTCCCATTGCGCGCAGTTCTTCATACGACGGCAGTGCAGGGTCAGTTGCCAGCATCTTCGCGTAGAGATATTTCAGCCACTCTTCCTGGGTGCGCCCCTCGGTAAACTTCTGGTAGATATCCGGCCCGAGGCGACGGGCGACTTCGCTTGTAATCCAGTAAATCGGCTTGCGTTCAAACTTCGGTTCCGTCGCCGGTTGGATGAAGATCAGATAGCCCATATTCCCGGCGTAATCGTTCGGGATAATGTCTTGTTGTTCGACAGTCATTAAATCGGGCAGCAGGATGTCGGCATATTTCGCCGATGAAGTCATAAAGTTTTCGATGACCACAATCATTTCGCATTGGCTGTCATCTTGCAGAATATCGTGGGTTTTATTGATGTCGGAATGCTGGTTAGTAATGGTGTTACCGGCGTAGTTCCAGATGAATTTGATGGGCACATCGAGCTTATCTTTGCCACGCACACCGTCACGTTTGGCGGTCATTTCTGGCCCGCGAGCGATGGCATCAGTCCAGCTAAAGCAGGAAATCTGCGTTTTCACCGGGTTCGTCAACACCGGCATGCGTTCAATGGTGATGGTGTAGGTGGACTCGCGTGCGCCGCTGTTACCGCCATTGATACCCACGTTGCCGGTCAGAATCGGCAGCATAGCGATGGCTCGTGAGGTTAATTCGCCGTTGGCCTGACGTTGCGGCCCCCAACCCTGCGCGATATACGCCGGTTTGGTACTGCCAATTTCACGGGCCAGTTTGATGATTTTATCTACCGGAATACCGGTAATCGCCGACGCCCATTGCGGGGATTTTTCTACGCCGTCGTCGCCCTGACCGAGAATATAGGCTTTGTAATGCGAGTTGGCGGGCGCGTCTTCCGGCAGGGTTTTCTCATCGTAACCCACGCAGTATTTATCGAGGAAAGGTTGGTCGACGAGGTTTTCGCGAATCAAAACGTGAGCAATACCGGCAACCAGGGCGGCATCCGTACCCGGACGAATCGGCAGCCATTCATCTTCGCGCCCGGCTGCGGTGTCTGTGTAGCGCGGATCGATAACGATCATGCGTGCGTTGGAGCGCTCGCGAGCCTGCTCAAGATACCAGGTAATGCCGCCGCCGCTCATGCGCGTTTCGGCAGGATTATTACCGAACAACACCACCAGTTTGCTGTTTTCAATATCAGACGTGCTGTTGCCGTCGTTACCGCCATAGGTGTAAGGCATCGCGCAAGCAATTTGTGCGGTACTGTAAGTACCGTAATGGCTGAGAAATCCGCCGTAGCTGTTCATCAGGCGGGCAACCAGTGAGGCGTAAGGCGAAGAGCGGGTAATGTTTCCGCCGACGACACCTGAGGTGTAGTTGATATAAACCGCTTCGTTGCCGTACTTTTCCACCGTGCCTTTCAGGCTTTTGGTGATGGTGTCCAGCGCTTCATCCCAGGAGATGCGTTCGAACTTCCCTTCGCCGCGTTTACCTACGCGCTTCATCGGGTAGTTCAGGCGTTCCGGGTGATTGATACGGCGACGAATCGAGCGTCCACGCAGACAAGCGCGTACCTGATGATCGCCATACACGTCATGCCCGGTGTTATCGGTTTCAACCCAGGTGACTTCATTATCGCTGACGTGCAAACGCAGGGCGCAGCGACTTCCGCAGTTCACAGAACATGCGCCCCAGACCACTTTATCTTCAGTATTTTGGTTTACCGCGGCGCCAACAGCCGTGGCTGCGGCCCGCAAGCCAAAGGGCAGGGATATACCACTAACCGCAAGGGCAAGCCCACCAATGGCGCTGGTTTTCACCAGGCTTCGACGGGTAATTCCATCAGGGCAACTTTGGTTCGACATAGCTCACTCCATGACATTTTATCTCAGGTCGGGATGTCATTGTTTTTGTAGTTTTAGGTGTAATGACAGCGGCGCGAAAAATTGCTTATCAGGCGAATATTTTCGTCAGGAATGAGTTTTACTCATTTAGGAGTAGCGTTTGTTAACACGGGTCAAAGTTAGTGCGGAGTTTTGAATGAAAGTTGACTTGTATGGTGCGGGGAAAAGAACGGGGCGGTGATGCCCCGGTTTAAGAGGTTACTGCGGCTCGGTTTGTGTTCCATCCTGAGTGGTGCTGCCACTTGCCGGATTGTTCCCACTGCTGGTACGCGTATATAAGATTTTCTGCGTATCATTCGCGCAATGCCCAACGACCTGCGCATCGGGTTGGTCGGCCTGGTCGTTAGGGACAATCGTCAAACTAAATCCCGACTCAGGGACACCGTTATTAATAATCTTTTGCTGAATGTCGGCCTTAACTTTATCGCATGATGTCTGCGCGGCTAACACTGGAGTGGTCGCGATTAACAGACATACACCCAGCCAAATCGAGTGTTTCATGATCTCTTCCTTATGTTGAGAGTGCTATTAAAGAATAGTCGCTTTAGTGTAAATCGCTGTATTTGCTTATATCATGATTGTTACCTATCAAGTCGATGACAGGATTTACGTGAAGAAAATCATTATCCTCTGTGCCCTGGCGGGGTCTATTGCCGGGTGCGACAATCAGAACAGTACCCTTTCCTACACGCCTGAAATGGCGAGTTTCTCCAATGAATTTGATTTCGATCCGTTGCGCGGGCCGGTTAAAGATTTCAGCCAAACGCTCATCAATGAAAAGGGCGAAGTGATTAAACGCGTGGTGGGTTTGGTGTCAGAGGAAGGGTGTTTCAACGAACTCGAATTTCACGATCTGGAAAATAATACCGGAGCCACGCTGGTGCTCGACGCTAATTATTATCTTGATTCTGTGAGTCGGGAAAGGCGAGTCAAGCTGCAAGGAAAATGCCAACTGGCTGAATTACCCGGCGCTGCCGTAACGTATGTGACGGACGATAACGGCTTTGTGGTCGCGGCTCATGGCGAAGGCACCGCCATTACTTATCAATATGATGCGCAGGGCTATCCTTTAGGTAAAACGACCACGGCAAAAACCGACACTCTCGCCATCACCGCGAAAGCCGGTAATGACGATAAGAAAAAACTCGATTACACCTCCGAAAGTACACTCAACGGCAAAGCGATTGCGGTGGTTAAGCAAACCTGCGATTACGATGGCCATTTCAACCCGCTGGAATGTGTGTTGCGCATTACCGACGAAAGTGTCGAACCGCCAAAGGTTGAAAGTTACACCATCAAAAACAGTATCAATTACTATTAATACTCTGGGTAAAACTTGCTTTAAGGAAGCCGGATGAATTTGTTGCAGCGTCTGAAAATTGACCCGTTTTTGCTGATTATGATTGGTGTGGTCGTGGTGGCTTCACTCTTCCCCTGCGAAGGGACCATCAAAACGGTGTTCGAATATCTGACAACCGCCGCGATTGCGCTGCTGTTTTTCATGCACGGAGCCAAACTTTCGCGCGACGCCGTTGTGGCGGGAATGGGGCACTGGAAATTACATCTTGTCGTGTTTCTCAGCACCTTCGCGCTGTTTCCATTATTAGGCCTGGCGATGGGTTTTCTCTCGCCCGCCATTCTTAATCAGCCGCTGTATATGGGCTTCCTCTATCTTTGTGCGCTACCTGCCACGGTGCAGTCGGCCATTGCATTTACTTCAGTCGCGGGCGGCAACGTTGCGGCGGCGGTGTGTAGCGCATCGGCTTCAAGCATTCTGGGGATTTTCCTGTCGCCCGTTTTAGTCGGCGCGCTGATGAATACTCAGGAAGGAAGCACTGACACGCTGCATGCGATTGGGAAAATCGTCCTACAATTGATGGTGCCGTTTGTGGTGGGGCATTTGTCGCGCCCGTTGATTGGCCGCTGGGTCGATAAACATAAGAAATTGATAAGCCTGACAGACCGCTCATCCATTTTGCTGGTGGTGTATGTGGCATTTAGCGAAGCGGTGGTGGAAGGCATCTGGCAGCAGGTAAATGGCACCGCGCTGCTCGGCGTGCTCGGTTGTTCCATCGTGTTGCTGGCGATTGTGCTGGTGATCAACACCTGGGTAGCACGCTTGATGGGGTTCAACACGGCAGACGAAATTACCATTGTGTTTTGTGGCTCGAAGAAAAGCCTGGCCAATGGCGTGCCCATGGCAAACGTGCTGTTCCCGGCGAGTGCCGTGGGGATGATGGTGCTGCCGCTGATGATCTTCCACCAGGTGCAATTGATGGTTTGTGCGGTGCTTGCACAACGCTACGCGAAAAAAACGGCGAAGGAAAAAAGAGAGCTTGAGTCAGTTTCCTGACCCAAGCTTTAACAGGTTTAAGCCGCGCGAACTTTAGCGATCAGCGCCTGCTTTTCTGCATCGGACAAGAAAGCAATTTTCAAACCATTCTCTTGTGCGGTGCGAATCTGCGCCGCACTCAATCCCGCCTGCGGTGCGGCAACCGTGTATTCATGAATAATATCGATGCCCTGAACCGCAGGATCATCGGTATTAATCGTCGCCAGTACGCCTTTCTCGAGGAAGGTGACTAACGGATGCTTATCCAACGACGCGATGGTGCTGGTCTGGATATTCGACGTCAGGCAAGACTCAATACCAATACCGTGTTCGGCCAGGAAATCCATTAATGCGGGATCTTCGATGGCTTTCACACCGTGACCGATACGCTCGGCACCCAGTTCACGAATCGCCTGCCAGATACTTTCCGGGCCTGCGGCTTCACCCGCATGAACGGTGATATGCCAGCCTGCGTCACGCGCGCGGTTGAAATGGTTCAGGAACAGGCTTCCTGGGAAACCTAACTCATCACCCGCCAGGTCAAGAGCAGTAATGCTATCGCGATGCGCCAACAGCGCTTCGAGTTCAGCAAGGCATGCAGCTTCACCGAAAGTACGGCTCATAATGCCAATCAAACGGGCCTCAACACCAAAATCGCGGCAGCCCTGGTGCACGCCTTCAATAACGGCTTCCACCACACCCGCAACCGGCAGGTTATGCGTCATCGCCATGTAGCCCGGTGAAAAACGCAGTTCAACATAATGCAAGCCGTTACGCGCGGCATCTTCAATATTTTCCCACGCCACACGGCGACAGGCATCAAGATCGGCCAGGACTTTCACGCCCCAGTCCAGTTTTTGCAGGAAACTCACCAGGTCAGGCGCAGTCTCCACGACTTGTACGTGAGGACGAAGGGCTTCAAGGGAATCCGCCGGCAGCGGCAAATTAAACTGGCGTCCGAAATCGAGAATGGTTTGTGCACGAATATTGCCATCAAGGTGGCGGTGCAAATCAGTTAGCGGCAGGGTGGTATCAATCATGGTCGCACTCTTTTTTTGATTAAAGTGCGTTAGATTATAAATGCTACGCACTCATGATGTAAAAACATCATATTCAACCTATGCAACAATAAGTTAACTTCCTGATATTTTCAGCACGTCTGCTGCATGGGACATTTCTGTTCCATTAGTTGAAAAAATAGAGTCAATTTTCTTTGAGTGTTCCGGTAAGTGGTTGGGTGCCAAGTATGCCTACTGACTCACGATGCGGGTATATGAAAGCAAGCCAGCATACGAAAAGGCGCTAAATCAGGTTTCAACAATGGTGAGGCCACTAATATCTAACCAAGCATCTCAGCAATGAATACATGAAGCCATGGACGGCTATTGAGTATTTATAATCGTGGTTTGATTTTGGCGCGGAGCATTTCCATTATGCAATCTGTCTTTAATGATTGAGATAAATGAATTGTCCTTTGGCTCTGCGCTCTGTTTCGCCTGATAGCGATTATTCATGTCCGTGTAGTCCTGTTGCAGCTCAAGCACTGCATCTTCTTCGTACATGGATTTTCGCTTCACCTTTCCAGCCAGGCTATTTGCCTGAGCAGCATACAGCTTCGCGTCCGGATCTGTTGCATAGAAGCTATCTGATTTGATGTTACTGGTCAGGCATGAAACCATCTCGGGGAACTTATTAAACTGCTGCTCGCATTTGTTTTGATACTCAGCAATAGATGCTGCTGAAACTGCCACCGGAAGGTAGAAAGTTGCAACGATTAAAATCTTCTTCATGCCTATCACCTGCATTTTAAAATTGAAGTTATTTCATGCATTCTACTGTTAATTCTTTGCGGTTAAAGCCACCAGATTTAGAGACATCGTTATAACCAGACGGACAAACCTCATTGGCCTTGTCGTAGCAGGTGCTCCAGGGAGTCGATGCTCCACAAGCAATCAAGAATTGTTTCTTACCTTCGCCACGATTTATCTCAGTCGTAGTAGTGCATGCAGCCAAAGCAAATATGGCGGCGGAAATTAGTAAAATCTTCTTCATTATATCCCCAATAGGCAAATGCGATGCCAGGTCAGTGACCTGTTATTTTTTCTTACATGGGAAAGCTTTTCCCATAGCTACAGCCGCCAATATAGAAGATGGCTCGTTACGGTTAATTGGATTTTTGTTCAAATAATCGGCAACTATGTCGATGTATTGGTCCATATCAACTCCATCAGGAGGGCATATACCCCCAATAATCAGAGCGTAATCAGAAATACCTCTCATGTATCCAGATATATACATAGAAGTAAAACTATCGCCTTTCTTTGCTTGATTAATATTGTAAAGCATATCGTTTCCAGTTTGCATTTCTCGCATAGTTGCATGCACAAATGCTGATGAGAAAATTAAAACTAGAGCAACAAGAGCTTTCATTTCTTATCCTTGCTATAAATTTCTGTAGGTGCTTTAAAAATCATTTTCTTCACAGACTCGGATTATACATCTACTAGGCGCTCTGCGTCATCGCTATACCCAAGCACAGGAGAAGGTCTTGCCAGTGAGTCTTCATTAGTCGCCAGAATTTCGGCGTTTAGTGAGCGGTTATACATCGTTGCTCTTTGCGTGTACTTCGTAAGGTAATCGCAAATGGAACTGAGATTCTTACTCTTTATATGGCATTACTGATTTCTCCTTCGTGTGCGGACTGGCATCGTAAAACCTACATTACGAACCAGCAATAGTACCATTTTGCTATGTGATCAAAAACTTACCGCAGCTTGCCTGTGGGGATAATTTACGCCTGGAGCAAAGTTAACTGTCAGATATTACGGCTAATGTCGTGGTTAGTTTTCTTGCCCACTACAGATTTAATTGCGTGGTGGCAATGGTGTGACATTTTTGTGCCAAGCGACGTGCGGCAAGGTAGGCATGACTCGGGGTGACTTTAAGCAGCATGTGGCGTATGAGTGCGGTCCGCTACGGTAAGTTACTGTATTAAAAGTAGGTGTGTGGAATTATAAAAACAAATGCGTCCAAAAAGCTATGTTGCGCACGTTAAAAGGGAAGTGGCCTCCTAGCTGATTGCTGACAAAGGTGATAAACGGGTTTTGTAGGAGGGATAAGCGATAGCATCATCCACCATTTTCGCCAGTGTTGTCGGATGGCGCTATCGCTTATCCGACCTACGCAGAGCCAGGGGAGTTTCCTCCCCTTATTTTCTAAGTAATGCTATTGCAGTGACTTAATCGCCGCAATCAGGCGTTTCACGCCCTCTTCAAGCTTCACTCGCGGGCAACCGGCATTCAGGCGCACGAAGCCTTTCCCTTCCTCGCCGTAGGTATATCCCGGCATGATGGCGACTTTTTGTTGCTCAATTAACGCCGTTTGCAGCGCATTGTCATCAATACCCAGCGGGCGTAAATCAATCCACGCCAGATACGTTGACTCTGGCGGTTGCCAGTTCAGTTGCGCAAACTCACTGTTGAGCGCATCGGCCACAAAACGCAGATTACTTTGCAGGTAAGTCCGCAGTTCATCCAGCCATGCCGCGCCTTCCTGATAAGCCGCAATATGGGCAATCACCGCAAGAATGGCGGGTGAGGATAGACCGTCCTGGCCTTTCAGCACACTCAGGTATTTTTGACGTTCATCGGCGTCATTAATCAGGCCATATGCCCCCGTTAACGCCGGAATGTTGAAGCTTTTGGAACCCGAAGTGAACAGAGCCCACTGGCCTTTCCCGACTTCATTCCACGGGGTATGACGGTGGCCTTCCCACACCATATCCATATGGATTTCATCGCTAATGACGCGCACATCGTGGCGTTCGCAAAGCGTTGCCATGGTATCGAGTTCCGCGCGCGTCCAGACTTTACCGGTTGGGTTTTGTGGGCTGCACAGCAGCATGATTTTGCATTCAGGCTTTGCCAGTTGTGCTTCAAGCGCTGCCATGTCGCACATCCAGCCGCTTTCGGTTTTATGCAGCGGCGCGCTAAACACCTGGCGCTTGTTACCCTCGATGGCTTTATAAAATGCGTCGTAGGCCGGAGTGTGGATAAGCACGGCGTCGCCTGGTTCTGACCACTGGCGAATCAACTGTGAAACCATATAAATCACTGACGGGCCGTACACCACCGATTCTTTATCAATGACGCTGTTAAAACGGACGCTGTACCAGTGCGCAATCGCCCCGAGGAACTCTTCATTCTTCCAGCGGCTATAGCCTAAGACGCCGTGAGACAACCGTTTTTGCAGAGCGTCGAGAATGACCGGAGCGGTAGGGAAATCCATATCGGAGATAGTGAAGGGCAGGAGATCGGCGGCACCGAAACGGTCTGCGACATAATCCCACTGGGTACACCAGGTTCCGTGACGGTCAACGGGGGTGGAGAAATCGAACATATCACCTCGCAACAATATCATCTTGCAACAAAGGGCGCCGCAGCGCCCATTGTGATTTACGCCTGAGCTGTTTGCATCAGATGCGCCATTTCATCTTTCACCGACTGGACCTGCGGCCCAATCACCACTTGCAGATTATGCTGGTTGAGTTGCACGACACCAATTGCGCGCAGATTTTTCAATGCAGCACTGTCCACCAAAGCCATATCTTTCACCGACATACGCAGACGAGTGATGCAGTTGTCGAGTGAGACAATATTATCCGCGCCGCCGAGGGCAGCCAACATCGCTGGGACATTGTAGCCAGATTTACCGACCTGACCGGCGATGGCTTTTTCAGCGCTGGTGGTGGTATCAATATCGCGGCCTGGCGTTTTGATATTGAAGCGAGTAATGGCGAAGCGGAAGATGGCGTAGTACGCCGCAAACCAGATAGCTGCAACCACTGGCACCAGATACCATTTCGTTGCCAGACCGTGCAGGATACCAAACACCACAAAGTCGATAACGTTGCCATCGGTATTGCCGATTGTCACGCCAAGAACAGCCATGATGGTAAAGCCAAGGCCGGTCAATAACGCGTGGATAACATACAGAACCGGAGCCACGAACAAGAACAGGAACTCAAGCGGTTCAGTGGTGCCGCCAATCACACAAGCGATCACACCAGAAATCAGCAGGCCTTTAATTTTATGACGGTTTTCCGGGCGAGCACAGTGATACATCGCCAGTGCAGCACCAGGCAAACCCCCGAGGAAGGCAGGCATTTTACCCTGAGAAAGGAAGCGGGTCGCACTTTCGGAGAACCCATGAACACTCGGGCAACTCAACTGCGCCTGGAAGATGGTCAATGCGCCGCTGACGCTGTGACCACAAACATCCATCGTGCCGCCAGCATCCGTAAAGCGAATCAGCGCAACAAGGATGTGGTGCAAGCCAAATGGCAGTAATAAACGCTCGCCCGTCCCGAAGATCATCGGTCCAAACATGCCTGCGCTGTTGATCATATTGCCCAGTGCGTTGATCCCGGCTGCAAAAACAGGCCAAATCAACGGGATAACCAGACCTACCAGCCCCATAACGACGGTAGTAATGATTGGCACAAAGCGCGTACCGCCGAAGAAGGCTAAAGCATCTGGCAGGCGTACATTGTGGAAACGTTCGTGAAGCAGGAAAACGATGATCCCGACAATGACCGCACCCAAAATACCGGTATCAATAGACTGAATACCCAGGATATTTTGAATGTTGTTCGCTTTCAGGATTGCTGCGTCAGTGGTAGGCAGAATGCCTTTGGCGGTTAGCCAGAAGTTCACCGCCAGGTTCATTACCGCGTAACCGACAAAACCGGCAAACGCTGCAACACCTTTGTTTTCACGTGCAAGGCCAAGTGGGATGGCGATACAAAACATGATTGGCAGGAAACTAAATGCAAACGAACCGACTTTGCCCATCCAGGTGAAAATCAGTTGTAAAACGGGATTACCTAATGTCGGAAGTAATGTAACAACATCGTGACTACTTAGTGAACTGCCGATACCGAGCATGATGCCGCAGAATGACAACAATGCCACTGGCAACATAAACGTTTTGCCAAGGTTTTGAAAAAACTCCCAAAGCGTAATTTTTTGTGGTGTATTAGCCGCCATAACGACTCCTTTAACCCTGGTTAATAAATGAGTAGTGGTACAAAACGAGACGGATGATAAAACGTTTTACCAAGCTTTATTGCGTGTTAGTTCACAGATCCAAAGCGCAGTACAGTGCCTAATATGCTCATACGGGTTAAACGTTTTATCACCCAATTTGCTTCATGGAGGATTCGTCTGACTAATGACGATTCAAGAAAAGAAAATAACCATTCACGAAGTCGCTGAAGCCGCAGGGGTTTCTGTCACGACAGTTTCACTGGTGCTTAGCGGCAAAGGTCGCATTTCTCCGGCGACCGGGATACGCGTGAATGAAGCCATCGAAAAATTAGGATTTGTGCGTAACCGGCAAGCCGTTTCATTGCGTGGCGGTCAAAGCGGTGTGATTGGTTTGATCGTGCGCGATCTTTGTAACCCTTTCTATGCGGAACTGACTGCGGGCCTGACGGATGAACTGGAGAAGCAGGGCAAACTGTTGTTTCTGACGCAAAGCGGTGCGCAAGGGCAGCATATGCAGCGTTGCTTTGACATGCTGGTGGCGCAGGGCGTGGACGGGATTATTGTGGCAGGCGCGGCAGGACAGGGTGCAGATATGCGCGCCATTGCCGAACAAAAAAACCTGCCGCTGGTGTTTGCCTCCCGCGCCAGTTATCTCGACGAAGCCGATATCATCAGGCCTGATAACATGCAGGCCGCACAGCTGGTGACGGAGCATTTAATCAAACGCGGGCACCAGCGGATTGCGTGGCTGGGTGGCGACGGTTCGTCATTAACTCGCGCCGAACGCGTCGGCGGTTACTGCGCCACACTGCTGCAATACGGTTTGCCATTCCACAGCGAGTGGATTATTGAATGCGAACCGAGCCAGAAAAAGGCAGCAGACGCCATTACCACGTTGTTGCAGCATAACCCGACCATTACCGCCGTGCTTTGCCATAACAGCATTGTGGCAATGGGCGCATGGTTTGGTTTACTGCGAGCGGGGCGGCAAAGCGGCGAGGGAAGTATCGACAGTTACTACGACAGGCACGTGGCGCTGGCCGCTTTCGCGGAAGTGATGGACGACGAACTGGATGATTTGCCCTTAACCTGGGTGTCAACACCGGCTCGAGAAATCGGGCGCAGTGCCGGGCAGCGGATTGTCAAACGAGTGCAAAACGATAACGAAGAAGCTCGTAGTCAGATTATGCCGGCGAGATTGGTGATACGTAAAAACTAAATTAATATCCCTGATGTAAACACCCTGCGGCATCGCTGCCGCAGGGTGTTCATTTATGGTGTAACGATATTGAACCAGAACTCAAACTTGTCCATATAGCCCAACATCTCATCGAGCTTCGCACCATTCCCTGTGACCTTAACCTCGCCTTTATCTTCAGCCTGCTTCAGGGTTTCTTCTTTCAGGATGATTTTATTCAGCGTGTCACGGTTCAGAGCAATCGTGGCATCCGCATCTTTCGCTTCTGCATTAGGCGTGTGGTTTAGCACGCCGTTTTCCAGCTCCAGCTTGTACTTGCCGCCGTCGCTGCCGAGATCGATATTAAATACCGCTTTGGCATTGCCGGCTTTTTCACCGTTGATATGTACCGCCAGGAAATCGAAGAACATTTCAGGCGTCATCGCACGAACGGTATCCGGGCTTGCAGTATTCGGCGTCGGGCCTTTAACCACACCATTGCGCAGCTCCTGAGCACCGGTCAGGTAGAAGTTACGCCATGGGCCGGACTCAGCCTGATAACCCAGTTGCTCCAGTGCGTCCGCTTCCAGGTTACGCGCATTCTGGTTATTTGGATCGGCAAACACCACCTTACTTACCACCTGAGCAACCCAACGGTAGTTACCCTGGTCAAAGTCGGTTTTCGCTTTCTGAAGAATCGCATCGGCACCGCCCATGTATTCAACAAATTTCTTAGCCGCTTCTTCCGGCGGTAATTCATCAAGCGTTGCCGGGTTGCCATCGTACCAGCCGAGATACAGCACATAGGTCGCTTTCACGTCATGGCTGATGGAGCCGTAATAGCCGCGGTTAGCCCAGGTTTTCGCCAGGCTGTCTGGCAGTTTGAAGTTGGCAGCAATTTCATCGCGTGTCAGGCCTTCGTTGGCCATGCGCAGGGTCTGGTCGTTGATATAACGATACAGGTCACGCTGGCTTTTCAGCAGGCCAACCACGTTTTCGTTACCCCAGGTCGGCCAGTGGTGCTGAGCCATAATGATTTCGGCTTTGTCACCCCAACGCACAATGGCTTCGTTGATGTATTTCGACCATGGCAGCGGTTCACGAATTTTCGCGCCGCGCAGGGAGTAAGTATTGTGCAGAGTGTGAGTCACATCCTCTGCGGCTTCGATGAGTTTCTTCTCTTCGATATACCACAGCATTTCAGACGGGGCTTCTGAACCCGGTGCCAGCATGAAGTCATAAGTCAGACCATCAATGACTTCCTTCTGGCCATCTTTCTCGATGATGTTCGTTGGGGCAATCAGCGTCACGGTACCCGCTGAGGTGGTGGTGCCCAGACCCGCGCCGACCTGGCCGGTGGCTTCAGGTTTCAGGAGGTTGCCATACATATAGCTGGCACGGCGGCTCATGACATTGCCCGCCATAATGTTTTCCGCGACCGCTGCTTCCATGAAGCCTGCTGGCGCATAAACTTTTACCTTCCCGGATTTCACATCCGCTTCATCAACCACACCACGCACGCCGCCATAGTGGTCAACGTGGCTATGGGTATAAATGATGGCGACGACAGGTTTATTGCCGCGATTTTTGAAGTACAAATCCATGCCGACTTTTGCTGTTTCTGCTGAAACCAGCGGGTCAACGACGGTAATCCCTTCTTTACCCTCTATGATAGTCATGTTGGATAAATCGAGGTTACGGATCTGGTAAACGCCCTCAGTCACTTCAAACAGACCGCTAATGTTGATCAACTGAGACTGTCGCCAAAGGCTCGGGTTTACGGTGTCAGGGGATTTTTCCCCTTCTTTGATAAATGCATACTGTTGCGGGTTCCAGATAACATTTCCCTGCTCGCCTTTAATCACCTCCTGAGGTAAAGCGGCGATAAAGCCTTTGTGGGCATTCGTGAAATCGGTGTTATCGGAGAAAGGAAGCTGGTTATAAAGTGCATCGTTAGCTTGCTTTGTTGACGCTGTGGCACCTTTGGGTGCTTCCTGCGCGAACAAAGGTGTCAGTGCAGTGGAGGAAAGTAACCCCGCCAGTGCAAGACTTTTGACGATCAACGTAAGTCTCATTTGTATCCCTCATGTTAAAACCTTCTAACTACTCAGCTTCTTCGAGTAATCACATCTCGAAATTATTTGGTCGCTCAAGTGATAAGAATCACTGCTAAGCATTTTCGTTTTTTAAATATAACCAAAGAGTTACATTTCGCCACTTAAGGATACAAATAATTTATGTTTGTGCTACTGAGGGGGGGATTGCGTTTAAACAGATTTTCAAAAAAGCACCCATCAACGGAAACAAAAGCGCGTTACCGCCAGTGCCAGAATGTGAATCGAAGGATGCGATAAACGAAAAAGCCTCCGTGGGAGGCTTTAGACAGCGGGCAAAACAAATAATTACTGCTGAGGAACTGCTGGCACTGCCGGAACGACCGGTGTTTCCAGTTCAGGTACTGGAGCCGCTTCTGGTTCGCCAGGGGCCGCCATACCAAACATACCTAACAGCTGATCCAGAGGCATTTTTTGGCCGTTGAGTGTGACCTGGCCGTTTGAGTATTGCAGGCTGGAAACGACTTTGTTGTCTTCCATGGTGGTCACGCGGAACATTTGTCCCATCGCTGCCAGGCCTTTGATTTGCTGATCGGCAAGTTTTGCGGCTTCAGCCGGCTGGTAGCCTTCAAGCTGCGCGACCTGAGTCATCAATTCAGTTGCCATATCCACTGGAATAACCAGTTTGCTGTCGAGTGATTTTACGACGCGATCAAGCTGCTGTTCTGGAGTGGTTGGCTCGCCAGTTGCCAGCGCGGGATCTTTCAGGAACAGGGAAAGATTAAAGCTGCTTTCGCCTTTCGCATTTTTCCAGCTCAACGGCGCAACGGTAATGACCGGGTCACCTTTTAGCAACATCGGCAAGTTTGCAGCAAACAGCTCCACAATACGCTGCTGATAAGCTTCTGGATTCTGCGCAAGATTCGGATCGGCCAGTAGTTTTTGCGATTCAGCGTTATATTTCTGGCTGAACTCATGCACCGCGGCACCGTCGAGATTGCCGATTTTGATCGTTAACTTGCCGCTACCAATATCTTTATTCTGTACTTTCAGCGAGTTCAGGGTGTAATCAATTTGCCCTGAAAGATGTTTTTTATCTTCCTGAAGCTCAGATTTAGCATTGATATTCAAACCTTCGAACACCGCCATTTCTTTGCCTTCAACAGTCACCGCGAGCTTCTCGATAGAGGCTTTTTGGCTGCCGATGCGTTCGACAAATTCGCTGCGCGAGCTTTCACCGTCGGTTTTGATGCCGTTGAACGTCATCTGCACGTGCTGACCGTATTCATTAACAGTATTCACCAGCCCGCTTTGCGCTTCACCGCTGACGGCAATTTTGTCACCCTGACCATCAACATCGGCCTTGAACTGACCGCCGCTGAACGCCACTTTCTCTTCGCCTTTTTCGTAATTCAATGGCAGCAAATCGATATCGGAAGAGGTGTCGCCGTTGTAGCCAATACGCGTTTGCGCATCAATAAAGGACTGACCTTTAGCAATATCAAACAAAGGCTTAGTGGTTGGGTTATTCACAAGCGTGGTGTGAACTGATGCCATCGAAGGAATCAGATTGAATTTTTTCAGTTGAGCGAACGGGAATGGACCGTGATCGATTGTTTCGTTGAAGACGATACTTTGATCAGGTTTCAGAATGGCGCTCGTCTGCCCGGCGGTCGGTTTAACGACCAACTGCATGGAACTATGGAACAGTCCACGATGATAATCCTGGTAGCTCAGCGTCAAACCAGCTTCCGGCGAGGCTTTGTTCAATTCGGCGTTAGCGTTACTTACCATTTCAGCCATGCGGCCTTCGAGCTGCTTACCGGTGTACCAGGCTGTGCCCGTCCACACCACACCCAGAGCCACAATAACACCTACAGCAACCAGTGATTTTTTCATTCTGTCGTAGTCCATATTAAGTGCACCTGCCGGGAGTCCTCCGGCAGGCGAAAGAAATACCTTTTACGCGGCATCGTATAGATGCTTGGGTAGAGGCATTTAAGAAACTCATCCTAGAGCTTAGCAATCTTGCTTCAAAAGATCAGTAAGTTGCTTATAACTCAGATTTTGGAATAAACCCGCGCAACGCGGCCCACACCACTGATTGAAACCGGAGATTCCTGCGCAGAAATAAAGGCCGACTCGCCTGGTTTAAGCACCAGTTGCTGCCCGTCTTTGCTCAACACCGCTTCACCTTCAGTACAGAACACAATGGCGGCGCTCGGCTGCGCAAGGCTTGCCTGCTGCGTACTCAGGTCGTGTAAAGAGAAAGCAAAGTCATCAACCGGAATAGGGAAGTCGAGTTCGCCCGCGTGCTTCTCAGGTTGAGTCAGTAATTCTGCGGCTGGCTTTGGCTCGAATTTAACGTTGGCGACCAGCTCCGGAATATCGATATATTTTGGCGTTAACCCTGCACGAAGTACGTTATCGGAATTCGCCATGACTTCGAGAGCGACGCCTTTGAGATAGGCATGTGGGGTTTCAGCGAACAGGAACATCGCTTCGCCTGGTTGTAATTTCACCACATTGAGCAACAAAGGCGAGAATAAACCGCTGTCATCCGGGTAGAACTCGGAAATGACGCGAATGGTTTCCCACGGTTCGCCTTGCTGATTATTCAGCGCGGCTTTCAACACGCCGAGTGCGAGCGATTTCTCTTCACCTTTCATATTCAGCAGGCTGGCGAAAAGTTGCGACAGGCATTCAGCATTCGGCTCTTGCAAGAAATGAGCAATTGCCGGATGCGCGCCGGAAACTGGCTGTAACAGAGAAACGATATCGGAGAACTCGCGGAAGGCGTTCATGGCGAGGAAGGGCGTTAACGCAAACACCAGCTCTGGCTTGTGGTTTGGATCTTTATAATTGCGCTCGGCGGCATCCAGTGGAATGCCCGCAGCATTTTCTTTGGCAAAGCCTAATTCAGATGCCTTTTTGTTAGGATGAACCTGAATGGAAAGCGGTTGATCGGCACACAGCACTTTGAAGAGAAAAGGTAACTCACCAAAACGCTCTGCAACGGCCTTGCCTAAAAGTGTCGGCTTATCAGCGTCAATCACATCACGTAGCGATTGAACCTGGCCGTTATTAAGAATTTTTGAGCTGCTTTTTGGATGTGCACCCATCCATAGTTCTGCCATTGGCAGATTTTCAGGATTTTCCACACCATAAAGTTCTGTTAACGCAGTTTTACTTCCCCAGGCATAGTTTTGCACTGAGTTAATGAGTTTTTGCATCAGTAAGCCCTATAGTAATCTAAACAAAGTTACTGCTATTAAACCAATTATCCGCAGTGAAGTAACCAGGGGATTAAAAAGTCGGTTTAGTCTCAGTTTTTGTTAAAAAATTGTGTAGCATGTTAGGCCCGTTATCTTTCAAGCCACAGCGGGGTTGGCTCAGGCTTGGAATCTAAAGGGTATAAAAGATAATAATTAACGTAGTAAGTGAGAGAACAATGCCGAATAAAGACTTTCATTATCAAGAACCGTTCCCGTTAAAAAAAGACGAAACCGAATACTACCTGCTCAGCAGCGATTATGTTTCCGTATCAGAGTTTGAAGGGCAGGAAGTCCTGAAAGTTGACCCTAAAGCCCTCACGTTACTCACTCAACACGCCTTCCACGATGCCTCGTTTATGTTGCGCCCGGCGCATCAGCAGCAGGTGGCCGATATCCTCAATGATCCCGAAGCCAGCGAAAACGATAAGTATGTCGCGCTCCAGTTTCTGCGTAACTCCGAAATTGCTGCAAAGGGCATTTTGCCAACCTGCCAGGATACCGGCACAGCCATCATCATGGGTAAAAAAGGCCAACGCGTCTGGACCGGCGGTGGTGATGAGGAAGCGTTGTCCCGTGGCGTTTACAACACCTTTATTGAAGATAACCTGCGCTACTCGCAAAACGCGGCGCTGGATATGTACAAAGAGGTGAATACAGGCACTAACTTGCCTGCGCAAATCGACCTCTACAGCGTAGATGGCGCTGAATACAAATTCCTCTGTATCGCCAAAGGTGGCGGTTCAGCGAACAAAACTTACCTCTACCAGGAAACGAAGGCGCTGTTGAGTCCGGGCCGTCTGAAAGAATACCTGGTGGAGAAAATGCGCAGCCTCGGTACGGCTGCCTGCCCGCCGTATCATGTGGCGTTTGTGATTGGTGGAACTTCTGCCGAAGCAACGCTAAAAACCGTGAAACTCGCGTCGACTAAATATTACGACGGCCTGCCAACAGAAGGTAACGAGCATGGCCAGGCGTTCCGTGACGTTCCGCTGGAAGAAGAGTTGCTGAAAGAAGCGCAAAACCTCGGTCTGGGCGCGCAGTTTGGCGGTAAATATTTTGCTCACGATATCCGTGTTGTGCGCCTGCCACGCCACGGCGCGTCTTGCCCGATAGGCATGGGCGTATCGTGCTCTGCGGACCGAAACATCAAAGCCAAGATCAACCGCGACGGGATCTGGATCGAGAAACTTGAGCACAATCCTGGCAAATTTATTCCGCAGGAATTACGCCAGGCGGGCGAGGGTGAGGCGATAAAAGTCGATCTCAACCGTCCGATGAGTGAGATCCTCAAACAGTTGTCGCAATACCCGGTTTCCACTCGTCTTTCCCTGAGCGGGACAATTATTGTGGCGCGTGATATTGCCCACGCTAAACTCAAAGAGCGTATCGACAACGGCGAAGGTTTGCCGCAATACATTAAAGATCACCCGGTTTATTACGCAGGCCCGGCTAAAACGCCAGACGGTTATGCATCAGGTTCTTTAGGGCCGACCACCGCCGGACGTATGGATTCCTACGTGGATTTACTCCAGTCCCACGGCGGAAGCATGGTGATGCTGGCAAAAGGCAACCGTAGCCAGCAAGTGACCGACGCCTGTCATAAACACGGCGGGTTCTATCTTGGCAGTATCGGCGGCCCGGCGGCTGTGCTGGCGCAACAAAGCATCAAGAGCCTGGATTGTGTCGAATACGCGGAGTTGGGAATGGAAGCCATCTGGAAAATCGAAGTCGAAGATTTCCCAGCTTTTATTCTGGTCGATGACAAGGGCAACGACTTCTTCCAGAAAATACACGCCTCCCAATGTACGCGATGCGTGAAGTAAGACACTCAAGCCGCCCATAAGGGCGGTTTTTTTTACCCCAAATTCTTTGGGGATGCTCAAATCTAAGGAGAATGAAATGGTAGCCGTTCGTAGTGAAAAAGACTCAATGGGCCCAATTGACGTCCCGGCAGATAAACTGTGGGGCGCGCAAACTCAGCGCTCCCTTGAGCACTTCCGCATTTCCACGGAGAAAATGCCCACCGCGCTGATTCACGCGCTGGCGCTCACCAAACGCGCTGCGGCGAAGGTGAACATGGATCTGGGATTGCTGGTTTCCGATCGCGGCAAGGCGATTATCGATGCGGCAGACGAAGTGCTGGCCGGTAAACATCCGGATGAATTCCCGCTGGCAATCTGGCAGACCGGTTCCGGTACCCAGAGCAATATGAACATGAACGAAGTGCTGGCAAACCGGGCGAGTGAAATCCTCGGCGGGGTGCGCGGCATGGAACGTAAAGTCCACCCGAATGACGACGTGAACAAGAGCCAAAGTTCGAACGACGTCTTTCCAACGGCGATGCACGTTGCGGCGCTGATTGCGGTGCGTGAACAACTGATCCCGCAATTAAACGTGCTGAAAGAGACGTTGCAGGGTAAAGCAGAGGCTTTCAAAGACATCGTAAAAATTGGCCGCACCCACTTGCAAGATGCCACGCCGTTAACTCTCGGGCAGGAGATTTCAGGCTGGGTCGCGATGCTTGAACACAGCCTAAAACATGTTGAACACAGCCTGCCGCATGTTGCCGAACTCGCCTTAGGTGGCACGGCGGTGGGGACAGGGCTGAATACGCACCCGGAATACGCTGTACGTGTAGCAAAAGAGTTGGCGGAAATTACTGGCCAGCCGTTTGTGACGGCCCCCAATAAATTTGAAGCGCTGGCTACGTGTGATGCCCTGGTTCACTCTCACGGTGCATTAAAAGGGCTGGCTGCATCACTGATGAAAATTGCCAATGATGTGCGTTGGCTATCTTCCGGGCCACGCTGCGGGATTGGCGAAATTGCCATTCCTGAGAACGAGCCGGGGAGTTCGATTATGCCAGGTAAGGTTAATCCGACGCAGTGCGAAGCCATGACCATGCTGTGCTGCCAGGTGATGGGCAACGATGTGGCGGTCAATATGGGCGGCGCATCGGGCAATTTTGAGCTTAACGTCTATCGCCCGATGGTGATTCATAACTTCCTGCAATCGGTGCGTTTACTGGCTGACGGAATGGAAAGCTTCAATGAGCATTGTGCGGTGGGTATCGAGCCGAACCGCGATCGCATCACACAATTGCTCAATGAGTCGCTGATGCTGGTGACGGCACTTAATACGCATATTGGTTACGATAAAGCCGCAGAAATTGCCAAGAAAGCCCACAAAGAGGGGCTGACGTTGAAGGCCTCGGCACTCAAACTCGGTTATCTCACCGAGGATGAGTTTGATGCGTGGGTACGCCCGGAAGAAATGGTCGGCAGTATGAAGCAGTAAACTTTACCGCGTCTGCGTTTATGCCTCGCAATACAAATGCAGACGCGGGATCACCAGTTGTAGCGGCTGTGCATCCGGCTTATAACGATGGCGAATATTATCCGCATCGTAATTCAATAATTCCCCCATCTCTGGTGGCACTTCGCCATTATCCCGGTTACACAACACGATTAAAGGCGATGGGCATGCGTGCTGCACCTGCTTTTTGCGCTCCTGATACCAGGCGCGGGCGACGGGCTGTACTTTTACCGGGCGCTTAATCTTCAGGCGCACGTTATCCGAAAGGCGGGTGATTGAATTTAGCTCGCGCGTGATTTGCTCAGCCCATTGTTCGCGGGTGTAGGGCGGCACCGAACGATTCGCCTTCAGGCTCTTTTCCAGGATGTCGATAACTTCGCGGCGGGTGTAATTCTTGATGATTTGTTTATTCGCCCAGCCAAAATTCAGCGTGTCAGGGTTGTCGAGTAACGTAATCGTGCGATAAGCGTTGAGCGTAATCAGTCCTGGAAGCTGGCGGTGAACCCATTCAAAGCGTTGCACACTGGGCAAACCTGACTCCACGCTGATAATGTTTTCCAGCTCTTGTTTTAATTGATTAATCCGCCCAACTAGCCTCTGAGTCTGATTGCGTTCGGTTTCATCTACCTGATAACAAAGAGCTCCCGGCAGGCGAGTCGCTGCTTTGCTGCTGGTTTTCTCCGACTGTTGCTGAATGAACAAACGAGTGAAATGGGTGAGAGTCGCCTGGTGCGCCGCTTTACCGAGCAGTTGCGTCACCTCGATTTTAGTCACCGAATCGTGCTCTTTACCTTTATCTACAGCAGGTAACTGAAAGACACGGCCAACCAATAAACGATAACGATCAAGCTGTTCCTGCAACTGGTGCAGGTCGCGCTCAAGCTCACGAAAAGTACCGTTCAATCGATCAATCAAATCATACTTTGCCATTTCACCCTCCATTAGTTACAACATACTAATAATTTATAACACAGGGAGAAGAGCCTGACCACCTGCACCGTTTTTGGTCGGGCAGGTGAAAATGTGATTTCTAGCGGCGAGGTGTGATGGATGCCAGTGGCAAGGGGGATTCAGTTTTTATCGGCCAGCTAAAGCGGAAGCGAGCGCCCCCCAGCGAACCGCTATCGACGACCACGGAGCCTTCCATCGCGGTCGCGACAGAATGAACGATCGCCAGGCCCAGCCCACAGCCACCCGTGGCACGATCTCGACTTGGGTCCAGACGCACAAACGGCTCAAATACCCGTTCCCGTTCCTCAGCTGGAATGCCGGGTCCGTCATCTTCCACCTGCAAAATCGCGGTATCAGCATCCAGCCACAAGCTCACGCGAAGCCGTTCTTTGCTATAGCGCAGGGCGTTATTGATCAGGTTATCGGTGACGCGTTCCATCAGGCGCAGATCAATCAGGCCAAAATTGCCAGAGGCGGGCGTATCAAGCTGAATATCGAGATGCGGATGAATAATTCTGACATCGGCGATGTGTTCATCAAGCCAACGCGGAACATTCACGTGCGCCAGTTGTAGCTCGGTTTGCGGACGATCCAGTCGGGCGTACGTAAGTAACTCTTCAATTAATGCTTCCAGCTGACCAATGTCGCGATTGAGCGCCAGCAATTCGGCTTCGGTCAGGTTGTCGCTCATCTCAAGGCGGTAACGCAAACGCACCAGCGGTGTACGAAGCTCGTGGGCAATACCGTCAATCAGCAGCTTCTTACTGGCGATTTGCGCGTTGATGCTGTCAGCCATCTGGTTAAACGCGACGCCTAAACGTTCAAAACTTGAAGCACTGTCGAAATGAATGCGTTCATCAAGATGGCCTGTACCTAATCTTTGCGCGGCGGTTTCCAGTTTAAGCATGTCTTTCCAGTGCGGACGCATCCAGATAAACACCGGGAAGGCGAGAGAAAACGCAATAAACGCCATCAGCGCAACATCCAGCAACCGCATTTGGTGCAGGAAGAACAAATACGGTATCGGCCCGACCGCCAGAACATAATGGCTGCGAGGAATGCGCTGAATAAAGGTGTATTCATCGTCGAGGGCGACGATTTCCCCGGCACGCAGATGGTGCATGGTCATTTCGTCGAGTTTGAATTTATCAATCGGTTCAATATTAAGCTTAAAGGACAAATTCAGATCGAGATCTTTAATCGTGCGGTTCCAGTCCCGTGGCGGGATCTCTCGTAATTCGCTGCGCATCAAATACAGCGAGCTTTTCATTAAATCATCGAGTGACTGGCGACCCGCGCGTTCGGCAGTAAATTTATAGACCAGGCCAACCAGCATGGTCATTACCAGGAAACAGACGAACAGCAGAAGATAAAACTGAATAAACAGCTTTTTCATCAGGCTTCACTTTCCCAGGCGTGAGGTGCGAAAAGATAACCTTTATTACGCACAGTTTTGATACGGAAGGGTTCGGTGGCGCTGTCGTAGAGTTTTTTTCTCAGGCGCGAAATGGCGACATCGACGCTGCGATCCAGACCATCGTATGTCACGCCACGCAGGTTTTTAAGTAACGCGTCGCGGTCCATAATTTGCCCCGCATGAGTGGCTAATTCCCACAACAAATCAAAATCCGCAGTGGAAAGGGTAATGTTTTCAGCACCGAGCGTGACCTGGCGGTTCACCGGATCGATACATAGCGTCCCAAAGCGCATGGCTTTGTGGGGTTTGAGTGCGCTGGGATTGCTTTCAACGGTATGTTGCGCCGAAACGCGCTGGCGCAAATGCAGACGTAAACGCGCCAGCAAAACAGCAGGCGGAGTGGTTTTAAGAATATAATCGTTAGCCCCCATCTCCAGCGACAAAATATGGTTCATATCGCTGTCCAAAGAGGTGAGAAGAACAATCGGGCCATCCCATTGCGGACGCAGATCGCGGCACAACGTCATGCCATCTTTGCCGGGTAACATGACATCCAGCAACACAAGGTCAGGGCGTTGTTGTTGAATCGTCTCCTCGGCGCGGTCGCCACGGCTTTCAACAATTACATCAATGTCATGTTTGCCGAGATAAGCGGCAATCAACGCTCCTACTTCTGGATCGTCTTCTACGTATACGATTTTATTCATAGCCCGGCACTTCAGATCAAAAGGGAAACATACACTGCTAAATGTTTTTACACCATAAATCATGGGTAAACAGATTTAACGCAATGGGCGACCGCCATCTACGGCGTGCGTTCGCCCAGTCACATACTCGCTATTCAACAGGTATTCTACCAGCCCGATGATTTCCTGCTCGCCCGGCGCGATTTTCATCAGCGACTTATTCAACGCTGCCTTGCGGTATTCGGCATCGTCATGCTCATTAAACATGACCATCGCAGGCGCGATGGCATTCACTTTTACTTCGGGCGCCAGCTTACGGGCAAACGAGCGCGTCATATTATCCAGCGCGGCTTTACTGGCCGCATAAGCAATATGCTTATCGCTTCCACGTTCCACGACATAATCGGTGAAATGAATAATGTCGGAACCCGCCCGGCCATGGCCGCGCAATAACGGCTCGAGATATTGGTTCAGCAAATAAGGCGCATTGACGTGAATTTGCAGCATGGCGGCCAGGGTTTCCGCAGGGGAAAAGTCGGGTGACTCCGCAAGCCAGGCGCTGGCATTATGTAAAATGGCGCGCAGCCCGTCGCAATGTTGCTTTACCTCAGCGGCAAATTTTGTGATGCCGGCATTGGTAGAAAAGTCACCGAACAAACAAATTGCGCCAGCCTGTTCCAGTTCAGCGACCGCCGGATACCGCGTGCGGTAGCTGATAATCACAGGTTGTTGCTGGGCTAAAAAGTGTCGTGCTAACGCGAGGCCAATCCGTTTACCTGCACCGGTAATCAGAATGGGACGAGCTGATGTTTTAATCTCCATCGACGACTCCTTAATGTACTTATTTCACCAACATCCACGTTGCAGGGAACGCTGCCACCAGCATCAGGAAAATGACTGATTTTTCCTTTAAATTCAGTTTGATGTCATGCTTATGCGTACTGCGAGTATACATGAAGACTAACAAACCCGGCGCATACAGTACCACTGAAAGAAGTAAATGCATTGGGCCTGACGCATAAAGCAGCCATAAGCCATAAATACATGCACCCAATCCAATCGCTTTATGCAACGGGCGGGTCGAAACTTTCAGCAAAAATGCACCGACCAGGAAATAGGGCACCAGTATCATTTCTGAGGCAATCGTCAGCAGCGTATTGTAATCCGAACCCGTCAGCCAGATCAGCACCAGGCAAATCTGGATACTAATATTGGTGAGCCAAAGAGAAGCCGAAGGCGCATTGTTCTCATTTTGGCGCGCAAAAATTTTCGGGAAGGCTTTATGCGTGGCGGCAAGAAAGGGCACTTCGGCGGCCATAATCGTCCAGCTCAGATAGGCCCCGCATACTGAGACAATCAGTCCGGCGGCGATAATTATCTCACCCCACGGCCCCATCATTTCGACCATCAACCCAGCCATGGAAGGATTGCGCATTCCGGCAAGTTCAGGGCGGGCAAGCACGCCCAACGAAAGCAATGTCACCAGCAGGTAAACCCCTAACGCGGCAATGACCGCCAGAAGGGTGGCGCGACCGACATCATTTTTATTCCGGGCGCGAGCTGAAACGACCACGGCACCTTCCACACCGATGAAGACCCAAAGGGTAATCAGCATGGTGTTTTTGACCTGCTCCCAAACCGGAATACCCAGCGCGATGCCGCTGAAATCGAGGCTAAAAGTCGAAAGTTTGAAAGCCATGGCGGCCAGGACGACAAACAAACCTAAAGGTAGCAGCTTAGCGAGAGTGGCGACCAGATTAATGCTGGCTGCGGTTTGCACGCCGCGAAGCACCAAAAAGTGCACCATCCATAGCAATACCGATGCACCCACAATCGACTGCCAGGTATTTCCGTCGCCAAACAGGCGCAGTTCTGGCGTATCAGTGAAGAAACTGAGTGCAGAGAAAACAATCACCAGGTACGAAACGTTAGCGATAACGGCACAAAGCCAGTAGCCCCAGGCCGAGAAGAAACCGATAAGCTCACCAAAACCTTCGCGTGCATAAGTAAAAATGCCGCCGTCAAGGTCGGGACGCAGACGGGTTAACACCAGCATTGCCAGTGCCAATAACAGAATGCCCGCACCGGTAATCGCCCAGCCAATCAACAATGCTGCGGGACTCGCCACGCTCGCCATATTTTGCGGCAGGCTAAATACACCCGCGCCGAGCATGGAACTCAATACCAATGCCGTTAACGCAGCGAGGCCAAGCTTCTTTTCCATAGCAGTCCCGTAAAATTCAAATTAAAAACCCAGAATAATTATTATGCTTTTGTGCATAAAAATGGTGGGTAACACTAAGGCGCGGGATTTTACGGAGTGTAAGAGCTGCTTGCAATGACATGAGCCATAAAATGCTCGGCGGAATAAAAAAAGGGCGGCAATGCCACCCTTTTTAGGATTATGTGAAAACTTATTTGTACAAATCAGCGCTGACAGTCAGGTTGCCGCCACGCTCTTCCCATTGACGGGTGATGTGGTAGAACTTGGCACCTTTCTTAGCGGCACGTTTCGCCACCTGGTAAGACACTTCAGTACTGCTACCGTAGTGGCCAGTGAACTTCACACTATCGAACGGAACCATTTGCGCCGCGGTGATTTTATTCACTTCTTCGATTTTGGTGCCATCAGGAAGCGTTACAGTGTAACGCCCACCTTTCGTGGTTTGCGTTTCAAAGAAACGGCCAACGTCAGAAGTTGGGGTGCTGGTTGTTGCAACGCCTGGGATTTCAACTGTGGCTGCCGCAGCGCCACCGGCTGCCAGCGCAGCTTTACCTGCCTCTGAGTTCGCAGGGATCGCATCAGGGCTTTGCAGAACACGTTTCTTGGCGTCTTTTTTATAGATGAAAGCCGTAATACGCTGGTTGCCACCTGAGTTTGCGTCAATCTGGCGCACGATGTAGAACGAATCTGCACCTTTCTCTTTAGCTGCGCGGGTGATTGCTGCGTTAACATCAGGTTGACTGCGATAAAAACCCTGGACTGTCACGGTATCGAACGGCTCAAGAGCATAAGCTTGATCTTTCGGTAGCTCAGTCACGCCGTTGATCACGCGATTGGTGTTTTCTTCAGCCTTAGGTGCATCAGCGTGATAGACATCTGCAACCACACGCCAGTTACCGCTGCTGCCAGTATCGTTGGTGTCCTGAACATAGAAAGAAGCTGCGCCAATTTTATCAGCACGTTTGGACACGGCATTTACCGCTTCGCCAATCGAGTTAAAACGGCCAGTGATGGTAATGCGATCAAATGGTTTAAGAGCAGCAGCTTGATCAGGAGTCAGTTCCGTTGCTGCCTGAGCGGACAGCGTAGTCAGGGAAATCAGTGCTGACGCCAGAAGGGTGTTCTTGAGCTTCATAAAAATAATCCTTCGCCTTGCGCAAAATGAATACAAATACCGCATTCTCTGTGGGTTACTTGCTAGCCGCCGATTATGGCATTGAACACTGCAACTGTCTGCGGCATTTTTAGGGTTGCAACGGTTGGTTGCAGATATTTTTCATAACTAAAATTTATATGTTAATAAAAGAACGCTTTGACCAGTAAAAGCGGTAAAGCTTACAACTTAATTAGTTAATACAATGTTAAATATGCAATTTGCACCGGAGCAGAATCGTGAATTGCGGCTTCGCTTAAGCGGATTATCAGGTCTCACAGATGAAAATCAGTCAGAAATAGCTGTCTGAAGTGCTTAGCGCTAAACTTTTACGATAATGATACAAATACTGAGAGCCTGATCTGGATCACAGGCGTTATTTTCAGTAGGTTATAAAAAGTTTTACAGATGTATTTTTTCATTGTTTTGGACTTGGCCACGCCGATTGCCAGGACGATGTCTGACAAACCATCAACAAAAAAACAGATGGAAGGGAATACTATGCGTATTGGGGTACCAAAAGAGCGGTGGGCGGGTGAATCCCGAGTGGCTGCCACGCCAAAAACAGTGGAGCAATTGCTGAAGCTGGGTTTCAGCGTCGCAGTCGAAAGCGGAGCGGGCAAACTGGCTAGCTTCGATGACGAGGCGTTTGTCCACGTTGGGGCAACCATTTCAGATACTGCTGACGTCTGGCAATCTGACATTATTTTGAAAGTGAACGCTCCGCAGGATAGCGAAATCGAACTGCTGCGTGCGGGCTCGACGCTGGTGAGTTTTATCTGGCCTGCCCAGAATCCAGAATTACTCGAAAAACTGGCTGCCAAAAATGTCACCGTGATGGCGATGGACTCCGTGCCGCGTATTTCTCGTGCTCAGTCTCTCGATGCTCTTAGCTCAATGGCAAACATTGCGGGTTATCGCGCAATTGTTGAAGCTGCTCATGAATTTGGTCGTTTCTTTACCGGGCAAATTACCGCTGCGGGTAAAGTACCTCCGGCAAAAGTGATGGTTATCGGTGCAGGTGTTGCAGGACTTGCGGCAATCGGTGCGGCGAACAGCCTTGGTGCGATTGTGCGTGCGTTCGACACGCGTCCGGAAGTGAAAGAACAAGTGCAAAGTATGGGCGCTGAGTTCCTTGAGCTGGACTTTAAAGAAGAAGCAGGCAGCGGTGATGGTTATGCCAAAGTCATGTCCGAAGCCTTCATTAAAGCCGAAATGGAACTGTTCGCAGCACAAGCAAAAGAAGTCGATATCATCGTCACCACGGCGCTGATCCCCGGCAAGCCTGCGCCAAAACTTATTACCCGCGAAATGGTGGATTCCATGCAAGCGGGCAGCGTGATCGTCGATTTGGCCGCGCAAAACGGCGGGAACTGTGAATATACCGTTGCCGACCAGGTGACTGTTACGCCAAACGGCGTGAAGGTCATCGGTTACACCGACTTGCCAGGCCGCCTGCCAACGCAATCTTCCCAGCTTTACGGCACCAACTTGGTTAACTTGCTCAAATTGCTCTGCAAAGAGAAAGACGGCAATACCGTAGTTGATTTTGAAGATGTCGTCGTGCGTGGCGTGACCGTCATTCGTGATGGCGAAGTCACCTGGCCGGCTCCGCCAATTCAGGTGTCTGCTCAACCACAGGCTGCTGCCAAGAAAGTGGCTGCACCGGTAGAAGAGAAAAAGCCTGCTTCTCCATGGCGTAAATACGCGTTCATGGCGCTGGCAATTATTCTTTTTGGCTGGCTAGCAGATGTGGCTCCAAAAGAGTTCCTCGGTCACTTCACCGTATTCGCGCTGTCATGCGTGGTGGGTTACTACGTGGTATGGAACGTTTCGCATGCTCTGCATACGCCACTGATGTCGGTCACGAACGCCATTTCAGGGATCATTGTGGTTGGCGCGTTATTACAAATTGGCCACGGTGGCTGGGTTAGCTTCCTGAGCTTTATTGCGGTGCTGATTGCCAGTATCAATATTTTTGGTGGTTTCACCGTCACTCAGCGCATGCTGAAAATGTTCCGGAAGAACTAAGGGGTAACACATGTCTGGTGGATTAGTTACAGCAGCATACATTGTTGCCGCAATTCTGTTTATTTTCAGCCTGGCTGGGCTGTCAAAACACGAAACATCTAAACAAGGTAACTTGTTCGGCATGGCGGGTATGGCTATCGCGTTAGTCGCGACCATTTTCGGGCCTGAAACCGGCAATGTTGTCTGGATTATTGTCGCAATGGTAATTGGTGGTGCCATCGGTATTCACCTTGCGAAGAAAGTTGAAATGACCGAAATGCCGGAGCTGGTGGCAATTCTGCACAGCTTCGTGGGTCTGGCTGCGGTTCTGGTAGGCTTCAACAGCTATCTGGATCATGCGCCGGGTCTGGAGCCGGTGATGGAAAACATCCATTTAACGGAAGTGTTCCTCGGTATCTTCATCGGTGCGGTGACCTTCACAGGTTCCATCGTGGCATTTGGCAAACTGCGCGGCAAAATCTCGTCTAAACCGTTGATGTTGCCAAACCGCCATAAACTGAATCTGGCGGCAATCGTGGTTTCCTTCGCGATGCTGATCATCTTCGTGCGTACCGAAAGCGTTGGCTTGCAGGTTCTGGCGTTGCTGGTGATGACTATCATCGCGCTGGTTATCGGCTGGCACCTGGTGGCATCGATTGGCGGCGCAGACATGCCGGTTGTTGTTTCCATGCTGAACTCCTACTCCGGTTGGGCAGCGGCAGCGGCGGGCTTTATGCTTAGCAACGACCTGCTGATCGTCACCGGTGCGTTGGTGGGTTCTTCTGGTGCAATCCTGTCTTACATCATGTGTAAAGCGATGAACCGCTCCTTTATCAGCGTGATCGCTGGTGGTTTCGGTACCGACGGTTCCTCTACGGGTGACGACGAAGAAGCAGGTGAACACCGTGAAATCACGGCGGAAGACACTGCGGATATGCTGAAAAACTCGACCTCGGTGATCATCACTCCGGGGTACGGCATGGCGGTGGCGCAGGCACAATATCCGGTAGCTGAAATTACCGAAAAACTGCGTGCACGTGGCATCAAGGTTCGTTTTGGTATTCACCCGGTTGCAGGGCGTTTGCCAGGCCACATGAACGTTCTGCTGGCGGAAGCGCGTGTGCCTTACGATGTCGTTCTGGAAATGGACGAAATCAACGATGACTTCGCTGATACTGATACCGTTCTGGTTATCGGTGCGAATGACACCGTAAACCCGGCAGCGCTCGAAGATCCTCGCAGCCCAATCGCGGGTATGCCAGTGCTGGAAGTGTGGAAAGCGCAGAACGTTATCGTGTTCAAGCGTTCTATGAACACCGGTTACGCAGGTGTGCAGAACCCGCTGTTCTTTAAAGAGAACACTCAGATGCTGTTTGGCGATGCCAAGGCGAGTGTGGAAGCGATTCTTAAAGCGCTGTAGTTGTTCGCTAAGATTGCGAGCCGTATTCCAAAACCGCTTCTCGGGGCGGTTTTTTTACGTCTGAACATCAATAACGTGAATGCAATATTACATTTAACCCACTGAATCTATGGAAAAATAATGTATGCGAGAGACAGGGCGAAGAGTAAAGTATAGCCGGGTGCTGAAGCTGTAGGCTTCGATCCCAATGGTGAAAAGCAGACAGAAAAAAGCCCCGAGTTAGTTAAACCAACCCGAGGCCCTCTCATGCTAGACACCATGATAGTAGCCTCTTCATTTTGTGTTTGCAACGCAGGAGGCGAAGATGTCGTCAAAGAACAGGTTGTTCAGCGTAATAGTTATCTGTTTGACAATTCTCATGATTATTTTTCTGTTGAGGGATTCACTGTGTGAATTCCACTATCGAAAAGGAGGCATGGAAGTGGCGGCATCATTAGCCTGCATCAGGCCGTAAGCACAAAATTTCAGAGGACAGTGGCGGGAGTATTTCCCGCCACTCATGGAAATCTGGCATAAGGTTCAGCACTCCACCAAACAAAAAGCCCGTTCATTAATTTGAACGGGCTTTTCTTTACTACATGAACGACAAATCAATCGTCTTCGTCGTCATCCAGTTCTACCGGTGTTTGATATTCATCAGGCTTGATGACCAACAAATCGCAACGCAGATGGTCGATAACTTGTTCGGCAGTGTTACCGAGGAACGCGGCGGATAGGCCAGTACGGCCCACCGTACCAAGTACCACAATACCGGCCTGTAAATGCTCGGCGAGATCGGGAATAACCTCTTCAGGTAATCCTTTTTCAACGTGAGTCATTTTTTCATCGATACCAAATTTTTGACGTAACGCTTTCATCGCAACCAGGTGCTGGCCGCGAATCGCATCGTTATAAACGCTTGGGTCAAAATCAGGAAGTTCGATGGCGATATTAATCGGGGTGACAGGGTAGGCACCGACCAGGTGAACTTCTGTGTGGTTAACATCGTCGGCCAGGCGAATAGTCTCTTTAACCAGCTTTTCATTCAGAGCGTTGTGGTACTGCTCTTCACTTGCCAGGTTAACGGCAACAATAGCTCGACCGCCTTCAGGCCACGGTTTTTCATTAACCATCCACACCGGGCATGGGCATTTACGCAGCAGATGCCAGTCGGTTGGGGTGAAAATAACCGCTTCAAGTTTGTCATGTTGGTGCGTCATTTTGAGCACTAAGTCATGATCGCTGCCGATCACTTCCTGAATAATCGCCTCGAACGGACGATTATGCCAAACCACTTTAATTTCAATCGGTACGCCCGAGTCGATGTAATACTGGGCTTGTTCTTTAATCCAGGCCGCACGTTGGCTAATCACACCTTTGCGCATAGCGGTGCGTTCATCTGGCGACAGAAGGGTGGTCATTTCGTAGGAAAAATCATAGATGGGCAGAAAAGCTTTGATCCTGCCACCAATCCGTTGATGCAAATAAACAGCACGCCGCAGGGCGGGTTGATCGTCCTGATTAGGATCTATCGCGACTAGCATGTTTTGATACTTTGCCATACAGGTCTCCTTACAACTGCTTAACCACAGTCTGTTTATTAAGACTAACCTATATGTGATGAATGAAACAGGTGATAAGCCATTGCCGG
The DNA here is from genome assembly GCF_900446255.1 of Buttiauxella agrestis. Lineage (NCBI taxonomy): Bacteria > Pseudomonadati > Pseudomonadota > Gammaproteobacteria > Enterobacterales > Enterobacteriaceae > Buttiauxella > Buttiauxella agrestis. The sequence continues at coordinate 2,758,671 of NZ_UIGI01000001.1, read as the reverse complement.
ATCAATAAACGACTAAAATTTAGTGATCCGGCATAGGTAAAGAGAAATCAGGCAACGTTACGCGATTGACCCGCGAGTTGAGAAAGAATATCAATATTCTCGATAGTGATGTACTTACCCTTCACCGCTAACATACCGCTTTTCTGGAAACGACCGAGCAGACGGCTGATGGTCTCCACAGTCAGACCCAGATAGTTACCGATATCGCCACGCGTCATGGTCAAACGGAACTCGCGAGGCGAGAAACCGCGCTGGGCAAAGCGACGTGAAAGGTTATAGATAAATGCGGCCAGGCGCTCTTCTGCATTCTTTTTGGAAAGCAGCAGAATCATATCCTGATCGCCCTTAATTTCGCCGCTCATCAAACGCATCATCTGCTGGCGCAGATTGGGCATTTTACCAGACAAATCATCAAGGGTTTCGAATGGGATTTCGCAGACCATCGACGTTTCGAGCGCTTGCGCGAAACTTGGGTGCATCCCGGTGCCGATGGCATCAAAGCCCACCAAATCACCCGCTAAATGGAAACCGGTAATTTGCTCATCACCTTGCTCGGTAATGGTGTAGCTTTTAATGGTCCCTGAACGAATAGCGTACAGCGACTTCAGCTCATCACCTGCTTTAAACAGGGTCTGCCCCTTCTGAATAGGCTTTTTACGCTCAATAATATTATCAAGCTGATCAAGCTCATGCTCGTTAAGCGTGAAGGGGATGCATAACTGGCTGATGCTGCAATCCTGGCAATGGATAGCACAACCGCCAGACTGAATGCGTCGAATAATTCGCTTTTCAGGGATCATAGATATGCTCGGCGTTATTGATATTGGTCAATTTTAACATCTTTTTCTTGAGCACGTAAGTATGATGAATGCCCAATCAGAATTAAACAAACAATAACGCCAGGGTTATAGAGCTATCCTATTGAAATTACTGGGACTGTATATTAATGCGTATTATTCCACGAAGAATTAAGAATAAAATTCTGCAATAAAGAAACTACAGCAGCAAATATCCTTCGTGACGCAACAACCATTCTTTACGTCCCACGCCGCCCGCATAGCCGGTCATCGTGCCGTTACGCCCAATCACGCGGTGGCAGGGAACCACCACGCTCACCGGATTTGAACCGTTGGCGGCACCGACTGCACGTGCAGCACCCGGTCTGCCAAGTTGGTCTGCTAATTGCCCGTAATGCATCACCTGCCCGCAAGGGATAGAGCGCAAGGTTTGCCACACTTCACGCTGGAAGGGGGTTCCCGCCGTGGCGGTAGGGAGCGTTTCAATCACGGCCAGATCACCGTCAAAATAATCGCGTAGCTTGTCACTTAACCCGTCAGGATTTGCGCAAGCCACGCGCTGATAGCCGCCAGCACCGTAATGAAGACCCAACAACTGCACCATTCTGTCGCTATGTTCTTCCCATTCCACCGCCCGCAAATGGAACTGCTCGTCGCAAATTATCCATAACGGCCCTAATGGGGTAACGATCTTGTCTTCCAGCAGTGTCAGCATTCTTCGCTCCGGTTAATTAGAGATGCGGGTAAACTCCCGGCCCTATCGGCAAGCCAACAAGATACCACGCCACCAGTAGCAGCAACCAGACACCCAAAAAGATGAGGGGGTAAGGTAATACTAAGGAGTAATAGGTCCCTAATTTAGCCTCAGGTTTATAGCGTTGCAGGAAGCCTAAGAATAATGGAATAAACGGTGACACTGGTGCCAGGGGGATCACGGAAGAATCCGCCACACGGAACAGAATTTGCGCGAAAGCGGGGTGGAAACCCAGCAGCATAAACATCGGCACAAAAATCGGTGCCAGAATCGACCAGATGGCCGAGCCGCTGGCAATAAACATACAGAGGAATGACGAAAGCAATGCCAGGCCGAGGAACGCGGGGATACCGTTCAGCCCGGAACCTTCCAGCACATCGGTTAGCCCGACGGCCATAAACTTGCCCATATTGCTCCAGTTGAACATCGCCACAAATTGCGCCAACGGGAACACCATCACGATAAAACCGGCCATTTCCTTCATCGGTTCAATCATCAGTTGCGGCAAATCGGCCTGCTTGCGTATTTTCTTCGTGGCGATGCCATAGGCCAGGGAGATGACGAAGAAGAACAGAATAATCAGCGGCACAATTCCGCTAATAAATGGCGACGGAATAATCGTGCCTTTTACCGGGTCACGCAGTAAGCCGTTTTCTGGCACCAGCAGCAAAGCGATAACCGCAATAAACAGCAGCGACACAATGCCGGTAACACGCAAACCAAAGCGCTGAACATCATCAAGTTGTTGCAGCTTTTCTTTGTTTTCGCCTTGCCAGGTACCCAGACGCGGCTCGACGATTTTATCGGTAATCAGCCCGCCAACAATCGACAGCACAATCACAGACGTCGCCATAAAGTACCAGTTATCAATCACGCTAACGTGCATCAGCGGGTCGATGGTGTGCGCCGCTTCGGTACTGATCCCCGAAAGCAACACATCGGTCGTCACAATCAGTAAATTCGCCGTAAAACCACAGCCAACCCCTGCAATCGCTGCCAGCAAACCGGCTACCGGATGGCGACCCACGGCCAGGAAGATCAACGCGCCCATCGGCGGCATGATAACCAACGCCGCGTCAGACGAAATATGGCTAAAGAAAGCGATAAACAGCACCATATAGCTGGCATAACGCGCGCTAACATGCGAGGCCATCTTCACCATCAAACTCGGTAACAACCCCACACGTTCGGCCAGACCTGCACCTAAAACCAGGGCCAGAATGGCCCCTAATGGTGCGAATCCACTGAAGTTTTTAATCACGTTAGGCAAAAACCAGTGCACCCCTTCGGCGCTCAACAGGTTTTTAACCTGCACCAGATTGCCGTCCGCAGGGTTACGAACGCTGACGTTAAACGCAGAAAGCACGGCGGTGCTCACGGACAAAACAACAATCAAATACACGAACAGCAAAAAAGGATGGGGCACTTTATTGCCAATTTTTTCTACCAGTCCGTACAGCTTGCCAGAGCCGGAAGGGGTCGGTAAGGATGAAAGACTCATGGGCGGGCCTCTATCTGTTGTGATGTTGTGTTTTTATTAGATTATTTTAAAGGTGACGGCGTCACACCTGCTGGGATCGGGCACTGGTACGGGCGTTCGGCAAGTTGTGCGTGCAACTCACTTTGGCAAGCTTCCAGCGTCTGTGGACTGATAAATAATTGCAGTGCAGTCGCAGCCATGACTTTGCCTGCGTGCAACATTCCTTTGTGTGCGATGGAAGTGCGCCCCTGGCTCACCAACTGCCAGGTGTGCAGCGGAGTGCCAACGGTAAAGCACGGGCTAAAACATTGTGCGACCGGCACTTTCCAGCTCACATCACCCACATCCGTTGAACCGGGCAGGATTTTGTCATTGGGCTGATACGGCGCGATTTCGTCAATCAACAACGTTTCACGGTGGCGACGCGCAAAGACTTTTCCCTCTTCATTGGAGGTATTAGCAATATTATTTAAGCTATTTTGCAGGTCGTTTTCAGTCAGCGTGGCGCGGATTTTTTTAGCGAATGCGAGCTCTTCTTCGCTCCATTGCGGCACGCCAAGCGCCTGTAACGCCTCATACATCACGCTTTCAAGCTGGCGGTTGGGCAGGTAATTCGAACAGGCTTTATCAAAGCGCACATTCACCGTGGTTTCCGTCATCAGCGCAGCGCCTTCGGCAATTTTATTGATGCGCTCGAAAATATGCTGTGCCTGCGCCATTTCCGGGGCGCGAATCAAATACAGCACTTCGGCTTGCGCCTGCACCACGTTTGGCGAAATCCCACCGGTATTAGTGATGGCGTAATGCACACGGGCTTTTTCAATTATGTGCTCGTTGAGGAAGTTGCTGCCGGTGGTCATCAGCGTGACGGCATCTAACGCGCTGCGGCCAAGGTGTGGCGAATTTGCGGCATGTGCCGCAATTCCGTGGAAGCGATAAGCCACCTGAATATTGGCCAGTGAACTGGTGCTAAACATTCCGGCGTACGCTTCCGGGTGCCAGGTGACGGCAGCGTCAACATCGTCAAATAAGCCTTCGCGCACCATAAACGTTTTGCCGGAACCGCCTTCTTCGCCTGGGCAGCCGTAAAAACGCACGGTGCCGCCGCAGCCATATTGTTCAAGCCAGTTTTTCACCGCTACCGCGCCGGCAAAGGCCGCCGTACCCAGCAAATTGTGGCCGCAGCCGTGGCCGTTAGCATCTTCAACCAGCGGCTCAGGTGACGCTTCGCCTGAACACTGGCTCAAGCCCGCGAGCGCATCGTATTCACCGAGCAGCGCGATAACGGGCTTGCCCGAACCAAAACTTGCCACAAATGCGGTTTCGATATTCCCTGCATTGCGTTCGACGCTAAAACCTTCAGCCTCCAGCGCGCAAGCCAGACGTTCCGCAGACCAGTGCTCTTCAAAACGGGTTTCTGGATGATCCCAGATATCATCGGCAATGGCGGTAAACTCGCCACGCTTCGCTTCAATAGCGTCATCAACAAACTGATAAATTGAACGCATTACACACCTCGCTGCCACGGGAAATTAAGAACGAGGCGCGCCATAGTGCTGACGGCAACTTCCATCACTTTTTCATCAAAATCAAACTTCTCGTTATGATGCCCGGCACTCAATTCGGTGCCGAATACCATATAAGACGCTTTACCGCCTTGTTCCTGCACGCGAGCCATCATCAACGTCGCATCTTCTGAACCGGCGGCCCCTTTCACGGTATCGACGACATCCGTGACTCCAGACACTTCAAGCGCCTGTTGATGAATAAACGCCACCCATTCTGGCGATGGCACGCTGCTGGTTGCCGCACCCATCAGCTTCACTTGCGCTTCAATGCCATACATCGTCGCCGTGCCGCGAATAATTTCCTGCGCACGGTCAAACACATAGTCGTTGATCACATTGGTTTCGCCACGGGTTTCGACTTTCAACAAAGCTGATGCCGGAACCACATTGCGCCCGCTGCCTGCCTGCAATACGCCCACATTGACGCGTGATGCGCCTGCGCTGTGCGGAGCAATACCGTGCAACGCCAGCGCGGTTTGGGCGGCGGCGAGCAGGGCGTTACGACCTTCTTCTGGTTTACCGCCCGCGTGTGCGGCGACGCCAGTGAACTGCACATCAAACTTAGTGGTCGCCATAAAGTTATCGCTGCCGCACACCACGGTGCCGGAAGGGACGCCAGTGCCAATATGAATCGCCGTAAAGTAATCGATGTTATCGAGCGCACCTGCCGCAACCATGGCGCGAGCGCCACGAGTCCCTTCTTCGGCGGGCTGGAAAATGAGTTTGATTGTGCCGTTGAGCTGGTCGGCAAACTGTTGCAAAACGCTGGCAAGGCCGAGGCCAATGGCGGTGTGCCCGTCGTGTCCGCAGGCATGCATCATTCCTTCGTTACACGAGGCAAAACCTTCGGCAAACGGGCGATGCGCCGGTTGCAACATCTCACTTAAATCCAGCGCATCCATGTCCACGCGAAACGCGAACGTTGGGCCTGGGCGACTTGTTTCCAGCGTGGCGACAATCCCGGTAAATCCGCCGGAAAAATGCTTTAGCCATTGCGGCAATGCGCCTTGCTCCAGCGCCCGTTGTTCCTCGCGTGCCAGCACGTCTGGCGATGGCAGTCCCATGCGTGCTGCGCCATCCACCACATCCCGGCCTAACGCCAGCTGATAACCTAATTGATGCAGCGTTTCGGCCACGAGGGTGGCTGTGCGAAATTCCAGCCAGCCGGACTCGGCGAAATGGTGAAAATCGCGCCGCCAGTGCTGCATGCGCGGTGCCAGTTCATGTACAGCCAGTTCAATTTGCGTCATAAAACATCCCGTATAAGCATCTTCTGTGATCAACTTCACGCTGTGATAGTTTTTACTTATCGCTCAGCGAAATTTGGTAGTTTTCGCCGTCATGGGATTACCCTGGCACAAGAGTTTCAATTACAGTAGATGCTAAAATCTTTCGTCTGATAGCTATTGGTTATCAGGAGGCAATGTGACCTTCCAGGTTAAGCTCCACCAGATCCGTGCGTTTGTGGCTGTGACGCAAAATGGCAGCATTCGCGGAGCCAGTCGGGCTTTAAATCTTTCTCAACCCGCGCTCACAAAAGCGATTAAAGAATTAGAAGAAGGGTTATCGGCACGTTTGTTTATTCGGCGCAGCCAGGGCGTGGCGTTGACCGAATGCGGGGAAAGCTTTTACCAACATGCTCAATTAATTCTCGAAGAGTTACGCGCCGCGCAGGAAGATATTTTGCAGCGCCAGGGGCAACTGGCAGGGCAAATCAATATCGGTCTGGGAGCGAGTGTTTCCCGCACGCTGATGCCGCCGGTTATCACCGCGTTTCATCAAAAACACCCGAAAGTAAAAGTACGAATTATGGAAGGGCAACTGGTGTCGATGATTAACTCGCTGCGCCAGGGCGAGCTGGATTTCACCATCAACACCTATTATCAAGGCCCGTATGACCAGGAATTTACCTTTGAGCGGCTGTTCGAAAAGCCTTTTGCGGTATTTGCTCGCGAAGGGCATCCAGCGATGGGCGCGACATCATTAAAAGAGCTGCTGCACTATGACTGGACGCTGCCCACGCCACGCGGCAGCTATTACAAACAACTGGAAGAAGTCTTTCAAAAGCGCTCAGAGATTCCCAATATCAGCGTCTTCTGCGAAACGTTTTCTGCCTGCATTAGCCTTATCGCGCAAAGTGACTTCCTGAGTATCCTGCCCGCCGAATTAGGCCACGACCCGTTGCTGGCACACAGCTTAAAACAGATAAATATTACTGAAACGTTGCCGCAGGCCACCTACTATTTGATTCAGCGGCGTGATGTGACTCAGGCACCGTTAACCACGGCGCTTATCAATCAATTTCGTCGCGAGTGCCGTTAATCCGGCATTGAGCCACGGCACATCGGCAGCTATAGTGACTTCAGAATCAAGCCTGGAGGATTTGCACATGAACCTTGACGAAAAATCGCTGTTTCTCGATGCGATGGAAGACGTGAAACCGCTGAAAGATTGCAACAGCAGCCAGTGGTTGAAACCGGTCAAAGAGAAGGTTGTGCAAAAACCCGACACCCTTCAGTTGGATAACTTCCTGACCACCGGTTTTCTGGAAATTATTCCGCTCAACACCTTGCTTGAATTCAAGCGAGAAGGGCTGCAAAACGGGGTGCTGGATAAACTTCGACTGGGTAAATACAAACAGGAAGCGAGTTTAAACCTGATTCGCCAGCCGGTTGAACAGTGCCGTCAGTTGCTTTTTGCCTATATTCAGGAAGCCAAAAAAGACGGCCTGCGTAATTTGCTGATCGTTCATGGCAAAGGGCGTGAAGACAAATCCCACGCCAATATTGTGCGCAGTTACGTTGCGCGTTGGCTGGCGGAGTTTGACGAAGTTCAGGCGTTTTGCAGCGCGATGCCGCACCATGGCGGCAGCGGGGCATGCTATGTGGCGCTCAAAAAATCTGACCAGGCCAAAGTCGAAAACTGGGAACGCCACGCCAAACGCAGTCGCTAGGTGATGTATCGTCATCCGACATTAGCCCCTACATCACGACTTCAACAACAACGACAGCTCTTGCGCCGCTTCCTGCAACTTCGGCAATACGCGGCTGCGCAACTCCTGCGCGGAAACCTGGCCTGCATGCACGCCCACGTTTAACGCGGCAACCACCGCACCTTCCGGGTTAACCAGCGGTACGGCGATAGAACGTAATCCCATCTCCAGTTCCTGGTCATTGAGCGCGTAGCCTTGCTGGCGCACCCGCTTTAGCTCCTCACGCAATTTGCTCACCGAATCCACCGTCTGCGGCGTGTAGCGAATCATCGTTATGCGGGCCAGGAAATCATTCAGCTGTTCTTCCGGCAAATAACTCAGCAACACGCGCCCCATCGACGTTGACCAGGCGGGCAATCGGCTGCCGATATCCAAATCAATCGTCATGATGCGCGAGCTGGAGGCGCGGGCGATATACAGAATATCGTCGCCATCAAGCGTGGCAATCGAGCAGGATTCATTGAGCATTTCACTCAAATGCTTAAGCACCGGCTGCGTCGATTTTGCCAGCGGCGTGGACGCCAGATAAGCATGACCGAGGGATAAAATTCGCGGGCGAAGTTGGTAGTTTTTGCCATCATCCGCATAGACAAAACCGAGCTTGCTCAGGGTATACAAGCAACGACGCACTGCGGCACGAGGGATCCCCGTTTTCTGGCTGATTTGTGAAATAGAGAGCTGCCTGCGCTGCGGGGTAAACGCCTGGATAACCTCAAGCCCCCGCGCCAGTGACGCCATAAAATTGGGATCGCCCTTAAACGGATCGACTTCTGCCGTTAACTCATCACGTTGAATTTCCATCTCGTTCTCCTCAAATTTTCGCCGTTGATCACAGTCTGAAAACAAAGATACATGATGTTCGATAATCGCACCATATTTCGATTATCGCCCTTGACCAGCTTCGTTAAGCGGGTCACATTTTGTTCAAGAAACGCAATCTTGTGCGAATAACGCACCCCCAGGGAGAACCGTGATGATCAACAAAAGTGTGGCGACGCTGGAAGCGGCAGTCGCCGGAATTTTCGACGGTGCCACCATCATGATCGGTGGTTTTGGCACCGCCGGGCAGCCCACCCATCTTATTGACGCGCTAATTGCTCAAGGCGCAACTGACCTGACGATTATTAATAACAACGCGGGGAACGGCGAAGTGGGGCTGGCTGCACTTCTGAAAGCCGGGCGGGTGCGCAAAATGATTTGTTCATTCCCTCGCCAGGTGGATTCACAGATTTTTGACGACCTGTATCGTCGCGGAAAAGTTGAGCTGGAACTGGTGCCGCAAGGCAATCTGGCCGCGCGTATTCAGGCGGCGGGTTCTGGATTAGGTGCCGTATTTACGCCAACCGGTTTTGGAACGCCGCTCGCGCAAGGCAAAGAAACTCGTGAAATTGACGGGCGTCAGTACGTACTCGAATACCCGCTGAAAGCTGATTTTGCCTTGATCAAAGCGTATGAAGGCGACCGTTGGGGAAATCTGGTCTATCGCAAAGCGGCGCGTAACTTCGGGCCAATCATGGCGACAGCCGCCACCGAAACTATCGCGGAGGTGAGCCGAATTGTTCCGTTAGGCGCACTGGACCCGGAAAATATCGTCACCCCTGGGATTTTCGTCAAGCGCCTGGTGGCGGTCGAAAGTGCCCTGGCACAAAGCGCATAAGGAGCTTGATGTGAAAAAACTAACCCGTGATGAAATGGCGCAGCGTGTGGCTCGCGATATCCCTGAAGGCGCTTACGTTAACCTCGGTATCGGATTACCAACACGCATTGCCAACTACCTTCCGGCCGATAAAGAAATCTTCCTGCACAGTGAAAACGGTTTGCTAGGCATGGGGCCAAAACCCGCGGAAGGCGAAGAAGATCCTGAGCTTATCAACGCCGGGAAAGAGTTCGTTACGTTGCTGACCGGCGGCTGCTTTTTCCACCACGGCGACTCGTTTGCCATGATGCGCGGCGGCCATCTCGATATCTGTGTTCTTGGCGCCTACCAGGTCTCAGCCCAGGGCGACCTGGCAAACTGGAGCACCGGTGCGCCGGATGCCATTCCCGCTGTCGGCGGGGCAATGGATCTTGCGATTGGCGCACGCCAGGTGTTTGTGATGATGGATCATTTAACTCGCGACGGTGAGTCAAAGCTGGTGGAAACCTGCACTTATCCACTCACCGGAATCGGCTGCGTCAGCCGTATTTATACCGACCTCGCGGTGATTGATATCACCGAAAAAGGCCCGGTGGTGCGCGAGATCTTCAATGGCCTCTCTTTTGAAGAATTACAACGTATTACCCCGGTCACACTTGGCTTCGAACAACTGGCAGAAAGCGCGTAAGGAACTATGATGAATCAAGCATTTATCTGTGATGGAGTGCGGACTCCGTTTGGTCGTTTTGGTGGCACACTCTCCAGCGTTCGCAGCGATGATTTAGCCGCGTTGCCGTTGAAAGCGTTACTCGAGCGCCATCCGAACCTGGATTGGTCAGCGATTGACGATGTGATCTACGGCTGCGCAAACCAGGCCGGGGAAGATAACCGCAACGTCGCCCGCATGGCGCTGTTACTGGCTGGTTTACCTGAAACCGTGCCGGGCAGCACCATCAACCGTTTGTGCGGCTCAAGCCTTGATGCATTGGGTATAGCGGCGCGGGCAATCAAAAGCGGTGAAACGCATTTGATGATTGCGGGCGGTGTGGAAAGCATGTCGCGCGCGCCGTTTGTGATGGGCAAAGCCGAAAGCGCGTTTAGTCGCAGTATGAAAATGGAAGATACCACCATCGGCTGGCGGTTTATTAATCCGCTGATGAAAGCGCAATACGGCGTGGATGCGATGCCAGAAACGGCTGAAAACGTGGCGACGGATTTCAACATCAACCGGGCCGATCAGGACGCATTTGCCCTACGTAGCCAGCTTCGTACCGCTCGCGCTCAGGAAACGGGGATGTTCGACGACGAACTGATTCCGGTTTCCATCGCCCAGCGTAAAGGCGAAGCGGTGCTGTTTAACCGCGATGAACATCCGCGATCCACCTCTATTGAAGCGCTGGCAAAACTCAAAGGTGTGGTGCGGGCAGATGGCACGGTCACCGCCGGGAATGCATCCGGGGTTAACGATGGCGCATGTGCTTTGCTGTTAGCCAGTGAACAAGCGCTAAATACTCATGGATTGCAGCCGCTGGCGCGGGTCGTCGGCGTGGCAACCGCAGGGGTTGCGCCGCGGATTATGGGTTTTGGCCCGGCTCCCGCAGTGCGTAAAGTGCTGGCGCAAACGGGCTTAACGCTGGCGCAGATGGATGTGATTGAATTAAATGAAGCCTTTGCCGCGCAGGCACTGGCAGTAATGCGCGATTTAGGCCTGCCGGATGACGCTGAACATGTGAATCCGAACGGCGGCGCGATTGCGCTTGGGCACCCGCTTGGCGCATCCGGTGGGCGTCTGGCGATGACCGCCGCGTATCAGCTCAAGCGCAGCGGCGGGCGTTACGCGCTATGTACTATGTGTATTGGTGTCGGTCAGGGGATTGCACTGATAATCGAACGCGTTTAAGGAGCAGGCATGACACTGTTTACCCCCATGTTGCGTGCATCACCGTTGACCGAAATTTTCAGCGATGGCAACACGTTACAAGGGATGCTGGATTTTGAAGCGGCACTGGCGCTGGCTTGTGCGAAATGTGGCGTGATCCCGGAATCGGTTATCACCGTGATTTCCTCGCAGTGTCAGGCCGATAAACTCGACCCGCAGGCGCTGGCGCAAGCTGCGGCTGGAGCCGGAAACCTGGCGATCCCGCTGGTGAAACAGCTCACCGCTAACGTAAAACGTCAGGATGAACAGGCCGCGCGGTACGTTCACTGGGGAGCAACCAGCCAGGACGTGATAGATACGGGCCTGGTTCTGCAACTGCGGGAAGCGTTTTTAGTTTCTGAAGTGCTTATCGAACAACTCATCCGCGCGTTAACCGAACAAATTCAACACCATCAGCACAGCGTCATGGCGGGCCGCACCTGGATGCAGCACGCGCTGCCGATAACTTTTGGTCTGAAACTCGCGGGAACGCTTGATGCTCTATTGCGCTGGCAGCAACGTTTGCGTGAAATCAAACCGCGTGTGCTGGTGCTGCAATTCGGCGGAGCCGCCGGGACGCTGGCCTCGCTGAAAGAGCAGGGAATTACGGTGGCGCAGGCGTTGGCAAACGCCCTGGATCTTCATCAAGCCGATACACCCTGGCACAGCCAGCGCGACAGGTTGCTGGAGTCCGCCGCCTGGTTCGCGGGTGTGGCGAGTACGCTTGGGAAATTCGCCAGTGATTTTTCCTTACTGATGCAAACCGAAGTTGCCGAAGTCGGCGAGCCGATTGCAGAAGGGCGCGGCGGTTCATCAACCATGCCGCATAAACGTAACCCGGTAAGCTGTGCGGCAATTTTAACGGCAAGCACACGCATTCCGGGGCTGATGGCGACGATGTACGCCAGTCAGAATCAGCAGCATGAAAGGGCGCTTGGCGGTTGGCAGGCTGAATGGGAAGTGCTGCCGCAACTGATTACGCTTGCGGGCGGGGTGATGCAAACGTCGCTGGAATTACTCAACGGCATGCAGGTAAATAGCGCCAAAATGCGCGCCAATCTGGATATCACTCACGGCCTGATTATGGCGGAATCCGTGACCCTGGCGTTGGCGGAGTTTATGGGCAAACAGCCTGCGCATCACTTGGTGGAACAGCTCTGCCACCGTGCGCTGGATGAAAACCAGCCGCTTGCGGCATTGCTCGCAGAAAACCCGCAAGTCACGCCTTATCTTTCTTTGACCCAAATCGAACATTTGCTCGACCCGCAACACGCCCTCGGCAGCAACGACGCGTTTATCCGCCAGGTTCTGGCGCGGGCGGCACAACAAACCAGGAGGGTAACATGAGCCTTTATTATCAACTCGAAGGGCGCAGCGGCGCACCGGTGGTGGTGTTGTCGAACTCGCTGGGCACCACGCTTGAGATGTGGCAGCCACAAATGGCGGCACTGCTTGAGAATTTCCGCGTGCTGCGTTACGACACACACGGTCACGGACGGACCACCAAAAATGGCAAAACAACGCTGCCGCAACTAGCGGAAGACATCATCAGCGTGATGGATGATGCAGGCGTTAAACAGGCGCATTTCTGCGGGATTTCCATGGGCGGGCTGACGGGTTTATGGCTGGCACGTTTTACCCCGGAGCGTTTTCTTTCCGTCACCGTTGCCAACAGTGCGGCGAAAGTGGGCGAGCAAAGCGGCTGGCTGGAGCGCGCGCGGACTGTGCGTCATGACGGGATGGCGGCCATCGCTAACAGTGCGCCACAGCGCTGGTTTACCGAAGATTTTGTGAAACATCACCACTCGCAAGTTGATGCCCTGTGTGAAACCCTTGCAGGCATTGATGCCGAAGGTTATGCCTCTTGTTGCGAAGCGCTTGCCGCCGCCGATTTGCGGGGTGAAATTGGCAACATCACATTACCGATGCAGTTTATCGCCGGAGCCAGTGACCCGGTTTGCAGCGTCGCCGACAGCGAATTTATGCATCAGCAAATTCACGGCTCGCATCTCGTCACGCTTGAATCCTCGCATCTTTCCAATGTCGGCGATGCCCACGGTTTCAATGTGGCGCTGCTTAACTTTATTCAACAGGACGACTGACATCATGAAGGACGAAGAACACTATCAGCAGGGCATGGAAGTGCGTCGTGCAGTGCTGGGCGACAGCCACGTAGACCGCACACTGTCCCAGCTCACGCCGCTGAATGACGAGTTTCAGAACTTCATCACGCGCTATGCCTGGGGTGATATCTGGACACGTCCGGGGCTTGAGCGCCATACCCGCAGCATGATCACCATCGCGATGTTGATTGCGCTTAACCGTGAAGCCGAGCTGAAAATGCACCTGCGCGCCGCATTTAATAACGGCGTGACGCGGGATGAGCTTAAAGAGTTGATTATGCATTCGGCGCTGTATTGCGGTTTACCCGCAGCCAACGCCACCATGCATCTGGCACAACAGGTGTTTGATGAGTTGGATGCTGCGGGTTAATGAGTGTCGGATGACGCTAACGCTTATCCGACCTACGCGTCATCCTCCCTTTTTCACCCCGGAATCGACTTGCGAATCGACGACAGTAAAATCTGCGCCGCTGGAGACAGTGGCGTATCCACCCGCGTTAAAACCCCAATTGGCTCACCTGCACCTTGTGTAGTGACCGGTAGCGAAGTCAGCGTTCCCTGACGCAAATCCTCTTTCACGGCACCTGAAGGCACAAACCAGACGTAGTTGTAATCGACGGTCAACTGGCGCGAAAGCGAAGCAGACAGCGTTTCAACACAGGTGGCAGACATTTTACACCCCTGGCTGACGAGCAGCGTTTCCGCGTTCTGACGTGGAATAGTCCCCTTCGGTGACACCACCACAGGCCACTCCATCACGCGACTCAGCGTGATGTTTTCATGCAACAGCGGATGCCCAGGGCGCACCACCAGTTTTAATGACTCGAGGAATAACAGCTCATAATTCAGCCCGGTCATCAATTCCGGGTCTGACATGCGGCCAATACCCAGGTCCAGCTCGCCCGATTTCAAACCGGACAGCAGCATGGTGTTATTCATGGTCGCCACTTGTAACGTGACATCGCTTTGCTGCTTATGAAACTGGCCGATAACTTTAGGCAATATCCCCAGCGCCGCCGTGGGCAGCGCGCCGACGCGAACCACCGTGGTACTTTGCCCATCTTTCTGATTCAGCGATTGCCCGGCGTGATTGAGCGCATCGAGCACCTTCACCGCATGCGTCAGGAACTGCTCGCCCATCAGCGTCATCTGCGCGCCAAGCCGCCCACGCTCAAACAAACGCGTGCCGGTGAGTTGCTCAAGCTCATTAAGCGTCTTTGAAAGTGCAGGCTGGCTAAGATTAAGAGTTTCAGCTGCGCGCCCCAGTGTTCCCTGTTGAGCGACAGCCACGAAAGTATGAAGATGGCGCAAGCGAATGCGCTGACTGAACAAACCGTTTTTTTCCATAACCTGATGTTAAAAACAGACCCGTCGCACTGACAAGATAAGTTGTTTAATTTTGATAACTTGCTAGCAAAATTTCATTAACAATTGAGTTTTATTGATAACAAATGGTGAGGGTGGGGTTATTGGCAGGGCCTTTGCCGGAATGGTGTTTGTTCCGTTCACCTGGCGTTCAGTGTTCCCAGGAATTACCGAAACGGTGAACGTGCCAGTGAACGGTGCCCCACCTACACGTCAAAAAACACCGTCTCCTTCTCCCCCTGAAGATAAATATCAAAAGTATAAACAATCTCAGATCCGCGCTGCTCGCGCTTGCCAATCAAGGTATTGCGGCGCACTTCCCATTCGATAAGATTCAGCACCGGGTCGGTTTCATTTGCCTCTTGCTCGTCAGAAAAATACATCCGCGTATTCAGGCCGATGTTAATCCCGCGAGCCACAATCCACAGATTCAGATGTGGAGCCATTAATCGCCCATCGCGCCCGATAACCGCACCAGGTTTGATGGTGTCAAAACGCCACACACCGCTGTCAAAATCTGAACACGTGCGGCCCCAGCCACGGAAATCCTCATCCAGGGCTTTCTTCGTTTGCTGGTCAGCAGGGTGGTTGTAACGCCCGGCAGCGTTGGCTTGCCACACTTCTAACAGCACATCACGCACCGGCGTGCCGGAGCCGTCGAACACCCGGCCTTCAACGACAATGCGCTCGCCCTGGGTGTGGGAGTTTGTCAGCACATGGCTGAAGTTTTTCTCGAAAATGTTAAATCCGGCAGCCTGTGGAGCGAGACCAATGTGCACATACGGGCCTGCGGTTTGCGAGGCGGTTTCGGCTAAATAATCTTTCATCACACGGCTCCTTGAGTGCGATTTTCAAACAACGTGGCACGTTGCCCGCGCAGCACTAAATCAAAGCGATACGCCAGGCAATCGAGCGGCACCGCAGCATGGGTATCCAGTTCGGCAATCAGCGTGCGGATGGCGTCATCGTTATTGATCGTTTTCACAATCGGACACTGCTTGATCAGCGGATCGCCTTCAAAATACATCTGCGTAATCAGACGCTGGGCGAAGGCGTCACCAGAGAGTGAAAAGTGAATGTGTGAAGGCCGCCAGTCGCTGGCCTGATTACGCCACGGATACGGGCCTGGCTTGATGGTGCGGAAAAAGTAATAGCCATTTTCGTCGGTCAGCACACGTCCGCAGCCGCCAAAATTAGGGTCGATGGGCGCTAAATATTTGTCTTTCTTGTGGCGATAACGCCCGCCCGCATTGGCTTGCCACACTTCAACCAGCGTGTTTTTCATCGGGCGACCAAAACCGTCGCGCACATAGCCGTGCACAATAATACGCTCGCCAATCGGCAGGCCGTCTTTGGCGTAATTCATGATCAGATCGTTATCGAGCGGGTCGAGATCTTTTGCGCCAAAAATAGGCCCGGTTATCTCAGAAAGGGAGTTCTGCAATGAGATAAGCGCGTTGCGCGGCGAGCGTAACACACTGGTTTTGTAGCCCGGCGCGAATGCCGGTGGGTGCGAATCGTAATCACGATGAACTAATTCACGAGGTTGCCAAATCTGAGACATAGCCAGCTCCAGTTGTAGGGTATGCAGGGGCGATGTGTTGTGGTTTTAAAAATCGCCACACCCAGTCTCAGTTAATAAGTTGTTAAATTAAAGTGAATTTAAGCGTGGTTTTACATAGCTTTTAGTTATGTAACTGGCGGTTAGCATTACTTCTGATGTACGGCTGTATAGTCGGTCACAAAACGAAAATTCTTCCCCCAAAACCCCCGCACGACATTCTACGCTTTCAGCAATATTCACTGGAGATACGACATCATGGCGAACAACATCACGGCTGATGATATTCGGGAAAAATTTTCGCAAGCAATGTCGGCGATGTACCAGCAAGAGGTGCCTCAGTACGGCACCTTGTTAGAGTTAGTGGCCGACGTGAATCTGGCGGTGTTAGAAAACAGTCCCGATTTGCAACAACAGCTAGAAAATGCTGACGAACTGGCGCGTTTGAATGTTGAACGCCACGGGGCAATCAGGGTGGGGAAAGCGGAAGAACTGGCGACGTTGCGCCGCGTTTTTGCCGTTATGGGCATGGTTCCGGTCGGCTATTACGACCTCTCCCAGGCTGGCGTTCCGGTGCATTCCACGGCGTTTCGCCCGATTGACGATGCGGCGCTGGCGCGTAACCCGTTCCGCATTTTCACCTCGTTGCTGCGTTTAGAGCTGATTGACGACGAAGCGTTGCGTAAAACCGCTGCGGCCATTCTCGCAGAACGTGACATTTTCACCCCGCGTTGCCGGGCATTGCTCGATATTTACGACCAGCAGGGTGCATTTACTGAAGCGCAGGCCGACGAGTTTGTGACTCAGGCGCTGGAAACGTTCCGCTGGCACAGCCACGCCACGGTGGATGCGCAGACCTATCAGGCGTTTCATGAGCAGCATCGTTTAATTGCCGACGTGGTCTGTTTCCGGGGCTGCCATATTAACCACCTCACGCCACGCACGCTGGATATCGACCGCGTACAAGCGCTGATGCCGGAATATGGTATTGCTCCGAAAGCGATTATCGAAGGTCCACCACGCCGCAACTTCCCGATTTTGCTGCGTCAGACCAGCTTCAAGGCGCTCGAAGAACCCATTATTTTTGCGGGCGTCCATCACGGCACGCATACCGCACGCTTCGGTGAAATCGAGCAGCGCGGCGTTGCGCTCACCCCGAAAGGGCGCGCCTTATATGATGAATTGCTTAACGAGGCGGGCAGCGGCCAGGATAACTTCAGCCATCAGCAGCATTTGCAGGAAATATTCAGTCGCCTGCCGGACAGCGAAACGCTGATGCGCTGCCAGGATCTGGCGTATTTCCGCTACCGTTTAACGCCAGTGGGTGAAATGCACCGCCAGGCGATTAAACCCGGCGATGACCCGCAACCGTTGATTGAGCGCGGCTGGCTGGTGGCACAACCGATCATCTACGAAGATTTCCTGCCGGTGAGTGCGGCAGGGATTTTCCAGTCAAATTTGGGCAGCGACGGCGGGGCGCGCAGCCACGGTCATTCCAGCCGCACCGCGTTTGAAGAAGCGCTTGGTGCGCCCGTTGCCGATGAGTTTGAGTTGTATCAACAGGCATCGGATCGCAGTAAAAAGCGCTGCGGGTTGCTGTAATAAAGGGCCGCATTATTGCGGCCCACAGATAACGGTTTTTGTCGGATGACGCTGGCGCTTATCCGACCTACAAATGCATGATTTTGTAGGGTGGATAAGCCGCAGGCGTCATCCACCATTTACGCCGCATCCGCCAATATAAACATGCCGTATGGGTGGATCTCGAGATAGTAATTATCCCCGACATCAGGCTGTAAGCGAGTGGCATTCACCTGCAACAGCAGCGACTGCCCATGCCATTCCACGGTCACTTCATATTGTGGCCCCATATATGCCACGTGGCGGACCACGCAACGCTGGCTTTCGTCACCGTGCTCACTCAGCGTTATCGCTTCCGGGCGCACGCCAACCGTGCCTTGCGCCTGAGTGATGGTCAACTGCGGCGGGCGCGGTAAACGGTAGCCGTGAATCTCGACGAAATCGCTGCCGAAACGCGCCGGGAAGACGTTGGCATCGCCCATAAAACTTGCCATAAAGCGCGAAGCAGGATGGCGATACAGGGTTTGCGGGCTGCCAATCTGCATGATTTCGCCTTTGTTCATCACCAGCACCGTGTCCGACACGGCAAAGGCTTCGCTCTGGTCGTGGGTGACATACAGCGAAGTGATGTTGAACTGCTTTTGCAGCTCGCGAATTTTGTCGCGCATGCTGCGCCGTAGGTTGGCGTCAAGGTTACTCAGTGGCTCATCAAACAGCAGCACTTTGGGTTTGAGGATCAGTGCGCGCGCCAGTGCCACACGTTGCTGCTGGCCGCCGGAAATCTGATCAACGAAACGGTCTTCGAAACCGTCTAAATCGACCATGGCCAGCGCTTCTTTGACACGGGTTTTGATTTCCGCCCGTGGCGTGCCCAGCATTTTCAGCCCGTAACCGACGTTATCGCCCAGCGACATATGCGGGAACAGGGCGTAGGACTGGAACACCATGCAGATGTCACGCTGCTGAATGGAACGGTGCGTCACATCTTCGCCATCAATAAAAATCTGCCCTTCAGTGGGTTTTTCAAGCCCGGCAACCAGGCGTAAAACCGTGGTTTTCCCGCAGCCGGAAGGGCCGAGTAGCGTCACCATTTCACCCTTTGGGATCGCCAGATTAATGCCTTCAATGACGGTGTTATTGCCAAACCGTTTCGTGACATTGCGCAGTTCTACAAAATGAGGTTGTGTCATGTTTTACTCCGTAATCACGCGTTGGTTTTGGCTTTTGAGCGTGAGATTCGCGCTTCACCAATCAGCCAGTCAAAAATGAAAATAATGGTCAGCATTACGACGATAAGAATCGAGCCGTAGGCAATCGCCACGCCGTATTCGCCATCTTCCACGCGGTTAAGAATGTAGGCGGTAGCCACTCGGGTATCCGGCGTGACAAGGAAGACGATTGCACTAACTGTCGTAATGGCGCGCACAAAGCTGTAAATCAGCGCGGATAAAATCGCCGGGCGCAGCAGCGGCAGCAGAATGTTGATAATGGTGCGCAGCGACCCGGCTCGCAGGCTCAGTGAGGCTTCATCGAGTGATTTGTCGATTTGCCCAAGTCCGGCAATACCGGCACGAATCCCCACCGGTACGTTACGCATCACCATCGACATAATCACAATCGCCGCCGTTCCGGTCAGGTAAACCGGGGCGCTGTTAAACGCCAGGATATACGAAACGCCCGCCACGGTGCCTGGAACGGCAAAGCACAGCATGGTGGTGAACTCGATAGTCTTTTTGCCACGGAACTGCTGGCGCACCACAATCCAGGCAATCAACAAGCCGAAGAAAGCGGTGATCGGTGCCGCAATGCCCGCGTACAGCAGCGTGTCGAGCAGTGAAGGCCACGCGCCATCGCTCATTCCCTGGCCGAACAGTTTGATAAAGTTATCGAACGTCAGCGTGTAATCCACGCCCCAGTTGACGGTGAAACTGCCGTAGAAAATGCTGCCGTAGAGCAGGGCGTTAAAGGCAATCCATACCGCTAATAATGCGATCACCGCCCACACCAGTGTCACTGGCAGCGGCTGTACATCGCCACGGTTGGATTTACCGGAAACCGTGACGTAGGAGCGTTTCCCAATCCACATGTACTGGATGCAGAACACCAGCAATGAGAACACCAGCAAGAAGGCGCCGAGCGTGCTGGCGGCCTGGTAATCAAGCTGCGAGCCAGTGATGTAGAAATAGATTTGCGTGGCGAGCACGTCGAAGTTGCCGCCCAATACCAGCGGGTTACTGAAGTCTGCAAGCGATTGCACAATCACAATCAAGAAGGCGTTTGCCAGTGCCGGTTTCAGCAGCGGTAAAAACACCCCTTTGAACGTTTTCCAGCGCGTCGCACGCAGGGTATAAGAGGCTTCTTCCAGCGACGGGTGAATGGTTTTAATCGCGCCGTCGAGGATCATAAACGCCATCGGCGTGAAGGCCAGAACCTGCGCCAGCCAGATGCCGGTAAAACCGTACAGCCAGTTGGTGTTGGTCAGCCCGAACCAGTCCACCATCAGCTCAGTCACATAACCCGAGCGCCCCATCATCAGGGTGACGCCAAGGCCGACCACAAATGGCGGCGTGACAATCGGCAGAATCGAGAAGATACGGCCAATAATCGCGCTGCGTTTGGCGATGCGGGTGGTGTAGATCGCCAGCACCAGACCGAAGAACGTACAGCCGATCCCCACCGCAATCGACAGCGCGATGGAGTTGATAATCACCTGAATGATATGCGCCTGGCTGAGTACCGCCATAAACGCCAGCGGCGCAAATTCCCCGGCATCATTGGTAAACATCGGAATGAAAATGGCGACACTCGGCCAGACGATAAACACGCCAATTAGCGCCACAATCGTGACCAGTGAACCAATCACAAAGCTGTCGCCACCGAGCCATTCCAGGCGAGTCAGGGCGAGTGTTACCACCATGCCGAGGGCGATAAACAGCACGATGGTGGCGTAGCCCATACCGCGCTCGGTTATGGTTGCGCTGATGACCACAAACGCCATGCAAAACAATGCCCAACCGGCGTCAAAATAGTGGCGCTGGCGCTTTTCTGGCCCCAGTTCATTGAACGGGCGCAGCAGCAAGAGCGAAGGCAAAACGTACCACAGCAGGCTAATATTGATGCCCGACCAGCTATAAGCCGCGATCAGTTCTTCGCGGGTCGATTCAAACAGGCCGTAATCCAGGCTCCAGCTTGGCAGCAGGGCGAAAGCCAGCCAGCACAGCGCCACCCACCAGAGAATAGCGTCCCGCTTTCGCTGCGTACGCAAAAGTAAAGTTTCAGACATAAGTGCCTCATCGGCCAAAAGAAAAAGAGAGAAACAGGTGGCGTGACAACGTCACCTGTTGATGGGTTAGTTACCCATTTTCACTTCGCTAACCCATTTATTGATCAGCGCCTTACGCATGTCGGTCGCACCGTATTTATCCATGTCGTAGTTGATCAATTTCAGGTCATCGAGCTTGAGCGAGAGCGGGGAGCTTTCAGCCGTGGTGTTGGTCAGAATTTGGTAAGACTTGCCTTTTTTCCAGGAGAGTTCTTGTGCTTCTTTGGACAGCACCCAGTCAACGAACAGTTTGGCGTTGTCCATGTTGCGTGCGCCTTTCAGAATGCTGACGCCGCCGATTTCATAGCCGGTGCCTTCGCAAGGGGAAATCAACTCCAGCGGCGCACCGTTCTCTTTTTCCAGCGAGTAATCGTGCAGGAAGCCTATGCCGATGGCGGTTTCACCTCGGGCGGCGTTACGCGCCGGGGCGATACCCGATTTGGTGTACTGGGAAATATTGCCGTTGAGTTTTTTCAGGTAATCGAACGCCTGATCTTCGCCCCACAGTTGGGCGAAGGTCGCCAGCGCGGTATAGGCGGTGCCTGAGCTTTGCGGGTCAGCGACCTGGATTTCACCTTTATAAATTGGGTTGGTCAAATCTTTCCAGCACTTCGGCACCGGCAGGTTCTTCTCTTTCAGGCGCTGAGTGTTGACGCCAAAACCGAGAATGCCGATGTACACCGCCGAGGAATAGTTGCCTTTGCGTTTAGCCGGGTCCTGGAACTTCGGCATAATTTGCGCAAGATTGGCTGACTTGTACGGCTCCAGAAGATCCATTTCCCCCGCCTGAGATTGCGGGTCCAGCGTGCCGCCGTACCACACATCGGCCTGCGGGTTTTTCTTCTCGGCATCGACTTTCGCCAGCGTGCTGCCTGAACCGTTGCGGATAAACGAGGTTTTCACATCGTATTTTTCGCCGAAGGCTTTGGTTTCGGTTTCACACATTTCGTTGGTGGCGCTGCAATACACCACCAGACGGCCTTTGGCCTGCGCGGCACCGGACAGGGTAGCCAACGCCACACCCGCGGCAACCAGAGAAGAGAGCACGGTCAGTTTCATATTATTATCCTATTTGTCCTGAGATAAAGGGTCCTGAGGTAAAGTCACTGCCGGGTCCATGGCGCCAACACTCCTGTCCTGCGCGCTGATGCCCGCCATTAACAGGGGCATCAGCAAAAATCCAATCAGTGCGGCGGCCACGGTTAATAACGCGAACATCCCAGACCAGCCGTAACGCTCAATCACTTGCGACAGTGGCCATCCCGCCAGTGCCGCACCCAGATAGGCAAATAAACCTAAGAATCCTGTGACGCTACCCGCCGCCTGTTTATGGCTGCATTCCACGGCGGCAAGGCCAATCAACATCTGCGGGCCAAAGACAAAAAAGCCGATGGAAAAAAAGCACACGGCCAGCAGCGCGTAGTGGTGAACCGGCGATAACCACAGTGCGGCAACCGAGACAAACAGCCCCAGCGCGAACAGTAAAATCATCGGCCCGCGCTGGCCGCGAAACAGCAAATCTGAACCCCATCCAGCAAACAGCGCCCCAAGTAATCCACCCATTTCGAACAGCATCACCGTGGCGTTGGCGCTGAGTAAATTCACGCCGTGGCTTTCATAAAGCCAGATATTGCCCCAGTCGTTGAGCGCGATACGAATCAGATAAACCAACACGTAACTTACGCCGAGCAGCCAGATCATCGGGTTTTGCAACACCGTGCTGCGAAACATTTGCCACTGCGGCATCGGCGGACTGAGCTGTTGCTGGCGCATTTCCAGCGGGTCATGTCGCCAGACGCCGACCGGGGGTAAACCCAGCTCTTGCGGCGTGCCGGTTAAGCTGCGACACAGCCAAATCCCAATCACGATGCCGATGGCACCCGAAGCGAACAACGAGGCCTGCCAGCCGAACCACAGCGCCATCAGCGCGGAAATCAGCGGAACGGCAGCGCCACCGAGGTTAATGGAGGTATTCCAGCATCCCCACCAGAAACCGCGTTCATTACGCGAATACCAGTGCGTCAACAACCTCGCGCACGGCGGCCATCCCCAACCCTGGAAGAAGCCGTTTAGCGTCCAGATAATCAGCAACATCGTCAGGTTAGTGCCGAAGGCAAAAAGAATGTTAAGTATCCCGGTTGCCAGTAATCCCGCGCCCATAAACCAGCGAGCGCCCCGGCGGTCGTGCCACAATCCTGCGGCAAATTTTGACAGGCCGTAGGAGAGATAAAACAGCGTGCCTAATAAGCCGATATCGCCTTTGCTTAACGCCAGATCGACCTGCATTGCCGGGAGTACGAAGCTGACGCTTTTGCGCGTCAGGTAAAATGCGGCGTATCCCACGACCATCGACAGCAGCAAACGTGGGCGCCAGTAACGGTAATCACGACCGATAGTTTGCTCGGAAATCATGCTCGCCCTCCGGGTTGAAATGACTATAGAAAACGCTGATAGAAAGGGGATGAGACAAGGTTTTAGCCAACCAGGAATTATTCCTGGTTATTCCTGTTTTTGTTCAAAAAGTGTGGGCAGGTTAACAATTACGCGCGTGCCAGACTGGCTTTCGAGCTGTAAATCTCCCCCTAAGGCGCGGATCCGCTCGGCAATTCCCTGCAAACCGTGGCCGTTATGGGTGGTGCCGCTAAAACCAATTCCATCGTCTTTGACTTCCAGACGCACGCCCTGGGGTTGTTGAGTTAACGAGATTTCAATCAGGCTGGCATCAGCGTGCTTGAAGATGTTGTTCAACAGTTCCTGCACCAGACGGTAGAGGGTAAACACCACCGGGTCGCTGGTCGGCTGGCCGGGTAAATCGTAGTGAAAACGACAGGTAATTCCGCGCTCGGCAAAGGCGAACTCCTGCATCAAGTGATGCAGCGCTTTATCGAGAGAAATTTCGTCTAAAACTGGCGGGCGAAGCTGGCGCAACAGGTGGCGAGTTGAGTGATGAATACGTTGGGCAAGCTGGTTGATTTGCTCGGCGGCGAGCACCGTGGCGTCACCGCTGGCGGTACGTTTCACCAGCATCGACTGAATTTGTATGGCGGTAATATTCTGACCAATTTCGTCATGTAGTTCACGCGCCAGGTCTTTGCGCGTGTCCTCTTCGGTGTGCACCAGTTGTTCCATCAGCTCGCGCCGCGCCTGCAACTCAACTTCAAGGCGTTGGCGATAACGGTGCAGATTATTGGCCAGATGCTGCTGGCGGCTTATCGCAATCCCCAGCCCAATCCCCAAAAGCGCCTGCGTTGAAAGAAACAGTTCCATTTCCATCAGGCCGTTAAAGCCGCTGCCAATTTGCCGGGCGATGGTAATCATCATGCTGCCGAGCAGGGCTGCCAGCACGCCGCCTTGCCAGCCAAATTTGTAGGCCATCACCACGTTTGGCAAAAACACCACAATCAACAACAGCCGCTCGATTTCCGGTGACACCACCATTTGCGCGCCGACGCCAATAATAAAAAACAGGCTGCACCAGATGAGCAGCGAGGTGCGCAGCGGCGGATTTGGTGTTTCCTGAGCCAGCAGACTTTCCAGGTGTTGCTGGCGCAGATATTCATAAATCAAATAGACGAAGGGCGTCAGTACCACGCCGCCGGTAAACGCCGCCAGGAGCGTTTGAGATGGAGTGCTCGAGAGAAAAGGTGTCAGCACTAATGTGTGCAGTAGCGCGTCGCTGGTAATCGCCGCCATCAACAGCGAAAGGCGCTGCCAGTAAAGCGTGTAACGGTGCCAGTAATGTTGAACAACCAGAGCGGGAACGGCGCTGAGGAAGGGCGAGAGTAACATCACCGGCTCGGTCATCAACTGCTGTTGCCAAAGCCCGCCGAGCAGGCCCAGCACCGGAATAAACAGCGCTGGCCAATAGCGGCGATGCAGCAGAATCAGCAGCGCCAGATGCACGCCTTGCGGTAGCAACAGCGTGGCTTGCTGACCGTTATCGGTGAGATAAAAACTGATCGTCCACAGCGCAAGCCAGGTCAAACCCCAGGCGAAAATAATAAACAGTGATAACAGCAGATGACGCCACGAACGAGACATTTAGTGCCCGGCTAACAGTTGGTGTTCGAGGGCAAAATGCACCAGGTCGATAGTGCTTTCGCATTGCAGTTTGCCGAGGATATTAGCGCGATGAACATGCACTGTTTTGTGGCTCAGGTTGAGTTGCTCCGCGATGTGTTTCACGCTTTCGCCTTTGACCAGCAGATCGAAGACTTCATGCTCGCGTGGCGTGAGAACTTCCAGCACTTTGGCGGGCTGGCCCGCATGGCGCAAGGCTCGCAGGGCATCAGCGCACAAATAATGCCCGCCCATCCCGACGGTACGCACCGCCTGCACTAACTCTTCCGGGCCGCAGCGTTTGGTAAGATAACCGCTGGCCCCGGCGTCGAGCGCGCTTTGCACAAAGGCGGTGGTGTCATAAATGCTCAGAATGATGGCGCGAAATCCTGGGCGCTGTTGGCGTAGGCGTTTGAGCAAACTCAGCCCATTTTCGTCCGGCATCGCAACATCAAGCACCGCGACATCGGGCTGGTTTTTTATCAACGCAGGAAATGCTTCGGCGGCGCAGCTGTATTGGCCCACGATTTTGATATCGTTTTCAAGGCTGAGTAACTGCGCAAATCCAGAGCGCACCACCACATGGTCATCAACTAAAGCAACGGCAATCATCGTTCTGCTCAATAAGGGGAGTCTGGCGACATCATGCGTGTGAATCTATTCCTTGCAATGGAGATGTAGGGAATATGTTACGGGGATAACAGAAATGGGGGGAAGTAAGCTTATGGCTTTTGGAGGATCGAGATTTTCCGTTCACCCGGGGGGAATATTTATGTCCGCATTTTTTCCGTTCACTAAACGTTCACCGTTCATCGATATTTATGGGATCGAATAACGTTCTGGTGAACGGAAAATCACCACGTCGACATAGATAGATCGCTTAACCGCCAGCTAGCTTACCGCCAACAGCGCCCGTTTAAACGCCTCAAGCCCCGTGTGGCTTTCCTCCCCCGGCCGCAGCGCCAGGCAATAACATGCCCCCGTCTTCACGCTGCCCGCGAACGGCTGCACCAGTCTTCCACGATGCAAATCCTCCGCCACCAGCGTGGCATCGGCGATCGCAATGCCAAAACCCTGAATTGCGGCGCTGATGGCTAAGTCCATGGTGTCGAAGTGTTGATTTTTATTCATAACAGGGGGATGAGCCACGTTCTGCGCAAACCATAACGACCAGTCCGTGCGATCGCGCGTCGGGTGCAGGAAGGTATAACGGCTCAGATCCTCAGGCGTTAACGTGTTTTCAGGCATTAAATGCTGGCTTATCACCGGCGTAAGGCGCTCCTCAAACAGCAACGTGCCGCTGGCGGAAGGCTTACCAAAAATAATGGCAGCATCAAAGGGTTCGTTATTAAAGTTCACGCCATGTTCCACCGTCGTGGTCAATGCCACCTGGATATCCGGCGACACGTTTTCCAGTTGCACCAGTTTAGGCACCAGCCAGCGCATGGCGCAGGTCGGTGCTTTCAGGCGGATAACGCTTGGCTTGTGAGCGGCATCGCTCGCCACATTCAGCAGATGCTCGAACGCTTGCTGTAACTCAGGGAGCAGGGCGCTGCCTTGCGGCGTAAGATGCAACCCCCTGGCATGGCGGTCAAACAGGGAAAAGCCCAACCACTCTTCAAGTGAGGAAATTTTACGGCTCACGGCACCTTGCGTCAGGCACAGTTCTTTGGCCGCGCGAGTGAGATTGAGATGTTTGGCCGTCACCAGGAAAGCATCAACCGTATTGAGGGGAAAATTGCGCCGCATGTCTGGTTACTCTCCGCTGAGCCATGATTTTTTTGCATGGCTATTATGACAACAATTCGGTTGTGGTCGCAACCTGTTACAGTTTGAATAGTTATGCAAATCGCGCATTCACAGGAGCGGCCATGACTATGCAAACCCCGGTGCAATTTCGTTCAAAATTACCGGATGTTGGAACCACCATTTTTACCGTTATCGGCCAACTCTCGGCGCAACATAACGCCATCAACCTTTCTCAGGGCGCGCCAAACTTTGCACCGGATCCCAAGCTGATCGCCGGTGTAACCAAAGCGATGCAGGATAATCATAACCAATACGCATCGATGACCGGTTTCAGGCCGTTAAAAACGCTGATCGCAGAAAAGGTCGCCACGCTTTACGGCTCTCATTATGACGTTGACGATGAAATTTTAATTACCGCCAGCGCCAGCGAAGGGCTTTATTCGGCAATTAGCGGGTTAGTGCATCCGGGCGATGAAGTGATTTATTTCGAGCCATCGTTTGATAGCTATGCGCCCATTGTTCGCCTGCAAGGTGCGACCCCCGTGGCATTGAAACTGGCGCTGCCAGATTTCACCGTCGACTGGGATGAAGTGCGTGCCGCCATTACCCCGCGCACCCGCATGATTATCATCAATACGCCGCACAACCCAAGCGGGCAGGTGTTCAGCGCCCACGATCTGGATAGGCTGGCGGAACTGACGCGCAACACTGACATCATTATTCTTTCCGATGAAGTGTACGAACACATCGTGTTTGATGGCGAGCGCCATCACGGCATGGCGACGCATCCGGCGTTGGCCGAGCGCAGCGTGATTGTTTCGTCATTCGGCAAAACATTCCACGTGACCGGCTGGCGCGTAGGTTACTGCCTGGCTCCGGCTGAACTGATGAATGAAATCTGCAAAGTGCATCAGTTCCTGATGTTCTCAGCGGATACGCCGATGCAATATGCGTTTGCTGAATATATGGCGAACCCGGAAACGTATTTATCGCTGGCGGCTTTTTACCAGCGCAAACGCGATTTAATGCAATCATTGCTGGTGGACTCGCCGTTTAAACTGTTGCCAAGCGCCGGTTCATTCTTCCTGCTGGCGAAGTTCGATCATTTCAGTGATGAATCTGACAGTGAAATGGTGAAGCGTTTAATTACCCAATATGGCGTGGCGACCATTCCGCTCTCCGCGTTTTATACCGATGGGACAGACAACAAATTGATTCGTTTGTCATTTGCGAAAGATGAAGCTACGTTACGTGCGGGTGCTCAGGCACTTTGCCAGGTTAAGCCACGCTGATACGAGGTCATAATGAAAAAAGTTTACGCGTTAAGTTTGTTGGTTGGGATGTGCGCTTCTTTCGCGGTATCTGCGGCAAGCGAGTTGCGCTACGGCGTGGAAGCCGAGTATCCGCCATTTGAAAGCCGTAATTCGGCGGGCGAGCTTGAAGGGTTTGATATCGATTTGGGCAACGCGATTTGTAAAGCGGCGAGCCTGAAATGCGCATGGGTCGAAACGTCGTTTGATGCGTTGATCCCAGGTTTAATGGCGAAGAAGTTTGATGCCATCAACTCTGCGATGAACATCACCGAGCAGCGCCGTAAGAGCATCGATTTTACCCAGCCAATTTACCGTATTCCATCACAACTGGTCGGGAAAGCGGACAGCGGTATGGAAGCCACGCCAGCCGGGCTGAAAGGCAAAACCATCGGCGTTCTGCAAGGTTCCATTCAGGAAACTTATGCGAAAGAGCATTGGGAAAAACACGGTGTGACGGTCGTTTCTTACAAAGACCAAAATATGGCGTGGGGGGATTTGCTCAACGGCCGTATTGATGCCTCGCTGGTGATGTCCGCAGCAGGCCAGGCGGGTTTCCTCAGCAAGCCGCAGGGCAAGGGTTTTGGCTTTATCGGCAAGCCGGTGAGCGACGATACAATTCTGGGCAGCGGTATCGGCTACGGTCTGCGTAAAGGCGATGAGGCTACCAAGAAACAGCTTGATGCGGCTATCGACAAAGTGCGTGCTGACGGCACGATTACCGCGCTTGCCAAAAAGTATTTCCCTGGTATCGATGTCGCCGTCAAATAGGCAGATACCAAGCCGTTCGTAGGTCGGGTAAGCGTAGCGCCACCCGACAATTCGGTGGATGACGCATACGCTTATCCACCCAACAAACTCCCCCCTACAAATATTGCGTAAAGGTCTGTGTCTCTGATTGGTTTTTCAGTGATTTTTGTCTAGAGTGTGCGGTCTAGATTTTGCCGCTGTTCTGCCCCGGGTGGGACGTAACACATCGACAAAGAAGGACAATTTTTCAGGCATGAACCGCAGACGTTTTATCAAAGCCTCAATGGCTCTCGCCGCAGTCAGCGGCACTACTTCAATTGCCACGCTCTTCTCGCGCGCAGCCTATGCGAGCGAGTCTGAAATTGCCGATGGTCGCACCACTGAATTCGATTTTTCTGTGCTTCAGTCCATGGCTCATGACCTGTCGAAGAAACCCTGGGTCGGCAAACCGCGTCCGCTGCCAGATACACTGGCCAACTTGACTCCACAGGCCTATAACGCAATTCAGTATGATGCTGAACACTCGCTGTGGAATAACATCGAAAACCGCCAGCTTGACGTGCAGTTCTTCCACGTTGGCATGGGGTTCCGCCGCCGTGTGCGCATGTTCTCCGTAGATGCAGCCAGCCATCAGGCGCGTGAAATTCACTTCCGCCCTGAGCTGTTCAACTATAACGATGCAGGCGTGGATACCAAACAGCTCGAAGGCCAGATAGATCTTGGCTTTGCCGGGTTTAAAGCATTTAAAGCGCCGGAACTGGCGCGTCGCGATGTGGTTTCATTCCTCGGCGCGAGCTACTTCCGTGCGGTTGATAACACATACCAATATGGTCTGTCCGCACGTGGCCTTGCGGTAAACACTTATACCGATCAGCTCGAAGAGTTCCCGGACTTTACTTCGTTCTGGTTTGAAACGGCGAAAGCAGGCGACACCAAATTTGTGGTCTACGCACTGCTCGACAGCGCCAGTGTCACCGGGGCATACAAATTTACTATCAATTGTGAGGCTGAACGCGTGGTGATGGATGTCGATAATCACCTGTATGCGCGTGAAGATATTAAGCAATTGGGTATCGCCCCGATGACCAGCATGTTCGCCTGCGGCACCAATGAGCGCCGCATGTGTGACACCATTCACCCGCAAATTCACGACTCCGATCGCCTGGCGATGTGGCGCGGTAACGGCGAGTGGGTGACGCGGCCGCTCAATAACCCGCAGAAGTTGCAGTACAACGCCTATACCGACAATAACCCGAAAGGTTTTGGTCTGCTGCAACTCGACCACGAGTTTGCTAATTATCAGGACATTATGGGCTGGTATAACAAGCGCCCAAGCCTGTGGGTGGAGCCGCTGAACAAGTGGGGCAAGGGCACCGTTGGCCTGATGGAAATCCCGACTACCGGCGAAACGCTCGATAATATCGTCTGCTTCTGGCAGCCGGAAAAATCAGTCAAAGCTGGTGACGAACTGGAATTTAAATACCGTTTGTACTGGAGCGGTTTGCCGCCAATCCAGTCGCCGCTGGCACGTGTTTACGCCACGCGTACCGGCATGGGCAGCTTCCCGGAAGGTTGGGCGCCAGGCGAGCATTTCCCGGATAAATGGTCGCGTCGTTTCGCGATTGATTTCATTGGCGGGGATTTGAAAGCTGCGGCACCGAAAGGTATTGAGCCGGTGATTACCCTGTCTAATGGCGAAGCGCGTCAAATTGAAATTCTGTATGTCGAGCCATTCGACGGGTATCGCATTTTGTTCGACTGGTATCCAACGGACGACTCCACCGACCCGGTAGATATGCGCATGTTCCTGCGCTGCCAGGGTGATGCCATCAGTGAAACCTGGTTGTATCACTACTTCCCGCCAGCGCCGGATAAACGTAAATACGTTGACGATCGCATCATGAAGTAAAACAGTGGATGACGCTGTGCTTATCTGTAGGTTGGGTAAGCGCAGCGTCACCCGACAAATATCCTCACTAACTACTTTAATTTCATCTGCTTACTGAGCATTTCGACAATAAAACTATTCACCGACATACGCTGCTCGGCTGCGGCAATCGCGAGGCGCTCGCCAAAAGATTCCGGGTAGCGCAGGGTAAACGTTTTGATTTTCTCTTCACGTTCGTACGGTTCAATTCCGCTGGCTTTACAATCAGCGAGATACTCCCCAAGAGAAATTTCGCCTTCTTCCATCAGGCCTTTGGCGCTATCGGCGACAAAATCGCAGTAACCGGAAAGCCCAAGAAATTTGCCACGAAACAGGCTGATTTCAGGAACCCAGGTGATCAACGCGGGCTGGCCACAAATCACCATTGTGTTGGGAATTGCGTGTGAATCCGTCATGGTGTTACTCCAATACTTTCAAACCATTCTCGTAAATTGACCATGGCACCTTTGTCAGTCTCCGGCATTGGGTGAGGCCGATGAAAGCGGGCGACACTGCCTTTGAGCAGAAAACGTACCCTGGATCCTCTACCGTTACTCACTTCGCCTCCCAGCGCCACGATCAGCATTTCCACATCCTGCCATTTGACGCTCGTTGATGTGGGTTTGTTGAAGATCTGTTTTAACGTGCCTTGATGTTTGTTTCTGAGGTAGTCCTTGCCATAGCCCATGAACCCTTCCATGAAGTCAATTTATGAAGTCATGCTAGCATATATAAAAATGACGTCAATTTATGACGTCATTTCTGGAACACCCTTCAGGATTTCAATGAAATTTAATGCAATCTACTCCAGCGGCCCGCCGAGAATGGTTTCCCGCATGCCGGAAAGCACACGCTCGCCGGTTTCACTTTTCAGCTCTTCATACCAACTGCGGGTGACGTTCATATCTTTGCCGTGAGTCACATCGCAGCGTTTACGGGCTTTAAGCACCAGATCTTTCACGCGATACGCCCGCTTTTCCTGGTAACGCAGCAGGGCATCTTCCACGCCTAATGAGTTGGTTTGCAGCGCCATCGCCAGCACCACGGCATCTTCCATGGCAGCGCATCCGCCCTGGCCGATATCCGGCGTGGTACTGTGGCCTGAGTCACCAAGCAGTGCAACACGCCCGCGAACCAGTTGCATAAAGGGTTCAATATCATGAATTTCTATGCGATTGGTGGTGTCGGGGTTAATAGCAGAAATGAGTTTTTGAACCGGTTGCGCCCAGCCAGCAAAATAGCGCGTCAAATCGGCCTTCACCGTGGTGCGGTCTTCCGCCAGCCCTTTGTCTAACGGCACGTCAAAGAAGAAGTAAAAGCGATTCCCGGCTACCGGCATGAGCGAAACGCGTTTTCCTTCGCCGACAAACGTCGTCCATTGATTCGCCGGAGCGATAGATTCATCGATTTCGACCAGACCATTCCAGTTAACATACCCGGCATAACGGCGTTCGGTCTGATGGCCGAGGACGTAGGGGCGAATCACCGAATGGGTGCCATCGGCGGCAATCAACACATCGCCCTCGGCCACGTGGCCCCCTTCAAACCAGGCTCGCACGCCGCCGTCGAATTCTTCATTACGCGCCACACGCTGACCAAAGCGGATATCGGCACGCCCGTAAGTATCCATCAGCATGTCCTGCAATTCCGCGCGCGCCACCGGATAAGGGCGTTCGCCCACACTTTTGATCAATGGATCGAGACTGAAACGCGTCAACGTTTGGCCGTGAACAAATTCTTTGTAAGCCATATATTCCATAGGCCCGCCCAATTGCTGGAGTGGTTCTTTCATGCCAAGCCAGTTCAGGCATTTTACGCCATTGGGCCAAATTGAAATCGCCGCGCCAACAGGCTTAATTTCTTTTACCGCCTCATAGACTTCGGTCTCAATGCCACATCTTTTCAGGGCAATTGCCGCCGAGAGTCCACCAATGCCGCCGCCAATTATGATCGCTTTCATCTGAGTCTCCTTTGGGTTACAAAGATGTTAAGCAATATCCGTACCAGACCGCGAAGCCGCATGGCAGAACGCGCGTGGCAAAGGTTGCGCAATGGTGGGGGGCATCAGTGGTGCAATGTGATTTTCTGCACCATTATTTTCCATGGTGATAATGTTGTCGGGTGGGAGAACAGAGGAGCAAATGGGTGCGGGATTCAGATAACTGGCAGGATGAAGTGATTGAGGTGGATGACAGCCTGGCGCTGCATTCCATCCACGAACGTTATGCGGATGAACTTTTTGCCGTGGTGCAAAAAAATAAAGCCTGGTTACAGACGGCGATGGACTGGCCGCAGTTTGTCATCTCCGTTGAGGATTCACGTAAGAACGCGCAGGGTAATTACATTTTGCATCACCGCGGTTACGCAAAAATGTTTCTGATCATGCG
This sequence comes from Buttiauxella agrestis, assembly GCF_900446255.1. NCBI lineage: Bacteria > Pseudomonadati > Pseudomonadota > Gammaproteobacteria > Enterobacterales > Enterobacteriaceae > Buttiauxella > Buttiauxella agrestis. The sequence goes on along the minus strand of NZ_UIGI01000001.1, from coordinate 2,725,392 downwards.
CGATCGGAAAATCATGGGTGTGATTTCATTTAACCAGATTGAGCCAACCAATAAGACGGCGTATATCGGTTACTGGTTGGATGAGAATGTTCTTGGGCAGGGAATTATCTCCCGGGCGTTAGAAGCGGTGACGCAGAAATATGCTCGTGAAGGTCTGGTTCGTCGTTTTGTTATCAAATGCATTGTGAGCAACACCGCCAGCAATCGGGTCGCGCAGCGTAATGGCTTTACGCTGGAGGGGCGACTGAAGCAAGCCGAGTTTCTCAATGGGGAATTTCACGATCAAAATATATATGGGCGGATAATCGAGTAGCCGCCATCAAAACACCCCGTAAAACGGCGAGCGCGTTACCCGTTGTTCGCCACTAATATCCTTAATACCGCGAATGTGAATCAGCTCGCCATCGAGTCCATCAACTGCCGCCTTATCGTAGACCTGCACATTATTCTCTATCAGGACGTTGCCGGTGATCCGCGCCTGGCCGTAAATTTGCACCTGGTTATCAAGCTGAATAGGGCCACCGATAAGCGTGGCGTCATCAAAAATATGCACCTGGTGTTTAAGCACGCAGTCGCCTTCGATGAGTGCGTTGCCGTACACCTGGGAAGAGTAGCGAATGGTCGGGATTTGATCGTCGCCGCGCCCGGCAATAATCCGTGCGTTATCAAAAACGCGAGCGCAGTCGCAAACCCAGATATTGTTTTCGTCGTTGCCTTCAAGAATGGCCTGCCCGAAAACTTCGGCGCGGTGCTCAATAAAAGCGTTATTCACCCTGGCGTTGCCAAATATCTGGGCCTGATGAACGACGCGGGATGCGTTTACCGTGGCGTTACCATAAATTTGCAGCACCTGGTCGTTGTCGGCGGTTAGGCCACGGACGGCTATGATCTGGCTGCCATTCAGGATACGAGCAGCATCAAAAATACGGCACTCACCGCTAACCAGCGATTCTTTCACCACGCTTTTCCCGCTGATATGGGCCTGGTGGCAAAGCGTTGATTCGCCGTGAATTTGCGCATCATCACTCACGCTGGAGCCGCCATACACCACGCTGTCACTGCCATAAATCCAACAGTTTCCACGCTGGCTGAGATTGTCTTCACATTCAATCCATCCGCCAGATTGCCCGGCTTTAACGTCGCTGAAATCGCAAAGCGCTACCACTTGCCAGAGTTTGACCTGCTGTTTTTTGCCGTCGACCAGGTAGTCGTGTAGTCGCGAATCGCCCGTTAATTGATACTTGTTCATCGCTGTATCCCAGAGTTTTCCCTCTTAAAACGTAGCAGATTAATCCCCTGGTAGCGTTCTACGGCGCATTCGAATAAAATGCATCTAAAATACATTTTATAATTTAAACGAAATGAATAAATCAGTATCGCGCACCATGCTCAATCTCCCCGCAGGGTATTTTGGGATGGTGCTTGGGACCATAGGGATGGGTTTTGCGTGGCGATATGCGGCCACGATTTGGTCGGTATCTCCGCGCATCGGTGAGGCATTTGAGAGCCTGGCGATTGCCATCTGGGTTGCTCTGGCGCTGGCTTTTGTTGTGCGTGCGCTGAAATACCCGCAAACGGTTATTGATGAAATTCGCCATCCGCAAAAGGGCAGTTTTATCAGCCTGTTTCCGGCCACGACCATGCTGGTTTCTATTGCCATTGCACCTTATTTTCGCCCGTTAGCCGTGGGGATGTTTGCCTTTGGCGCGGTGGTACAATTGATTTACGCCGCCTGGCAGAGTGCCGGTTTATGGCGCGGTAGCCACCCACACGCCGACACCACGCCCGGTTTATATTTGCCGACGGTGGCCAATAATTTTATCAGTGCGATGGCCTGCGGGGCATTGGGATATCACGACCTCGGGATTCTGTTTTTCGGCGCGGGCGTGTTCTCGTGGTTAAGCCTCGAACCTGCCATTTTGCATCGTTTGCGCAGCGCCGGAGAATTACCGCCGCCCGCGCGCACCGCGCTGGGCATTCAGCTTGCACCTGCATTGGTCGCGTGCAATGCGTATCTTAGTGTCAACGGCGGGCAGCCTGATTTCTTTGCCAAAATGCTGTTTGGTTATGGGTTGTTGCAGCTGCTATTTATGTTCCGCCTGATGCCCTGGTATTTGAAGCAGCCGTTTAATGCGTCGTTCTGGAGCTTCTCATTTGGTATTTCAGCCCTCGCTGGCACCGCGTTGCATCTCAGCCATGCCGCCAGCAATGACGGACTTTTTACCGCACTCGCGGTGCCGCTGTTTATCTTCACTAATTTCATTATTGGCCTGCTGCTTGCGCGCACGGTGATCCTGCTTTATCAGGGAAAGCTGCTGTTGCGAGTCGAAAGGCCGGCAAAAAGGACAAATTAAGATGCTTTCTGAAAATTATTACACCGAGAAATATGGCTTAACGGCGACCCATTCTGATGTGGTCAATGCCGCAACGATTGTCCCGCCGGGTAAAACCCTGGATCTTGGTTGTGGGAGTGGGCGCAACAGTCTGTACTTAAATCAGAAAGGGTTTGATGTGACAGCGTGGGATAAAAACCCGATGAGCATCAGCAATCTGAATAAAATAATCGAAACGGAAGGGCTGAAAAATATCGTCACCGATACTGTCGATCTGAATTCAATACATTTCGATGGTGAATATGATTTTATTCTTTCAACAGTTGTAATGATGTTTCTGGAGCGCAAATCCATTCCAGGGCTGATTGAAAATATGCAGCGCTGCACCAAATTGGGCGGATACAATCTGATTGTCGCCGCCATGGACACCGAAGATTGTCCTTGTAATGTCGGATTCCCATTTGCTTTTGCAGAAGGCGAATTGCGCAATTATTACGCGGGCTGGGAATTAATTAAATACAACGAAGACATCGGCCAATTGCATAAAACCGATGAGCAAGGGAACCGGATTAAATTACGCTTCGCCACAATGCTGGCGCGTAAAATTTAAGCGGGCGGCCAGGCGCGATTTTGTAACACAATGCGATAACCGTCGTTATCTATAAATGTGCGCCCGGCGACATCCCAGTACGGATTAAAACTATTTATGGTCAAAAAACCTGCATCAAGCATTTGCTGGCAGGTCTTTTGCCATTGGTTTTTATCTGGATAATAAAGCACCAATAAGTCATCCGCTGTGGCAGCTGGTTCCACAGGGTGGCGATGGCAAACCGTGAATTCCAGGTGCCAGCTTGCATCCTCCAGGCCAAGCATCACGCCGCTAAAGCCGTCATGTTCACTAAATTCCCCGAGTTCTTTTAAGCCCAAACCCAGGCAGTACATCTCTTTGCTTTGAGCAAGGTTCGTTACGGGGCGAGCAATCCGCAGATGAGGTGTCATGTCTGTCTCCAATGTGTAGCCATGCTTAATATTAATTCATCTGCCAGTAAATAGTTAATGGCTTGCTGATTATTCATCGAAACAAAATACATATCTAATATCCGAATTTTAGATAAGTAGCATTTTAACCTCATTTTTTAACAGGGTTTATTGTTATAACGCGCACGCTTACATGCAATCCACAGGGAGTCATAGTAATAATGCGCACTTCATTTTGTTTTAAAGCGGCGTGTCTGGCGGGAGTTTTATCGCTGGCAGGTTGTGCTTCTTCTTTACCGGCGCCTGAAAAGTATTCGGGCTTTTTAAAGGATTATTCCGGCTTGCAGGAAACTAAATCTAACTCAGGTAAAGATATCATGCGTTGGATTGATCCTGCTTTCAAAGGCAGTAATTATGACAGCCTTGTTTTTAATCCAGTGACTTATTATCCGGTGCCTAAACCGAACACTCAGGTGGGGCAAAAAGTTCTGGATGGATTATTAAAATACACCAACGCTCAGCTTAAAGCCGCCGCAGCAGCACGCAAGCCACTGGTGACAAAAGCAGGCCCACATAGCCTGATTTTCCGTGGCGCAATTACCGCAGTAGATTGTACTAAAGAAGGTCTGCAATTCTACGAAGTGGTGCCTATCGCACTGGTCGTCGCGGGAACGCAAGTCGCCACCGGGCACCGTACTATGGATACCAACCTCTACTTTGAGGCGGAGTTGATTGATGCGGCGACCCATAAAACGGTGATGCGCGTAGTGCGTAAAGGCGAGGGTAAAGACCTGAGCAATGAAAGCACGCCAATGACGATTGATACGCTCAAGCAAGTGGTTGACGATCTCGCGACCGACGCGACGGTGTTCGATACCGAACAGAAATAGTGAAGATATCGTGAAATCACAAAGGGAGCCTGGCTCCCTTTTTTGTGGCTTTACGCGGCGCGTTTACGCCACGGCAGGGTGGTAAACATCCCCGGTTTTGAGAACATCACCAGATTACCGAGCAAAATCATACACAGACCAATAACCGCATTGCTGTGCCAGACATAACCTTCATAAATCGTCGACAGACTCAGTGCCACGAGCGGAAACAGCAATGTGCTGTAAGCGGCCTGACTTGCCCCGATGCGCCCGACCAGCGTGAAGTATGCCCCAAAGGCAATGACCGAGCCGAAAATAGCCAGGTAGAACAGCGAGCCGAGATAACGCAGCGTGAACTCCGGCATAAACGAATCCCCACGAACCAAAGCCAGCACGCCCATAATAATGGTGCCGTAAAACATGGCGTAGGTATTGGTGGAAAGCGTTTCAAGCCCGCGTCGTTGGTGACGTGTGCTGATCATATTACCGATGGAAAAGCCAAAGGTGCCGAGCGCGCTTAAGCCAATGCCCATTAATAAAGTCGGTGCCATCTGAGTGGCGACCAAATCGTGCCAGAAAAGGGCAATAACACCCGCAATACCGAGCACCGCTGCGGGCAGCAAATTTTTGCTGGGACGCTGGCGGAAGAAAATCATGCTATTGATAGCGTTAAATAATACGGACATAGAAAAGATGACCGACTCAAGACCTGAGCTGATGTACGCCGCCGCGTGATAAAAACAGAAGAAGTTAAAGCCGAAAACGCAGCCGCCTTGCAGTATACAAAACAGATGGTCACGCAGGCTGATACGGCGTAAACGCCCTAACGCCAGGAGCACCACCAACATAACGATAGCGGCTACCGCAAAACGCCAGAAAATTGAAACCGGCACTGACACCACGCCTTGCTGCATGTAAATCGCCAGCCAGGTCGTGCCCCAAATCACCACCACCGAAATATAAAGTAAAGCATTCATCTTGTTGTCTCCCAGAACGGATAGCGGGAGTATCTATGAGTGGGGCGGCGTGCGCTTTCATCGGTTTGCGCGACTTGCATATTCTTGCGGTTTTATTTACCCGCTAGTTTGTTAAAGGCTGGTAACAGGCACCCACACTACTTAAACTATTATTCCTGATCTTTGAAGGTTGCCAACCATGACCCAGCCGTATCACGCATTTGAAAATCTTCGCCAGCACAACGCCGTGCTGGAAGATAACGTGCAGCTAGGTTCTGGCATTCAACTGTCGGCCTGGTCAAATAGCCTCGACCGCGTCACCCAATGCAGCAACCATCACACATTAAGTATGTATGTGAATGAAGGCTATGAAACCTATCAGAAAACCTCTTCGGGCTGGAAGAATGGCGGTGGCCCGGACCGTTTTTGCCTGATGCCTGAAGACAGCGAAACCACCTGGGATATTCGCAACCATTTTTCGTTTGTGCACCTGTATTGCACAGATGAACACTTGCGCAATATTGCCGAGCAGATTTGGGATCGCAGCCCGGCGGCGATATCTCTTGATGAGAAAATCTTCAGCGAAGATCCGCGTATTACCCAGCTTTATCGCCATTTTCTGTTAAGCACCGACTGGCAACAGCAGGCGAATCACTTGATGTTAAGCACCGCTTCAACCTTATTGCTGACTCACATGGTGCAAAATTACAGCAACGTGCAGTGGCGTTTGCCGGATGTGCGCGGTGGAATTGCGCCTGCGGTGTTGCGTAATATTCAGGCGTACATTGAGCAGCATCTTAGCGAGCCGTTAACGTTGAGCGAGCTAGCGAAGGAGGCGGGGTTAAGCGAATTTCATTTTGCGCGCATGTTTAAGCAATCCACCCAACTCGCGCCCCATCAGTATGTGATGCATCGCCGCATGTCACGGGCACAAACCCTGGTGAAGAACAGTTCGCTGTCACTGACGGATATCGCGATGGCCTGCGGGTTTAGCTCCGCAAGCCATTTCAGTAACCGTTTTAAAGCCACGATCGGCGTTACGCCCTCGCAGTTACGGTCGACGAATAAATGAGAATAACGCGTAGCAGATCCCACCCGCGACCAGACCCCAAAATGCAGAGCCAATCCCCAGCAAACTCATACCCGATGCGGTGACCAGAAACGTCACTATCGCCGCGTCACGCTCTCGCTCATGATTAAGCGCCTGATACAAACTCCCGGCGATAGTGCTCAGTAATGCCAGGCCTGCCAGCGTATGAATATAGGCGACGGGCAATGCCGTCAGAAGAGTAGTAATAGAGCCGCCAAAAACCCCCGCCAGCAAATAAAACACCCCGGCAGCAGCAGCGGCAAGCCAGCGCTTTGCGGGATCAGGATGGGCTTCCGAACCCTGGCAAATTGCGGCGGTGATCGCAGCGATACAAATTGAAAATACCCCAAACGGCGCCAGCAGCAAGGCAATCGCAGCGGTGACAACAATTAAGGGTGATACCGGAACGTGATAACCCGACGCTTTTAACGTGGCGACACCGGGCGCATTTTGTGAGGCCATCGTCACCAGGAAAAAGGGGATGCCGATACCCAGCAGGCTGGAAAGCGAGAAGTGCGGAGCGGTAAATTCCGGCATCACAATAGCAACCGGCATATTAGCGCTTTGCAGATTGCCACTCAGCAGACAAACCGCCAGGCCGACGACCATCGCCACTACCACCGCATATCGCGGCGCCCAGGTTTTCGCCAGCAGCCAGCCAAGCAACATACTGGCGCACAGCAAGAAATTCCCCTGTAACGAGGTAAAAGCATCCAGACCGAAGCGCAGTAAAATACCAGCCAGCATGGCGGCTGAAAGCGTGGCGGGGATCAGGCGCATCAGGCGGGCAAACAAACCCGTTGCGCCACAAATCAGAATCAGAAATGAGGCGAAAATAAACACGCCGACGGCTTCGTTGAGGGAATGCCCCGGCAGGCTGGTGGCAAGCAGTGCCGCACCGGGCGTTGACCAGGCGGTAAGAATCGGGGTGCGATACCAGAGTGTGAGCGCTAAGGTGCTGATTCCCATGGCGATGCCCAGCATCGTCAGCCAGCCTGCGATCTGCATGGTGTTGGCACCCGCCGCTTCGGCTGCCTGCCAGATAATCGCCGCTGAACTGGCGTAACCGACTAATACCGCGACAAACCCTGCCAATACCGTCGGTAACGGAATCGAAATTAAGCGCATCATGTTTTCCTTATTGTTGACGGCGAAACTATAGCATTACCCGGCTATAGACTTACAAACCGTTAACAACAGGATGCAGAGCATTCTCGAGATAAACCAGCGCATTCTGGCGTTCAAGCGGTCGTGAAAAATAATAGCCCTGCATAAAGGGAATGCCGCACTCTTCGAGCAACTGGCGTTGTTTCCCTGTTTCAACACCTTCAGCGATCACACTGAAATTGAGGCTGCGGGAAATATTCATCATGGCCTGGACAATAGAAAGGCCTTTCAGCTCGATATTCTGAATAAATGAACGGTCGATTTTGATGTAATCAATATTCATATTCTGGATAACCGACAAGCTGGAATAACCGGTGCCGAAATCATCCACTGAGAATTTCACGCCGCGCTGCTGTAACTGGTTTACTTTCTGGTTGATCATCATTTGATCGGACTGAAATATAGATTCCGTCACTTCCAGATGCAGCAAATGGCCGGGTATCGCGTAGCGTTCAATCAGTCGGTTGACGTTATTCACAAATCCTTTGTCGTAGAATTGAATCAGCGAAATATTCACGCACATGCAAATTCCGGCATTGCGTTTATTCATTTGTGCCAGCGTTTTACAGGCTTCTTCTAATACCCAGTGCCCGGTCTGAACAATGCGCCCGCTTTGCTCCATTAAAGGAATGAACTCGACGGGAGAGATTTCCTGCTCCTGATAACGCCAGCGCATCAGGGCTTCAAAACTGACCACCTGGCCTCTGGTATCGACAATCGGCTGATACACCAGGCGGAATTCATGGCGGTCGAGTGCGCCTTTGAGCGCCTCATTCAGCGTAATTTTACGGTGTAAATCGCGCTCGAGGCCGAGATTATAGAAAGCCACGCGCTCGGGATATTTACCTTTCTGCGAATACATGGCGATATCTGCCAGCTGTATAAGCCGCGTGATGGAGCTTTCATGTTCCGGGCAAACTGAAATACCGATGGTGGCATTCAGCGTGACGTTTTGTTCATCGACGCGGATAGGGCGTGAAAGGCTGGTGACGATTTTTTCGGCCAGATCGCTGATGGCATCGGAGGATTTATCTTTAACCAGCAGGATAAATTCATCGCCTCCCCAGCGACAGATTAAATTTTCGCTATCAATAAATGTTTTCAACCTGTCGCTTAAGGCGACTAATACCCGGTCGCCCACATTGTGGCCCAGCGTATCGTTAATATTTTTAAAACCATCAAGGTCGATAAAGAAAATGGCGAATCCGGCGTTTTTCTGGCTTTTAAACTCTTGTTCAACCAGCTGTGCGGCTAATAAAAATGCGCTGCGGTTGTACAACCCGGTGAGAGAGTCTTTATTGGATATTTCGTAGACTTCCCGCGTTCGGACCCGAATGGTTTCTTCCATCCGGGACACCAGGTTTTTGTTTCGGTAGCGCAATAAAATGGCTTCTTTAATATATTTAGACGAGCGGGCGGAAGAGACAATCATGATGAGGGTGAAACACACGCCGAGGCCGCCGAGATTAATTTTATATTGCTCCGGTTGCATCAGCAGCAATATCGACATGGGCATCAGGATAATAATGTTGTAGAACGCGGCGAGCAGCAGATTCCCGGAAAGTATACTGGTCGCCCCGCCAGCCATGGCGGCAAGAATCACATTAGTGGTGCTTAATTCTTCAATAGAAAAATGCGGGTAGAAGATAACGGCATACAAACTCCACATTGCCGCACTCAATAAACAACCGCAGGAAAAACGCAGTAACCAGCTCTTGCTCGTTTTAGTTTCTACTCTACTTTTTAACCACATACGCGTATCAAAAACCCGGATGGCGAGGATTAAAGTCATCACCACCCACCAGGCTAATTTGCAGTTAAAGTTGTTCTCATCAATAAATGTAAAGGCAAGAGCGCTGGAAGCAACAAAGGTAATCAGAATGCCCGGTAATGAGTTGTTGTATAACAGTCTTACGCCTTCGGATTGGTAAAGCTTTGAGTGTTCTAGGTTTTTTGTCATTTCCGATCATCTTAACTGAGTCATTCAAAAGGTGCTCAACATCAAGAACGCTAATGTGATTACATCATGTAATTATTTTGGATGTAATTATAATTAAAAACCGCTCTACAGAGAAGATGGATTATCAGCGAACCCCGTGCAAGCGTAGCGGCTGGGCAGTTTTGGCGACGTTTGGGTATATGCTTACGCGTCCAATCTGACTACAATAGCCGCCTTTCACCCATAACACAGAAAACAGACCGACTATGCGCCTGCACGCCAATCATCTTGAATTACTCAGCCCCGCCCGTGATACCGCCATCGCCCGCGAAGCCATTTTGCATGGTGCGGATGCGGTCTACATTGGTGGCCCTGGTTTTGGCGCTCGCCATAATGCCGGTAACAGCCTACAGGATCTCGCAGAACTGGTGCCTTTTGCTCACCGTTATGGGGCGAAGATTTTCGTTACGCTTAACACCATTTTGCATGACAACGAACTCGAACCTGCGCGCCGTATGATTCACGACCTGTACCAGATTGGTGTCGATGCGCTGATTGTGCAGGATATGGGCGTGCTGGAAATGGATCTGCCGCCGATTGAGCTGCACGCCAGCACCCAGTGCGACATTCGCAGCGCAGAAAAAGCAAAATTCTTGTCCGATGCGGGTTTCTCGCAAATCGTTTTGGCACGAGAGTTGAACCTCAATCAAATCCGCGCAATCCATGAAAATATCGATGCGACGATTGAGTTCTTCATTCATGGTGCGCTCTGCGTGGCGTATTCCGGGCAATGTAATATTTCTCACGCTCAGACCGGACGCAGCGCAAACCGTGGTGATTGCTCCCAGGCTTGCCGCTTGCCGTACACGCTTAAAGACGATCAAGGCCGCGTCGTGGCTTATGAAAAACACCTGCTGTCGATGAAAGATAACGACCAGAGCGCCAACCTGGCGGCACTGGTTGATGCGGGTGTGCGCTCCTTCAAGATTGAAGGGCGTTACAAAGATATGAGCTATGTGAAAAACATCACCTCTTATTATCGTCAGTTGCTGGATGAATTAATGGAGCAGCGCACCGATCTGGTTCGTGCTTCTTCCGGCGTGACCTCGCACTTCTTTATCCCATCGCCGGATAAAACCTTCCATCGTGGCAGCACCGACTACTTCGTTAACGAGCGCAAAATCGATATCGGCGCGTTTGATTCCCCGAAATTCATCGGCCTGCCAGTGGGCGAAGTGCTGAAAGTCGGCAAAGATTTTCTTGATGTGAATGTCACCGATACGCTGACCAACGGCGATGGGCTGAATGTCCTCATCAAGCGTGATATCGTCGGTTTCCGTGCCAATACCGTAGAAAAAACCGGTAAAAATCAGTATCGCGTCTGGCCTAATGAAATGCCGGACACGCTGAAAAACGTGCGTCCGAACCATCCGCTTAACCGTAACCTTGACCATAACTGGCAACAGGCGTTGACCAAAACCTCCAGCGAGCGCCGCATCAGAGTGGATCTGGAACTCGGCGGTTGGGAAGAACAACTGGTGTTGACCGCGACCTGCGAAGACGGCGTGAGCGTGACGAAAACGCTGGAAGGGCAGTTCGAGGTGGCGAACAACCCGGAAAAAGCGTATTCCAGCCTGCGTGATAGCCTGGCGAAACTCGGCCAGACCATGTATCAGGCTCGTAAAGTTGACCTGAATCTGCCTGCGCCGTTATTCGTGCCAAACAGCCAGCTCAACCAACTGCGCCGTGAAGTGATTGATGCGCTGACGGATGCGCGTCTTGAGCAATATCAGCGTGGCACCCGCAAACCGGTGAGCGTTCCCGCACCGGTTTACCCGGAAGATCACCTCACTTTCCTGGCGAACGTTTACAACCACAAAGCGCGTGAGTTTTACCAACGTTACGGCGTGAAACTGATCGATGCCGCTTATGAAGCGCACGAAGAGAAGGGCGAAGTGCCGGTGATGATCACCAAACACTGCCTGCGTTTTGCGTTTAACCTGTGCCCGAAACAGGCGAAAGGTTCGGTAAAAAGCTGGAAAGCGACGCCGATGCAACTGGTGCATCAGGATGAAGTGTTAACGCTGAAATTCGATTGCCGCCCGTGTGAGATGCACGTGATTGGCAAGATGAAGAATCACATTCTGAAGATGCCATTGCCGGGCAGCGATATTGTGGCGTCGATTAGCCCCGATGAATTATTGAAGACGATGCCGAAGCGCAAATAAGCTTTGATTGTCGGATGACGCTTACGCTTATCCGACCTACAAAACCCGACGGGGCATTCGATGCCCCGTTTTTAATTCTGCGCCCGCAGCTGGTCAATCATCCAGCGCCCGGCGGGGCCAGGCGGTGTTTTGTTCGACCACAACACATCCACGTCAATCCGCTGCGGCCAGCCCGCGACGGGCAACTCCCGCAAAACATCGTGACCAAACTGCTCCACCAGCCAACGCGGCAAAATACCCCAGCCAAAACCTTGCTCCGCCATCTCCAGCAGCATCAGCAATGACGGTGACGACCACGTCGGGCCGCCGCTTTTATTGCGCGTCGGATCGGTAAAGGTGCTCAAACTGAGCTGACGCACGGTTTGCAAGGTGTCCATCTCGACGGCAGGCAAGCGGGCTAACTCATGCTGGCGGTGAATATAAATCGCCATTTCCGCCCCGACCTGCAAACGCGCCACCGTCACATCCACCGGGTAACGAGGCTGCACGCGCAGCACGCCAACATGGGCACGGCCAATCTGAATCAGGTCGATAACGTCTTCATCTTCAGCAATCAAGCACTCAAATTCGATATCCGGAAAACGTTGTGAAAACCGCTGGAGAATCGACTCGTGATGCGAAGTTTGCCACACATCCGACAGCACAAAACTCAGGCGCGGCTCGACATTTCCCGCCAGGCGCACTGAGACTTCATTCAGCCTTTCGCTTGCCGCCATAATCGACTGGATGTAGGGCAAAATGTGTTTCCCCTGGTCGGTCAAAACCGGCTGGCGGCTCTGGCGATCAAACAGCATCACTCCCAAATCGGCTTCCAGATTGGCAATGGCGCTGCTTATCGTTGACTGGCTTTTCTTCAGTTTGCGCGCCGCCGCAGAAAACGAACCGGTTTCTACCGCCTGCACAAAGGCTTCCAGGGATTCGGGGGAGTAATTCATGATCTATCGGTTTTTTAGATGGCTAATCACTTAATACTATCAGAAATTGCGATGATAATACGCCCCATAGCCATATTGCTTGATTTATCTGGAGTGAGTTTTATGCAGTCTCAAAAAAGAACCTTTTCCGAACGCATCGTGCATGCGGTGGGTTTCGAAGTTATCGCCATTGCGATTTGTGCGCCGCTGGCGGCGTGGATCCTGAACAAACCCTTATTCCAGATGGGTGCGCTGGCGATCATGCTATCTACCGTCGCCATGGTATGGAACATGATTTATAACGCCGGGTTTGATAAGTTTTTCCCGGTTGGGCAAAAGCGTCGGCTGCCGCTGCGCATCGCGCACTCGCTGGGTTTTGAAGGGGGCTTTATTTTGATTGGCCTGCCGCTGGCCGCCTGGATGCTCAACATTTCATTGCTACAGGCGTTTATGGTCGAGATTGGTTTCTTCCTGTTCTTCCTGCCGTATAGCGTGATTTACAACTGGGCGTACGACACCTTGCGAGCGCGTTGGGTCTCCGCTGCGGCTTAAATAGAGCAGATATTTGCAGGATTGTGCAATCATCCGACAGCATTGCGCTACAGAGAAATTCGCCTCCAGGTGACACTAAGTCGGTCAAACACACCTGGAGCGCAACATGAAAACTATCAATAAAATCTATATCAACGGCCAGTTTGTTACCCCTCACGGGGAAGAAATTATCGACCTTATCAACCCCGCCAACGAAACTAAAATGGCACAGGTTCAACTGGCCGATGTGGACGATACGCATCGGGCAATTGCGGCGGCAAAAGCGGCATTCCCGGCGATGCGCCTGTCAACACGTGAACAGCGTATGGCGTGGCTGCAACAGCTGCACGACGCAGTAAAATCCCGCGAAGCCGAACTTATCGACACCATGGTTGAAGAGTATGGTTGCCCGCGTTTCTTTGCCGAAAGCACCGTTCAACGCTCTTATACCGGCTTTTTGCAGATGCGCGATATTCTCGCTGATTACGCTTTTGAAACCCGCGTCGGCGGCGCAAACGTGGTGATGGAACCGCTTGGCGTTGTCGGTCTTATCACGCCATGGAACGCCAACTATGGTTTTATTGCGGGCAAACTCTCAACGGTCATCGCCTCCGGTTCTACGGCAGTGATAAAGCCCAGCGAACTGAGTGCTCAACAAACGGCAATTATCACCGAATGCCTGCACGCGGCGGGTCTGCCGGACGGGGTGATTAACATTGTGACCGGGCGCGGTGACGTCGTCGGGGCGGAAATCACCCGTCACCCGGATATCGCTAAAATTTCGTTTACCGGTTCGACCCAGGTCGGCAAAACCATTGCTCGCGGCGCTGTGGATACCTTAAAGCGCGTCACGCTGGAGTTGGGCGGGAAGTCAGCTAATGTACTACTCGATGATGTCGATCTGGAGCAAGCGATTCCGCTCGCGTTGCAGGTGATGTCGTGGAACAGCGGCCAGGCTTGTATCGCAGGCACTCGTTTACTGGTGCCTGAAGGCCGACTCGAAGCGGTAAAAGAACAACTGCGCAAACACATTTCACACCTGACACCTGGCGAAAACATCGGGACATCCGTCACCGCCCAGCAATATCAACGCGTGCAGGATTACATCCGCAAAGGCATCGAAGAAGGGGCGGAATTACTGTGTGGTGGATTGGGTCGCCCGCAAGGTTTCGATCGCGGTTACTATGTGAAACCGACTGTTTTTGTTAATGTTCGCAACGATATGACCATCGCCCAACAAGAAATTTTTGGCCCGGTATTATCAGTGATAACTTACAAAGATGATGCCGACGCCGTGGCTATCGCTAACGATACGATTTACGGTTTGCAGGCTTACGTGAGCGGGAAAGATGCGGCGCGCACGGCGGCGGTGGCGAACCAATTGATTGCCGGGCGCGTCTTCGTAAATGGCGTTTATGACGAGCCGAACGCGCCGTTTGGCGGCTTTAAGCAATCAGGACTGGGGCGCGAGTTTGGCACTTACGGGCTGGAAGGGTATCTTGAACCGAAAGCCATCATGGGGCAGTGATATGCCAGAAGAAGAAAATATTCAGCGGCCTGAGGGCCGCATTTTAACGGAACTATGCCAGCGCGTGGCGGCACATTATCAGCGCAGAGGCACATTGGATCGTGATTTTGTGACGGCGTTGCCGTGGCTGAGTTTTGTGCGCATGCCCGAGCCGACGGTGCTCAATCGAGGCATGTTGCAACCCTCGATGTGCATCGTGTTGCAAGGGCGCAAAAAGATGTTGATTGGTGACAATGTCACGGAATATGGGCCGGGGAGTTATTCGCTGGCCGCCGTGGATATGCCGGTTTCCGGGCAGGTCACACAAGCCAATGAATCCGCGCCTTACTATGGCGTGCGCATCGATCTGGACAGCAAAGAAATTGCCGATCTTATTGTCTCGTTGCAAATTACCCTGCCGGAAAAACAGCATGAAGCCGCCAATGCGGGTGCCTGGGTGACGCAATCCGACGAAGCGTTACAGGATGCCTTTTTGCGCCTGGTTAAACTGCTGGATACGCCTGACGACCTGGCGGTTTTATCAAAACTCATCAAACAGGAAATACTCTATCGCCTGGTGACTGCCCCCGCCGGGTCAGCATTCTGGAAACAGACGCTGGCGTGGACGCAAGGTAAAGGTGTCGGTGAAGCGCTGGCGTGGATTAAGCACCATTTTGCCGAACCGCTGAAAATTGATGAGCTGGCAAAACGCGTGGGGATGAGTTCATCGAGCCTGCACCACCGCTTTAAGGCACTGACGGTGATGAGTCCGTTGCAGTATCAAAAGCAGATCCGTCTACTCGAAGCGCGGCGATTGCTACTGAGCGGCAGCCTGGATGTGGCGAACGTCGCCTGGCTTGTGGGGTACGAATCGCCGTCACAGTTTAATCGCGAATATCGCCGTTCCTTCGGCGCAGCCCCATTGCAGGATGTGGAAACGCTGCGCCAGATGGGCGTTACGCTTTAGTTTTACGCGCCACAATAAACAGACGCGGAAACAGCATCAGCACATTTCCGTCGTGTTGCGGCGGATAGGCCTGCTGCAAAAGCGAGTGATAACGGGACAGAAAAGCCTGCTGCTGGATGTCATCGAGTTTCGCCAGATAAGGGCGCAGGCCGGTAGAACTGAGCCATTCAATAATGGCCTGGGCAGAGGGCATCACGTGAAAATAGGTGGTGCGCCAGATATCTACCGTACAACCCGCCTGCGCCAACAAATCGTAATACTGCTGCGCGGGGAGTAATTCCTCACGCCCCGAGTCGGGCTGACCCAATTCAAAAGCGACCTGGCGCATTAATGTGTGCGTCGGTTCCTGCCAGTTGTCCGGCATTTGTACTGCTAACACACCGCCTTCCGCCAGTTGCGCCGCGAGATGTGGAAAGAGCGACGGATGATCCCCCAGCCATTGCAAAGACGCATTCGCGTAAATCAAATCCTGTTTCACCGCCGGTTGCCAGTGGGCAATGTCGGCACTTTCAAACTGGCAATCGGGTAGTGCCGCGCGGGCTTTGTCCAGCATCGCCGGAGAGTTATCGACCCCCGTCACGCTTGAATGCGGGAAGGCTTTGTGCAGTAACGCAGTGCTGTTCCCAGGGCCGCAGCCTAAATCAGAAATGTGCTGCGCGGCAGGGTGTTGGATGCGGGCGGCTAACTCGGCTGCCGGGCGGGTGCGCTCTGCTTCAAACTGCAAATAAAGGGCGGGGTTCCAGTCTCGCATGGGCTTCTCCTGAGGCTAAAATTGCATTGAGCGATGTGATGAATTCGGAAATTGTATATATCCTGGATTACACCAAACTGTTGTAACGTAGTCGATCAAATCAGGTAAGGAAAACCGTAATGAAAGTGACACGCAAACAGGAAAAAGTCATCCGGCATACGCTTGAAGGCTGGCGCAAAGAAGGGGTGATAGACGAAACCGAGCAACAGCGCTTGCAACAAAATCTCTCGGTACAGCTTTTTGACTGGCAGCGCCTGAGCCGTTACGCCTTCTGGATTGCACTGGCCTGCGCCATTATCGCTATTGGAAGCCTGGTCGCCGATGAATATTTGATGGCGTTGCTGTTCAATTTTGGCTACCTCACTCGCGCCATTATTCTGGCGCTCATTTCCGCCGCGTTATATTTCTGGGGTTTTCGTCGCCAAAAAATCACACCTGAAAAACGCTACAGCAACGAAGCGATTCTGTTTATGGGCGTGCTGTTCACCGCGTTAAGCCTGTCCCAGGTCGGCATGGCGCTGGACACCGGCAGCGGCAACGTCGCGCCACTGTTCTTACTCGGCTGCGCCATCTATGGCGCCATCGGCTACCTGGGACGGTCCGGGCTAATCTGGCTATTTTGCCTGCTGGCACTGGGCAGCTTTTTCGGCACGTCCACGGGATACGCATCAGGATGGGGCGCGTACTGGCTTGGCATGAATTACCCGATTCGCTTTGTGTTATTCGGTGGTGTACTGCTGGCAGCCTGCTATTTACTGCAACCTATCTTGCAGCAGCGAAATTTATTTAACACCAGCAAGGCGATGGGATTGCTGTACCTGTTTATCGCGCTGTGGATTTTGTCGATCTTCGGTAACTACGATTACGATATCTGGCAAAGCGTGCGCCAGATGGAGTTGCTGCACTGGTCGCTGCTTTTTGCCCTGGCGGCGGGGGCATGCATCTGGATAAGCCTGAAAACCGACGACGGCATGCTGCGCGGCTTTGGCCTGACGTTTTTAGGTATCAACCTCTATACCCGCTATTTCGAAATGTTCTGGGACGATACCAACAAAGTCATTTTCTTCTTGCTGCTCGCTACCTCGCTGGCCCTTGTAGGACGCTATGCAGAGAGGATTTGGCGCGTGGGAGAAGGGCGTTAATGATTCTGAGGATACCAACCGGTATCCTCAATGCTTAGACGTTGGATTCACTTAATCGCCGTGTACGTCAAATATCCCGCCACGCCGCCACCGCCATCTTTTGGATGGTGCGAGCCTTCCATTACCGTGACTTTGGGGAAGTCGAAAGGCGAAACGCCTTCGATGCAGGCAGCGTTGACGCCGTATTGTTCCGGGTTGGAGCGGCGCTGGTGGAAGGTGTAAATCCCGCACACAGAACAGAAAAAATGCACCGCTTCGCCGGTGTTAAAACGGTATTCGGTTAGTTTGTCTTTACCCTTAATGACTTCGATGCCAGACAGTTGCGCCGAAACGGCAACCGCGCCGCGCATCCGGCAAAATGAGCAGTTGCAGCGGCGGGCGGTGTTGAACCCGTCCGTCAGTTCAACGGTAAAAGCGACAGCACCACAATGGCATTGAGCAGACAACTTTTTGTTCATAATGACCTCCGTCTGAGTTTTTCTTTCATCAGCTTAGTGGGTATTCGTGGCTTGTCATCACGGCAAGGCTGTATTTTCGCGCCATCTTTTGCGAGGATAGCGCCAAATTTCGGCTATTAGCAAAAGGGTAAATAACATGGCTAAGCATCCTACGGGCAAACACCTGCGCGCACCCATCGTCGTCAACGACAAAAATCTGTTGGTTTACGTGGTTCGCGGTTCAAAAATTGAAGATATGCCAGCCGATGAAGACGAAGATTATCCAGGCTATATGCAGATGCTAATGCCGCAGCTATCGAAAGATTTTGATGCGGAATTAAACGAAGCGATCGAAGAGTGCGAGTCGGGTGATGTGATTGTCTTTATGTGCACCACAGATATGATTTTTGAGTACGGGTATTCAAAAATTAAAGCGATGCGTGCTGCATAAACAAAAGCCCCGGCGCAATGCCGGGGTTTGTTCTGTTAGTGGCCGTAAAAAATCTCGCCTTTCATGGCTCGTAAAATTTTGCCTTCCGCGTCAGTTATCAACACGTAGTTCCCACCCATGTATGTCCAGTGGCTTCCGGCTTCTGGTGCCGGGAGATGGCGAATCTGCCAGGCATCAATCTGGTAAGGCTTGGTGCGGTATAAATCCGGCACGATGTCGCCAATTTTAAATGGCTTGTAATCGGCGTGGAACTCCTGGATTTCAAAAGAAGAACTTTGCGGTGCTGGCGTCGCGACGGCACCCGGCGCGGTCACAGGCGCGTCTGCGGCAACAGCCGTAAACGCCATTGGCACAGAACCGGCCATCAAAACCGCTGAAAAAACAAAAACATTCAATTTACGCATATCTTCTCCAGATACATTCATCTGCTGACTATCAAAATAATGCCGTTATCTCTATCACGTTGTTTCGCGTGAAGTAATCATTTTTTCGTTACCTGAAGTAAATGTTTTACGGTAAGCGGCGGGCGTGGTGTCGAGCTTTGCCCTGAAATGATGACGAAGAGTGGCGGCGCTGCCAAAGCCAACGCGCTCGGCAATTTCATCTATCGAAAGCGTGCTGCTTTCCAGCAGATCGCGGCAGCGCGCCAGGCGCACATTGAGCAACCAGCGCGCGGGCGTGGTGCCGGTTGCTGCGCTAAAGCGGCGTAAAAATGTGCGCGGACTCATACCGGTAAAAGCGGCAAGTGATTCCACGCAATGCTCATTGGCAAGGTGAGTGTGGAGATAATCAAACAGCGGGCTGAGGCGCTTGCTTTCATAAGGCGTAGGCACCGGTTGCTCGATAAACTGCGCCTGGCCGCCGACGCGATGGGGCGGGACCACTAATCTACGTGCGACACTGTTTGCCGCCGCCTGGCCGTAATCCCGGCGCACAAGATGCAAACTCAAATCGATACCCGCCGCACTGCCCGCGGAGGTCAAAACGGAGCCGTTGTCGATGTAGAGCACATCCGGCATCACCTGAATTTCAGGGTAACGTTGTTGCAGTTTTTCGGTATAACGCCAGTGTGTGGAAGCCTGTAATCCGTTCAGCAAACCGGCAGCAGCCAACACAAATACGCCGGAGCAAATCGACATAATTCGCGCCCCGCGAGCATGTGCCGCACGCAGCGCTTCGCATAAAGGTTCGGGAACAGGCTCATCGGCACCGCGCCAGCCCGGCACAACTATCGTCCCCGCCTGTGCCAGCAAATCAAGCCCGCCATCGACCGTTAAACGTATGCCACCGGTCGCGCGGAAGTCGCCAGCTTCGATTCCCGCCACCGCAAAGCGATACCAGTCGTTGCCCATTTCCGGGCGCGGCAGGCCAAACACTTCAACCGCCACGCCAAATTCAAACGTGCACAGACCGTCATACGCCAGGGCGACAACAAGGGGATTATGTGGAGCAAGAGAGTTTGTCATGATCTTCACGTTATCTGTCATTTCTGCCACACGTCAAGCGGCAAGCAGCAATCTATAGTGGTCTCTCACCCACACGAGGAGGTTGTATGAGTTTCGTCACTGATTATCCTGCCGCTGCGCCTGAAATCGCCGCTGCTCATTTTCTCCAGCGTCTGTGTCTCGAGACAGACTGCGACGATGTGCATAGCGCGATGAAAGACGAAGATATGGATTTTGTTCTGCTGCACGTGGTCGGCTCCCCGGAGGCCTTCGCTCTTCGCCATATTCCTGGCGCTTTGCATTTGCGCCATCGCGATATGTCGGCGCAGCGGATGGCCGAGTGGCCCGCCGATACCTTATTCGTGGTTTATTGCGCCGGGCCGCATTGCAACGGTGCCGATCGCGCAGCGCTTAAACTGGCGCGCCTGGGTCGCCCGGTGAAAATTATGATTGGTGGAATAGCGGGTTGGGCTGATGAAGGTTTTAGCTTTGCCTGAGTGGTGAATTTGCTATCCGCGAGGCGTGAAGTGAGTGTAATCTTGGCTCACTTTTGTCATCCCTGAAGGAAGTTACAATGTCGATTTACAGCGAAACTAACGCTCAGTTTATTCTCGGTTTAAACAATTTATCTGCGATTCTTGATAAAGCCGCCAACTGGGCAAAAGAGAATGGCAAAACTGAAGAGAGCCTGCTGGCGGCAACACTTGCGGAAGATATGTATCCGCTGGTGCGCCAGGTGCAAATTTCTACCGATATGGCCAAACGTGCGGTTGCACGCCTGGCGGGTGTTGACGCTCCAGTGATGGAAGATAACGAAACCACTATTGCCCAGCTTCAGGCTCGCATTGCGGCAACGGTTGAGTTCATGAAAGGCATTACCGATGCTCAACTGGACGGCGATGATGAGCGCCCAATCGTGGTGATGGCTCGCGAACACGAACTGCGTTTCACCGCTCGTAGCTACGTCTACAAATTCGCTACGCCGAACTTCTATTTCCACTTCACCACTGCTTACGACATCCTGCGTCAGGCGGGTGTGCCATTGGGTAAGCGTGATTTTGTCGGCCCAATCTTCTAATAAATAAATAGTGCGCCTAACTCAACCGATAATGGCGGTTTGGGCGCAACTTCTCCGGTAATTCCTCGCTTTCATCCATATCGTGTAAATCACGCTCAATGCTGTTGCATATCGCATCCAGCGGCAAGTCGTTGTCTTCGGTGCCAAACGGCTCTTCCAGCTCTTCGGCCAGCGTGTCGAGCGAGATAAACGTATACGAGATAAACACCGACAAAAATGGCGTCATGTAATGCAGGTCTGTCACCAGCGCAAACGGCAGCATGATGCAAAACAGGTAAACGGTGCGGTGCAGAATCAGCGTGTAGGCGAACGGAACGGGAGTGGTCGCAATGCGCTCGCAGCCACCGGCAACCGCCGAAAGATCGTTAAGATGATGATTCAGACTGCTCCACACCACATCGGAAATCAGCCCTTGTTTGCGTTTATCGCCTAGCCAGCTCCCCATCAGCAACAAGATACGTTGGCACGGCGCCTGGCTTTTAACCACCCACTGCAATTCTTCTGCGCTCAGGTATTTTTTAAGTGTCTCTTCCACCGGGCGTTTACGCAGCGTCAGCCGCAAAGCATGGCAAAACGCAGTCTGCAAATTTACCAGCGCGGTAATTTGACATTGATTCTCACCCAGCACGCTTTTCGCCTCACGCAAGAATGAGCGCTGCGTAATGGCCAGATTTCCCCACAGCGCGCGCGCTTCGTTAAAACGTGCGTAGCAGGCGCTGTTTCTGAAGCCTAAAAAGATAGCAATTGCCACGCCGAGAATACTGAACGGGGCGGTGGTCAGTTTAATGCCGAGTGTTTCATACCAGGGCAGAAAGAAAATAATGCCAATCGAAAGGGCAAGGTTTAGCAGCAGGCGGGAATAGATTTTTTGTAGAACCGAGCCATGCCAGACAAACAAGCGGATAAACCAGTGTTGATGCGGACGAACAATCATAATCAGGATGCTCAAAAACAGGACGTCATATTTAACGGCAAAGTGTGACGCAGATCAACTTTGAATTTACATCGCCTTAACAACATGAATAATTTTCAATAACCATGAAAGATCTTCGTTTGTCCTCATGGGGCGCATCTGACATTCTCATTCAAACAATAGCCATCCAGATGGCTAAATATTCAAATAATGAATTATCACCTGCCTAAATTAATTAGCCAGGGAAGGAGAAGACACATGCCACAATCCACAGCTCATCGCGCCCCGTTCCGTGCCGACATCGTCGGTAGTTTCTTACGCCCGGCCACCATTAAAAACGCACGTCTTGCTTTTGCGGCAGGAGATATCAACGCTTCTGAACTGCGGAAAGTGGAAGATGAGGCGATTCGTGCCTCGGTTGAGCAGCAATGTGCCTGCGGCCTGCATGTGGTGACTGACGGCGAGTTTCGTCGTGCGTGGTGGCATTTTGACTTTTTCGATGGCCTGCAAGGTGTTGAGCGTTATGAGTCGGAGCAGGGCATTCAGTTTAACGGCGTGCAGACCAAAGCCCACAGCGTGCGAGTGGTCGGCAAACTGGGCTTCGGTGAACACCCGATGCTGGAAGATTTCCGCTATCTGAAGAGCATCAGTGGCGATGCCGTACCGAAAATGACGATCCCAAGCCCGAGCGTGTTGCATTTCCGTGGCGGACGTAATGCAATCGACAGCACCGTGTACCCTGATTTGAAAGAATATTTCGACGATCTGGCAACCACCTGGCGCGATGCGATTCAGGCGTTTTACGCGGCGGGCTGCCGTTATCTGCAACTTGATGACACCGTTTGGGCATATTTGTGTTCGGATGCGCAGCGTCAGGAAATCCGCCAGCGTGGTGACGACCCGGACCAACTGGCGCAGATTTATGCCGAAGTGCTGAATAAAGCCCTGGCAGGCAAGCCTGATGATTTGGTTATTGGGCTGCATGTTTGTCGCGGTAATTTCCGCTCGACGTGGATCTCTGAAGGCGGTTACGAGCCGGTGGCTGAAGTGCTGTTTGGCACCGTGAACGTTGATGCGTTCTTCCTTGAATATGACAACGATCGTTCCGGTGATTTTGCGCCGTTGCGCTTTGTGCGTCCCGGCCATCAGCAAGTGGTTTTAGGTCTGGTGACGACGAAAAATGGCGAACTTGAAAACCCGGAGTTGATTCAGGCACGCATTAACGAAGCGGCACAGTATGTTGATATCAACCAGATTTGCCTTAGCCCACAATGCGGTTTTGCTTCGACAGAAGAGGGTAACAGCCTGACGCCTGAGCAGCAGTGGGACAAAGTGCGTCTGGTGACGGAGCTTGCCGAAAAGGTTTGGTAAGCGGTTTTGTCGGGGGCGCTTGCGCTTGCCCGACCTACGAAATCATGTAGTTGTAGGTCGGGTAAGCGCATGCGTCACCCGACATCAAGTTTACGCCAGCTTAAACACCGCCACCGTTTCATTGAGCGCCTGCGACTGCTCTTTTAACGACATCGCCGCCGCTGAGGCTTGTTCAACCAGCGCGGCATTCTGCTGCGTCACCACATCCATTTGCACCACGGCCAGGTTGATTTGTTCAATGCCGCGGCTTTGCTCGCCGGTCGACACCGCAATTTCTTCCATTAATCCCGTCACTTGCTTAATGGCGTTAGAAATCCGCTGCATACTTTCGCCCGCACGATTCACCAGATTACTGCCGATATTCACCTGCTCACCTGACAGCTCAATCAGCTCTTTGATCTCCTTCGCGGCAACCGACGAACGTTGCGCCAGGTTACGCACTTCGCTGGCGACCACGGCAAAACCACGCCCTTGTTCACCGGCACGCGCGGCTTCAACCGCCGCATTCAGCGCCAGAATATTGGTCTGGAAAGCAATGTCTTCGATAATGCTAATAATGTTATCGATCTTGCTGGAGCTAGACTCAATATTACGCATTGAATCAATCACCTCGCTAACAATCTCGTTGCCGTCATTGGCGGCAATCAACATGCCATTTGCCAGCTTATTTGCCTGATGAGAATTGTCGGAAGTAGATTTCACCGTCACGGTAAGCTGCTCCATGCTGGCGGCTGTTTCACCCAAAGACGACGCTTGCTCTTCCGTTCTGGCAGAAAGATCGGTGTTCCCGGCCGCGATTTCTTCAGACGCGTAGGCCACGGTCTGGCTGGATTCACGCACCTGGCCGATGATACTCGCCAACGAAACGCGCATCTGCTCCAGCTCGCGCATCATGGCACCAATTTCATCCCGAGCGTTGGCGACAATCGGCGTATGCAGGATACCGCTGGCGATTTCTGTGCAATGTGCTTTCGCTTTATCCAGCTCGTTAAGGACTCTTTTCTTCAACAGCAGGAACGCTGCCCCGAGAATAATGGCGAAGATCAGCGCAAAAATCGCAATGCTTACCAGGCTTTGCTTGAAGCCCGATTGCGCATCTTTGTTGAGCTGTTGCGCGTACTGCTCGCGAAACGACAGCAGCTTATCCAGCGCGACTTCAAACTGTTTGTCGAGAAGCGGCAGAGTGGAGGTCACGAGCGTGCGGGCGCGCTGCAAATCATTTGCGCCAACCGCATCCAGTAACGGCTGCAAACCCTGTTCGCGATAATTTACGAAAGCAGTTTGATAAGCATCGGCCAGCACTTGTTCGCCAGGCTGTTTTGGCGCTTCCAGATAAGCCTGAAAGGCGGAATTCGCTTTGCCGAGCACCAGCTTTGCGCCATCCAACGCCAGCTGACTTTGGTCGCCTGAACCTTGCTCACGTTCTTCTAACGCTTCCATGGCGCGAACACGCATGGTGCGGCTGTGGTTAATCGGGTCGATCACCGATAACACCACGCGGATTTCCCGGTTGACGTTATCCAGAGACTGGTTGCTACGCGTTAAAGACCAGATATTGGATGCGGTACTGGCTAAGAAAATAAGCAGCAACGTACTGAAAACTAAAATCGAAAAACGCCGTACTGACATACAAAACCCTTATGTTTAGAAAATAACCTGACTCGTTTCAGCCAGTGCTGTGAGGGTTATCGGCATTCGGGGCGGGAAATTTAGCGGTCTTATTTTCGTCATATTTCTGTCATAAGGCTGCTTTATAAATCGATGACCAAAATAAAGGATGCGAACATCATGAAATTAAAACCTTTTGCGCTGTTATTGACCTCACTATTTCCTTTGGCAAGCCAGGCGGCGGAGCCGCAAGTTGATCGTTACGTTGTCACATTTCCTCAGGGTGATCATGTTGAGTATCAGGGCGCGTACGCTGCCAACTTCCCGAACGGATTGCCGGTGGGCGTGGGTTCCGGCCTGCAATTTATCCGTAAAGACGGCGATGCGCTGGTGTTTGCGACAGTCACCGATCGCGGCCCGAATGCCGACTCGCCTAAATCAGGCAAAAAAGAGTCGAAGATTTTTGCTAATCCAAAGTTCACCCCATTGCTGATGACCATTCGCGTGGCGGGGGGCAAAGCCGAAGCGACAGATGCACACGCCTTACATGATGAAAACGGGCCAATTAGCGGCTTGCCGTTGCCTGAAGGTTTGATTGGCGCGACCAATGAAATCGCGCTGGGTGACACTTTGCAGCAATTATCGAGCGACAAGCGCGGGCTGGATACCGAAGGCATCACGCCGGACGGCAAAGGCGGTTACTGGCTGTGTGATGAATACGGTCCTTTCATCATTAACATTGATGCCAACGGTAAAATCCTCAAAAAATATGGCCCGCAGGCGGAACAAGGCGAGCAGGGCGTGGCGGGCGGTTTGCCAAACATTATCAAATGGCGCCAGGCTAACCGTGGCTTTGAAGGCATTACGCGTATGCCAGACGGGCGCATTATTGCTGCCGTGCAAAGTACGCTGGATATCGACGGGAAAACGAAAAACACCGCGCAATTTACCCGCCTGGTGAGCTTCAATCCTGCAACCGGCAAAACCGAAATGTACGGTTATCCGATTGACGTGGATGTTTATAAGAAAGCTAAAGATGCCAAAATCGGCGATATCGTGGCGCTGGATGACAACCGCCTGCTGCTTATCGAACAGGGCGGCGACAAAAACAAAGTCATGCGCAACCTGGTGTATGTGGTTGATCTCAGCCAGGCCAGCGATCTGAGTTCGTTTGATAAAGATAAAGCGCCCGAGTTTGACGATGCCACACAACTGAATGCCCGTGGCATTAAACTGGCGCAGAAAAAAGAGGTGGTTGATCTGCGTAAACTGGGCTGGCAGCAGGAGAAAGCCGAAGGCATGACGCTGATTGATAACCAGACCATCGCGGTGATCAATGACAACGATTTCGGCCTGCAACCGGTGCTGGAAAATCCTGATGCCGACGCTAAAAAAGCTGACCAATATGAAGTGGACGGCAAAGGGCATTTAACCCGCGACGGTAAAGAAGTTGCCACCAAAATCTCGTTAAAACCGCTGGAAAAACCCGAGTCGCAAAATGAGCTTTGGGTGATTAAGCTGCCAGAAGCGTTGAAGTAAGATTCAGGTAAAAATAGGGCAGCCACATGGCTGCCCTGTTTTACATTCCCGATGAACTTCCCATCACATCACGAATGGACTCCACCAACGCAGTGGCGGCAGGCGAGAGTTCCGTTCCGGTCAAACGGGAAATACCGATTTGCTCAAGAACCAGCGGTTCAAATGACGGTAAACGCACAAGATCGTTGCTGTAAGTGATATCCGTAACAATGGATTGCGGCAGAATCCCTAATAAATCGGTCTTTTTTAACAGCCATAATATATTGAAGAAGGAAACCGTCTCGATAGTCGCATGCGGCGGATCAATGTTGTTATTATAAAAAGTATTATCAAACTGCTTACGTAATGTCGTTTCAATGGGCGGTAATATCCACGCTTCCTGTTTTAATTTCTCGAGTGTTGCATGAGGATTTTGCTCCAGCGGATGACCTTTACGGACGACAACCATGGCATTCTCATTAAATAAAGCTTCCTGAGTGACCACCGCGTTGGAACTAATATCTGATAATCTGCCAATTAAAAAATCGAGTTCACCGGAAACCAGTCGCGGCAATAATTCCCCGCTGACACCTTCAATAATCTTAATACGAATGTCGGGCCGGGAAACGCTCAGTTTTGCAATCGCCGCCGGAACCAGATAACTCGAACCGGTTAATAAACTGCCGATGGCAACCCGCCCGGCATGACCCGTTCCCAGGGCACTGATAGCTTGCGAAACATGATCAAGTTGAGCCAGCACCATTTTGCTGCGGTCAACAAATGCGCGTCCCAGTTCGGTGGGCGTGACTCCCCGGCGATTTCTCAGGAACAACTTAGCCCCTACCGCATCCTCAAGATCGAGCAACAGCTTGCTGGCTGTAGGTTGCGACACATTTAACGAACGTGAAGCGTGCAAAACACTGCCGTATTCGAAGAGTGCGATAGCCAGGCGAAAGTGCCTGACGGTTGCCCAGCGTTCGAGTCTGTCGAGTTTCATAAGATATCCATTTTTTGCATACCACATGCAATATATATGTTATTTACGAATATCACAAACGTCCCTATACTCGTTTTAAATAATTAAATCGGAGATTGAGTGATGAGCATAAATAATCTTGAAACAGTAAAGAAATACTTTAAATATTGTGTTGATGGAAAAGATGCGGAGCGCGTTAAAGAATATTTTGATAAAGACGTGATTATTCATCGCCCTGATTGTGATGCGCCTGTTCACGGTGTTGAGAACTTCAAAAAAGCGCTGCTCGAACATGTTATTAACCGCTATGAATCGATAGAAACCACCTTCAGCAAAGAAGTCGTGACCGACGATGTGGTTGTGGTTCATCTGAAACATGTGGCGCGTGGTTCTAATACCTGGCACGGATTTGATGTTCACGGAAAAGACGTCACCTGGACGGCATTGACTTATTTTAGATTTAACGCCGCAGGTAAAGTAGTAGAAGAAATTGTCGAAAGGAATGAATTATTCATGGCCAAACAAGTCGGGATTATTGATTACCAGTAATATTAATACGGCGCTGCTTCAGGATATAAAAAGCAGCGCTTATTGACCACGATAAAGCCCTACACCGATCCCCGAACCACCAGCTTCCAGTCCAGAATCTCATTCACAGTTTCAACTTCCGGGTTATCGATGCGTTCGAGCAACAACTGCACGCTGCGCACACCAAGCTGATGCATCGGCTGTTCGATGGTGGTGAGCGGGGGATAAGTCACCGAGCCAAACGGGACGCCATCAAACCCCATTATCGCCACATCTTCCGGGACACGCAGGCCTTGCTCGTGGGCAAAATGCAGCGCGCCGCCCGCTAATGCATCGGAGATGGCAAATACGGCATCCGGTGGTTCTGGCATGGTGAACAGTTCTGCCATGGCCTGCACGCCAGCCTGATATTCCAGGCTATCGGCGTACACCACCGCTTGCCAGTTTTTGCCACAGGCGGCGCGATAACCCGCTTCGCGCTGTTGCGAATAGAGATAGCGTAAATCACCGTTGATCAGCGCAATACGTTTATAGCCTGACGTCGCCAGATGATCGACCGCCGCCGCCGCCGCTTTAAAGTTATCAATCGTCACCGAAGAAGCACGATAACCGGGATCGCCTTCGCCGCATTGCACCCACGGCGAATCGCCAATCAACGTCGTCAGCCCAGGTAAACAACTGATGGCATCCATGGTGATCACGCCATCAGCCACTTTGCCACTGAGCAGGCGCAAATAGGCTGATTCACGCGTCAGGCGTGATTCCGAATTACACAGCAGAATGTGATAACCGTGTTTTTCGGCTTCCTCTTCAATGCCGCGTACCACGCGGGCACAAAAGGGGTTGGTGATGTTCGACACCAGCACCAATAACATGCGACTGCGCGAGGTGCGCAACTGGCGTGCCAGCAGGTTAGGTTGGTATTCGCACGCCTCAATCGCCGCCAGCACTTTGTCGCGCGTGTCGGGTTTTACGGCAGGATTACCGTTTAAAACCCGGGAAACGGTCGCGGTAGAAACCCCGGCAATGCGCGCCACTTTATCTATCGACATGTTGATCCTTTGCACGATCGGTTGAAATGTGAACCACATTCCATATTTGAATTGATACTACCAAATAATTCATCAGCATGATGGAAACCCCCATGAAATCGATTACATTTTTATTGAAGTGCGAATGTAATCGATTTCATAACAAGAACTCTTACCCTTAAATCAATACTCTGTACCGGAGGATTTATGTCTTCTCAGTCGGCCGTTGGGGCACAAGTGGTCACTCATAAATGGGTGATTCCACGCCTGTCGTTAATGATGTTTCTTGAGTTTTTCGTCTGGGGGGCCTGGTATGTGACGCTGGGCGTGGTGATGGGCAAGTTCGGGCTGAGCGCGTTAATTGGTGACGCGTATTCCACCGGGCCAATTGCCTCGATTTTATCGCCATTCGTGCTTGGCATGTTGGTCGACCGTTTCTTTGCTTCGCAAAAAGTGCTCGGCGTCTTGCACCTCATCGGCGCGGCGCTGCTGTGGTGGCTGCCGGGCATGTTTGAAAGCGGGCAGAGCGGCCTGTTGTGGGTCGTTTTCGCTTACATGCTGTGCTACATGCCGACTATCGCCCTGAGCAATAACGTGGCGTTCCACAGCCTGGCAAACAGCGAAAAAGGGTTCCCGATTGTGCGTGCGTTCGGCACTATCGGCTGGATTGTGGCGGGGCTGATTGTTGGCACCAGCGGCCTTTCAGACAGCACCGGCATCTTCACCCTGGCGGCGGTTGCCTCTGTGGTGTTGGGGATTTACAGCTTCACGCTGCCGAATACCCCCGCGCCGGATCGCGGCAAGCCGCTTTCGATGCGTGACCTCGTATGTGCTGACGCCTTCGCGTTGCTTAAACAGCGCCACTTTATGGTGTTTATCATCTGCGCCACGCTTATCTCCATTCCTCTGGCGGCTTATTACGCCTACGCCGCACCGTTTATTTCCGCCGTTGGGTTCGAGAATGTCAGTGGCGTGATGGCGTTAGGGCAGATGTCTGAGCTGCTGTTTATGCTGTTGATTCCGTTCTTCTTCCGCCGTCTGGGCATCAAAATGATGCTGCTTATCGGTATGCTGGCATGGTTTGCACGTTACGCGATGTTCGCCCTGGGAATTACCGAAGAGACACGCTGGATGATCTATATCGGCATCATCCTGCACGGGGTGTGTTACGACTTCTTCTTTGTCATCGGCTTTATCTATACCGATAAAGTGGCGGGCAACAAAGTGAAAGGCCAGGCGCAAAGTTTGCTGGTGCTGTTCACTTACGGGCTGGGGATGCTGATCGGTTCGCAAATCAGCGGCGCGGTATTTAACCGCTCGGTCACGGCGCAAGGGGCTGAAGGCTTGCTGCAATGGCAACAATTCTGGTGGATGCCAGCGATTGCAGCCGTGGTGATTGCGGCGATCTTCTTCTTTAGTTTCAACTATAAAGAGGGCGAGCAGCATGGCAAATAAGCCGCTGCGCGTGCTGGTTGTGGGCTGCGGGAATATGGGGGCCGCCCACAGCCTTGCGTATCAGCACCTGGACGAATTTACTCTCTGCGGGCTGGTGGCTCGCGGCGATTCTAAAGTGCGTCTGCGGGCGCAACTCGTCGCCGATATTCCGTTGTTTGAAGATTTACACCGCGCGATTAAAGAAACGCAGGCGGATGCCGTGTGCATTGCTACCTGGCCCGACAGCCACGAAGCGCTGGCGCTGACGGCGCTTGCCGCAGGTTGCCATGTATTTTTAGAAAAGCCGCTTGCCACTACGGTGAGCGGGGCAAAACGCGTGGTCGCTACCGCGCGTCTGGCAGGTAAAAAACTGGTGGTTGGCTACATTCTGCGCCACCACCCGGTGTGGCAGCAGTTTATCGAGTTATCCCATGGGCTTGGCAAACCGCTGGTGATGCGCATGAACCTCAACCAGCAAAGCAGCGGTAGCGCCTGGCACACCCACAAAATGCTGATGCAGTCGCTCTCGCCGATTGTCGATTGCGGCGTGCATTATCTGGATGTGATGTGCCAGATGGCGCAATCCACCCCGCACTCGGTGAGTGCTATTGGCGTGCGCTTAAGCGATGAAATTCCATCCGAGCAGTTCAACTACGGCCAGCTTCAGGTACGTTTTGAAGACGGCTCCGTCGGCTGGTACGAGGCGGGATGGGGGCCGATGATGAGTCAGACGGCGTTCTTTATTAAAGATGTGATTGGCCCGCAAGGTTCTGTTTCTATTGTCGCCCGGGAAGCCGCTGGCGAAGGGCAGTCAGCTAATGTCGAGGCGCACACGCGCACCGAATCACTGCGTGTCCATCATGGCGAATTAAACGCCCAGGGCGAATTTGTTCACCAGGATGAATGGGTGACGGCGAGCGACGAACCCGATCACTTTGCTTTATGCCAACTCGAACAACAGTTTTTTGCTCGTGCCATTTTTGACGACAGCGATTTGACGTTACACCAGCAGCAGGCGGTTGAAAGCCTGGCCGTGGTGCTGGCGGCAGACCTTGCCGTTCGCGAGCAACGCACGGTTTTAATTAAGGAGATGTTGTAATGAAAACCCTGAAAGGGCCGTCCATATTTCTCTCACAGTTTATATCCGATAAACCCCCGTTCAACTCGCTCGACACGCTAGCCGCCTGGGCGGCAGGGTTGGGCTACAAAGCGGTGCAAATCCCCACGCACCTGCCACATATTTTTGACCTCGCCAAAGCCGCTGAAAGCCAGGAGTACTGCACGGAAATCCGAGGCATTTTGGGTAATGTTGGACTGGAAATCAGCGAGCTTTCAACTCATCTGCAAGGGCAACTGGTGGCCGTACATCCGGCGTATGACGCAGCATTTGCCGGTTTCGCTCCGCCTGAACTGGCGCACGATGCCGTTGCGCGTCAGCAATGGGCGGTCGATAGCCTGAAACAGGCCGCTCGAGCCTCACAAAATCTCGGGCTAAAGGCCCACGCGACGTTTTCTGGCGCACTGGCCTGGCCTTATTTTTACCCGTGGCCACCGCGCAATGAGCAACTGCTGGATGAAGCATTTCATGAACTTGCTGCCCGCTGGAAGCCAATTCTGGACTGCTTTGACGACGCGGGTGTTGATGTCTGTTTTGAGCTACATCCTGGTGAAGATTTGCATGATGGCGTCACGTTCGAGCGTTTTCTGGCGCTGGTCGATAACCACCCGCGCTGCAATATTCTCTACGATCCAAGCCATATGCTGCTGCAACACATGGATTACCTCGGTTTTATCGACCATTACCACGCACGAATCAAAGCCTTTCACGTCAAAGACGCCGAGTTTCAGACATCGCCAAAAAGCGGCGTTTATGCGGGTTATCAGCCATGGATTGATCGCCCTGGGCGTTTTCGCTCCCTCGGTGACGGGCAGGTTAATTTCAACGGGATCTTCAGCAAATTGGCGCAATATGACTACAGCGGATGGGCTACGCTTGAATGGGAGTGTTGCCTGAAATCAGGTGACGCAGGCGCGCGCGAAGGGGCAAAATTTATCGCGGAACACATTATTCCGGTTGCCGAATATGCCTTTGACGATTTTGCGCTGCGCGACAGCGACAAATCAGCGGCGCGTCGCATGCTCGGGCTGGAGGAGTAACCATGAAACGACTTCGTTTAGGAATGGTAGGGGGCGGTGAAGGCTCGTTTATCGGCGGCGTGCACCGTATCGCAGCCCGGCTTGATGACCAGTTTGAACTGGTTGCCGGGGCGTTTTCGTCCTCGCCGGAAGTGGCAAAACGCAGCGGTGAAGCGCTGTTTATCGCAGCCGACCGCTGTTATGCCAGTTGGCAGGAGATGGCCGAGCGTGAAGCCGCGCGGCCTGATGGCATTGAAGTTGTCTCGATTGTCACCCCCAACCATCTTCACGTTCCGGTAGCCAAAGTATTTCTGCAACACGACATTCATGTGATCTGCGACAAACCGCTCGGGGTAACGCTCGCCGAGGCCCAGGAGCTGGCGCAGATTATCGACGCAACCGGCCTGCAATTTATTCTGACGCATAATTACAGCGCGCTACCGATGGTGCGCGAAGCCCGAGCACGCATCGCCAACAGTGAAATCGGTGATATTCGTGCCATCGAAGTAGAGTATTTGCAGGACTGGCTCAACGACAGGCTGGAGTTGACCGACAACAAACAGGCGAGCTGGCGTGGCAATCCGGCCATGGCGGGGGCCGGTGCGATTGGGGATATCGGCACTCACGCCTGGCAACTGGCAGCGTTTGTCAGCGGCATGGAACCGGAAACCGTGCGCGGCGAACTGCTGACGCGCATTCCGGGACGCGTTTTGGACGACGAAGTGTACGCTGAAATGCGTTACGCCAACGGCGCTCGTGGGCGGTTATGGGCAAGCCAGGTGGCTCCCGGTTTCGAAAACGACCTGCGTCTGCGCATTGTGGGAAGCAGGGCGACGATAGGTTTCCGCCAGCAACAGCCTGAAATTCTTGAAATTCACCCTCATCATGGCAATAGTTACGTTGTCACGCGAAACGGTGTGAATAATCATGATTCCGTACGCCATCAGTGCCGTACACCCGCCGGGCATCCGGAAGGATATCTGGAAGGTTTCGCGCAAATTTACCGTGAAGCGGCGGTTAAAATTCGCGGTGGCGACGCGCCCTGGCTGCCGGGTATCGCCGAAGGGCTTGCGGGCATGAGGTTTATCGAAACCGTGCGTGAGAGCAGCAACCGGGGCGGGGAGTGGCTGGCGTGGTGACCATTTGAAAAACAGAAAGGATCTCTCAGAGATCCTTCTGTTTAGGGGGTAGATTTTATGGCTGAATAACGTTTATTTTGTATTCTTTGCTAAATTCGCTGGCTGGCGCGATCATGCTGCCGTACATACCGCCATCAATTTTTATTTTTAGCTCTCCTGCTTTTGTAGGAGTGCCATAAACTTCAATACAATTACCATTATATAGTGGAGTCTTAGGCAAGAAAGATTCCGTTTTGCTCTCGGGTAAACGACAGTTGCGAAGGAAAATTCCAGCATCATTAGGTGTGACTAAACCTGGTTTGTAATCAGGTTCGGATTCGTACCATCCGCCAATAACTCTTCCCCCCAGGATGTTGATCTTTAAAAGATAAGGAACGCCAACAACGGCTGCTTTTAGTTCGTCCCCCTCTGGAATATATTCAGCCTTCGGGCTTAACATGCTGCATGCTGAAACACAGAAAAGCCCACCTAATATAAGACTACGTAATATCCACATGTTTATTTGATTGGTTTAAAAACCAGCCCTCCGAAAAATCGATTAATGAAAAAAGAGAGATCTTTGCCAGGTTTTATCTGATCTTGCATCTGACCCCATGAAAATAAATTTAGATGTACCGCCCTGTCTATTCCCTGAACAGCCGGGCCACCCCAGACAATCCAGTGAGTAGGATATGTCGCCCGTTCGGAAGAACTCCCTTCTAATAAGCTGTCATTGATGAGTGAAACAACTTTATATCCCTTCTGCACATAGTTATTTAGATCTTGCATGCCTTGAATTCCAGCCTGGGTAGCTCCGACATTACTGAACACTTTTATATATCCCGCTTTCTCAAACCATTCTGTTAGCGTTTGCCATAGGGTGATTCCAGCAACGGGGGAATCGAGTGTATCGAAGTCCAATATGCTATTTTCGGAGTCTCTCAGACTCGCCAGTGTCATCCAGTCCAGTCCCAGTATTTTGGGGCGGGTTCCATTTCTAAAAAATGAACCCTCAGGATGCCGACAACCGTCCCCCGGTGCGATCTCAAGTGCGCCAATTTTAGTTTTCCCAAATTGCCAAATTTCTTTTGCAGCTTGCGCATAAACATCTGGCCTGTCCATTTGCAGGCAATAGAAAAATGCCGCTGGTCCACATAAGCTACTTGCATTCTGATCGGGGAATGTAGCTTGGTTAAATCTATTTTTTATTTGCTCTTCAATAATGTTTTTTTCAAATGGATCCTGCGGGTCTCCAATAGGATATTGTTCGGCAATAAACGGCCTTTCCGGTCTGGATATATTTACTTTTACAACCTTTCCACCTTCACTTTCCAGTTTTGATGTGCCCGTTGATACAAAATAACAAGGGTTTTCTCGTTTAACGATAGACCAGGCTTTCCCGGATACAAACTCTTCTAATGTGTACATCCGGGTAAACGGTGAAGCAGTAACACACAGCGTATGCAGCATCGTTTTGCGATAAAGCGTGACTTCCATAATATAAATTGTCGAAAGTGACTCGCTAATATTATCGGTTGGGTGTTTTAGAGTTTCATAATTTCCCTGAATAGGTTGTTGCTTCACATCTATCAGAGAGTATTTATTTCTATCCGAATCCATCCGATAAATAGATAAATCATAGACCAGGGAATCGGGTGGAGCATTCGATTTGATACGCGTGCTGAGTTGATAAATAGTCATAATTAATCCATTAATTAAAGAAACGTTATTGATTGGAATATACCCTGGATAAACCGACTTTTAATCTGAACTTATTAACTCGTTCGAAATACAGCATTCCGTGTACAAACGCCCACTCAATGACCCCCGTAGCCCGTCCCACACAAAAGCTCAATAAAAAATAGCGTTACGTGCACCACGTCGAGAAATCGCGCAAAGGTTAGCCAGCTAAGTTGCCGTCTGGTTCGATTGTTAACTAGCTTTTTTATTGGTGCGTTTAAAACGCACTCCCTCCGGTTTGGTCTGAACAAAAGAGGAAACAATGAAAAAGCTGACGTTAAGTCTTATTACCTTAGCGCTGGCGGGCGTTTCTAACGCCGCGCTTGCCGATACTCTGCGTATGGAATGCCCGATCTCCCCTGGCGGTAAGGAATACTGCAACTACGTCAAAGACCGTTTTGAAAAACAGACCAGCAACAAGCTGGAGTTTATCGAGTTCCCGGCGGCGTCTGACGAAAAACTGGCGCTGCTCCAGCAACTGTTTGCCGCCAAAGATGAAAAAGCGGTGGATCTGTTCCAGTCCGACACCATCTGGGTCGGCCTGCTCGATAAGCAAACCCTCGATTTAACCGATGCCGTGGGCGATATGAAAGGTGATTTCTTCCCCGGCCCGTGGGCGAATGACACGGTGAACGGCAAAGTGAAAGCGGTGCCAGCGTATCTGGATACCGGCGTGCTCTATTACCGCAAAGACCTGCTGGAAAAATACAACGAGCAGCCGCCGAAAACCTGGGAAGATCTGACGCGTATCGCCACCAAAATCCAGGCCGAAGAACGCAA
The DNA here is from genome assembly GCF_900446255.1 of Buttiauxella agrestis. NCBI lineage: Bacteria > Pseudomonadati > Pseudomonadota > Gammaproteobacteria > Enterobacterales > Enterobacteriaceae > Buttiauxella > Buttiauxella agrestis. The sequence goes on along the minus strand of NZ_UIGI01000001.1, from coordinate 2,689,456 downwards.
GGCCGGACACAAAAACTTCTGGGGGATGATCTTCCAGGGGAAATCGTATGAAGGGCTGACTTGTAACGCGCTGGAGTGGATTGATTCCTACGGCGGCGGCACCTTTATCGACGAAAAAGGGAACGTGACCATTAATAATCCGAAGGCTGCGGCAGCGCTGGATATGGTCGCAGGCTGGATGGGTAAAATCACGCCGAAAGGCGCACTGGGTTACAAAGAAGAAGAGTCGCGAGCGGTGTTCCAGAATGGCGATGCGCTGTTTATGCGCAACTGGCCGTATGCGTATCTGCTCTCGCAAGGCGCTGACAGCCCGCTCAAAGGCAAAGTCGGCGTAGCGCCACTTCCTGCCGGGCCGGAGGGTAAATCAGCCAACGCCCTGGGTGGCTGGCAGTGGTCGATTAACGCCAATACCAAAAACAAAGATGCAGCGATTGCGCTGCTGAAAATCCTCACCGATGCCGATTCGCAGAAGATGCAGCTTAAGTATTTAGGCTTCGCCCCGACGCGTTCAGCGCTGTATGAGGATAAAGCGGTTCTGGAAGCTGCACCGCATTTAACCATGTTTAAAGATATCTTCGCCAATGCGGTTCCTCGCCCGGCAACGGCAACCCAAAGCCAGTATCCGCGCGTCTCTAACGCCATCTTTAACGTGACCTTTAAAGTGCTAAATGGTGGAACCGACGGCAAAACTGCCGTGGCGGATCTGCAAAAACGCCTCGAGCGTGTCAAAGGTAAGGACTGGCATTAATTGGCGCACTCAGGCTATCAACAGCGACGCCACCGTATCGCGTGGATACTGGTGGCGCCAGCGCTTTTACTTCTGGCACTGGCGGCGGGTTGGCCGCTGGTGCGCACCTTCTTTTTCAGCTTCACCAACGCGATGCTCGATAACCCTTCCGAATACCAGATGGTGGGGCTGGCGAACTATTACGCCACCCATGACGGCGATAGCAGCGGTGTGCTGGTGGACCCGCTGTGGTGGCAGGCGGTCGGCAATACGCTGTGGTTTACCGTGGTATCGGTCGGCATTGAGCTGTTTCTTGGCATGTTGCTGGCGCTGTTAATGAACCAGAAATTTCGCGGCCAGGGCTTAGTGCGCACCGCGATTCTGGTGCCGTGGGCGATTCCGACCATTGTGAGCGCCAAAATGTGGGGCTGGATGTTCCACGATCAGTACGGCGTGGTGAACGATCTGCTGGCGAAAATCTTTGGTTATCAGGCGCATCTGGCGTGGATTGCCGAACCGTCGCTGTCCATGTGGGCGGTGGTGATTGCCGATGTCTGGAAAACTACGCCGTTTATGGCGCTGATGCTGCTGGCCGCACTGCAATTGATCCCCAACGATCTTTACGAAGCGGCGCGCGTGGATGGTGCCAGCCCGTGGCAGCGGTTTAAACGTATTACGCTGCCGCTGATTATGCCAGCGATGATTGTGGCGCTGATTTTCCGCGTGATGGACGCGATGCGCATTTTCGATCTGATCTTTGTGCTGACCTCCAACAGCGAGGCCACGATGTCGGTGTCTGGTTACGCCCGCGAGCAGATTATTTCGTATCAGGATATGGGCATGGGTTCGGCGGCGTCTGTGCTGGTGTTTATGATGGTAGCGGGCATTGCCGCCTGCTTTATCCGCGTCTCACGTTTAAACGAGAAGGAGAAGCGGTGATGAAAATGACCCGTCAGCAACGGAAATTCGGCCATAGCCTGGTTATCTACTTTGGTGCGACCTGCGCGGTGCTGTTTTGCGTTTTCCCGTTTTACTACGCGATTATTACGTCATTGCGCACCGGGCAGGAGCTGTTCCTTCCGGCCTATTTACCCAGCGGTTGGCACTGGCAAAACTATGTCACCGCGCTGGTCGATAACGGTATCGCCCGCAGCCTGTTGAACTCGGTGCTGGTGGCGACGATAACCGTGGGCATCTGCCTGCTGGTGTCGATCACGGCCTCTTTCGCGCTGGCACGCGTTCAGTTTCGCGGGCGCAAATTCCTGCTGTTCACCATTCTGTGTGTCTCAATGTTCCCGCAGGTGGCGGTGCTAACAGGCATGTTTGAGCTGGTGCGTTTTCTTGGGCTGTATGACTCGCTCGGTGCGCTGGTGCTCTCATACACCACCTTTTCGCTGCCGTTCACCGTTTGGGTGCTGACCACGTTTATGAAGTCGATTCCCGTTGAATTGGAAGAGGCGGCAATTGTTGATGGCGCCAAAACCTGGACCATTATACGCCGGGTGTTTGCTCCGATTCTGGCGCCTGCGCTGGTGACTACCGGGCTGCTGGCGTTTATCGGTGCGTGGAATGAATTCATGTTCGCGCTGACGTTTATTATTTCTGGCGACAAACGCACGGTGCCGGTCGCCATCAGTATGTTCAGCGGCGCTTCAACCTTTGAGCTGCCGTGGGGCAGCATTATGGCGGCGTCCGTCGTGGTAACGCTGCCGATTATCGTGCTGGTGCTTATCTTCCAGAAACGCATTGTCAGCGGGCTTACCAGTGGAGCGATTAAGGGATAACCATGGCGCAACTCGTACTCGATAAAATTCAAAAACGCTACGGCGCGGCATCTGAGGTGATCAAACCGCTCGATCTCGAAGTCAACAGCGGGGAGTTTGTGGTGGTGGTTGGGCCGTCCGGCTGCGGGAAATCAACCTTGCTGCGGATGGTCGCGGGTCTTGAGGAGATAAGCGGCGGCGAGATGCGTATCGACGGGGTTTGCGTCAACGACGATTCTCCGTCAGAGCGCGGCATCGGCATGGTGTTCCAGTCCTACGCGCTCTATCCGCATATGACGGTGTACCAGAATATGGCATTTGCGCTGGAAATGGCGAAACTGCCCGTCAAAACCATTGATGAAAAAGTGCGGGAAAGCGCGCGTATTTTGCAACTCGAGCATTTGCTTGACCGGCGACCTAAAGATCTCTCCGGCGGTCAGCGCCAGCGCGTGGCTATCGGGCGGGCGATTGTGCGCGAGCCAAGCCTGTTTTTGTTTGATGAACCGCTCTCAAACCTTGACGCTTCGCTGCGTGTGCAGATGCGCATGGAAATCGCTGCCCTGCATAAACGTATCAACGCCACGATTTTGTACGTCACCCACGATCAGGTCGAAGCGATGACGCTTGCCGATCGCATCGTGGTACTTAATCAAGGGCAAATCGAGCAGGTTGGGACGCCGCTTGAGCTGTACGACCGTCCGGCGAACGTGTTTGTGGCGCAGTTTATCGGTTCGCCAAAAATGAACCTGATCCCCGGCGTTCTGGTGAGCGGCAACGCCCAGCGCACGGATGTGTTGCTGGAAAACCGCCAGCTTATTTCGCTGCCGATGAACGGGGCTGGTGTACCTGAAGGGCAAGCTGTGCGCCTCGGTATTCGCCCCGAACATGTTCAGATAACCGAACTGGCGCAGGCAGACATTGAAGCGGAAGTGTTGTTTGTTGAGCAAATGGGCAACGAGACGCTGCTGTATGTAAATAGCGGTTACGGTAGCGAACCGCTGGTGATGCGCCATACTTTCAGGCTTGAGATAAAAGCTGACCGACGCATCGGCCTGCGTCTGCCGCCTGAGAATTGCTACTTGTTTAACAGCGACGGGCGGGCGTTTGTGCGGATCTAACGAGGTATTGTAGGTCGGATAAGCGCAGCGTCATCCGACAAAAAAGGAGAAATCAGTGGAAAAAAAATGGTGGCACAATGCGGTGGTGTACCAAATCTATCCGCGCAGTTTTATGGACAGCAACGGCGATGGTATCGGCGATATTCCCGGCATCATCAGCAAACTCGACTACCTGCAACAGCTCGGCATCAATCTGATTTGGCTCTCGCCGGTTTACCGCTCGCCGATGGATGACAACGGCTACGACATTTCCGACTACGAAGATATTGCCGCCGAATTTGGCACCATGGCGCAGATGGAGGCGCTGATTGCGCAGGCGAAACAGCGCGATATTCATATCCTGATGGATTTAGTCGTCAACCACACCTCTGATGAACACCCCTGGTTTATCCAAGCGCTGAAATCGAAAAATAACCCGTATCGCGATTTCTATATCTGGCGCAAACCTGCGGCTGACGGCGGCCCGCCGAATGATTTCCATTCTTACTTTGGCGGCAGCGGCTGGGCGCTTGACGAGGCCAGCGGCGAATATTATCTGCACCAGTTTTCTGTGCGCCAGCCAGATCTGAACTGGGAAAACCCACGCGTACACGAAGAAGTCCATGCCATGATGAACCGCTGGCTGGCGAAAGGTATCGGCGGTTTTCGCATGGACGTTATCGACCTGATTGGTAAAGAAGTGGACGCGCAGATTATGGCGAACGGCAAACATCTGCACGCGTTAATTCGCCAGATGAACCGCGCCACCTTTGGCAATGGGGACACTGTAACGGTCGGTGAAGCCTGGAGTGCCACGCCTGAAGACGCGCTGCTGTATAGCGGGGCCGAGCGCGAAGAACTCTCGATGGTTTTCCAGTTCGACCACATCAAACAGTTCTGGGATGAGCACGCCGGGAAATGGCGCAGCAAGCCGTTTGAACTCGCAAGTTTTAAAGCGGTTATCGACAAATGGCAAACCGCTCTGGCGCATCAGGGCTGGAATTCGCTGTTCTGGAGCAACCATGATTTACCGCGCGCGGTGTCGAAATTTGGTGACGAGGGCGAGTTCCGCGAAGTGTCGGCCAAAATGCTCGCCACGGTGCTGCATGGTCTGAAAGGGACGCCGTATATCTATCAGGGCGAAGAGATCGGCATGACCAACGTGCGCTTCGGGAATATCGATGAATACCGCGACATCGAGAGTCTGAATCTGTACAAAGAGCGGCTGGCGCAAGGCGTCAGCCACGAGGACATGATGCTCGGGATTCATGCTAACGGGCGCGATAATGCTCGCACGCCGATGCAGTGGGACGCCAGCCCGAATGCTGGTTTTACGTCGGGCACGCCGTGGATTGCCGTCAACCCAAACTACCGCGATATCAACGTTGCGACAGCGCTCGCACAACCGGACTCCATTCTCTGGCATTACCAAAAGCTCATCGCCTTGCGCAAACAGTACCCGGTGCTGGTTTATGGTGATTTCCAGCAAGTCTTACCAGAACATCCGCAGGTTTTCGCCTGGCTCAGAACGCTGCAAGACGAGCGTTTATTGGTCGTGAACAATTTCACGGCGCAACATCTCACGCTCCACATCCCAGAATCTATGCAGAACTGGCACGGCGAATGTTTGATCAGCAACTACGCACCGCGCGACCAGTTGGCGGTGAGCCTTGAGCTACAACCTTATGAATCTTTTGCTTTATTAATCGGGAGATAAACGATGGCGAACTGGTGGAAAGAGGCGGTGGCCTATCAGATTTATCCGCGCAGTTTTAAGGACAGCAACGGGGATGGGATTGGCGACCTGAACGGTATCACCGAAAAGCTCGATTACCTCAAAGACCTGGGCATCGATCTGATTTGGATCTGCCCGATGTACAAATCGCCGAATGACGATAACGGCTACGACATCAGCGATTATCAGGAGATCATGGCGGAGTTTGGCACGATGGCGGATTTTGACCGCCTGCTGAGTGAAGTTCATGCGCGTGGAATGCGGCTAATTATCGATCTTGTCGTGAATCATACCTCCGATGAACACCCATGGTTCCTTGAGTCTCGTTCGTCGCGCGATAACCCAAAACGTGACTGGTATACCTGGCGCGATGGCAAAAACGGTGCGGAGCCGAACAACTGGGAAGGGATTTTTAAAGGCTCAACCTGGGAGTTTGACCCGGTAACAGAGCAATATTTTCTGCATCTGTTTACCCGCCGCCAGCCGGATCTCAACTGGGAAAACCACGATGTGCGCCGCGCCGTGTACGACATGATGCGCTGGTGGCTGGATAAAGGTATCGACGGTTTCCGCATCGACGCCATCGCGCATCTGAAAAAAGAGCCGCTGCTGGCTGATGTGCCTAATCCTGACAAACTGCGCTACGCGCCGTCGATGAAAAGCCACCTGAACTACGACGGACTATTGGATTATGTCGATGACATGAGCCGTAACGTCTTGCAGCACTACGATATTGTCACCGTCGGCGAGATGAACGGTCTGTTTGCCGATCACGCCGAAGAATGGGTCGGGGAGCACCGTAATCGTCTGAGCATGGTGTTCCAGTTTGAGCATGTGCGGTTGTGGGAACCGGAAGCCGGTTTGCGCCCGGAACCTGCGGTGTTAAAGAAAATCTTCACTGCCTGGCAAGAGGCGCTGGAAGGTAAGGGCTGGAATGCGCTGTATGTGGAAAACCACGATCTGACGCGTATTACCTCGCGTTGGGGCGACACCGAACATCACTGGCGTGAAAGCGCCACCTGTATTGCCGCGCTCTATTTTCTGATGCAGGGCACGCCGTTTATCTACCAGGGGCAGGAAATCGGTATGACCAATACCCGCTTCGAGGGGCGAGAAAATTTTGATGATGTGTCAGCGAAAAACATGTGGCGAGAGATGGAAGCGCAAGGCAAAAGCGAAGACGAGATTATCGCTTTCCTGACCAATACCGGGCGCGATAACTCCCGCACGCCAATGCAGTGGAACGCCTGGCCGAATGCCGGTTTTAGCGATGGCGAACCGTGGTTTAAGGTGAATGCCAACTTTGAAATGATCAACGTGGCCAGCCAGCAGCAAGACCCGGATTCCGTGCTGAATTTCTATCGCGCCCTGATCCAGTTGCGCCGCCAGGAACGCACGCTGATTTACGGGCGTTACGTGCTGGAACTGGAAGAACACGCGCAAATTTATGCCTATAGCCGCGTGCTGGATGGGACGAAATTTGTGGTGCTGTGCAATATGTCCTCGAAATCGGCGCGCTGGACGAGCGATGAGTTGCCGCTCGAATGGGCAGAATGTGTGCTAGGGAATTATCCGCAGGTTGATGAACTCTATCGGCTGCACCCGTGGGAGGCGCGAATTTATAAGCTCGCGTAAACACAAGTCTCAGAGCAACCCTATACAGTAACGGCGCGGCCTGCGTTATGATGTACGCTGGTTTTTAACAAGGAGGGGTTATGTTGACGACAACATTTCCAGCTTTGCAGCCGACGACCATCAATGCCATTAATACGCTTGGTGAGTGGCTTTCTCACAATGAGTTTGCCGCTCCGCCAGCGGTGGCTGATGCAGATATGATTATCCTCGCAGGCAATGCCGTTATCCCCACCATTGACGCGGCATGTGAACTTGCTGCAAACACCGAACTGCCGCTGCTGATAACCGGCGGGATTGGTCATTCCACAACATTCTTATACGCCGCGATTGCAAAACATCCCCGTTACAACACGATTCCCACCACTGGCCGCGCAGAAGCCGCAATTATTAAAGACATTGCGACCGAGTTCTGGAAAGTCCCAGCAGAAAAAGTGCTGACCGAAGAGAAGTCGACTAACTGCGGTGAGAACGCGCGCTTCACTCATGATTTGATGCAAACGCGGGAAATAACGCCCGCTCGCGCGATACTCATTCAGGACCCGACCATGCAGCGCCGTACCGTCGCGACCTTTGAACGCGTCTGGCAGGGCGATGCGCATCAGCCGCAATGGCGCAGTTGGCCGGGTTTTGTGCCTCGGTTAGTCAGTGACGAAACCCATACCGCGTTTAGCCTGCATGAAAAGGGCTTATGGCCGGTTGAACGGTATATTTCGTTGGCGCTGGGGGAAATCCCGCGTATCAGAGATGATGCGCAGGGCTACGGGCCGAAAGGGCGTGACTTTATTAGCCATGTTGATATTCCGCTTGCGGTGAGTAGTGCATGGGAAATTCTGGCTAATGACGCCGCGCTGGCGCGATTAATGCACGAGCGCGGCTTGTAAATGATTAACGATGCAGATAACAGTTAACCCCTAAATACTTACTGAACGCTTCCTGCAAAACCACACCCGTCGCCGAATGGTTCATGGCGACGTGGTGCTCAAAGCCATTGTTACAAATCCACGCCAGTAAATTTTCCAGATGCGGCACTTCTATGACCGCACGGCAGCCGACGGTATCTAACGCGTCATCAACGGATTGCCCTTCGCCGACATAGGCTTTCACCTCACCGGTAAAATCATCAGAAGAGAGGCGGAAGTAAGTCAGCGGGCCACTTTTCAGACGGCCATGTACTGCGCCGCAGGTGTTCTCTTTGCCGACCGTCGTGCCGATAATATCGGCGGTGCCCATCGATGGGGATTCCAGGCTACTGCTGGCAAAGTTCCCGCAGTGGAACAACACGCATTTGTTGCGATCGTCACCGAAGTTGTTGTTCCAGTCGGCAATTGAGGCCGGGTTAAGCGACGCACTTGCGAGGGCATACATCGACAATGCGCCCATCACGTCGACTTCACAGGCGCTTGGCATCAACTGCCCGGACATCACGCTCATAATCGAACAAACATTAATGCCGAGGTTTTCCTGAAGCGATGTCCAGCACTGGATCGCCGTGGTGTCGATGTCGTTTGCCACGACCCATTCGCTGATCACCACAAACAGTTTTGCCATTTGGGTTAACTTATCGGCGGGAATGCCGCTGGCATCGGCGTTTTCAATTAAGATGCCGCGCTTCTCATGCACCCGCAGATCGTCATCGCTGATGTGTTTGATGCGGGTGAAAATTTCAGACAGGTCGAGTGTTTCAACCGCCACGCCCATTTTTTCGAGCAGTTTTTCGCTGTAACGCACGGTGTTAAAGCTGGCCGGGCGCGCACCAATCGCCCCGATGCGCACGCCCTGCATCGATTTCACCACCCGGCAGATTTGCGCGAAGCGCTGTAAATCTTGTTCGAACACTTCCCCGCTTAACGCGCAAACATGCTGCGTGGTGAGCGTGAAGGGAATGTTGTACTGGCGCAGGTTGTTGCACAGGGAAATTTTCCCGCAGAAGCTGTCGCGGCGTGTCGCCAGGCCCATTTTGTCGAGATTGTCCTCTTCGGCCTGGATTAACACCGGGACTTTCAAACCGGAAAGGCGAATCGCTTCTGCTACCGCTTTTTCATCGCCAAAGTTTGGCAACAGCACCACCACTCCATTAATGTCGTCACGATGCTGGCGGAAAAGTTCGGCACAGACTTTGGCATCCTGACGGGTTTCGACGCCACCGAGATGCGTTTCTCCGTCTTTCAGCATTATCGTTTTAATGCCCAGTTTGCTAAACAGGGCTTCGGCCTGTTCATGCGCCTGCGCGACCAGATAGCTTGGGAAGAACCCGCGGTTTCCGATGATCACACCGAAGGTCAGTTGTTTAGGGATTCTGGACATAGCTTCACTCCGCTCAAAATAGATTTAATTTGGCTGAAAGCGGCAACGGGCCACGGCTTCAAGCCATTGTTTATAGTTTTGTTGCATGGTTTTTTGTTGTTCTGCCTGCGGCAGCAAACGCTCGCCACAGTTGGCCAGTGCCGCAAGCGGTGTGCCGTCTTGCCACCAGCCGAGAGTTTTCCCGGCTAACAGCGTCGCGCCGAGTGCGGATATTTCGGCTGCGGGTTGAATGATTAACGGGCGTTGCAGCACATCAGCCTGTAATTGCATCAGCCAGTGGTTTTGGGTAGCGGTGCCATCCACGCACAATGATTCGAGACGCTCGCCGGTCGCCTGTTCCATAGCGAAAAACACATCTGCAATTTGATAGACCAGTGATTCCAGTGCGGCTCGCGCCAGCACCGCAGGCGTAGCGGCGTCCGTCAGGCCACAAATCATGCCGCGTGCGTGGAGATCCCACCACGGCGCACCCAGCCCGGAAAGCGCAGGCACGTAATAGACGCCCTGGTTACTTTCTGCCGATTGTGCAAGCTCGGTGAGTTTTGCCGGGTCGTTGATATTTAGCATTTTCCCCAGCCAGGCGGCACCGGAACCGGTGTGAGTGATATTGCCTTCCAGCGCGTAGTTCAGCTCGCCGTCATGCCAGGCAAGCGTAGTGCTCAGGCGGTTACTGCGGTTTACCGGCTCCGGGAGCGAAAGCATCAAAGAAGAACCGGTGCCATAAGTGGCTTTCACCACGTGGCCACAGACGCTGCGTTGCGCGTAGAGTGCCGCGTGTGAATCACCGATAAGCGCCAGAACTGGCGTGCCAATCGGCAAACCTGAAATGGTGTTGATTTGCACTTCGCCATGGTGCCCGGAAGATGCGCGCACCTCCGCCAGCGCCGTACGCGGAATGCCGAATAATTTGAGTAATTCGTCGTCCCATTCGCCCCGGTAAATATTAAACAGCTGGGTGCGGGCGGCATTGGAGTAGTCGGTAGTGAACGAATGCCCGGCAGTCAGTTGCCAGTTCAACCAGGAGTCGATTGTCCCGATACACAGCTCGCCCGCATCGGCACGTTTCATGCCGTCCGGAATGGCATCGAGCAGGGCGCGGATTTTCGCCGCCGGGAACAGAGGATCAACGGGCAGGCCCGTCAGGCGGGCGATCAGCTCACCGTGGCCCAGCGCTAACAGTTGCTCGCAAGTCTGTTCTGAACGACGATCCTGCCAGCTCACGACGGGCGTGAGCGGTTGGCCGTTATTGCGCTGCCACACCAACACTGACTCACGCTGGTTGCTTATCGCAACGCCTGCGATGGTGACGGAGCCAAGTTGTTGCAGGCAGCCGCGCAGCGCTTCACACACGGCATGCCACAGCGCAACGGGGTCTTGTTCCGCAAGCCCTGGAGCCGGGTGCGTCATTGCCACGGCGACACTGTAACGGGCGCAGATTTCCCCGTTACTATTCACCGCCACCACTTTGGCGTTAGTGGTGCCCTCATCAATAGCCAGAATTACCGGGCTGGACATGGCTATGCTCCTTTGCAAAGCGCCGTGGCGGAACGTGTGACGCCTGCGGCATCAATTCCATGATGAGCACGCATCTCCTTGCGATCCGCCGCAATAGCATAGCTACCGTCTGCAATGCCGAGCCGCAACAACGGAATACCGCATCCGGCTTCCGCTAACACTTCAGCGACCAGGCTGCCGACACCGCCATTCACGTTGTGCTCTTCAACAGTTATCACGTGGCGTGAATTTTTAAGCATGGTGAGAAGTTGTGCGGTATCGCAAGGGCGGATAGACGGAACGTTGATCACCGCCGCATTAATACCCAAATCTGCGAGTTGTGCCGCCGCCGTGACGATTTCATGCACTGTTGAGCCCATGGCGACTAATGCCACATCATCGCCTTCGCGCAGCTGATTAATGGCACCGGGTTTGAACTGGTAATCCGCATCGTGCAGTTCCGGCAATGCTTTGCCGTCAAGACGAATATAGACCGGGCCAACGTGTTCCAGCGCGTAGTCAATAATCTGGCGGCATTCAATCGGGCACGATGGCGCATAGATTTCGATGTTGCCAAAACCGCGCAGCACGGCGATGTCGTCAATGCTGTGGTGGGTACTGGCGAGCGGGCCGTAGCTGGCGCCAGCATTGAGGCCAAACAGTTTGACGTTGCTGTTGTTGTAGCAAACGTCGACTTTGATCTGTTCGTTGGCGCGCGAAATCAAAAACGGTGCCGCGTTGCAGGTGACGGCGATTTTGCCGCCCATCGATAAGCCGACCGCCGTGCCCACCAGCGTCTGCTCTGCAATCCCGACATTCACCAGTCGGTCAGGAAACTGCTTCATAAACGGTGAAATTTTTGCCGTAGAGGTTGAGTCTGCAACGACCGGTACCAGGTCTACGCCGCGCTCGACGGCGTCAATAAAGGCATTCACCATTACGGTTGCCAGGTGTTCGCTATTACTCATCTTTCAGTTCCTCCAGCGCCAGTTCGATTTCGTCACCTTTCGGTATCCGGTGGTGCCACTCCGCGCGTCCCTGAATAAAGGAGATGCCCGCGCCTTTCGTGGTGTTGGCAATGACAACGTGCGGTTTACCGTGCGGCTGTAATCCTTCAATTGTGGCGACCACATCAGCCATGTCGTTGCCACGGCACTCGGTCACTTCCATGCCGAACGCGCGCCATTTCTCATCCAGCGGGTCGGTATTGAGAATGTCTTTGGTCGAGCCCGCGAGTTGCAGATTGTTTTTGTCGTTAATGATGATCAGGTTATCGAGCTGGTAATGTGCCGCGACCAGCGCCGCTTCCCAGTTGCTGCCTTCCGCCAGTTCACCATCGCCAGTCACGACAAAGACGCGGCGCTGGCTGTTGTTGCGTTTGGCCGCCAGCGCGATGCCAACGGCGACCGGCAGACCGTGGCCGAGCGCACCTGTGTTCAGTTCAACACCCGGCGTTTTGTGTTTCACCGGGTGGCCGGGCAGGTGAGAGTCGGCATGCTGATAGGTCGGTAGCCACTCCACGGGAATAAACCCGGCTTCGGCCAGCACGCAGTAATAACCGCCTACCGCATGGCCTTTAGACTGAATGTAGATGTCACGTTCATCGCTGTTAATCAGCTGCGGCGAACAATTCAGGATCCGGAAGTACAGGGCGGTTAAGATTTCTACCTGCGATAAATCGGCCCCGGTATGGCCGCCTGCCGGGCTGTTGGCATTAAGCAGGACGATGCGGCGACGGACGGCGCGTGCTCTCTTTTCCAGATCCGTAACTGACAGTGCGAACGGATTCATAGTGTTACCCCTTGCATTAAAAATCATAGATGAATAATTATTCCGAGCGGGTAAAAAAATACCCGCCGTTCAGGATTTGTGATGCGCTACACTTTCCCGCTGCTTTCCATAATCGCTTTCTGGGCCACGACCGCTGCTTTTTGCTGCATGCGGTTTTGCATCTGGTCAATGATGACCGCCACAATAATCACGATGCCTTTGATGACCATTTGCCAGAATTCACTGACGCCCATCATCACCAGGCCGTCAGCCAGGAAGCCAATCACGAATGCGCCGACGAGGGTGCCAAGAATGGTGCCGCGCCCTCCTGCCAGCGATGTTCCGCCGAGCACCACAGCGGCGATGGCGTTCATTTCAAATGCCGTGCCGTTTGCCGGGTGGCTGGCAACCAGTTGAGCGGAAACCACGATCCCGGCAATGGCGGCGCAAAAACCGGACAGCGTGTAGACCCAAATTTTCACCTGGCGGACTTTGACGCCTGAAAGTTCAGCGGCGCGTTCGTTATCGCCAATGGCGTAAACATGGCGGCCAAAGGGCAGGCGGCGGGCGACATAAGCAATGGCGATGGCGAGCACAATCATCATCCAGATAGCCCACGGGATACCGAACAAATTGCCGGATCCAATCAGGTCGAAACCGGTATTGCCGAGCTGTGGATTGCCGGAAAGTCCCGGGAAGGTTTCACCGCCCGAGGTCAACATGGCGGCCCCGCGCAGCACATACATGGTGCCGAGCGTGCAGATAAACGGTGCGACGTTATAGCGGGTGATAATCCAGCCGTTGCCCGCGCCAATCAGCCCGCCAATCAGTAATACCAGCGGCACAATCACCCACACACTTGGGAAAATGGCGATACCAAACATCGGCAGCACAATACCTTTGGTGATAAGCCAACCGGCAATCATGCCGCATAGCCCAAGTGTGGCGCCAATCGACAGGTCAATGCCCGCCGTGATGATGACAAACGTGATGCCGAGCGCCAGGAAGGCGTTGATAGCAATGTGTTTAATCATGATCACCATGCTGCCCATGGCGAGGAAATCCGGCACCATGATGGCGAAGAAACCGACAATCAAAAACAGCGCAATAAAGGTGCGCAGTTTGAGCAGTAACAGCAGCAGATTTTCCCGCGAGCTGAACGGCGAGCCTGGTCTGGCGTTGAGCGCGACAGTATCATTCGTTTTCATATCAGAACCCTTGTGCACTAGCGGAAACCAATGCCGACTCTTCGGCGTGTTCGCGGGGAATATCGGCGGTGACTTTGCCGCCGGACATCACCAGAATGCGGTCAGAAACCGCCATAATCTCTTTGAGATCGGAGGTGGAAAACACCACGGCTATCCCTTGTTCGGAAAGCTGAACCATCATGCGGAACACGTCGGCTTTCGCGCCCACGTCGATCCCACGCGTGGGCTCATCGAGCAGCAGCAGTTTCGGGTTGGTCAGCAGCGAGCGGCCAATCACCACTTTTTGCTGGTTCCCGCCGCTCAGTGCCTGAATTTCCACATCCGGTGATGAGACTTTAATCGAGAGATTGCCAATGGTGCTGGCCACGACCGCGGTTTCATCGACCTGTGAAATCGCAAAACCACGCTGTAAACGCCGCCATAAACTGGCAATCGTCAGGTTGCTGGCGACCGACGATATCGGGAAAATCCCGGTGCGTTTGCGATCTTCTGGCACCAGACTCATTCCCATGCGAATGCGTTCGGCGGTGGCAAGGCGCGGCGGCACCGGTTTGCTGTCGAGCCATAATTTGCCCAGATAGTTGCGTTGCGTACCCAACAGGCATTCAAACAACTCCGTGCGTCCGGCGCCCATCAGCCCATAAATGCCGACGATTTCACCTGCGCGTACTTGAAAACTGACGTCGTTCACTACCGTGTTTCCTGCGGAATTGACGCAGGTGATGTGTTCCGCTTCCAGAATCGCGGCACCAAAATCGCGCCCCGGTTTAAGGAAGCTGGATACCGGTTCACTGCCGAGCATTTCGCGCACGATCCATGGCACGTCGATATCACACACCTGTGCTTCGGCCTGAAATTTGCCATCGCGCAAAATGGTTATCACGTCGCCAATCGCCATTAACTCTTCGAGGCGGTGGGAAATATAAATAATGGTGACGCCCTGGCGAGTGAGTTCGCGAATCACCCGGAACAGAATTTCCACTTCGGTTTTGCTTAATGCCGAGGTCGGTTCATCAAGAATTAAGATGTCCGCGTCTTCAGCCAGCGCTTTGGCGATTTCTACCAATTGCTGTTGACCGACTTTCAGGTTTGCCACTATTTCTTTCGGGGAAATAGGCTGATCCAGGCGCTTGAGCAATTCCGCGCTGCGTGCCTGCTGCGTGGCTTCATCAATGGGCGACAAACCGTGTTGCAGTTCGCGCCCGAGGAAAATGTTCTCGGCAACCGTCAGGTTTTCGAAAAGATTGAGCTCCTGGTGAACCATGCCGATGCCATGCGCGGCCGCCTGGCGGGTGCTGTTAAACTGCACGACTTCACCATTCAGGCGCATTTCACCGAGGCTCGGCTGTTGAACGCCCGCCAGAATCTTCATCAGCGTCGATTTACCCGCACCGTTTTCACCGATGATGACGTTCACTTTGCCGCGCCAGACGTTGTAATCAATGTTGTCCAGCGCCACGGTGCCGGGGAACAGCATCGAAATACCACGGGTGCGCAGAATGACAGGATCTTGCGACATTATGGTTGCCCCCGTTCCAGTGAAATTGCCGCCGCGTCACTTAATGCACCGTTACGCATCGTTACGGCCATCACTACGGTGACCGGTTGCTGCTGCCAGCTTTCATCGACTTTCGGCAGGTGTTTTGCTGCTTCGCGGTTATAGGCTTTTGACAGCTGCGCGAACTGCACCTGGTTGGTGAAATCTTCGAACTTGTAGCCGGTCGCATCACGGATTGCGTTGCCGCGAATCATCGGCCCAACTTGTACCTGCAGTGGTTGGTCATTGACGGTCACGGTCAACATGCGCTCGCGTTCGTTATCCAGAGAAACGCTATCGACTTTGCCTTGTATTTTGACGAATACGCTTTCGTTGTTGGCGTTGGCGGCGCGGGTTTTCAGGGTAGTACTATCCAGTGCATGGCTCTGCGCGGGAGTCAGTACTTTGCTGTTCCAGGTTTGTTGCGCTATCTGCGCGGGGGTCTGGTTTGCGAAACTCGCTTTCGCATTCGGATCTGGCGGAATAATCGGTTGCCCGTTTTCATCCAGATCCACCACCCGGCAGGCAGTGAGCAACAGGGCACTGCAACATAACCAGCCAATACCCCATTGTTTGAGCGACATACAGCCTCCTGGACTACTTAGCCAGCTTGAAGGTTTTCAGCTGATTGGCATTGCTATCGTCAATTAATACGCAGTCCATCAACTGTTTTTCCTGTAGCTGTGGTTTGCCGTTTTTCAGGAAAAAATCCGCTTGTACCACAGCCATTTGCGCTTGCTCCCAACCCGGTTGCAGCACGGTGGCTTTGATATTGCTCCTGGCGATAATCGAGTCGCGCACATAGTCGCTGCCGTCAAAACCCACCACGATGACATTGGTTTTTCCAGCGGCTTTTAAGGCGGCTTCGGCGCCAAGCGCCATGGTGTCGTTACCGGAGATCACGCCAACAATGTCGGGCTGAGTTTGTAAGATGGATTCCATGCGGGTGAAGGCTTCAGTCTGGCTCCAGTTTGCGGTTTGCTGGGCCACCATTTTCATATCCGGGTAGTCGTCGAGAATGTCGTGATAACCCTGCGAGCGCACGTGGGCGTTGGTGTCTGACTGGCGGCCCAGCAATTCAACATATTTGCCTTTGCCGTTGAGCAATTTGGCAAATTTCTCTGCACCCAACTGCGCGCCCTGATAGTTATTGGAAACGATCTGCGCTACGGCAACGCCAGTTTTGTTGATTTCACGATCGATAAGGAAGGTAGGAACTCCAGCGGCTTTGGCTTTTTCTAATGGGCCGACGGTGGCATCCGCCCCAGCGTTATCCAGAATGATGGCTTTTGCTTTGCGGGCAATAGCGGTTTCAATCAGCTGGTTTTGTTTATTCACATCATCATCGTGTGACGCGACCAACGTGGTGTAGCCCAGCTCTTTTGCCTTCGCCATCGCGCCATCGGCTTCAGCTTTAAAGAATGGGTTGTCATGCGATGGGGTAATAATGGCAATCAGCCCATTATCAGCGGCATAGAGATTGGCAGATGAAGCAAGCAGTGCAGCAACGAGTGAGGTCTTCAGTAGGGTAAATTTCATTTTTATCTCCACATTGAATATATATTCAAGCATGATTTATTATTCAATGTAACGATATGCCCCACTTATGGTTCTGTCCATGTGGAATTGATCAAAATGATAAAAAGGCGAATGTGATCACAAATCGTCCGAATTAGCGGCAAAAGGAATGCTGTCTTGTTATTTATGCGGCCTTGAATAAAAATATCAGGTAGAGAATCAGGAGGCGCACATGTCAAAGCAGGATGAACAACGTTTGTTGGTCAAGATTGCGACGCTCTACTTTGTAGAAGGGATGAAGCAGTCAGAAATCGCCGGGTTATTGCACCTGTCGCAATCATTTGTCTCACGCGCCATCACACGCTGCCAGAAAGAGGGCGTGGTAAAAATCAGTGTTATCCAGCCCGCCAATATTTTTCTCTCGCTCGAACAGGCGCTGGAGAAAAAGTACGGTATTCGCCAGGCGATTGTGGTGGATGTCGACGAATCAGCCCCAGCCTCGCAAATCAAACATGCGATAGGCAGTGCGGCGGCGCACTATGTTGAAACACGTTTACGACCAAACGACCTGGTGGGGATTTCATCCTGGAGTTCCACCATTCGAGCAATGGTTGACGAGCTGCACCCGCAGAGCATTAAAGCACGCGGTGTGATTCAACTGCTCGGTGGTGTGGGGCCAAATGGCAACGTGCAGGCGACGATTCTGACGCAGAACCTGGCGGCCCAACTCGACTGCCCGGCCTGGCTGCTACCGTCGCAAAGTATTGAGCATTCCGTAGAAGAGCGAGCAAAACTGGTCGCCAGTGACGATGTGGCCGAAGTCGTGAAAAAGTTTGCTGAAGTCGATGTGGCTATTCTCGGTATCGGTGAGCTTGAACCGTCCCAATTGCTGAAAAATTCGGGTAACTATTATGGCGAAGCGATGCTGAAAACGCTGGCCGAACGCGGTGCAGTGGGGGATATCTGCCTGCATTATTTCAATGCGCAGGGCGAGCCGGTTTTGAGCAAAGAAGAAGATCCGGTTATCGGCATGGAACTGAGCCAGGTTCGTGACTGCCCGCATGTGGTGGCGCTTGCAGGCGGAGATGACAAAGCCAATGCCATTCGTGGAGCGCTGCACGGCGGTTATATCGACGTGCTGATAACTGACTACCCGACAGCCCGGCAACTGCTCTAATTCTCTCATAATGACCGTTTTCATCCCTCCGCACTGAAAACGGTCATTCCTATGTTTCTAATATGTAGCTAATTTGCTTCTTTTCTGTTGTTTTTATTGAGTCCCATCACACTTCATGACCGTTTTGCCCGAATAGCTGTTGTCGAACTCTAAAGTATTCACAAATGCTTTACATAGACGAAACAAAACAGCGAACGCAAAGGAGCCGGTCATGACAGCACCTGTACAACACCCGATGTATATTGATGGTCAATTTGTTCAATGGCAGGGCGAGAAGTGGATTGATGTGATTAATCCGGCCACTGAAGCGCTGATTTCGCGCATTCCTGACGGCACCGCGCAGCAGGCGCGTGATGCGATTGATGCCGCTGCAAAAGCACATGCGGGATGGGAAGCGTTACCTGCCATCGAGCGCGCTGGCTGGCTGCGTAAGATCTCTGCTGGTATTCGTGAGCGTGCAAAAAGTATCAGCGCGCTGATTGTTGCCGAAGGCGGTAAAACGCAGCAGCTGGCAGAGGTCGAAGTGGCGTTCACCGCCGATTATCTTGATTACATGTCCGAATGGGCGCGTCGTTATGAAGGTGAAATTCTGCAAAGTGACCGCCCAGGGGAAAACATTCTGGTGTTCAAACGCGCGCTGGGCGTGACGACCGGGATTTTGCCGTGGAACTTCCCGTTCTTCCTGATTGCCCGCAAACTAGCACCCGCGCTGATTACCGGCAATACCATTGTTATCAAACCGAGTGAATTCACCCCGAATAACGCCATCGCTTTTGCGGAAATTGTCCATGATATCGGGCTGCCAAAAGGCGTATTTAACCTGGTGCTGGGACGCGGTGAAACGGTCGGACAGGAACTGGCAGGCAACCCGAAAGTGGCGATGGTCAGCATGACGGGCAGCGTTGGTGCGGGCGAGAAAATCATGGCGGCGGCGGCCAAAAATATCACCAAAGTGTGTCTGGAATTGGGTGGTAAAGCGCCAGCGATTGTGATGGACGATGCGGATCTGGATATCGCTGTGAAAGCGATTGTTGACTCGCGCATGATTAACACTGGGCAGGTGTGTAACTGTGCCGAGCGCGTGTATGTGCAAAAAGGGATTTACGACGAATTCATTACTCGCCTGAGCGAAGCCTTCAAACAGGTGAGTTTTGGCGACACCGGCGAGCGTAACGATGTGTCGATGGGACCGTTGATTAACGCCGCCGCACTTGAGCGCGTGGAGCAGAAAGTCGCTCATGCGGTAAGCGAAGGCGCACGTGTGGTAGTGGGCGGCAAAGCGCCGGAGGGAAAAGGGTATTTCTACCCGCCGACGCTGCTGGTGGATGTGCATCAGGAAATGGCGATTATGCACGACGAAACCTTCGGTCCCGTGCTGCCTGTCACGACGTTTGAAACGCTGGAGCAAGCGCTGGAAATGGCGAACGACAGCGACTACGGCCTGACATCGTCGGTCTATACCCGCGATTTAAACACCGCCATGAAAGCGATAAAAGGGCTGAAGTTCGGCGAAACTTACATCAACCGTGAAAACTTTGAAGCGATGCAGGGCTTCCACGCGGGCTGGCGTAAATCAGGAATTGGCGGAGCGGATGGTCGCCACGGACTGAATGAGTATTTGCAAACGCAGATGGTCTATTTGCAGGTGTAATGATTTACTTTCTCATCTATAAATGATAATAATTATCAATAGTACTTTCACCCTTAGCTAACGTTATGTTAGCTAAGGGTTTATCCATGCTATTGATAAGGACATTTATGCCCGCTTTACCACAAACCCGTCTGCGCGTTTTGCCTGCGCTCATGCTTTCCAGCCTGCTGTTTTCCACTTCTTTATTTGCCGACACCTCATTCACGGTTGAAAGAAAACCCGTTGGCAAAGGCGCGTACGAAATGGCCTATAGCGCAGACCAATCTGCCCTGTATGTTGCCACTTCCCAGAGCCGAAAAACGGACAAAGGCGGGGTGGTTTATCGCCTTGATCCCGCAACTCTCGAAGTGACTCAGGCGATTCATAACAACCTGAAACCGTTCGGTGTGGCGCTCAACAAAACAACAGGTACGCTGTTCCTCGGCAACACCACCAGCAGCGCGGTGACGGCGATTAACAGCAAAACGGGAGATGTGATTAAGACGCTGGTGGTGGATGAAACCAAACGCACCGAAACCACGCGTCCGCTGATGCCGCGCCAGTTAGTGGTGGATGAGGCGACTAATACGCTGTACATGGGCGGGTTGGGCGAATCCAGCGTGCTATGGGTCATTAACGGCGACACGTTAACGCTGCGCGATACGATTAAAGATCTCGGTAAAATGGCGACGGGACTGGCGATTGATGCGAAAGCATCACGCATTTACATGACCAACGCCGACAACGAATTTATTGTGATCGATAGCAAAACCGACAAAGTTGTCACGCGCACAAAACTGGACACCGAAGGCGAGCATTTCTATCTCAATATTGCGCTGGATGCCGCAAATAACCGCGCGTTCGTCAGCGATTCTAAAACACCGCAGTTGCTGGTTGTGGATACCAAAACCAGCAAAGTGCTGAACAAAGTGGATGTGCCGCTGGGTCTGGATGTGCTGTTTAACCCGGTGCGTAATGAGATTTACGTGACACACCGCAAAGCCGGTAAAGTCAGTGTGATTGATGCGAAAAGCTACAAAGTGCTGGAAACCATCGACACACCAGCGCTGCCAAATAGCCTCGCATTGTCTCCGGATGGGCAGCAGTTGTATGTCAGCGTGAAACAGCCGGGCAGCCGCGAAAAAGAGCCAACCAGCCCGGACGATATCGTGCGCATTAGCTTTAAGCCATCATCATCCTGATAATCAGAGGGCAGCAGGGGAAATCCCTTGCTGCCTCTTTTATTATAAATTACTTCTTCTTATAGACTTTGGCGGTACCATGTATTTTGTTATTGGTGTTACCTGAGGACAAAATATAAATATCCCCGCCGAGTTTATCTGCTTTTTTGGATAATTCTGCCTTCGCAGCGGAGGCGTCACTTTCGCCGCTGGTCGAAATATTACCTATTTCAATATATTGGCTTTGAACTTTTTTGAACTCATTTTTTGTCATCATCTCAGCAGACAATGCGCTAAGAGACCAGGTGCTTGCGAGCAAGGTGAAGGCAATAGCTAAGAGTTTATTCATGGTGTGCAATATCCTTTTGTATATTGAATCGGATTTTGTAATTTGTGTTTGTCATAAAATGTTTTGTAATCAATGCATTGCATTCGATTATGCATGAAGTTTTTCATGCATGTCTATGCTGAATCATTATTGAATATTTAAATACACGAAGAATTCCTAAAATAACAATGCTGTGAACACTTTCATGTTTCAGACAATCAATTGTTTCGCGCTGCGATCTTGTCGGGTTAATAATGTCGTATTAAAGTAGTGAGCGTTTGCAATAGAGCACCGGTGTCGCATCACGTTGAAATAGATACCCTGTATCATTTACCCGCGATATTCGAAGAGAAACACCTCTGCCTCTGAAACGGAAGAAATCAGGGATGACGGCATTGGCGTGGCCTAAATTACCCGGGTAAATAATATCCTCAAGTGACACTAATACCAGATCGCTCCCGGTACTACTCTCGACCGTTGTGTAACTGAAACTGGAATTCTGGCTAATGACAATGCGTTGTCCATTGTTAAAAATTGAATTTCCAGAGACATTATAAGTCCCGGTGTTTTTATAAAATCTAAAATGCAAAAATACATGCGTATGTGCATGGCTATCATGCAGGACCATTTCACCATCGCAAGCGAAGTTGGTGTTTTTATGTTGCAGATAGTAGCCGCCAAGAAAAGGGAGAATGGCGATAAGCGAAAAAAATGACATCCAAAGGTAAAGTTTATAGTTTTTCATGTGTCACTCCGGAATACACCACCGTCATACAGTCAGTGTTGACGTCTTCTACTTTTTTTTCACACAGTAAAACGGATGACAGCCGATTATCAAGATTAAAGGTCAAATATGCTTTCCCTCCTGCCGGGCATTTCACATCCCCGGACGTTACGATGCTTAAAAAAGTGGCTTTGCTTTTCTGTTTATCAGGATAAGACGAGTACAGGTCGCATTGGTTAATCGCCCCGATAGGATTGTAGGCAGAGAAAAATTGATCGTCATTCCTCAATTGCTGGTATGCGAAGAATAATCCGCTGATGAAAATGAGAGTTAACAAAAGAAAAAATAACTTAAACCGGATATTAATACCTGTTTTTTCTTTTGTTAACTCAAGCGTAGGGGGGCGGGTGACTTCTTCGCTGGCGTCAGATGTTTTTGATTCGCTCAATGCAGCCACCGCCTCAACTTTGCGTCCATTAACTAAAGGCAGTTGTTCTTCTTCTATTGACGCATAAATCTGAAACCCAAGTTTAGGAACAGTTTTTAGAATATCCTCTTCCAGCCCCACGGTCTTCAGGCCACGACGAATTGCTGCGATATTTTGATAAAGCGAATTGGTCGTCACATAACTCCCTTTTTTAATCCAGACTTCTTCAGAAAGAAAGGTATGACTCAACGTTTCGCCGTTATGTATTAATAACAGCAGCAAACATTCGCAGGCGGGTGTGTGCAGCTGCACGCTGTTTTCCGGTGTTTCAATAGACGTTAGTGTCCGGGAGTAAGGATCAAACCGCACACAGTTATTGATGACGAAGACTTTCTTCATTTTGCTACCTCGCTTATCAGTTTAATCCTTTGAAGTATTACCTGGTTGAAAATTTCCGTAGGGGTTTAGGGCAACAAAAAGTCGCAAGGAATTCTTTTTTGGCTTTGTTTTCTTTGTTAAATCAAATGGATAGCAAATAAATATTTATTTCAAAGCCTTACCTTGCCAGTTTTTTATAACTCACTGATAGACTGGGGAATTTTCTTTAGAAAAGAAAAATTAAGATTACTAAAGGACGCTTTTCAGGTGTTCGGGGGTAGTCTGCTCTACATCGAAGTAAGCCCACGGCTACTGACCGTAGCGTGATTTCGCTGTGAACTGTGAAAGATGTGAAGGCGAAGACACTTTTGAATTGTGGTACTGAGGAAACGGTTGCACGGAGTTATTAAGACTTTCACCTGAAAGTTAAAGTTTATGCTAATAAAAACAGTATGATATGAAGCTTAGTAGCTAATAATTTCTAAAAAAATCATAAATACAGAATGTAATGCTGAGTTGTGCCGTTTAGTGGAGATTCAGTCATATGTGTTGTTAAAAGTGGTGCTGTCGGTTTATGTCACTGCTCAGGGTGAGTTTAATAATACAAATGATAATGGGATACAGGATGATGCTTTTAATTGAAAGACCTCAGTGTGTATTGAAAGTAATCCTTTGCAACATATAATCATCACACAACATTAATGGGGTTAATTAATAAACAGAGTAAATTCTTCCTGCATCAATGCATCTTTATAGATAAGTCTGAGGGGATATGGGACTTCAGTTATATGGGTACCTGATTGGTAAAGATATTCATTTAGATATCGATAACAAAAGATTATATCGGGTTTCTTTATCAGGGAATGAGAAGAATGTGACTTTTTGCGCCACCAATATCAACGACACTATGATGCATCTTCTTCTTTATCTGTTGCAGAATGCCAGAGCCAAAGTGGTGACAAAGGAGGAGTTGCTTAAAAAAATTTGGGAGGAGCATAATCTCACTTCATCTACTCAGAGGTTATGGCAGGTTTTAAACGGCTTATCGATGAAGTTATCGTTGTTGGGTTTGCCGGAAGATTTTATAAAAAACAATAAGGGCAGAGGTTACGTAATAACTTACGATGAGATAATGCCACTTTATTATAAATACAATGAGTGCCACTACGATTTTGGTGTCAACGCCAGGGAATTATAACAATTAATACTGATTATTTTTAATATTCATTGAGGTTATTTTCTTCGCCGTATT
Source organism: Buttiauxella agrestis (assembly GCF_900446255.1). Lineage (NCBI taxonomy): Bacteria > Pseudomonadati > Pseudomonadota > Gammaproteobacteria > Enterobacterales > Enterobacteriaceae > Buttiauxella > Buttiauxella agrestis. The sequence continues at coordinate 2,665,571 of NZ_UIGI01000001.1, read as the reverse complement.
TTGTTTTCTCTTAAATTACAAAGAACGCTTTACGACATGGGGTGAATAACCCCAGGTATGGACTGCTATTTTTCAAAGGCCTCAAGTGCGAGGTTTCTATATTTATATGAGTGTGTATTAAATGAAACGTTATTGTTTTAAATCCAGCGGTAATTCACCGCTGGACTCAATCTCAATGTCGCCGACTCCCAGCCGTTCGTTATTCCGCTGGGCGGTATTTGCTTTGGCATTAACTATTGTCGTCCCTCCTGTTATTGCTCGCGCTGAATCAGTGCCCGCGGTGCAGACAAATACTGCATCCATGACCTATGAACAGCAAATGTCCCTGTTCCAGCAGGCTGTCACCAATGACCTGAACGGGCGGCATGGCGAAGCCCGTCAGGCTTATGACGCGTTAAAGAATAGCGATATTTCAGAAAACATCGCGGTGCCATCAGCCGTCAATTTGGTGGCACTGGACCGATTTTCTGAAGCTCGCCGCGCATTTAACGCCTTAGCAAAAAGCCCTGATGCCCGTGACCGTGATTACGCCCATCTATGGCAACTGTGGCTAACGGCGCGCCGTGGAACCGCCAATCCGCAACAGCTGGATAAATCATTGAGAGATATGGCCGGAGGCTTACAGGCCACGGCGTCCTATCAGCAAGAAATTATTAACCTTTATGCCGGTAAAGGCAGCGTGGATGCAGTGTTTGCCGCTGTTTCTGCGATGCCTGATGCCAGCGAACTTCAGCGCACGGATGCGCTAACCGAAGCAACATTCTTCACAAGTGGCTACCTGCGATACGTCAAACAAGACAGCCCTGCTGCAAAAGATCTGTTGCAGAAGAAAAGCCACCAGTTGAGCTCCGTCTCACTGGAAATACCTTTAATCACCCGGGAAAAAGCAGCGCTGTAAAAAACACAGACTGCTCATAAACAGCAAGACCTAAAGCCCTGAAGGGCACGAAATGGAGTTTGTATGAATAAGATTTATCGTTTGGTATGGAACTCGGCGCAGCGCGCCTGGGTTGTCGCGGGTGAATTTTCTGCGGCAAAAGGCAAGGGCAAAAACTGTCCACGTCGTTTGTCCCTTAAAGCTATTACCGCGGGTGGGCTTGTTTTAGCAGCCCTGGGAACCTCACAACTGGCGAATGCTTATACAGTGGCAGGCGCTTCTCTGGTAAACGGTGGCACTGCGGCATCTGATAATGGTTCTGCAAGCAATACGGCTTTTGGTAGTGGTGCGTCAGCCACTGGATTCAGGTCGACCGCCGTGGGCCAAAGCAGCAATTCCGTTGGTGTATCGAGCGTGGCATTAGGTGACACAGCAACAGCCAATGGCGTGTCGTCGATTGCGTTAGGTACAGATTCTACAACTACGGGTATTTACACCATAGCCATCGGTGCTCGTGCCTCTGCATCTTCTTTAAAATCGGCGGGTGCGATTGCCCTTGGTGTGGAATCAATCGCCAGCTTTGATGGCGCAACGGCAATTGGTGCCAATGCTGAGTCAACTCACCTGAACTCTGTGGCTATTGGCCGAACAACAAAGGCTTATGGTGACAGTGCGGTGGCAATTGGTGATAAAACTGATGCTACGGCTATGCACAGTACCGCCATTGGTGGCGGTTCAAAAGCTACAGGTAGTACCAGTACTGCCGTGGGTTGGTATACGCAAGGTATTGGTGAAAACTCACTCGCTTTTGGTAATTACTCCACATCTTCCGGTGCGAATTCAGCCGCTATTGGTACGTATGCGGATGCTCAAGCAATGGACTCTATAGCGATTGGCAACAAGGCATCTGCTCAGGCACAGCGCTCCATTGCTACGGGTTATCAAGCAAAGGCAACCAAAGAATCGAGTATCGCGACCGGTTTTGGTGCAAATGCTGATGCAACCAATAGCATTGCAATTGGTGTGGATGCTAAAACACTCGCGGCGGCGTCAAACCCAAATAGTACTGGGGCGATTGCAATTGGATGGGAAGCTGAGTCAAGTGATGTTGACTCCACCGCTATTGGCTCTGGAGCTAAAGCTCATGAGGCATCAAGCACGGCAATTGGCGCCTATGCCAGTGCAGAAGCGATTAACAGTATTGCAGTGGGTGATCGCGCGGTTGCTATGGGCGAAGGTGCCATTGGCATTGGTGGCAGCACCAAAGCCATCGGTGATAAAGCGCTTGCCCTGGGCGATGGCGCGCAAGCCAACGAAGATGGCAGCATCGCTTTAGGTTCTGACTCCATCACCACGGCTGCTGTAGCAACAGCTAGCACGATCATTGCCGGTAAGTCGTATGATTTTGCAGGTATTTCTCCACTCAGTACCCTTAGCATTGGTGATGTAGGCGCTGAACGCACCATCACCAATGTGGCGGCAGGTCGTGTGAGTGATACCAGCACTGATGGCATTAACGGTTCTCAGCTTTACGCAACCAATTCAGCCATTAATCTTTTGGATGAAAACGCTGTTAAGTATGACCTGAATCCAGATGGCTCAGTGAACTACAACTCCGTCACGATGGGCGGCGACACCTATAACAGCGTCAACAAAACTGGCGGAACTAAAATCACCAACGTTGCACGTGGTGTGGACGACAGCGATGCGGTGAACGTCTCCCAGTTGAATGAGACAAATCAGTCGATTAACAATATCTACACCACCGGCACCAAGTATTTCCATGCGAATTCAACGAAGGCTGATTCTCAGGCGCTTGGCGTAGACAGTATTGCCGTTGGTCCACAGGCAATGGCGAATGGGGTTAACTCCATTGCTCAGGGCTTGTCTGCCACGGCAAATGGTTCGAATTCGATTGCAATGGGTAATAATGCAAGTGCCACATCGGGTTCTCGTGCGGCGACAGCAATTGGTGCGGACACGATAGCAACAGGCACGAGTGCGCTGGCTCTGGGTGAAGGCTCCAAAAGCTACGGTGTAAATAATATTTCACTTGCTGGTGGTGTTGCTGGTAAGGCACTTACCAACACGAGCGGTAACAACATTGCCATGGGGCGTAACTCTGTCGCAGACGGCGGTTTTTCAATTGGTCTGGGCTTCGAAAGTAAGGCTCAGGGTTATTTCTCTGCCGCATTAGGTAGTGGAACTGTTGCCAGCGGCGCCGGTTCGGTGGCTCTCGGGTCTAACGAGCTACGTGGCGCCAGCGCAAATGCATCCGCTAATGACTCAATCGCGTTAGGGAGTTTCTCGGTAGCCAATACCGCCGGTGGTATCACCGGGTTTATGCCAACCGGCGCCACAGCGGCGCAAATCGCAGCGATTACTGCCACCACCAGTACTCTGGGTGCGATGAGCATCGGTGATGCATCAACCGGGAAGTTCCGTCAGTTAAACGGCCTGGCTGCCGGTACAGTGGACAGCGACGCCGTCAACGTGGCGCAGCTTAAAGGTGCTGTCGGTAGCGCAACCGCTGACGCCGTAATGTATGACCCAGGCACCAACCACAACAGCGTGACCCTGGGTGGTACAACTTACGACAACTCCACGCATGTGGGTGGCACAACCATCACTAACGTGGCAAACGGTGTTGCACCAAGCGATGCGGTTAACTATTCACAGTTGACTGAAACCAATACCAACATCAGCAATATTTACGCGACGGGTACCAAATACTTCCACGCTAACTCAACCGGAACTGATTCCGTGGCCTCGGCTCTGGATTCAATTGCTATCGGTATGGGTGCGGTTGCGGATGTCGCACGCAGTGTGGCTTTGGGTGATGGTGCAAAAACTGAAGCCGCTGTAGCGACGACCGGCACCAACATTGCAGGCACTGATTACCTGTTTGCAGGTATGGCTCCGATTGGCACAGTCAGTATCGGTGCTGCTGGCGCTGAACGTACGCTGACCAATGTGGCGGCAGGGCGTTTAAGTGCAACCAGCACTGATGGCGTGAACGGTTCGCAACTGTTTGCCACCAACACCGCTATCGATGTCCTTGATCAAAACGCCGTTAAATACGACCTCAACCCGGACGGCACGATCAACTACAACAGCGTCACGATGGGCGGCGATACGTACAACAGCGTCACCAAAACTGGTGGTACGAAAATCACCAACCTGGCACGTGGCGTGGATGACAGCGATGCGGTGAACGTGTCTCAGCTTAATGAGACCAACACCAACGTGACTAATATTGGTGACACGCTGACAAACATCGCAGGTGACACCAGCACGTCTTATACCAATGTTCACGGCACGGGCATCCGTTATGTTCGTACCAACGAAGCGGGTCTGGCGGCGAGCGATTCTTCTGCGGAAGGTCAGGGCAGCACCGCCCTGGGTTATAACGCGGTTTCTAAGGGTGAAAGCAGCCTGGCGATGGGGCGTGAAGCGCAGGCGAATAATGCCGACGATGTGGCACTGGGTTCAGGCTCTATCACTGATATTGCCGTTGGCACCAGCGGCGCGAAAATTGCCGATGTCGATTATGTGTTTGCTGGTATCAACCCATTAAGCACCGTCAGCGTGGGCAGTCTGGGCCGTGAGCGGACCATCACTAACGTAGCCGCCGGACGTTTAAGCGCGCAAAGCACTGACGCTATCAATGGTTCTCAACTTTTCGCCACCAATTCAGCCATCAACACGCTGGATAAAGGGTCTGTTAAGTACGAAATCAATAATGACGGCTCGGTGAACTACAACAGCATTAAATTAGCGGGCGATACCTACAACAACGTCACCAAAACGGGCGGCACACGTATTACCAACGTGGCCTACGGTATTGATGACAGCGATGTGGTGAACGTTCAGCAACTTAATGATGCGACCACCAATATTTACACCGGCGGCACCAAGTACTTCCATGCGAATTCGGTGAAAGCTGATTCCGTGGCGAGCGGTATGGATTCTATCGCGGTCGGGCCGAACGCACAGTCCATGGGCAACGGCTCTATTGCGATGGGCGATGAAGCTAAATCTATCGGCAATGGCAGCATGGCACTGGGGCAAAATGCTCAATCAGTGGGTGAGAACAGTGTTGCAATGGGTGTAGGCGCGATTGCCAGCAATACGGGTGACATCGCACTGGGTGCGGGTTCAACCACTGCGGCAGCGGTGGCGACAACCGGTATCTCTATCGCCGGTAATCACTATGATTTTGCAGGCACAACACCAACCAGCACGCTGAGTATTGGTAGCGAAGGGGCAGAGCGCACCATCACCAACGTGGCGGCGGGCCGTATTGATGCTAACAGCACTGACGCGGTGAACGGTTCCCAGTTGAATGCGACCAACCAGGCGATTGGCAATATCAGCGGCGTTATCAGTACCATTGATAAAGGCTCGGTGAAGTATGAGACCAACGTTGACGGTACGGTGAACTACAACAAAGTAGTGATGGGCGGAGACACTTACGATAACTCCACGCATACCGGCGGCACTACCATCACTAACGTAGCTGAGGGTGTGAATCCAAGTGATGCAGTGAACAAGCACCAGTTGGATGTGGTTAACAACAGCGTGACCAACATTTCCAATGGTACTGATGGCATGTTCCAGGTGAACAATACCAGCAATCTGCCTAAGCCAAAACCAACCGGTAAAGATGCAGTTGCTGGTGGTGCGGGTGCGGTTGCCAGCGGTGATAACAGCCTGGCGCTGGGGACGAGTTCTAAAGCCACGCATAACAACTCGGTCGCGCTGGGTAATAACTCAGTCACCGATCGCGATAACAGCGTGTCTGTCGGTTCCGTCGGCGGTGAGCGCCAGATTGCCAACGTCGCTGCGGGTACGCAGGGTACGGATGCAGTGAACGTGAATCAGCTGAAGCAAGGTGTGGGTAATGCTTACAACTACACTGACAACAAGTTTAACGATCTCAAAAATATGGTTGACGATCAGAAAGACAAAATGAGCGCGGGTATTTCCGGTGCGATGGCGATGGCAAGTTTGCCGCAGCCTTATCAACCGGGTGCGAGCATGGTCAGTATGGGTGGCGGCACCTATCAGGGTGAATCAGCGGTCGCGCTGGGTGTTTCAACCATTTCTGATAACGGTAAGTGGGTAACTAAGCTTTCAGGAACCACAACCAGCCAGGGTGATCTGGGCGCAGCAGTCGGCGTCGGTTATCAGTGGTAAACCTGTTTAGTTAAATAATAAATTCCCCGGCGGGAATGCCGGGGAATTATTTCCCAATATTAAGATGAGATATAAAAATGAAATACGCTAAATATGCACGTCTGGCACTTATTATCAGCGGAGTTGTCTTGCTTTCAGCTTGTACGCGCTCAGTCAGTAATGTGGACTCAGCAGGTAAAACAGAAAACCCAGTATTCCCGGATGCCTCTCACGCTGTTAGAGATGAAGGCAGTTTCGTTAATCTGGATAATCTAAAACAAATGCGCACAGGTCTCACTAAAGCAGAGGTTTATGAATTAATTGGCACGCCACACTTTAATGAAGGCGTATTCCGGGTAAAAGAGTGGGATTATATCTTCAAATTCACACAGCCGGATAACTCAGTGCGAACCTGCCAGTACAAGGTTTTATTTGATTCAGAAATGAAAGCGCAGAGTTTCTTCTTTGCACCGGCGAACTGTCTGGAAAAACCAACAGCACCTGCCATGAAGCAAGCCATGCATAAAGAGTTAAATGCCGAAAGCTTATTTGCTTTTAGCAGTGCTTCTCTCAGCAGTGAAGGGTATGCGCAAGTTAATCAGCTGGCGGAAGATCTGAAAAGTGACAATCTGGAAAATAAGCATGTGGTGATCACCGGTTATACCGATCGCATCGGTAATCCGGCTCAAAATATGCAACTTTCATTGGCACGTGCAGAGTCAGTTAAACAACTGCTGACTGAAAAGGGCATTCCATCTTCAATTATTGAAACCCGCGGCCTGGGTGATTCAGCGCCTCGTGTGATGTGTCCAGGTAAAAAGTCGCCCGCTGTTATTGACTGTCTGGCACCAAATCGTCGTATGACGATTGATATTGTTGATATCACCGCAGGTAAATAATCACTCTATGCGTATGAATAATGTAATTAAGACCGCCGTTGGCGGTCTTTTAATCCTCGGCAGCAGCCAGACCTTTGCCGCCGCTACGGATCTGAGTGTCAAATCAATCAATCTGCCGGTGTACAACGTCATTACCGACACATTGATGAGTATGAATGCCGCTAACGGTAAGAATAATAGTTTTGTGATGCAGCAAATTTGTGATTTAGCCCGCGGGGATAAAAGCCAGCAGGAAGTCACATTATTGTTGGGGAAACATAACGTTGATATCAACACCATTCCTGCCGAGGGATCGATACTTTCGTTATTAATCAATGGTAACAAGCCTGGACAGGCTTACGTGTGTGCAACTTACCTTGCCACGCTGCTTAATCAACCGGCAAATAACTCAACCCTGTTTGACTATAAGACTGACAAAAAGGGGAACAAACAAGCCTCGTTAAATGCGGTTAATTTTGCCGGTGAAATGAGGTTAAAGATGTCCCTGGCACAAGCTACCGCTCAGTTATACGCGGTGATAGCCGGTAATTTGCCATACAGTCAAAATACAAGCTTTAGTGAATACCAACAAAGTGTGGCTCGTACCGTTTATAACTATGCGCCGGAATACCTCAGGCTTATGAAGGTGCTCTATACCTCCGATACCGCGCAATATACTGCCGGTAATATTACTAAATCTACGCTGAGTGTGGCAGACAACCAGGGCAAGGAACTACAAATTACACCGCTTGGCCCGGTATTAATTTCACGCGGCGTGGTGTGGTTAGGCCAGGGTAAAATTCTGGGGATGGACTATTTTTCTCCGGTGAAAATTATTGAGTCGGTACAACCGGTACAACCGGTACAACCTGAGCAAACACTGGAAAATACGGCAGCGCCGCAAGAGAAGAAAAAGAAGACAAAATCAAAATAATGCCAATACCAAAACTCTCCGGCTAGTCACCAGCAATGGGATGCTGACAGGCCGGAGTCTGTTATAAATTTCAGATATCAATAAATATTGAAATAAGGACATTATGAATATCTATGTTTTGACAGAAAACTATTTTCTATTTAATGGGATAGAGTGCGCTTTAAAATCCAGGCCAGACTGTCATTGTATACAACTCAAGCCTGACGATGAACGTTATCCCTCCATTGCGGATAAAAACGATCCGCAAGATATTTTCATTGTGGTTCCTGAATATACCCGGCTGGATTTTTCCATGCTGATGGCGATTAATGAAACTAACGCCTCAGTTATTATTGCCAATAATCATTATGACTGGAACGTTGGCGGCCTTTTTAGATTTTCAACTATTCCTCGTCGATTTTATTTAAGCGATTTGCTGAAAAGCATTCATCTTTTAAAATCAGCCAAAAATAAAGAGGTCAGACTGCCCAGAATTACGGCCACAGAGAAAAAAGTTCTCCAGTTAACCATCAAGGGAACACCTGTGACGTTTATTGGTTCTCGGCTGGGGATGACGGTGAAAACGGCTTACGCTCATCAGCGAAGTGTGTTCAAAAAACTGGGGATACGGAAAACACGTGATATCTATATGTTGCCGGATAAATTCATTAAGTATCTTTGCGAAAATAGCCAGCCGCTACGTGCTTCAACAACGCATTAATCTTGCATGTTCGAGCCTCTGAAACGGCCACCTGGCTGCAAAAAAAAGACGGATAACACAGTTGTGTATCCGTCTTTTATCACTGGTTCAGCCCCATTTACTCGCTATCCGCTTTTTCCGCTTTCCCGGCCATTTGCGCCAGGAAATCATAGCGTTTTTGCAAATCGACGGCGGCGTCTTTCCACAGTTGCTCGGCGACTTCCGGTTGCTGCGCATTCAAACGGCGGAAACGCTGCTCTTTCATTAGCGTATCGGCCAGCGCATCAGACGGTGGACGCGAATCCAGCGCCAGCGGCAATTTACCTTCATCGGCACGGCGCGGGTCGAAGCGGTACAGTGGCCAGAAACCGGTGGCGGTGAGTTGGCGCATCTGGTCATGGCTCAATGCGAGGTCGTAACCGTGCTCTTCGCAAGGGCTGTAAGCAATAATTAGCGACGGGCCAGGATAGGCTTCGGCTTCCTGAATGGCTTTCACCGTCTGGTTAAGCTGTGCGCCGAGTGAAATCTGCGCCACATAAACATGCCCGTACATCATCATGCTGACGCCGAGATCTTTACGCGCTTTACGCTTGCCGTGTTCGCCAAATTTAGTCACCGCACCCAATGGTGTGGCTTTCGACGCCTGGCCGCCAGTGTTGGAATAACACTGCGTATCGAGCACCAGAATATTGACGTTTTCGGTCAGGCTTAACACGTGATCCAGGCCGCCGAAACCGATGTCATACGCCCAGCCGTCACCACCAATCAGCCAGATAGATTTATCAACCATCGCATCGGCGTCGGTGAGGAGCTGGCGTGCGTCCGGGTCGTCGATATTTGCCAGATGTTTGCGCAGTTCGATAACCTGTTCGCGGCGAACTTCTGACGTGGCTTCTGCGTGAAGCTGCTCATTAAGTTCGGCGGGCAGTTGATCAGCAAATTTATCCACCAGACGCATCACGCGGGCGCGGTGCTGGTCAACGGTTAAGCGGAAACCGAGGCCAAATTCGGCGTTATCTTCAAACAGTGAGTTAGCCCATGCCGGGCCGCGTCCGTTGCCATCGGTGGTGTACGGCGTAGAAGGCAAGTTACCGCCATAAATTGACGAGCAACCGGTGGCGTTGGCAATCAACATACGGTCGCCATACAGCTGCGTCAGCAATTTAATGTACGGCGTTTCGCCACAGCCGGAACACGCGCCTGAATATTCAAACAGCGGTTGCAGCAGCTGCGAAGTACGGATATCGATGCGTTCGAGGCTGGTGCGGTCCATTTCCGGCAGACTGAGGAAGAAGTCGTAATTCTCTTTTTCTTCTTCCACATGCTCAAGGCGCGACATCATGTTGATGGCCTTGATTTCTGGGTTCTGGCGGTCTTTCGCCGGGCACACTTCGACGCATAAATTACAGCCAGTGCAATCTTCCGGTGCCACCTGCAACACGTATTTCTGCCCGCGCATATCGCGGGATTTCACATCCAGTGATTGCAGTGCGGCAGGGGCGTTTTCCATCTCTTCTGGCTGCACAACTTTGGCACGAATCGCCGAGTGCGGGCAGGCGGCGACGCAGTGGTTACACTGGGTACAAATGTCCGGTTTCCAGATGGGAATTTCTTCGGCGATGTTGCGTTTTTCCCACTGCGTAGTGCCCATCGGCCAGGTGCCGTCTGGCGGCAGTGCGGAAACCGGCAGCGCGTCGCCAAGTCCCGCGAGCATGGCGGCGGTGACGGTTTTGACGAAATCTGGCGCGGCGTCAGAAACGACCGGTGGGCGCATCGGACTGGTTTCGTTGACTTCTTGCAGCGTGACTTCGGCGAGCGATTCACGCGCTAACGCCAGCGCCTGCCAGTTACGCTCAACCAGCTCCTGGCCTTTGCTGCTGTAGCTTTTGGCAATCGCACCTTGCAACTCAGCCAGCGCGCTGTCGCCCGGCAGAATGTGGGTGAGATGGAAGAACGCCATCTGCATGACGGTGTTGATACGCGCACCCAACTGGCATTCACGGGCAATTTTCGCCGCATTCACCACGAAGAAACGCGCTTTTTTCTGGTTCAGCACCGCCTGAACTTCTTGCGGTAATCGGTGCCACACCTCATCCGCGCCATACGGCGTGTTGAGCAGGAAAATGCCGCCGGGTTTCAGGCGTTCGGCCATCTGATATTTGTCGATAAACTGCAACTGGTGGCAGCCGACAAAATCTGCTTTATCAATCAGGTAGGTGGAATTAATCGGTTGTTCGCTGACGCGCAGATGTGAAACCGTCAGGCCGCCCGCTTTTTTCGAGTCATAGACGAAATAACCCTGAGTATAAAACGGCGTCGAGTTACCAATAATTTTGATGTTGTTTTTGGTTGCTGACACGCTGCCATCGCTGCCCAGGCCATAAAACAGCGCTTCAAGTTTGGCGCGGTTGGGCAGGGTGTTTTCAGGTAACGGCAGCGACAAATTTGTCACGTCGTCGTAAATACCGACGGTAAAGCGCGGGCGCGGTTTCGCTTGAGTCAGTTCGTTGAACACCGCCAGCACACAATCCGGGCCAAACTCTTTCGATGACAAACCATAGCGCCCGCCAATCACGCGTGGCAGCGTTTCGCGCTCGCCGCGGTTAAAGGCTTCGGCAAGAGAGGTCATTACATCGAGATACAGCGGTTCTGCGAGTGCACCCGGTTCTTTGGTGCGGTCGAGCACGGCAATCTGACGCGCGCTTTCTGGCAACACTTCCAGCAAATGGTCGGCGGAGAAAGGGCGGAACAGACGAACTTTCAGCACGCCCACTTTTTCGCCACGCGTCAGGAGTTCATCAACCACTTCCTCGCACGTGCCGATGGCGGAACCCATCAGGATAATCACGCGTTCGGCTTGCGGGTGGCCGTAGTATTCAAACGGGCGATACTGGCGGCCAGTGGCTGTGGCAAAGCTGTCCATCGCCTGCTCAACGTGTTGGTAAACCGCGTCGTACCACAGGTTGCTGGCTTCGCGAGACTGGAAATAGGTATCCGGGTTTGCAGAAGTTCCGCGAATCACAGGGTGCTCTGGGTTTAATGCCCGAGCGCGGTGTTCATCAATCTCTTTTTGCGGCAGCAGTTCCAGAAGGGTGCTGTCGGCCAGCGGGACGATTTTGTTGATTTCATGCGAAGTGCGGAAACCATCGAAGAAATGAATAAATGGCACACGGCTTTTGAGTGTCGCAATGTGTGAAATCAGCGCGAAGTCTTGAGCTTCTTGTACGCTGCTGGCACACAACATGGCGCAGCCCGTCTGGCGAATAGCCATCACATCGGAATGGTCGCCGAAAATCGAAAGTGCGTGAGTCGCAACCGTTCGCGCCGCGACATGCAATACAAACGGCGTGAGCTGCCCGGCCAGTTTGTAAAGTGTTGGGATCATCAGCAGTAAACCCTGCGATGAAGTGAACGAGGTGGAGAGCGCGCCGGTTTGCAGAGCACCGTGAACGGCGGCGATGGCACCGGCTTCGGACTGCATTTCTACCACGCGAGGCGTATCGCCCCAGACGTTTTTGCGCCCGTCCCCTGACCACGCATCGGCAAGTTCCGCCATGGTGGAGCTGGGAGTTATCGGGTAGATGGCAATTACTTCGCTGGCACGAAACGCGACAGACGCGACTGCACCATTGCCGTCGGTTGTGATCATGAGAACACCCTTACATTGCGCAATAAAAACTGAAAAGACCCGCATGCTTGCGCGAGTCGAAGAATAATCTTTTAATTCTAGCAAAGGACACAAAAGGTGATTTTCGCTTTTGTGTCCTGCGTTGCGCTTTGATTGAGGTTGTAAAAACGGTAATTGGTGATGTTTTGCGCAATAAAGTGATCTGCTTTGCAAAATCACACACATTTTATGGCCTTACGGCCTCGACGGAACCTAACGCCTGCGCTTATGATTCTTGGGTTTTGCAACGTTTAGGGGGAGAAGAGTCATGCGCGCTGCGTTTTTAGCCGGTTGTGCGGCAATATTATTGTCGGCATGTAGTAATGAACCACCACAACAAGCCACCGCGGCTCACGTTCCGCCAGGAATGCGTGCGGCAATGTCGAATCAGGGTGAAGCAAGTTGTGCAATGATTGGTGGGACGCTGAGTGTTGCTCGTCAGCTGGATGGTTCGGCTATCGGTATGTGTGCGATGCCCAACGGCAAACGTTGTAGTGAAAACGCGCTTGCCGCCGGAACATGTGGAACGTACTAGCTGATCAGATCTAGTTGACCAGGTCGGCCAGTTTATAAACTAAAATATGCTGGCTGGTTTTCAGCGTCAGCTGTTGCGGGGCTAAATCCACTTTTGCGCCGCTGGTCAGCATATCGTTAATCATATGGTCAAGCCCGTTAAGCTGCGGCTCGGCACACATCATCATGGTCATTCCCAGACCTTTCGCTTTCAGCGTACCGTCTTCAAGTGTGGCCTGGCCCATAAAGCGGTTACACATCGCACCTGAAACATGCATGTTCTCACCGAAGCTCAGTTCCGGCGTGCGATCAATGCCCGTTAACGGCTTGCCATCAACGCTTTGCAGGACATAACGATGGTGTTGCAGATCTTGCGCGGTGACGGTGGATTTGTCGTTCGATTGTGCGCAACCGGCCAGTACCATTGCAGCCAGAGCCAGTGAAGCTAATTTTTTCATGTTCTTTTCCCTAAGTTATTCAGTTCATCAATGAGTTGGCGACACTTTGGCAAAAAGTGTCGCGTGATTCTGTAAGGATAATCTTAAAACCACCCTCATCCCAGCCTTCTCCCTGAGGGAGAAGGGGCAGAGCGGTTAATCCCCTCTCCTGGGGGAGAGGGTTAGGGTGAGGGCATTAATACTGAAACTTAGTTCACCTGATTAACACAAGGCTCGCCATTCTCTAACTGACGCAGGTTTTCCAGCGTTGTCTCGGAAATGCTGGTCAACGCTTCTGCTGTCAGGAACGCCTGATGCCCGGTAAACAGCACGTTGTGGCAGGCTGACAGGCGACGGAATACGTCATCCTGAATCACGTCATTTGATTTATCCTCGAAGAATAAATCACGTTCGTTTTCATAGACGTCCATGCCCAATGCACCAATTTTTTGGTTTTTCAGCGCATCAATTGCGGCTTGGGAATCAATCAAACCACCACGGCTGGTGTTGATCACCATCACGCCATCTTTCATTTGATCAAACGCAGCATGGTTAAGTAAATGGTAGTTTTCCGGCGTCAGCGGGCAGTGCAGGGAAATTACATCTGACTGCGCAAACAGCGTCGGCAAATCAACATATTCCACGCCAAGCTCAAGCGCTGCTGCACTTGGGTAGGGATCGAATGCCAACAAACGCATACCAAAGCCTTTCAAAATTCGCAGCGTTGCGATGCCAATTTTACCGGTACCAATTACACCCGCCGTTTTACCGTACATGGTAAAGCCGGTCAGCCCTTCGAGTGAGAAGTTGGCATCACGGGTACGTTGATAAGCGCGGTGAATACGACGGTTCAGGCACATCATCATACCGATGGCGTGCTCGGCAACCGCTTCAGGGGAGTAGGCTGGAACGCGTACCACAGGCAAGCCGAGTTCTTTGGCCGCGTCAAGATCGACGTTGTTAAAGCCCGCACAGCGCAGCGCGATAAACTTCACACCTTGCTTTTTAAGCTCTTCGAGAACCGGGCGGCTACCGTCGTCATTGACGAAGATACAGACCCCGTCACAGCCATGTGCCGTTTTGGCTGTTTTCTCTGTTAGTAAGAAGTCATAAAATTCAAGAGAGAAGCCATATTCATTGTTAACCTGCTCCAGATACTTTTTGTCGTACTGTTTTGTGCTATACACTGCGAGTTTCATGGGACTTATCTCCAGAATGATATTAGTGTAAAATTACCACGCTTAAAAAATTCTTACAAATTTTAAAATTTAATTTTAGCGACATAATTCTGCTGCTAACTGAAGGTTAGCTACGCTTAAACCAGACATGACCTTCACGCCCGGACCGAATCATGCAAGAATCATTGCATATGTCGGCTTAAATTGTCGCTGAATCAGGATATTAACCACCCATGAAGGGTAAATATAAAGCCATTATTGCACTGGTGCTGATACTCATCCTGTTGCCACTAACGCTCTTGATGACTATAGCCCATTGGCTACCGACGCTTGCCGGGATTTGGCTGCCGCAAGGGACGCGAATCGCCATGGAGGCCAGCCCACGCTTTGCCCGTGGTGCCATTCTGGTGCCCGATCTGCGCTACCTTGCCGGGGATTGTGAACTCGCCACCCTCAAAGACGCCACGCTGAGTCACCCAAAACGCTGGCGCATCCATCTGAACACGCTGAATCTGAACATTGATTGCCTGAGTAAAATCCCATCTGACGCCTCCGCACCTGCGGCACCTCGCTCTTTGCAAGAGTGGCAATCATTGCTGCCTGAAAGCTTGTTAACTATAGATAGGGTCAATGTGACCCCGTTTCAACAGTTCTCCGGCGCTTTGCGTCTGACGCTGACTCCCCAGCAACAGTCTCTGCATTACGATGGGGCATCAATAACTGTTGATGCGCAGTTGAACGGGCAAATACTGGAGCTGAAAAAGCTAAAAATTCAGGCACTGGCGGGCATGGAACCCGTGGAGTTAGCCGGAACGGTCACGCTGCCGTTAATGACCGATGGAGTGCCGGAACAGGGGCATTTATCCACGAAGTTGCGCATTCCGCAGGAGCCTGAACTGGTGGATCTGGTGCTGGACTGGAGCGAAGAAGAGGGCACTTTTATTGTGTCTAAACCTGGCTCGGCCGAAGCGCTGCTCAGTTTGCCCTGGGCAATCAGTGAAAACATTTTTGAAGTGAATGGTGGACAGTGGTTCTGGCCGTACGCCGGTTTCCCGTTGCGTGGGGGTGTTGCCCTGCGGGTAGATGACTGGAGGAAGGGGCTCGAAAACGCGGTGATCAGCGGTCGGATGAACGTCATCACTCAGGGCAGCGCTGGTAAAGGCAATGCGGTGCTCAATATTGGCCCTGGGAAACTCAGCCTCGAAAATAGCGCATTGCCGGTGCAGTTAACCGGTGAGGCAAAGCAAAATGGGATGGTGTTTTACGCGATGTTGCCCGGGGAAATTAGCGGTGCCATTGCCGACCCTAAACTGCTGTTCCGCCCGGGCGCGCTTTTACGTTCACGTGGACGGGTGATTGATTCTATAGATGTGGATGAAATTCGTTGGCCGCTGGCGGGTGTCAGTGTCTCGCAGCAGGGTGTGGATGGGCGTTTGCAGGCGATTGTTCGCGCTCATGAAAACGAGATGGGAAGTTTCGTGCTCCATCTGGACGGGCGAGCGGACAACTTTTTACCCGATGCCGGATTGTGGCGCTGGAAATACTGGGGTAATGGCGAGTTCAATCCAATGCAGGCGAAGTGGGATGTGCGTGGTCAGGGTGAATGGCGCGATAGCGTCATCGAACTTAGCTCGCTTTCCACAGGGTTCGATAAACTTCAGTATGGCTCGATGTTAGTCACTCAACCGCGCCTGAAACTGGAAAAACCCTTGCACTGGCAACGTGCCGTGAATGCCCCGTCGTTTGATGGAACATTCACGCTGAATGCCGGAGAAACCACTTTTAGCGGTGGCAGCACGCTCCCTCCATCAATATTAACGTTCAGCGTGAACGGCGAAGACCCGACTTCGTTCCAGTATAAAGGAGACTTACACGCGGGGGCGATTGGCCCGGTGCGCGTGAATGGCCGCTGGGATGGCGAGCGCCTGCGAGGCAATGCGTGGTGGCCGCAACAGGGCCTGACCGTGTTCCAGCCGCTGATCCCCGCCGACTGGAAGATGACCTTAAAAGAGGGAACGCTGTATTCGCAGATCGCATTTTCCGCGGCGGCCGGACAAGGCTTTGAAGCAGGCGGTCATGGCGTGGTGAAAAACGGCAGCGTCTGGATGCCCGATAACCAGATTAATGGCGTCGATTTTGTGCTGCCGTTCCGCTTTAGTCATAGCACGTGGCAGTTGGGAACGGACGGCCCGGTCACGCTGCGCATTGCCGAAGTTAAAAACCAATTCAGTTCCACCAATATTACCGCCGATCTTGAAGGCTGGTATCCGTGGAGCGAAGCGCAGCCACTGATGCTCAGTAATGTTAATGTCGATATTCTGGGCGGAAAACTTCGTGTGCAACAGCTCCGCCTGCCTCAGCACGATGCCGCCTTGCTACGCTTAGAGAACATCTCTTCGAGTGAGTTGGTAACGGCGGTCAATCCTAAACAATTCACTATGTCCGGGCGCGTTAACGGGGCGCTGCCTCTGTGGCTCAACCATCCGCAGTGGATCATTAAAGATGGCTGGCTAACCAACCCTGGGCCGTTGACGTTAAGGTTGGATAAAGACATGGCAGATGCCATTGTCGAAAACAATATTGCCGCAGGTGTTGCGGTTAACTGGTTGCGATACATGGAAATTTCCCATTCCTGGACCCATATCAATTTAGATAATCTGGGCGTGCTAACTTTGCAGGCGAATGTGCAGGGCATAAGCCAGGTTGAAGGGAAAAGGAATGCGGTTCGGCTGAACTATAGCCATCAGGAAAACCTCTTTACGCTTTGGCGCAGTTTGCGTTTTGGGGATAATTTGCAAACCTGGCTTGAGCAACATACCGAATTGCCGGATGTGCGTTGTCAGACACGGGATAAAGCTTGTGAGGAAACACAATGAAAATCGTCATCGCCACGCTCATGATTTTAGGGTTTGCCACCCTGACGGGATGCACGCCGCGTATTGAAGTCGCCGCGCCCAAGGAACCCATCACCATTAATATGAACGTGAAAATTGAGCATGAGATTCATATTAAGGTAGATAAAGACGTTGAAACACTGCTTAAAAACCGCAGTGATCTGTTCGGCCAGGAGTGAGCCTGATGAAAACTATCCTCAAGGCTGTTTTATTGACGAGCTTGTTGATGAGCCAGCAGGTTATGGCGTTGACGCTCACCGAGGCGCGTCAGCAAGGGCGCGTAGGTGAAACCTATAGCGGCTATATTGCGCCCATCAAACAAGATAAAGAGACGCTGGCCCTGGTCAAAAGCATCAACGAAGCGCGTTCACAAAATTATCAGAAACTGGCGGATAGCAATAATATCTCGGCAAATCAGGTTGCCGAGTTGGCTGGGCAAAAATTAGTCGCGCGTGCACAAGCGGGTGAGTATGTCCGTGGAATAAATGGGCAGTGGATGAAAAAATAAGCGCACGGTAAGGCGCTGGGCTACACTCAAATGGCTCTTAAGGCATGTGAGGAACCATAAATGAAAAAGCTCATTTTGACCGTGGTGCTGGCCCTGGTTAGCACCGCAACCTTCGCGCAATTAACGATGACTCCAACCATTAATAACTCTGCTTCAGGCAATTCATCGAGCAGCAGCAAGCAAACAATTACAGCGCAGGGAACCAGCGACTTGCTCGGGAGCGATACGGTGGCCGGTATCGGCACAAGCGATACGGTAGCCGGACTGAGCGGTAGCGACTCGCAGACGATTAACCCAACGTCGACATCCTCACCGATGCCCGCATTCGGGCACACGGGCAATCTCAGGCAGCCTGGTTCAATCCGTCATTAAAAATGAATGTCATGGCCTTATCGCCATACAATTTTTTTGCTTGTTGAGATGTTATTTGAAATAAAAGCTTATTTTATCAGCTGGCTAATTTAAACGCAGCGGCTGGTTTTTATTCTATTTATTATATTCGCCTTATATTTTATACGTTCTTTCCTTATTAAGAATGATCTTCCCTCATAAAGCCACACAACTTCCCCGCCTGACGGACGAGAAAATGCCTGTTTGTATTCTTTATGCAGCGCCAATATCTTGAATGATATGTCTGAAAATTAGCAAAGTGCTGAACGTAAAGTCCACCCAAACACTGATTTTTAGAGTAAATCACTACAGTATAGATAACGCACTGATTTTCATAAAATAAACACAAGATAAAAACATTAAGACAACATACAGACATTAACAAAATAAAATATTGAGTAGAGAGAGAAAAGAACCTATATTGACGGCGTTTTTTACAGAGTGGTCAGTTTTTCTACATTTAATTATTCAACGGCTGATTAACGAATCGGCAGTTGTGGGAGAGATATGATGACGGATAAAGTCCGTATTGATAGTTTAGGTGCTAATTCATTAAATGGTAACAATGAAACCTATTTGGCCCGACAGGCTGAATTTGAATCGAATGTCAGGAGTTATCCGCGCAAACTGCCTTTAGCTATCGCTCAGGCAAACGGCGTTTGGATTACCGATGTGGAGAATAATCAATATCTTGATTGTCTGGCTGGTGCAGGTACGCTTGCCCTTGGTCATAATCACCCTGATGTGCTGCAAAGCATCCAAAACGTCATTACCAGCGGCTTGCCGTTACATACTTTGGATCTGACAACTCCGTTGAAAGATCAGTTCTCTGAATATCTTCTCTCTTTATTGCCGGGACAGGGTAAAGAGTATTGCCTGCAATTCACTGGCCCATCCGGTGCGGATGCGGTTGAAGCGGCGCTGAAACTGGCTAAAAAAGTCACAGGCCGTGCAGGCATTATCAGCTTCTCCGGCGGCTACCATGGCATGACCCATGGCGCACTTTCTGTGACAGGTAATTTGTCTCCGAAAGAAGCGGTTGACGGCATGATGCCAGAAGTTCAGTTCATGCCTTACCCGCATCAGTACCGCTGCCCACTGGGTATTGGCGGTGACGCTGGCGTTAAAGCATTAACTTACTACTTCGAAAACCTGATTAACGACGTTGAGAGTGGCGTGCGCAAACCTGCGGCAGTCATTCTGGAAGCGGTTCAGGGCGAAGGCGGCGTTAACCCGGCACCTGCCGAGTGGTTGCAGCGCATTCGTAAAGTCACTAAAGAACACGGCATTCTGCTGATCATCGATGAAGTCCAGGCTGGCTTCTGCCGTACCGGTAAACTGTTTGCTTACGAGCACGCCGGTATTGAGCCAGACATCATCGTTATGTCTAAAGCAGTAGGCGGCGGCTTGCCACTGGCTGTATTGGGCATTAAGAAAGAGTTCGATGCATGGTCACCTGGCCACCACACCGGTACTTTCCGTGGTAACCAACTGGCGATGGCAACCGGCCTGACTACGCTTAAGCATCTGACTGAAAACAAGATCGCTGACAAAGTTGCGGCACAGGGCGAATGGCTGAAAGGCCAACTGGCTAACCTGCAAAAACGTTACCCGGTTATCGGCCAGGTTCGTGGTCTGGGCTTAATGATCGGGATTGAGATTGTTAAACCAAACGAAGCGAAAGATCACATGGGTTGCTACCCGTCTGACCCAGAGCTGTCCGCACTGTTGCAGAAAAACTGCTTCAAAGCGGGCCTGATTCTGGAGCGCGGTGGTCGTAACGGTTGCGTACTGCGTCTGCTGCCATCCCTGCTTATCACCAACGATGAGCTGGCTATTTTCCTCGATAAGTTTGAGCAAGCGCTGCTGGCGTCTGGCATCAAACCTGTTTGAGTGGAGTGAGTGATCTGATGTCCGAACTAAACCCCATTCTGGCAGGCTCAGCCGAAAGCACTGAAGCCTACCAGCAGGCGATTGCACAGACCAGCGCGGCTGTTGTGCAATGGCTACAGCAACCTGAGATGTATCAGGGTAAATCTGTGACTGAATTGCGTGAGCGCATTCAGCTGGATTTCAATCCTCAGGGCCTGGGCAACCAGGTCGCTATTGAACGTGCGATTGAGTTTTTCTTAAAAGACAGTCTGTCAGTGCATCACCCGCAGTGTGTTGCGCACTTACATTGCCCAAGTCTGGTCATCAGCCAGGCGGCAGAAGTGCTGATCAACGCCACTAACCAGAGCATGGACTCCTGGGACCAAAGCCCGTCAGCCACCATCATCGAGATGAAGCTGATTGAATGGCTGCGTGCTCAGGTTGGTTATCAGGCTGGCGACGCAGGCGTATTCACCAGCGGCGGCACTCAGAGCAACCTGATGGGCCTGATGCTGGCGCGTGATGCGTTCTTTGCCCGTCAGGGTCATTCTATCCAACAAGATGGTCTGGTCGGCGATCTGCGTAAGATTAAAGTCCTGTGTTCTGAACATGCGCACTTCTCCGTGCAGAAGAACATGGCTTTGATGGGCCTTGGCTATCAGTCCGTGACGTTGGTGAAAACTGACGAGTTCGCGCGTATGGATATTAACGATCTGCGCGAGAAAGTGGCACAGGCTCAGGCTAACGGCGAGCAAATCCTGGCGATTGTCGCGACTGCCGGTACCACCGACGCGGGCGCTATCGACCCACTGCGTGAAATCGCGGCCCTTGCGGCGCAGCACCAGATTTGGGTGCATGTTGATGCGGCGTGGGGCGGGGCATTGCTGATGTCCGAGAAGTACCGTGACTATCTGGACGGTATTGAATTAGTGGATTCCATTACCCTGGACTTCCATAAGCAATATTTCCAGACCATCAGCTGCGGCGCATTCTTGCTCAAAGAAGCACGTCACTATGAATTGATGCGTTACCAGGCGGCTTATCTGAACTCTGAGTTCGATGAAGCGGCTGGCGTACCGAATCTGGTGTCAAAATCTTTGCAGACCACTCGTCGTTTCGATGCGCTGAAACTGTGGATGGGTCTTGAAGCCTTAGGTCAGAAGCAATATGCCGCGATCATCGATCACGGTGTAACGCTGGCGCAGCAAGTTGCGCAATACGTGACTGAACAACCGTCTCTGGAACTGGTGATGAAACCACAACTGGCGAGCGTGCTGTTCCGTTTCCGTCCTGAGCAACTGGCTGGTAGCGATGATGCAGCCATTGCGCTGCTGAACCAGAAAATCGGTGATGCTCTGCTGGACTCTGGCCGTGCGAACGTGGGTGTGACCGAGCACAACGGCGTGACCTGTCTGAAAATGACATTGCTGAACCCAACCGTAACGCTGGAAGATATTAAACTTCTGCTGGCGTTGGTTGAGAAAACAGCCCAGCCATTAATCGGCTAATGACGTTACCAAAGAGAGGCGGTTTAAACCGCCTCTCTTATATTCCACCAGCTCTCTATTCCTCGTCTCATTCATTCCCTGCAAATCTTTATCTCAATGTAATTTGTTTCGTGAATACATCATTCAAATTATATATTTTAAAGTTATTCTTTCCTGTTTGATTAAATCCAATCCATTGATTTAACGTGCTTATTTTTATTTCTTAATATCAAATAACACTAATTGCAAAACAATTTCCACACAGTTAATATTGCTTAAAATTTATTCCGTACATAATGAGCTTATACCGTGCTCATTCACTGACTGTGCCTGCGTTTCAAGGATGACAACGTTTTGATTATTCTGACAACATTAACTATTTTTATTCTAAAAATCTGTTACCCACAATATGACTGGAATGGACTGCGTAAGCGCATTTTCTTTTGGTGGATGATGAATAGCTTGTTCGCTTTTGCATTGCTTTATACCCAATGGTTTGGGCTTTCTTTTTTAGTCTCGTCGTTCTTATTGATCTTTATGTTGTTGTAGAAGTTTAAAGAATAAAAATAGATATACCGGGCAGAACTCATCAGCACATTGTGTTAGCCGGAAGACTAAGTGGAGTCATGACTGCATATTTACATTCTATGGTTTGATGGGGCTTACTTTTCTTTGTAACCCGCTGTTCGTATGCCTCTCTACAAACCACACTCAAAATCTGTATAAAAAAACCACAATATTTGTGATGTGAAGAGTAACGAACCTTTCATTAGATAACCCCTGCTTATTTAAACTTTTATGATTTCTAATGTTGTCCTTCCAGTAAACGGCAAAATAATTAATAATTCTTGACGCGCCTAAGAGAGCGTTCCTCTTGCCGTGGGCATCACAGCAAGAGCCCTATCAGAGCAAAGTGAGAATAAATGAAGTTAATTATACAAATTCCGTGTTTTAACGAAGCTCAGACTCTTTCTGTTGCCCTTTCTGCTCTGCCGCGTGCAGTTCCTGGTTTTGCTTCTGTCGAGTGGCTAATTATTGATGATGGTAGCCAGGACGATACCGTTGAAGTTGCCCGTGCACACGGTGTTGATCACATCGTCCGACACTCCGGTAATAAAGGATTAGCCAAGGCTTTTATGACAGGACTGGAGGCAAGCCTTCGTTTAGGGGCTGATGTTATTGTTAATACAGATGCTGACAACCAGTACAATGCAGACGATATACCCGCGCTGACCTTACCAATTATCCAACACCAAGCTGAGATAGTGGTCGGTGCACGACCTATTGGCGTCATCGAACATTTCTCGCCGGTCAAGAAAATGTTGCAGAAGCTAGGGAGTTGGGTCGTTCGCATAGCAAGCAATACTGATATTCCTGACGCCCCGAGCGGCTTTCGAGCAATCAGTCGTGCTGCTGCCCAGCGTCTTATGGTTTTCAATGATTATACGTACACGCTCGAAACCATTATTCAGGCTGGACAGAAAAATATGTCCATTGTTTCAGTTCCCATTCGTGTCAATGAAGACCTCCGTCCATCGCGTCTTGTAAAAAGCATTCCCTCTTATATCAAGCGTAGTATCGTTACCATCATTCGTATTTTCATGATTTATAGACCATTTAGTTTTTTTGCGACCATCGGTGCTGTTCTTTTTAGTGCCGGCTTGCTAATTGGCCTACGTTTTGTATGGCATTACTTGCATGGAAATGGCGATGGATATGTTCAATCTCTGATCCTGGCGTCCATTATGCTTGGTATGGGTTTTCAGACTTTACTTGTGGCTTTTCTAGCCGATCTTATGGCAGCGAACCGAAAACTGCTCGAAGATATTCGTTTTAAAACGGCGAATTTGCCTCAAAATCAGGATCCTGCTGTGGTTAAAAACGACAGTGAACTCACATTCGTGACAGTCGATAAAAAAACGAGAGACAACTTATGAGTATCAAAATTGCAGGTGGTGCAAAAGAAAATGGCATAGTTATTGGCAATACCTACGATAAGTACGGCTCACGTAACCCAATTGTAAAATGGATGATGAATGGATTTGAGTCGACATTATCGGAACTCGTGAATAAGGCATCACCTGAATCGATACACGAAATTGGCTGTGGGGAAGGTTACTGGGTGCTCTCCTGGAATGAAAAAGGGCTGTCAGCAAGAGGCTGTGACTTCTCTGTTGATGTTATTGATATCGCAAGAGAAAATGCCAAAAAACAAGAGTTGTCACCTTCGCTGTTTGAAGCTCGTAGCATATACGATCTTGATACAGTTCAAGACAGCGCTGACCTGGTGGTTTGTTGCGAGGTACTTGAGCATTTGGAAGATCCTGAGTCCGGTTTGAAAGCTCTTCAACGAGTAGCCAGAAAACACCTTATTGTCAGCGTGCCGCAAGAGCCGTTGTGGTGTGCATTAAATCTTGCAAGAGGCAAATATATTACCCGTTTTGGAAATACTCCGGGTCACTTACAGCATTGGTCAAAGAGAAGCTTCGTTGAGTTAGTTTCTAAGTACTTTGAGATTATTGAAATAAGAAGCCCACTACCATGGACAATGCTCTTATGCCGTCCGCGCGATTGAGGTTGTCTCCGCTGATAAAGCGCTTCCTTCATTGGGGAGGCAGCATCCTGGCGCTAGCAGGCGTTGTATTTGTTGCTTTTCGGTTGCACTCATACTGGATCCAACTCGATATTTCGAAAATTACACCATCGGCGTGGTGTCTGGTTGCCTTGTTGGCTTTGATTTATGGCTCGGCGAATTTTTTCCTTTCTGCCGCCTGGTGGCGGCTATTACGCTATCTAGGTACGTTTATAACCCTTGCTGGTGCCATTAGAATTTATGGGATATCACAACTTGCTAAATATTTACCGGGGAATATTTTCCATCTTGCAGGGCGGCAAGCACTGGGTATGGCCGCAGGCATACCATCCCTTGTGCTGGCTAAGTCGACAATTTGGGAACTTAGTGCGTTTGTTATTGCGGGAAGTCTATTTGCATGGTTGATTCTGCCTCTGATATTACCAGGTTTTCCTGAAGCTGCGAGTGTCCTTCTTCTTGTGGGATCGGCAACAGTACTTGCATTATTTTTACGAAGAATTATCGGACCCCAGCCGATGTGGTCGTTTGTGTATCAGTTATTCTTTTTGGTCATTTCAGGGATGGTTTTTGTTGCCTTGCTTGTGCTTATAAGAAATGGCAAAGGTTTCGCTTTTCAGGAATGCCTGTTGATCGGTGGCGCTTACATTCTTGCCTGGCTGGTGGGATTAGTGACCCCAGGTGCCCCTGCGGGGGTAGGTGTTCGCGAAATGATACTCCTTCTATTACTGAAGGGGCTGGTCGCTGAGATGGACTTACTCATGGCTGTTTTGCTTGGTCGATTGGTCACTGTAATTGGCGATTTGCTATTTTTTGTCGCCACGTCGTTAATACCTAACAAACTGTGTTTTTTAGAGAAAAACAATGCCTGAAAATAAACCCTGGTCTTTCCGAGAATTACTATTGGCTATACTGACCTTTCTTTTGGTCATTTTTGTCTATGGGGCAGTGCCATTCCTGATGGTACCTACTCTTGGCCAGACTGTCTGGTCAATGGGTTTCGCGCAATCTTTAGCTAATGGTCCACTGTTAGATTTCTCTGCCCATGACTTTGGAATTCCAAATCCCGCCTCAATTGCATTTGGTTTGGCTGGAGTATGGACTGCAAGTATTTTAATTCGTTTGAGTATCCCCCCGTCGATTCATATTCAACCATGGCTGTACTTTGGTTGGCATTAGCCATGTTATCTGCTTATCAAATCGCTCGTAGATTAGGGGCAACGCGTTCAGTAGCCCTACTCGGTGGATTGGTTTGGATGACTATGCCAATCATTTGGAAGCATTCAGGATACAGTATGCTTTCTTTGGGGATGGCGCTAATGTCCTTATATTTTCTCGCGGTCTTCCAACTATTTTGTATAAAAAAGGGTGAGAATCGAATTTCCCTTGTGGCAGTTGCTGTTTATTTCATGGCCGCAATAGTGGCTATATTCATGGATGGCTATACCTTCATGATGTTCGCCACGGGCGCCAACATATTGTTGCTTTATTCATTCGTTACTCGGCCTGAACTCAGAAGTTCTCTAATAAAAATTGCGTTGCCAACACATGTCGTAAGCTTTGGTGTGGCCTATGTGCTGTTTAGCACCTATATAGGAAAATCAGGTTTTGACGCGTATGAAATGGATTTCTTTAGGGGTTGGGGTCTTGATTTGTCGACTCTTGTCATTCCGACAAAGGGTGTTCTCTGGCTACCCGACTTGCTGGGGCTCAGTGTAAAACGCACAGATGAACTTTATTTTGGAGACGAGTCTGTTTGGGTAACTACTTTTGCGCTACCGGTGCTATTGCTAGGACTGATTTCCTGGTGGCGGGTTAAACGCCAAATGTCTATAGCTACAGGCATTTTGTTTGTTGCTATCCTCGGCTTCTACATGGCACTAGGTCCCTCATTAAAAATTAACTCGACTAAACCTGTTGAGTTACAACTGTCTCATCCCCGCCATGAAAGTGCATTGATGCAGGAGGAATACGCTGTAATTCCTACGGGTAATGCATGGATTTCTGAAAATTTACCGGGTTTCAATGTGATGCGTGCATCGTATAGATGGTCTGTGCTTGGAATCTTTGCACTTTGGTTCTTGGTCATGATTCAAATCTCGCGCAACAATAAGAAAAATAGCCCGCTATGGGTGATGGCATTGATTGCACTGATAATGTTTAACTTGCCTGATCTTCAGAAACGTTGGCATGAGGGGCGGGATTATCGATCTATGTTTAAGCAGATTGATAACGATTTAGTGACTGCTCTTCGCCAACATGTCCATCCCGCTGAGAAGGTAGCATTTATACCTTGGGGGAATGATTTTATGGCCAACTATCTTGCGCCTGCAGCAGGGTTCCGCACCTTCAATATCGGCGGTGACAAAAATTTGAATGCCGCGCAGTTAAGCTGGCCAACGGAATTTTTGGCACTGGGAGGGAGCATTGATGTT
Source organism: Buttiauxella agrestis (assembly GCF_900446255.1). Classification (NCBI taxonomy): domain Bacteria; kingdom Pseudomonadati; phylum Pseudomonadota; class Gammaproteobacteria; order Enterobacterales; family Enterobacteriaceae; genus Buttiauxella; species Buttiauxella agrestis. The sequence goes on along the minus strand of NZ_UIGI01000001.1, from coordinate 2,639,054 downwards.
ACTAGAGCTCAAGCTGCAATAAAGTTGTTAACCGAAGGAACTGCTGATGTGCTTATTATTCCTTACTTCAACATGCAATGGGCTCCGCAGATGTGGCCATGCCTTGAGCAAACTACAGCAAAGCTAAATAGCGACCAGCGCGAGATATTCATGAGTTTTCCTGAGTTTATTTGCCCGGACAAAAGAAAATTAGAGCTTCAGTCCGTTATTCACGCATTGCGCGAGCAGCCAAATGTTGAGGTAGTCGACACCGCATTATTTGCCACAATAAGATTGCGGCCGGAATTATCAGGTGCAGAAAACCATCCAATCTCTCCTGATACTGTTAATTAATCTTAATAACATATCAGCATAAAAAAACGGCAAACAAATGTTTGCCGTTTTTCAAATCAAAGTACGACACGGATATTAAGCAGTAACGATGCTATCAATCGCCGCTTTCGCATCAGTCTGTGCTTTGGTCGCCACTTCCGGGCCGTAAGCAATGCCTTCAGCGAAGACATAGTTCACATCGGTAATACCGATAAAGCCTAAGAAAATGTTCAGATACGGAACCAGCAGATCGGTTGGGGTATCTTTATGAATACCGCCACGGCTGGTCAGAACCACAGCACGTTTACCGGTAATCAGGCCTTCTGGGCCTTTTTCGGTGTAACGGAAAGTCACACCCGCACGCGCAACCAAGTCGAAATAGTTCTTCAACTGTGTTGGAATGTTGAAGTTGTACATTGGGGCGTTGATAACAATCACATCGTGAGCTTTAAGCTCTGCAATCAGTTCGTCAGACAGCGCCAGCGCTTCTTGCTGACGTGGAGACAGTGGGGCATCGCTTGGACGCAGTGCGCCAACCAACTCACCGTCCAATACCGGGATTGGATTAGCAGCTAAATCACGCACGGTGATTTCATCTGCGCTATGCTCTTCACGCCATTGTTCAACGAAATAGTCAGACAGCTGATTTGACTGAGAGTAACCTGCCAGGATGCTGGATTTCAGAACTAATACTTTGCTCATGGGTGATTCCTTTGTTGTGTTCATTCGGACAAATTGCCCGTTTCTGTGAAGTACTTTATTCACAATCCGATTGCAGTGATAGCGCAATATATCGAACTCTATGTTCGATTTTATTGAACAAGGCGTCAAAAGGCGTGATGTGCTAATCTAGCGCCAATTAACGATAAAGACTTACCAGGCAGTGCGCTGCCCAGATGACTACGCAATGGAAAACATAAAACCCTCACTGTCCTCATTATTCTCTCGCCTCGACGGCTTAATGCTACGCGACAGACAACGCTTCTCCCGCCGTATCCATGGCGCGAAGAAGGTGAAAAATCCTGAATCGCAACAGGCGGTGTTAGATGCACTGGCCCAGGAAATCGAAGCGGCAGCCGGTAAGGTTCTGCTGCGCGCAGCCTCGCGGCCTAAAATCACCTACCCGGAAAACCTACCTGTTAGCCAGAAGAAACAGGATATTTACGCTGCCATTCGCGACCACCAGGTGGTTATCGTGGCGGGTGAAACCGGCTCAGGTAAAACCACGCAGTTGCCAAAAATCTGCATGGAACTGGGGCGCGGGTTAACAGGACTGATTGGTCACACGCAGCCGCGCCGTTTGGCGGCAAGAACTGTGGCCAACCGTATTGCCGAAGAGTTGCAAACCGAGCCGGGCGGGTGCGTCGGGTACAAGGTGCGTTTCACCGAACACGTCAGTGAAAACACCATGGTCAAGCTGATGACCGACGGCATCTTGCTGGCGGAAATTCAGCAAGACCGACTGCTGATGCAGTACGACACCATCATCATCGATGAAGCGCACGAACGCAGCCTGAATATCGATTTCCTGCTGGGCTATTTGCGTGAACTCTTGCCACGTCGCCCGGATTTGAAAATCATTATTACCTCGGCGACCATCGACCCGGAACGCTTCTCGCGCCATTTCAACAATGCGCCGATCATCGAAGTTTCAGGCCGGACCTATCCGGTCGAAGTGCGTTACCGCCCGATTGTCGAAGACGCCGACGATACCGACCGCGACCAGCTACAGGCGATTTTTGATGCGGTTGATGAGTTAGGCCACGAAAGCGCCGGTGACATTCTGATTTTCATGAGCGGTGAGCGCGAAATTCGCGACACTGCGGATGCGCTCAACAAGCTGAATCTGCCGCACACCGAAGTGCTGCCGCTGTACGCACGCTTATCAAATAGCGAGCAAAACCGCGTGTTCCAGTCGCATGTCGGGCGGCGCATTGTGCTGGCGACCAACGTGGCTGAAACCTCGCTCACCGTGCCGGGCATTAAATACGTTATCGACCCAGGCACGGCGCGTATCAGCCGTTACAGCTACCGCACTAAAGTGCAGCGCTTGCCGATTGAACCGGTTTCGCAGGCGTCGGCAAACCAGCGTAAAGGGCGTTGCGGGCGTGTCTCCGACGGGATCTGTATTCGTCTGTATTCCGAAGACGATTTCCAGTCGCGCCCGGAATTTACCGACCCGGAAATTCTGCGCACCAACCTGGCGTCCGTTATCTTGCAGATGACGTCCCTGGGGCTTGGCGATATCGCCGCGTTCCCGTTCGTCGAAGCGCCGGATAAACGCAATATTCAGGACGGCGTGCGCCTGCTTGAAGAACTTGGCGCGATTACCAGCGAGGCCGATCTCAGCGTCTACAAGTTAACGTCTTCTGGCCGTCAGCTTGCACAATTGCCGGTCGACCCACGCCTCGCACGTATGGTGCTGGAAGCGCAGAAATTTGGCTGCGTGCGTGAAGTGATGATCATCACCGCCGGTTTGTCGATTCAGGACCCGCGCGAGCGCCCGATGGACAAACAGCAGGCGTCAGACGAAAAACATCGTCGTTTCCACGACAAAGAATCTGATTTCCTGGCCTACGTGAATCTGTGGAACTACCTCGGCGAGCAGCAAAAAGAGTTGTCATCGAACCAGTTCCGCCGCCAGTGCAAGCTCGATTACCTCAACTACCTGCGCGTGCGTGAATGGCAAGACATCTACACCCAGTTGCGCCAGGTGGTGAAAGAACTTGGCTTGCCGATTAACAGCGAACCGGCTGATTTCCGCTCGGTTCACTGCGCATTGCTGACCGGTTTACTTTCCCATATCGGCCAGAAAGACGCCGATAAACAGGAATACACCGGGGCGCGTAACGCCCGTTTTTCCATCTTCCCAGGCTCCGGTTTATTCAAAAAACCGCCTAAATGGACGATGGTCGCCGAACTGGTGGAAACCAGCCGCCTGTGGGGGCGGATTGCCGCCCGCATCGACCCGGAATGGGTAGAGCCGCTGGCACAGCACTTACTCAAACGCTCATACAGCGAACCGCACTGGGAGAAATCGCAGGGCGCGGTCATGGCGACAGAAAAAGTCACGTTGTACGGTTTGCCGATTGTTGCCGCCCGCAGCGTGAACTACAGCCAGATTGACCCGGCACTTTGCCGTGAGCTGTTTATTCGCCATGCGTTAGTTGAAGGCGACTGGCAGACCCGCCATGCGTTCTTCCGCGACAATCTCAAGTTGCGCAATGAAATTGAAGAACTTGAGCACAAGTCCCGCCGCCGCGACATCCTGGTGGACGACGACACGCTGTTTGAGTTTTACGACCAGCGCATAGCGCACGATGTCATTTCTGCTCGCCACTTTGATAACTGGTGGAAAAAGACCAGTAAAGAGACGCCGGACCTGCTCAATTTCGAAAAGAGCATGTTGATCAAAGAGGGCGCGGAACAGGTCAGCAAGCTCGACTACCCGAACTTCTGGCATCAGGGTAATCTCAAGCTACGCCTGACTTACCAGTTTGAACCGGGCGCGGATGCCGATGGTGTCACCGTGCATATTCCGCTGCCGCTATTAAACCAGGTTGAAGAGGCCGGTTTTGAATGGCAGATCCCGGGTGTGCGCCGTGAACTGGTGATTGCGCTGATTAAATCGCTGCCAAAACCGGTGCGCCGCAATTTTGTGCCTGCGCCAAACTACGCCGAAGCGTTTTTAGGCCGTGCCACGCCGCTGGAATTGCCGCTTCTGGAAAGTTTAGAGCGCGAATTCCGCCGTATGTCAGGCATCACCATTGACCGCGAAGACTGGCATTGGGATCAGGTGCCCGATCACCTGAAAATGACATTCCGCATCGTTGATGAGCACAATAAAAAGCTCAAAGAGGGGAAAGACCTCACCGAGTTGAAAGGGGGGCTGAAAGACAAAGTTCAGCAAACCCTCTCGGCGGTGGCAGACGACGGTATCGAACAAAGCGGCCTGCACATCTGGAGCTTTGGTTCACTGCCGGAAAGCTACGAGCAAAAACGTGGCAATTACCGCATGAAGGCATTCCCGGCGCTGGTGGATGAAAAAGAGAGCGTGGCAATCAAGCTGTTTGATAATCCGCTCGAACAGCAACAGGCGATGTGGCGGGGTTTGCGCCGTTTGCTGCTGCTAAACATTCCGTCGCCGATTAAATACCTGCATGAAAAGCTGCCGAATAAAGCCAAGCTCGGCCTGTACTTTAACCCGTACGGCAAAGTGATGGATTTGATTGATGACTGCATTTCTTGCGGCGTGGATAAACTGATCGCGCAGGCCGGTGGCCCGGTCTGGAGCGAAGAAGGTTTTGCGGCTCTGCATGAGAAAGTTCGCGCAGAACTCAACGAAACCGTGGTGGAAATTGCGAAGCAGGTCGAACAAATCCTCACGGCGGTGTTCAATATCAACAAACGCCTGAAAGGCCGCGTGGACATGACCATGGCGCTCGGTTTGTCAGATGTAAAAGCGCAAATGAGCGGCCTTGTGTATCGCGGTTTTGTCACCGGAAACGGCTACAAACGCCTCGGCGATACGCTGCGTTATCTGAATGCCATCGAGAAACGCCTCGAGAAAATGGCCGTCGATCCGCATCGTGACCGGGTGCAAATGCTGAAAGTGGAACATGTGCAGCAAACCTGGCAGCAGTGGCTGAATAAACTTCCGCCTGCTCGCCGCGTTGACGACGACGTGCTGGAAATCCGCTGGATGATTGAAGAGCTGCGCGTCAGCTTCTTTGCTCAACAACTCGGCACACCGTACCCGATTTCCGATAAGCGCATCTTGCAGGCGATGGAACAGATTACGGCGTAACCCCGGCTCCACTTCTATACTCCATGAGCGGTCAAATTCTGACCGCTCCACTGGGGTCCTCTCATGAAACGATTAGCCGATAAAGTTGCCATTGTTACCGGAGCCAGTTCTGGCATCGGATATGTCACCGCCAAACTGTTCGCCGCTGAAGGCGCAAAAGTGGTCGTCGGTGCCAGGCGTGAAGCCGAACTTGCTCAACTGGTTGATGAAATCAAAGCTGCGGGAGGCGAGGCCGTCGCCGTAACGGGCGATGTGCGCGAAGAAGCCTACGCTAAAGCGCTGGTGGATAAAGCGGTGCAAACATGGGGGCGTCTTGATATCGCCTTCAACAATGCGGGGACGTTAGGGGAAAATGGACCGAGTACTGAAGTCTCAGCGGAAGGGTTTGCCAATGCGGTTGCCATCAATCTGACCGGATCTTTCCTCGGAGCTAAACACCAAATTGCCGAAATGCTCAAACACGGCGGCGGCTCGGTGATCTTTACGTCTACGTTCGTCGGCTATTCTTTCGCGTTCCCACAAGTCGCCTCGTATGCCGCCAGCAAAGCCGGGTTAATTGGACTGACGCAGGCGTTAGCATCGGAATTTGGCCCGCAGAATATTCGCGTCAATTCTGTTTTACCGGGCGCGGTAGATACCGATATGTATCGCGATATGAATGATACGGCGGAATCGCAGGCATTTATTACCGGGCTGCACGCGCTCAAACGTGTAGGGAAACCTGAAGAAATCGCGCGCGCCGTATTATGGCTGGCGTCTGATGAATCGTCGTTCGTGACGGGTACTGCGTCCTTAGTGGACGGCGGGGCATCGATTAACGGCGTATAGTCATTATTCTTTTTGTAGGGTGGATGAATGCCGATTCATCCACCGTTTTGTAAAAGACCGGACTTATTTAGCCGCTAACAGACAAAGTTTCAGCGCCACGTTATAAGAGGCTTCAAACGCTCTCAACGGCAAAAATTCAAACTTAGAATGAAAATTATGCGCACCGGTAAAGAAGTTCGGCGTTAATAACCCTTTTGCTGAAAGTGCCGCACCATCGGTGCCACCGCGCATAGGAATGACCTTAGGCTCGATATCTAACTCCTTCATGGCCTCGAAAATAAGATCAATAGCGCGACGGTCGTCTTTAATGGCATTACTGATATTGCTGTATGTGTCGCTGATAGCAATTTCAACTTTTGCTGTAGGGTGTTGCGCGGCAATTTTTTCTGCGACAGCGCGTAATTGCTGTTTACGGGCTTCAAAATTCTGCGCGTCAAAATCACGGATATTGGCTTTCAATATTGCGTCGTTTTGTGTGGTGTTCATGCCGTTAAACCAAATATAGCCTTCGCGGCCCTCGGTATTCTCTGGTGTTTGCTGACGGTCGAAATGGCTGATGAAATCATGCGCCATTAGCAGCGGGTTCACTAATACACCTTTGGCGGACATCGGGTGCGCGGTGACGCCGGTAAAACGAATTTCAGCATGAGCGGCGTTGAAGTTTTCGTACACCACTTCACCTAATTCACAGCAGTCGATGGTCCAGGCAAAATCAACGGCAAAACGGGCCAGATCCAGCGCTTTTGCACCGCATAAACCTATCTCTTCATCCGGGACAAATGCGACCACAATATCGCCGTGCTTCATATCATCCGTCAGGTTTTCCAGCAGCGTCATCACCACAGTGACGGCAGATTTATTATCCGCACCCAGCACGCTGGTGCCATCGCTGAAAATGATCTCTTCGTTCGGATAAGCCAGGATTTCCGGGTGTTCAGCGATACGCAGCCAGATATCTTTCTCTGGGTTAAGACACAAATCATCGCCGGTAAAACGCAGGACCTGCGGGTGAATATCCGGTGAAAGCCCGACATCAACCGTATCAATATGTGTGATAAACCCCACGCGCGGCGCACCGGGAACATTGCCTTTTTTGACGGCGGTCACGGTGGCGTGCTCGTCGATAACCACATCATCCAGACCGAATTCGCGCAACTCTTGCGCCAGTAATTTTGCCATTTCATGTTGGCCGGGCGTGCTCGGCAAGGTGGCAGCGCCAGCCTGACTTTGGCTGGTTATCGCCAGATAGCGGAAGAAGCGTTGTGTTAATTGGTCTGCGAGCGGCGATGACATTGTTATTCCTTTATTGATTATATTCGTTTGTTTGCAATCGATATTTAATGTTATGTATTACGTTGTCTTGTACAAGCGTTATTCTTTCTGGGTCAGGAAAATTATAAATAATAGGGCAAACATGAACATCACAAGAAAAGCCACAAAGTTGGCATTGATAATAGCGGCGGTCACAGTCAGTTCCACTGTTGCGGCAAAAACTCTGGTTTATTGTTCTGAAGGATCGCCAGAAAACTTTAACCCGCAGTTATATACCTCGGGCACCAGTGTTGATGCCAGCGCAGTGCCAGTTTATAACCGCCTGGTGGATTTTAAAGTTGGCACCACTGAGTTACAGCCAAGCCTCGCAGAAAGCTGGGATGTCAGCGAAGACGGTAAGGTTTATACCTTCCACTTACGCAAAGGGGTGAAATTCCAGAGCAACAAATATTTTAAACCGACGCGCGATTTCAACGCTGACGATGTCATTTTCTCGTTTATGCGTCAGAAAGATCCAAAGCATCCCTACCATAATGTTTCCAACGGAAACTATTCCAATTTCGAAAGTTTAGAATTCGGTAAATTAATCACCGCTATTGATAAGGTCGATGATAATACGGTGCGCTTCACCCTGACTCATCCCGAAGCGCCATTTATTGCCGATCTCGGCTGGTATTTCGCGTCTATTCTTTCGGCTGAATATGCCGATAACATGTTAAAAGCCGGTACGCCGGAACGCGTGGATATGGACCCGATTGGCACCGGGCCGTTCCGCCTGGCGCAATACCAAAAAGACTCGCGCATTCTGTTTACCGCATTCCCGGAATACTGGCAGGGCAAAGCAAAAATCGACAAACTGGTGTTCTCGATAACGCCGGATGCTTCGGTACGCGTCGCAAAACTTGAAAAGAATGAATGTCAGGTGATGCCATTCCCTAATCCGGCAGATCTCCCGCGCCTGAAGGAAAATGCCGATATTAACCTGATGCAGAAAGCGGGGCTGAATACCGGTTTCCTCTCCTTTAACACGCAAAAAGCACCAACGGATAATGTGAAAGTTCGCCAGGCGTTGGCCATGGCTATCAACAAACCTGCGATTATTGACGCGGTATTCCGTGGTACCGGAACCGCGGCGAAAAACCTGCTCCCGCCAGGCGTGTGGAGTGCTGACGACACGCTCAAAGATTACGAATACGACCCGGAAAAAGCCAAAGCGCTGCTTAAAGAAGCGGGCTTCGCTGATGGACTGACAATCGACCTGTGGGCGATGCCGGTGCAGCGTCCGTATAACCCGAATGCTAAACGCATGGCCGAGATGATTCAGGCCGACTGGGCGAAAATTGGCGTGACGGCAAAAGTGGTGACTTACGAGTGGGGCGAGTATTTAAAACGCGTGAAAGACGGTGAGCATCAGGCGGCGCTGATGGGCTGGACCACGGCAACCGGCGACCCGGATAACTTCTTCGGCCCGCTGTTTACCTGCCGTGCAGCTGATGGAGGCTCTAACTCGGCGAAATGGTGTTATCAGCCGTTTGATAAGCTGATTCTTGAAGCGCGTGCTTCAGGCGACCACGAAAAACGCGTCGAATTGTATAAAGAAGCGCAGCAGATGATGCATGATCAAATGCCTGCGGTGATGATTGCGCACTCGACGATTTTCGAGCCGGTTCGCAAAGAAGTGACACGCTATGAAGTTGATCCGTTTGGTAAACACATTTTCTACCAGGTGGATGTGAAGTAATGACCTAATGTAGAAACGGGTGCCTAAAGCACCCGTTTTTTTTGCTTATTTCGCGTCTGGCAACGCGTAAGCAATAATGTAATCGCCACGGTCTGGAGACTGACGCGCTCCGCCTGCGTTAATCACAATGTATTGCTTGCCGGTCTTTGGTGACACATAGGTCATTGGGCCGGACTGACTGCCCACTGGCAGGCGAGACTTCCAGATTTCCTTGCCGTTTGCGGTATCAAACGCGCGCAGATAGAAATCTTGCGTACCCGCAAAGAACAGCAGGCCAGACTGGGTTGAAAGCGATGCGCCCAGCGTTGGCATGCCGATTGGGATCGGCAGATGCATACGAATGCCCAGCGGCCCCGTGTCCTGCACGGTGCCCACTGGAACCTGCCACACCACTTTCCCGGATTTCAGGTCGATGGCTGACATCGTCCCAAACGGCGGTTTCTGGCATGGAATCCCCAGCGGCGAGAGGAAACGCTCGCGCATGGCCCCAAACGGCGTGCCGTCCATCGGAACAATACCCATCTCAATGCCACTGGCGTTTTTCGCCACATTGGCGCGTGGCACCATGTAGTTCGCCAGACCCAGACGCATATCGTTAACAAACATCAGGCTGTTGTTCGGGTCAACGGAAACGCTGCCCCAGTTCATGCCACCGAGCGATCCTGGATATTGCAGCGAGCGATCCAGGCCCGGTGGCGTGTAAACACCTTCGTGACGCATGCCTTTGAACTCGATACGGCAAATCAGTAAATCGATCGGCGTCGCACCCCACATATCCGACTCTTTGAGTGTTTCATTGCCAATCATTGGCATCCCGACGGAGTACGGCTGGGTTTTTGAATAGCGCTCGCCTTCAATGTTGCCTTGCGGAACCGGGCGTTCTTCCACTTTTGCGACCGGTTCACCCGTTTCGCGGTTGAGCATGAAAATCATGCCTTGTTTGGATGTCTGCACGATCACCGGCGTGGTGCTGCCTTTACCATCTGGCAGGTCATAAAGCAGCGGCTGCGACGGTAAATCGAAGTCCCACAAATCGTGGTGAGTGGTCTGGAAATGCCAGCGCACCTGGCCGCTTGCCGCATCTACCGCGACAATTGATGAGCTGTATTTGTCGTCTTGCGCAGTACGCGTGCCGCCGAAGAAATCAGGCGTCGCGTTACCGGTCGGCAAATAAATCAGGCCCAGCTTCGCGTCATATGACATCGCAGACCACACGTTTGGCGTGCCGCGCGTGTAAGTTTGCCCTTCAGGTGGCAGACCGGTGATAGCCGGATTGCCCGGATCCCAGGCCCATGCCAGCTTTCCGGTATGCACGTCATAAGCACGAACCACGCCCGGAGGCTCGCCAGTGGAGAAGTTATCCGCCACGCGCCCACCGACCACCACCACATTCCCGGCGACAAGCGGCGTGGACGTTTGCTGGTAGTAACCCGGTTTCACTTCGCCCATACCCGCTTTGAGATCGACCGTACCGTGTTCGCCAAAGTCTTCGCACAGCTTGCCGTTATCTGCGTTAATCGCCAGCAGGCGCGCATCGGTAGTTGGCAGGAACAGGCGGCGAGGGCACGCCACAGGCTGCGCGGGTTCAGCAAGTGTCGCCGCGGCTTTCTGCGTGGTTTCTTCGAAATAACCTAAACCCCGGCAACGCTGCCAGTTTGGTGCCGTGGCGTGGCTGTCAAAACGCCATTTTTCTTTGCCAGAATCGACATCCAGCGCCAGCACTTTGCTGTACGGCGTGCAGACAAACAGCGTGTCGCCAACCTGCAATGGCGTGTTCTGATCCTCAGCGCCGGAACCGTTGCTCTGGGGGATATCCCCGGTATGCGCAGTCCAGGCCACTTTTAAATCTGACACGTTGCCTTTATTGATTTGATCAAGGGCGGCGAAACGGTCGCCGTGAGTGGTGTTACCCCAGTGCTTCCAGTCTTTTTGCGCATCACCTGGCGCTACCGGTTTCACGGGCACCTCTTCGTTGGCCGCAACCTGTACCTGTGGCACAAACATCCAGCCTGCGCTCACCAGCATGCAAATCGCGAGCAGCGCGGCGAGGCTATAAGCCGGCGCTTTTTTTACCGGAGCATGACTATTGGCTGCACGCAAAATCGGCCAGGCAATCGCGGCCAGAAAGGCCAGCACAGCAAACGTAAACAAGCGTGAGAATAGCGGCCAGAAATCCCAGCCCGCATCATTGATGGCCCAAATAATTGAGCCGATAAATGCCGCGCCGTACAGCACCAGCCCGGAGGTTTTCTTTTTCAAAATCAGTACGGCGGAAATAAGCATAACGATGCCCATCACCAGGAAATACCCGCTGCCGCCGAGCGCGACCAGGTAAGCGCCGCCAATCCCAATCGCGAGGCCAATAAGCGCCATTAGCCCGCTGAGAACCCATAACAGCCCTAATGCCAGGCCGCGTGGGGGGGTGTAAATTGCCATAACGTTCTCCTGTCGAAGCATTTTCCTTTTGCTTCTTTATGATAAAACCGCGTAACGAACCAAATGGTTAATTGTGCGGGTATCATAATCTCCCGTTATAATATTGCAAAGTTGTTAATGAGAAATCTCGCATTTATTGCGAATAGGTAATGGTGTGGGTTTAGAGGTCGGATAACAGGGCGTTATCCGACAAGACCGGGAAGGAACGGGGGATTTACGCGATACGCTGGCTTTCAACAGAAACGGTGCGGCTGATTTTTACCGGTACGGATTTTGAAGTCGGCGTGCCTGTATCATCACCAACACTGGTTAAAGGAACCAATGGGTTCGTTTCCGGGTAATAGGCGGCCAGGTTGCCACGCGGAATGTTGTAAGGGACGATTTTAAAGCCGCTAACTTTACGGGTGATACCATCATTCCAGACGGTTTCAATATCCACTAAGTCGCCATCGCGCAACTCAAGCTCCGCCAGATCTTCCGGGTTAATAAACAACACTTCGCGTTGCCCATAAACCCCACGGTAGCGGTCATCCAGCCCGTAAATCGTGGTGTTGTACTGGTCATGCGAACGCAAAGTTTGCAGCGTAAACGGCGCGTTTAAATCACCAAACAGTGACGCTGGCAGCGGGGCGGCGCTGAATTCCGCTTTACCGGTCGGGGTGTTAAAGCGCAATTGCGCGGCGGCATTGCCCAAATAGAAACCGCCTGGTTTTTCGCACTGCTGGTTGAAATCTTTAAATCCTGGGAGGGTGGCGGCGATATGGTCGCGAATCAGGTTGTAATCATCAGCCAGCGCCAGCCAGTTCAGCTTTTCTTGCCCCAGCACCGCATTCGCTATCCCGCAGACAATCGCGGTTTCTGAGCGTTGTGTGCTGGCAATCGGTTTGCCGATACCTTCGGACGCATGCACCATGCTGAACGAGTCCTCAACGGTGATGAACTGCCGCCCGCTGGCTTGCATATCTTCCTCGGTGCGCCCAAGTGTCGGTAAAATCAGCGCGGCTTTGCCGGGGACAAGGTGGCTGCGGTTCAGTTTGGTGCTGATATGAACCGTCAGGCCGCATCGCTGGAGCGCTTCTTCAGTGCGCGGACTGTCCGGCGCGGCAGCGGCTAAATTGCCACCCAGAGCAATAAGAACTTTCACCTCATCGCGCAGCATCGCAGCAATGGCTTCAACGGTGTTATGGCCTTGCTTGCGTGGCGGTTCAAAATCGAAATGGGCCGCGAGGCTATCAAGTAATGCTGCTGAGGGTTTTTCATCAATCCCCATGGTGCGATTTCCCTGCACATTACTGTGGCCGCGCACCGGGCAAAGACCCGCGCCAGGTTTACCCAGATGGCCGCCCAGCAGTTGTAGGTTGACGATTTCGCGCACCGTATTCAGCGAATGTTTGTGTTGCGTAATCCCCATCGCCCAGGTGCAGATCACGCGCTCGGCCTGCTGCCAGATGCTGGCGGCATCGCGCAATTGCTGCTCGCTTAAACCCGACTGATGAGTAATGTGCGTCCAGGTCGTGTTGTCGATTTCGGCAAACCAGGCCTCAACGCCGTGCGTGTTTTCATCAATAAATTGCTGGTCAAAAATACCGTTTTCACCGTTCTCCAGTCGCAGACGATGCGTTTCCAACAGGGCTTTCGCCATGCCGCGAATGGCGGCCATATCACCGCCTAAATTCGGCTGGTAATAATAAGTGCTGATGGTGCCAGCAAGAGGCGTAACGATTTCCAGCGGTTTTTGCGGATCGGCAAAACGCTCAAGCCCTCGTTCGCGCAGGGTATTAAAGGTGACGATTTGCGCGCCGTTTTCAGCGGCGTGACGCAAGCTGTGCAGCATACGCGGGTGGTTGGTGCCAGGGTTTTGGCCAAACACGAAAATGGCGTTAGCTTTATCAAAATCGTTCAGATGAATGGTGCCTTTGCCGACGCCTATGCTGCGCTTCAGACCGCCACCGCTGGCTTCGTGGCACATATTCGAACAATCCGGGAAGTTATTGGTGCCTGTCATGCGCCCGAATACCTGATACAGATACGAGGCTTCGTTGCTGGCACGCCCGGATGTGTACAGCTCCATTTGGTTGGGGTGATCCATTGCCTTTATATGCTGGGCTATAACTGCGAATGCCTCATCCCAACTGATGGCTTCGTAATGGTCTGTTTGCGGGTTATAGCGCAGCGGTTCAGTGATTCGCCCTTGATATTCAAGGAAATAATCGCTTTGTTGATAGAGTTTGCTGACGCTGTGTTGCGCGAAGAATTCATGGTCGATGAAGCGGCGAGTCGCTTCCCACGTTACCGCTTTTGCGCCATTTTCGCAGAAGCTAAAAGTACTTTTGTTATCGTCACCCCACGCGCAGCCAGGGCAGTCAAAGCCTTTGGCTTTATTCATGCGCATCAGATTGCGCAGGTTTTTCAGGGCGTGTTTGCTGTCGATAACAAAACGAGTGGTGGCTTCGAGTGAACCCCAGCCGCCCGCCGCGGCATGATAGGGTTTAATGGCAGATTTAAATTTCATAACGCTTATTCATTGTCCTGTGGGCGACCGCACGCGGCTACGCCATTTACTGTTACATATAGTTTACTCCTGTTTAACTTCGATGTAAGCCTTACAAAAACCATGGCTAAGTGTGATCGCCTTAACTCTTTGCTATCGATTTGTTAACCCCGCCACAAAACGACAACTTTTTGCTCAACCTTTTGTTTCTCAAGGCCGATGACCTTTTTACAGCAAACTCCCTACATAAGAAGAGAAACCAAGGATATGGCAAACACAACAACCTCCGTTCGTTTCTGGCATCACATTCGCCTTGTGCCGTTATTTACTTCAATACTCGCGGGGATCTTAATCCTCTTCGCCTTATGCGTGGGCATGGCGAGCTATTTCCTGATTCAGAGCGATAAAGCGCTGCAAGACGTCACCAATGAAATCCAGGTGCGCATTGGTCTTTCGGACAGCTCCGCGAATCTGCGCAGTGCACGTTTAAATATCATTCATGCGGGTGCCGCAGGGCGCGTGGCTGACATGGAGGATATGAAATTTAATATCGCCGAGGCCGATCGCCTGATTAAGCAGGCGCAGTCCAGTTTCGATATTTATATGGCGCGTGCGGATAAAGTCGAAGAAGGGGACGCGCTGGATAGCCAGCTGCGCACCCGATTCGACGATTACCTGAATAAAGGCATGGCGCCGATGATGAAATATGCCAAAAACGGTATGTTCGAGGCCATCATCAACCATGAAAACGAAGAAGCCCGCAAGCTGGATGCTGATTACAGCAAGGTATTAGTGCAAGCGGCGCAGATTCGAACGGACCGCGCCGAAGCGCTGAAAGACCAGGCTCAGACACGTTCACATCTGAGCGTCATGTTGATGGCAGGTGCTTTCGCTCTGGCGGTGTTCTTAACTATTTTCACTTTTGTCGTACTGCGTCGCGTGGTGGTGCAACCGCTGCAACAAGCGGCGACACGCATCGAACATATTGCGCAGGGCGATTTAACCCTGGCTCCGCAATCTTTTGGTAACAGCGAAATTGGCAAGCTGAACCAGAATTTGCAGGAGATGCAGGTTTCGCTGGTGAACACCGTGGGAGCGGTGCGCAACGGGGCCGAAGCGATTTATCAGGGCACCAGTGAAATCTCGGCGGGGAATACGGATTTGTCGGCGCGGACCGAACAACAAGTGGCGGCCCTTGAAGAAACCGCCGCCAGCATGGAGCAGTTAACCGCTACCGTGAAGCAAAATGCCGATAACGCCCATCATGCGACAAAACTGGCGGAAGAAGCCTCGCATAAAGCCAGCGACGGCGGGCGTATTGTCTCCGGCGTGGTCAGGACCATGAATAATATTTCTGCCAGTTCGAGAAAGATTTCTGAGATAACGGCGGTCATCAATAGCATCGCCTTCCAGACCAATATTCTGGCCCTGAATGCGGCGGTAGAAGCGGCGCGAGCCGGTGAGCAAGGGCGTGGGTTTGCGGTCGTGGCAACGGAAGTACGCACCCTCGCACAACGCAGTGCCCAGGCGGCTAAAGAAATTGAAGGGCTGATCAGCGAGTCGGTATCGTTAGTTGAAAACGGTTCAAAACAGGTGGCTAATGCGGGTGAAACCATGACCGGCATTGTTGGGGCTGTGCGTCGTGTGACCGATATTATGCAAGAAATCGCCGCCGCGTCTGATGAACAAAGCCGTGGCATAGAGCAAGTTGGTATCGCGATAAACGAGATGGATAACGTGACGCAGCAAAATGCTTCGTTGGTGGAAGAAGCCTCTGCGGCGGCAAACTCCCTGGAAGAACAGGCCGCACGCTTGACCGCAGCGGTGGGGATTTTCCGCCTGAATAACCAGCCTCAGAGCGTGTCAGTGCCCGTTGTAAAACCGAAGAAACCCTCTCAGACATCTCGCGCCATCATAGACGAAGACGATAATTGGGCGACGTTCTAAGTATTATTGGGTGGGTAAACGATTCTCGTTTATTCATCCAAAAATATCTTTTTCAATTTTTAAAAATCTATTTTTGATGCATTTTATTAGGTGGTGCAGTTTTACTTCTTAAATTAATTTAATCGTAAACGGGATGAATTCTGAAAATTACAAAGATCCCATCCAGATTGATGTCACGCAAATAAATCATTAATTGCAAATCGGATAATGCATTTTCTTTTCGAGTAAATGCGATGACGAATAAAAATAAGGGCGATGTTTCTTCAGGGATCACGCGTCGCCATTTTGTTAAGGCCAGCGGTGCATTAGCCGCAGTTCCTTTTGTGGGCGTTAAATTTGCGAATGCCGCAAAAACAACGCCAGCTGAAGTTAATTCTGGCGTTTCTCCTGAACGAATTATCCCTACCTGTAGCACTTTTGATTGTGGCGGGAAATGTGACATCCGCGCACACGTTGCACAAGGTGTCGTTACCCGCATCACCACCCAGCCCGATGGCGATTTAGACCCGGATATGCCGATTATGCGTGCCTGTGTGCGTGGGCGAGGCTATCGTAAATTCGTCTACCACCCGGACCGTTTGAAATACCCGATGAAACGCGTCGGCAAACGAGGCGAAGGCAAGTTCGTGCGCATCAGCTGGGATGAAGCGACCACCCTGATTGCAGATAATCTCAAACGCATCACGCAACAATATGGGCCAGCCTCACGCTATGTGCATGTTGGCACAGCGGTTAGCGGCGGGGCATTTTCCGGTGACAGCATGGTGCGTCGTTTGCTTAATCTTACCGGTGGTTATCTCCAGTCTTATCACTCGGTGAGTATGGGGAATACGGCAGCTGCGACCCCTTATACGTACGGGAGCGCAGCCAGCGGAAACACACTGGATACGTTGAGCGAAACCCCGCTGGTTATCCTGTGGGGGCATAACCCTACGGAAACCATTTTTGGTCATACCAACCATTACTTCCAGCAGATGAAGCAGAACGGTACGCGCTTTATCGTGGTTGACCCTCGTTATTCCGATACCGCATCGTCGCTTGCCGAACAATGGATCCCACTGCGTCCGTCCACCGATAACGCGCTAATGGACGCGATGATGTACGTCATCATCAGCGAAAATCTGCACGACAAAGATTTTATTGAAAAATACACCCTCGGTTTTGACGAAAGTTCGATGCCTGAAGGCGTGCCAGCCAATGAATCACTGGTGGCCTATCTGATGGGCATGAAAGATGGTGTCAAGAAAACCCCGGAATGGGCAGAAGTGATTACGCATGTCCCGGCTCAGACCATTCGCCAGTTAGCCCGTGATTACGCCACCACCAAACCCGCCGCGCTGATACAAGGTTGGGGACCGCAAAGGCATAACTGCGGCGAGCGTACCGCAAGAGGGTCAACGCTCCTCGCCACTATCACTGGGAATGTGGGTAAGAAAGGGGGCTGGGCCGGAGGCTACGGCGGTATTGGGAATCGGAAATTTACCACCGGTCCTGAAATGCCAGACAATCCAGTCAAAGAAAAAATTTCGGTGATGAACTGGGTGCAGGCGGCAGATGACGCCAGCAAAGTGACGCCAGAAGATGGTCTGAAAGATGCGCAGAAACTCAACAGCAATATTCGTATGCTATTTTCGCTTGCCGGAAATTATTTAGCTAACCAAAACCCGGATATTCATCAAGCCATAAAAGTTCTGGAAGATGAGTCAAAAATTGAGTTCATCGTCGCCAGCGATTTATATCTCACACCAAGCGCGAAATACGCCGACCTGCTGTTGCCTGAAACCAGCTTTATGGAACGCTGGAATATTGGCGAAACCTGGGGTACCGCTAATTATCTTATTCTTTCCGAAAAACTCATCGAGCCTGAATTTGAACGCCGGTCTGATTATGACTGGTTGCGCGAAGTCGCCGCGAAACTGGAAATTGAAAAAGAGTTTAGCCTGGGTCGTGATGAGAAACAGTGGATTACGCAAATTTGGGAAAATACGCGTAAGGCAATGCCGGACGAACAATTACCGACATTTGACGAATTGCAGGTTAGCCGCCGCCATTTATTCAAAGGCAAACCGCACATCGCTTTTGCTGACAATATCAGTGACCCGCAAAATAATCCGTTCCCAACGCCGTCCGGGAAAATTGAAATATTCTCCCTGCGGTTATATCAAATGAATCACCCGGAAATTCCGGCTCTATCACATTATGTTCCGGCCCATGAAGGCCCGGAAGATAAGCTTGCCGCAAAATACCCGCTGCAACTGATCACGTGGAAGGGTAAAAACCGCGCTAACTCTACACAGTATGCAAACCCGTGGTTACAGGAAGTGCAGACCCAAAAATTATGGATTAACCCGCTTGATGCCCAAAAACGTGGAATAGCGCAGGGCGACAGCGTGCGTATTCATAACGACCGCGGCGTGACGCAGGTTCCGGCAGAAGTCACACCACGCATTATGCCGGGCGTTGTCGCGATGCAGGCAGGAGCCTGGTGGCAACCTGATGCAAACGGAGTTGACCACGGCGGTTGCGCCAATGTGCTCAGCTCCGCGCGTATCACCGCGCTGGCAAAAGGAAACTCCCACCAAACTATGCTCGTGGAGGTTGCAAAAGCATGAGTAAATTTATTGATTACGCCCCTGTTAGCGAGCAACAGTTGGGTTTCTTTATTGATTCTTCGCGCTGCTCGGGCTGTAAAGCCTGTCAGGTTGCCTGCAAAGACAAAAATAACCTTGAAGTGGGGCGTCGGTTCCGCCGGGTTTACGAAGTTAAAGGTGGCGGATTCATTGCCACCGGCCAGGGTGGCGTTCACAACAACGTCTACGCCTACACCTTGTCGATATCCTGTAACCACTGTCAGGACCCAGTTTGTGCGGTGAATTGCCCGACGACCGCCATGCACAAACGCCCAGGCGACGGCATTGTGCGCGTCAATACCGATAAATGCGTTGGCTGCGGATATTGTGCCTGGTCGTGTCCTTACGGCGCGCCACAACTCAATCAGGCCACTGGTCAGATGTCAAAATGCGATTTCTGTGTCGATCTGTTAGCCGCAGGTCAGCAACCCATTTGCGTGGCGACCTGCCCGTTAGGGGCGATTAAATTTGGCCCGATAAAAGAATTGCGCGCGCTTTATGGAGAAGTGAGTGATGTACAGGGGCTGCCGGACTCCTCCATTACGCATCCGAATCTGGTCATCAAACCGCACCAGGGTGCAGAAAAGGGGAGTAAATAATCATGCATGAATGGCCACTCGTTATCTTCACGCTGTTAGTGCAGGGTTCTGTTGGGTTAACCGTTTTCACCACCCTCGCATTGCTTTCAGCCAGTAGCACACTCAACGTGAAAGCAAAACACTCCGTTGGATTACCCGCCATGTTGGTTGCTTTCATTGCCGGGGCATTGGGACTGATGGCATCCACCGCGCATTTGGGCTATCCGCTTAATGCGTTTCATACTCTCACACATTTTGGCAGTTCATGGTTGAGCCGTGAAATTGTGTTCGCCAGTTTATATCTTGCGGTTTTAGGGCTGGCGACCTTAATTGTGTTACTGAAAAAGCAAGTTTTTACCCTGTTGCTGCTGGTCGCCTCGTTATTGGGGGTTATCGACATCGTCTGTATGAGCGCAATTTATGTCCACGCGTCTGTCGTGACATGGATGCATTTCAATACCTTTGTGATGTTCTTTGGTACCACGTTCAGCCTGGGGGCGGTTGCCTGTTTATGGGTATTTGCGATTCAGACCCGATTACCCGCGCAAGCGGTGAGAAAGTTCATGGTGACGGCTGTGCTGGTTCTTTTTGGCGTCACGTTGCTGCGTTTGCTGGTTCAACCGCTGTACATGACTTACCTCGCCACTGTCAGCCTGAGCGACGTCGTAACCTTCCCGCATCAGCCATTAGACGCCTTCAAAGATCAGGGCGTTTTACGCCTCACCGCGTGGGTGACTTTGGTGGTGGGGGGTTGCCTGTTGGCGTTAAGTTTACGCTCGGGGAACATTCGTAAATCCTTGCTGGCGCTGGGTGGGGGCTTAGTCTTGGTCGCAGAAATATTGCTGCGATTCAGTTTCTTTAGCATCAATTAATTGATGCATTTCAATTCACAAAACACACGTCCAACTCTCATCAGAGTTGGGCGCTCTTGTGTTCATCATATCGTTGCGCAAAGTGATTGCCAGGCTTGTCTGGCGGTATGTCCATCGAACGCTGCCATTGCGCAAAATGACAGTGTGCATATTGATATGGATGCCTGCATCGCTTGTGGAGCATGTCTGTTTGCCTGCCCAACAGGTGCAATTGAAACGCCTGAACCTCCACGACGTTATTTCCGGGAAGAACGCCTGGTGATGCCGCTTAGCCTGACGCCGCCAGCCGTTGACGAGCTGCTTATGTGGCACGCGCAATATGAGATCCGGGCTGTCGAATTTGATACTGCGCAGCACCCTAATTGGGTTATTGCGCTGGCGACGCTCAATCTTAGGCTCAAAAAACTTAAGCAACCGCTTTGGGTCATCCTGCCTCCGCAGGAAGCCACCGTTGATCAAAGACGTCGCCACTGGTTGCAGCTAAAAAATAGTGCTGATAATACCGGCAGTGTTACGCCTGGTCGGAGGGCACGCCGGGCTTTCTTCTCTGAGGTCAGCGAGTATCAGGTTTTGGTGGATAAATCGTTGTGTTATCTCTGCGGCGCATGCGCCAGAATTTGCCCTGAAGCGGCTATTCAGATCGATAGCGAGTCGATGACTTTGAACCCCACGCTCTGCACGGGGTGCGGATGCTGCGAAGATATTTGCTTCCCTAAGGCACTAAAAGTGGTTGAAAACGCTGAAAGCACATCCACCGTTTTGCCGCTGGTTGAAAACAGCTGTCACACCTGCCATCGCCCGTTTACTGCCTGGTCCGGGCAAACTTCAGAATGTCCGATATGCCAGCGCCACCGTTTTGGGATGCGTGAAAGCTAAAGCACGGGGCCATTTTCAGATGGCCCGTTACGCTGTCACTTTTTTAGCATAACGGGCCTTGTCTTACTCCAGTTCTAACCGCAGATTCAGCGCGGCTATCTCTTCGCGCCACGCCTGCTGCAATGCCGGTTTCTGGTGGCTTTGCTTACGCGCTAAATCCTGCGCAAGTTTTTCCTCCAGTTCCACCAGTCTTTCAAGCCAGGCTTCCGTTTCCGTATGGATAACCGTTTCGACGACTTGTCTTGGTGACGATATCTCAGCTGCATTTTCACCCGTTAACTGCGCGTAAAGCCCGTCCAGAGAGTGCCATTCGCTTAGCTCGCCGTTATCAATCAGCCAGAAGCGATTACAGCTTTTGGCGATTAACGTCCGGTCGTGCGTCACCAGTAACACGCCGCCGTCGTAACTTTGCAGCGTTTCCGCCAGCGCCTCTTTGCCTTCCATATCCAGGTGGTTAGTCGGCTCATCCAGCAGCAGGAGCGAATAACGCGCCAGCGTCAGCCCGACAAACAGCAGGCGAGAACGCTCGCCGCCGCTTAACGTGCTGACGGTCTGCCCGTGGCGCAACCAGGCAAATCCAGCGCTGATTAACGCCATTTTGCGGTCGCGCTCGGTTAACGCCGCGAAAGGCTCCAGCGCTTCAAGCAGCGTGTCACCATCCCTTAACTGATGCAGCGTCTGGTCGTAATAACCCATATTCACCCGCGGATGCAGGCGAATAGCGTCGTCATTTTGCGGTTGCTGGTAATGCTGCCACAGCAGGCGCAATAGCGACGATTTGCCACAACCGTTACGGCCAATAATGGCGACCCGATCGCCACTTTTCAGGCGCTGCATCGGGAGGTTAAACAGCGGTGGACAATCGGGCGCTGGGCTAACCGCCAGGTTTTCCATTTCCAGCAATCGGTCCGCCGGTAACGCTTCGCCTTTGAGGATTAACTGCCATTGATTCAGGGCTGCAAGTTCCGTCTGGTTGTCCTTTAATTTGTCCACGCGCTTTTCCATTTGCTTGGCTTTGCGGGCGAGGTCTTCGTTATCGTAAACCCGCCCCCAAATGGCGAGCCGCTTCGCACTGGCCGCAATCCGGTCGATTTCTTTCTGTTCCGCCTGATGACGATGGGCGTCGGTTTTGTCCCGATCAACTAACGCCGCACGTGCTTCAGTGCAGGGAAGCTGGAAGAAACTCAGCCGCTGGTCGCGCAAAATCCACGTGCCATTGGTGACGTTATCCAGCAGATGTCGGTCATGGGAAACCAGTACAAAACTGCCATTCCAGTCACGTAAGAATTGCTCCAGCCACAGCAACGTCGGCAAATCGAGGTGGTTACTCGGTTCATCGAGCAGCAGAAGATCCGGGTCGGTGATCAGCGCCCGCGCCAATAACAGACGCGTGTGCTGCCCGCCGCTCAAGGTTCCGGCAGTCAGTTGCCACGCCGATTCGTCAAATCCCATACTTGCCAGCAGCGCTTGCGCTCGCCAGCCGTCGGTGTGTTGTTGCGCTTCATTCAGACGCGCCATCACCGCATCCAGAAGCGTCAGCGTTTGCAAATCTTCAGGCAAATGCTGCTCAACACGTGCCAGCAGGCAGTGATGCGCACGCGTCACGCTGCCACTATTGGGAGAAATAGTGCCATCGAGCAGTTTCAGAAGGGTGCTTTTGCCGCAGCCGTTATGGCCGATTAAGCCCAGGCGGTCGCCTTTTTTCAGCGTAAAGGTGATGTCAGCCAGCAGAGGGCCAAAAGCGGTATCAAGGCTAAGAGATTGTGCGGTTAATAATGTGCTCATTTTGCTTACTCAAGAGTCAGGCGATAGAACGCCTCGTCAGATTCGACGATAACCCGGTAAGCCCGAGGGAAGGGTTTTCAGTGGTTTGCTTCGCTCAAGCCGGATTATCGCAGTGCGATATCGATAACGCTTGAGCTCAGGCGATCACCAAGAGGATGTGAAAGAAATACAACTTCACAAAACTGCATGGGGGCCTCCTTATATATTCAGTGGGTTGATGGGTGTGAGAATCCTGGCAGAAAAGATAAATAAATGCCACCTACCGATTTCTTCCTTGTGACGAATGCGAAAATGCCAGCTCGCTCAAGTTTTTAAAATGATGTTTTATTTAAATTGGCTTTTGGTTTTGTAAATAAAACATTAATAAAAGACAGGGGCTTAACTTATGTCATTAACTCGTTACTCTGCTTTAGCTGTGCTGTGTTTCCCTCTGGTATTGCAAGGATGTACTTCATCATCCGCCTCACACCAGCAGGCTCCGGGCAGCCAAACCCGGCCGGTTTTAAGCCAGTCTGAAGCGCAAAATTTCACCCAGCAGCATTACTTTGCTCGAGGAGGAATGATTGCGAGGGCGCAAAACGACCCATGGACGCCTGAGTCATTGGATTTTAATAGTGTTGATACCCCCTGGATTGTCGGAAAAAATGCGCCGTATCAGACCGTGCAACAGGCCGTGAACACCGCCATAAAAGCGGCAAAATCTCATCAGCGAATTGTGATAAAAATTCTTCCGGGGGTGTACGAAGGCACGGTTTACATTCCGATGGATGCACCGCCAGTGACGTTATTGGGCGGGGGCGAAAAGCCCGAGCAAGTGACGATACAGCTGGCGCTGGACTCGATGATTTCACCGGAAGTCTGGCGGAAAACGGTCAATCCAAACGCGCAATATCAACCTGGCGATCCGGCCTGGGAAATGTACCAAACCTGCGCCACCAAAACCGCTGCGGCAGTGGCAACAACCTGTGCGGCGGTGCTTTGGTCGCAAAACCATGGCTTCCAGCTAATGAACCTGAGCGTGGTTAACTCTCTGCTCGATACCGTAGATGACGGGCCGCATCAGGGAGTGGCTTTACGTACTGATGGCGACAAAGTTCAAATCGAAAATGTGCGCTTAATTGGCCGCCAGGACACGTTCTTTGTGAACACCAGCGACCCGAAAAACCGCTACGTGACAGACAGAATCAGCCGTGTGCTGGTGAAAGACAGCTACATCGAAGGTGATGTGGATTACGTGTTTGGCCGTGCGAATGCGGTGTTTGATAACGTCCATTTCCACACCGTTTCCTCACGCCAGAAGAACGAAGCTTTCGTGCTGGCACCAAACACGCTACCTGATAACCCTTACGGGTTCCTGGTGAAAAATAGCCGCTTTACGACCGATGCAGGTTTTAAAAACGGTTACTTTGCAAAACTGGGGCGCGCGTGGGATCAAGGGGCAAAAGCGACCGGGTATGTAGCGGGCAAAACGTCGAATAGCCAGGCCGTTATCATGAATTCAACTATTGATGGCGGCTATGATTCTCTATCGCCATGGGGCAGTGCCGCAACCACCGCTCGCCCGTTTAACGGCAATATCGCGCCGGACAGAAATCTCAATGACGTGAATTTCAATCGACTGTGGGAATTCAATAACCGTTGAGTTATAAAAACATCGGGTGAGCGTTTCGGCACAAAATAAAATCATCTGTGCACAACACGGGGAAGCGACAGCTTTTACATTGGTGACTCAATTCAATAATGAGGAAAACCAATGAAAAGAGTCGCCACCCTGGCCGCAGGAATCGTAGCCGCAATCAGTTTTAGTGTTTCAGCGGCTCAGACGTTTACGCTGAGCAGCAGCGATATTTCGCAAGATGCGCCATTAACGAATAAACAAGTTTTCCAGGGCTTCGGCTGTAGCGGTGCAAACATCTCTCCGCAGTTGTCATGGCGCAATCCACCGGCTGGCACCAAAAGCTTTGCGATTACCGTTTATGACCCGGATGCCCCGACTGGCAGCGGCTGGTGGCACTGGACGGTGGTTAATATTCCTGCCGATGTGCACGCCATTGCAGCCGGGGCTGGTGCGAAAACACAGGCGAAACTGCCCGAAGGCGCGGTGCAAGGGCGTAACGATTTTGGTTTCTCGGGGTTTGGTGGCGCATGTCCTCCGGCTGGGGCAAAACCGCATCGTTACCAGTTTACCGTCTGGGCTTTAAGCAGCGATAAACTGCCGATTGACAGTAATGCGAGCGGGGCGCTGGTCGGTTTTATGCTTAACAGCAACGTGATTGCTAAATCCGTATTAACAACAAATTACGCAAGATAAAAGGCGGGTGTGACGGTGCAGGATGTACATTTTCAGCATAAGAATCTGACGACGGCAGAGGTTTATTCAAGCCAACTGCACCGGTTGCATCGCGTGAAGCTTTTTTCACCGGCGATTTGCCATATTACGCAGGGAAGCAAAGTCATTATTCAGGACGAAAATCGCCTGTTGGCAACGCCTGACGTGCTGATTATTATCCCGGCAAATACGGAGCTGGAGATTATTAACCAACCTGCGCAAGGTACATTTCGCTCGGAATTATTACTGTTATCCCCGGAATTACTGGCCGCCTTTAAAACACACTATATTCAGGACTATCCTCCTGCCAGGCACGTGTCTTTATGCGCGCCAATGAGCCAGGGGCTGAAGTTTATGTGGGGGAATTTATTGCACGCCGTGCGTGATGATTTGCCCGCAAAACTTCAGGAGCATCAGGCGATGGGGCTGTTATTGGCCCTTCATCAGGACGGTTTAGCCGGGCCACTGCTGATCGAGCGCCGTTACAATCTAACCGAACAAGTCCGGCAAATCATCATGATGTCGCCAGCAAAACTCTGGACGGCGCAAGAGATTGCCCAGCATTTGTCGCTAGGCGCATCCACATTACGCAGACGACTGCAACAGGAGTCCCGGAGTTATCGGCAAATTGTCGAAGAGGTGCGCATGTCCTTTGCGCTGGCACAATTGCAAACCACAACGTTGCCGATTGGCGAAATTGCTTCGCGCTGCGGGTATCTTTCCAGTTCGCGATTTACTGCCCGGTTTCGTCAGCATTACGGCTGTTTGCCGAAAAACGTGCGTTAAGCAGAGTACCCGCATGTCGCGGGTACTGTTTAAGATTCGGTTTCGCTATTCATCTCAACAATCAACTCTCTCACCCAGCGGTGCCCGGCGTGGCTGTGGCTGCGTTCATGCCAGATCAGGCATATATCAAATTGCTCGGCGAGCCAGGGTAATTCTATGACAGCAAGCTGTGCCGAGAGCACCTGTAACAAGCGTCGCGGAATCAACGCAACCAGGTCGCTTTTCTGGACAATTTCAGGAATAAACAAAAATGACGCGGCCGACATCACGACGTTACGTTTGTGCCCAAATGCCGCCAGCGCGTCGTCAATCGGCGTGGTAAAGCTGCCGCCGGAAGGCGAGACGATGACATGCTCGAGTTTCACAAACGCTTCCAGTGGCAAATCCGCTTTAAGCGCGGGATGGTCGCGCCGCCCAATCAACACGTAGCTTTCATTAAACAGATGCGTGGTGCGTAAATGTGTGCGGAAAGAGTCATGAGAAGCAAAGACCAGATCCACTTCACCGCTGGCAAGCTGGTGGTCTAACTGCGCCATATCCAGATGACGAACCGCGATGCGCACGCCAGGCGCTTTCTGGCGCAGAGCCAGCACCAGTGGCATCACCAGAGCGGCCTGAATGTAGTCAGTACAGGCTATGGTTACCGTCAGGCTCGCGTGCTGAGGATAAAAATCTCGGTGCGAATGCAACGTATGGCGCAGTTTTTCCAGTGACTCGCGCACCGGGACAATCAACTCAAGCGCTTTAGCGGTTGGCGTCATACCGCGCCTTGCGGGCAGCAGCAACGGGTCATCAAACAAATCCCGCAGGCGATTGAGCTGGGCGCTGACCGCCGGCTGGCTAAGGTGCAACCTTGCAGCGGCTTTTGTCACGTTCTGTTCGGCGAGCAGCGCTTCAAGGGTCAGCAATAAATTCAAATCTATGCGTGTGGTATCCATCAGGTGGATTCCTAAGTAAAAAACAATCGATTTCTCTTATCGCTTAGTTGTCCTGATAATTCAAGCCACACAGTGAATCATCAGGAGAAAGAAAATGTCATCGAATACCAAACCACTGATTACCGTTGTCGGCGCGCTGAGCAAACAGGGGCGCAGCGTGGTGCGTTCTTTACTGCAAAGCCAGCGTTACCGCGTTCGTGGGTTAACCCGTCGGGTGGACTCACCTGAGGCACAAGAACTGGCAAGTTTGGGAGCGGAACTGGTTCAGGTGCCGCTAGAAATCGGACACAAAGCGGAATTTATTCGGGCATTTGAAGGGGCTGATGGGGTATTCATGATGACGCCGGGTATCCCGCCAGACGCGCCATACGCCCCAACAAATGAAACGCAATTAGGTAAGGAAATGGCCGATGCGGCAGTTGAAGCGGGCGTGCGGCACGTGGTTTTCTCAAGCCTTGAGAATGTTGATAGCATTACGGGTGGCAAAATATGGGTGCCGCATTTCACTGATAAAGCCCTTGTTGAGGAATACATTCGTACACTGCCCATCACCCATTCATTTATTTATATGGCGTTCTTTTATACCAATTTGTTGGAGTATTACCCACCGTATCAAGAAGGTGACACGTTAGTTTTCCCGATCTATTTGCCTGAAGATTTCCGTGCACCGTTTGTCGACCCGCTAACCGCAACAGGCCCGGCAGTGCTGGAGATTTTTGATAACCAGGATAAATACGCAGGATGCGCACTGCCCATTATTGGAGAAATTCTTTCCCCAGGAGAAATGGTGGAAACCTTCACCCGTGTAACCGGTATAAAAGCGCAGTACCGTCCGGCAATTACGCGCGACGAATTGCTGCACCATTTCCCGTCCTATTCCGGCATGCCTGGCTTAACGGCGGAAATTGTCGGCATGGCAAAATACGCGTTTGATTTTGGCTATTTCCGCGAAGATCGTGATTTGTTGTGGAGCCGGGAGATTAACGCACAGGCATTAACCTGGGAGCAATTCCTGCAAACCACGGGTTGGCAGGGTGAAGGGCGTTCTTTTGGTGGGTGAGGGATGTTATAGCCGTTTGTCTGTGGAGGTCAGCGAGAGATTTTTGTGGTCGGGTGAGATAAACCTGGGGACGATTATGGTTGCCGGATGTGATTGCTCCGGCAACCGGAGAGACTTTTGTGTTGTAAAAATAGGCTTTTTGAGTGGGATAATATCAGCCTTGTTTTCTCCCTAATCCTACAAAGCCAACAGATCTTTCAGCGCTTTTTTCTGCACATCACTCACATCCAGCGGATGGCGATAACCGATGTTTTCCACGGCGCGGGCGTATAACGCCACCAGCCAGTCGTACACATAAATGGTGTTACCGCGCGCCGGTTGTTCGCCCAGACGTACCAGGCGCACATTAGCGGTTGCCTGTTTAAGCGGTGCAAATACCGGCGAGCCTTTGTTGATGCGGCTTGCCGGGCGCAGTGTCGGTTCGATATGCGCGTAACCCAACCAACTGACAAAATCACCCAGTACGGCGCTCACGCAGGTGATTTCCTGCGCCATGCTGCCGTCGCTGTGGCGCAGCGCGTTTTCCAGTTGTTCCGGTAATTTCAGGCGATAACTGGCGACAATCAGCAACTGGCAAAGCGCCTGGAGTTGGGTGTTATCCAGCCCGGATAGTTGGGCGACTTCGTGGCGTGCGGCCAGTTGGCGTAGATGGTTCACCCACAGCAAATGCACCACGCTGGCAAAACTGTCCGGGGCGTGATTCGGCTCGTCGTGGCCGTCATCGTCTGCAAACAGGTCGATATCAAGCCTGAAATCAGCAGGTTGTTGGATGCGGGATTGTTGATGGCTTAACCAGCGCTGTTGCAGCGCCTGGCGTTCAGGCATCAGGCTGGCGAGCAATTCACCGTGCTGGGCCGCGTTGGCTTGCAGGGCGCGCACCAGCTCTTCGGCCTGGGAACGCGCACGCTCCGGGGTGATATTGTCAGCGTCGATAACGGGCGAGAACAGGGTGCTGATTTCCTGGTTCAGCGCGGCCTGTAACATCTCAATGCGCAGTGTGCGCTGAGCCGGAACCACGGCATCCGCCAGCCATTCCAGCAAGCGGTACATATTACGGCTATCCAGCGCCTGCAACGTACCCCAGCGTTTACCCGGCAGGCCGATAATTCTTTGCACGCCGTGGTCCAGATTAGCACCGCTAAAGCGTGCATCTTCAGGAGTAATGGCCCAAATCAGGCCCGGTGTCGTGGCGTTGCTGGCCTGGGTTTTATCCACCCAACGTGCCAGCATTTTACCTGCTGTGTTCACATCCGCGCGTTCGGCGGCGGCATTGCACACCACCAGTTTATCGGGTTGCAACCAGGGCGTGTAATCGTCGAGCTGCATCGTGGGAATATCCACCACATCGACCTGAGCCAGTTTCGGCTGATGGTTGAGCGAGAGCGTGATTTCAGCGCACAGTTGCTGTAAATCGCGCTGCGCCAGGCTGACTTGCGAGCCGATTTCATGGTTGAAAAGCGGGCAGACCATGACGTCCGCACCCATTTCGGGCTCATCCGGTGTTCCAGGAATCAGGAAACCTTCAACCGGCAATAAGAACGTGTCTACCAAAAGGCTTGCCGGGGCTAAAACCTGTTGGGCATTCCCCAGATGATGCAGCGTTTCGGCCAGGTGTTGCCACTGCGCGGTGATTGCACTGTTATCGCCCCAAAGCGGGGCCAGCAACGCGGCTTGATCCGCACAATTCAACCACGGCAGCAGATCGGCGATTTGCTGCCACAGGGCATTTTCAAGATGATGCTGGCGGCGCACCACCTGTTGGTAAGTCTGTGCGATATCAGAGACTTGTAGTTGCGTTATCGCTGCTGTCGATTGCGTCTGGCGGCGAACCTGAAGCTCTTTGAGTCTCGCGGCGATCGCTTCGTGGCGGGCAAATCGTGCGCCCGGTTCAGCGTGATACTGGCGAATCAAACGCTGCGCCAGCGTGGAGTTGCTACAAAGGGTAATCAGCAACGGATAGTGTTCGGCAATGGGCAATTCACGGCGCGTAAAGCGTACGGCAACGTTCGGTGCATGGCCGGGATTAATGTGCGTCAGGTAATCCAGCACTTTGCCGCCAAGCGAGATTTCAATGCGGTCATGATGATCGCCCAAAAGCATGGTCAACAAATGATGTTTACCAGAAACCGAGTGGCCATAAAGGCCAATGGTTAGTGGTTGCTCCGCCTGCAAATCTATATGTTGCTGGCGATTCTGAAGCACAGCCAACTTTTGCAACAGACCATCGGCTTCATTTTCAATCCGCGGTACGGACTGGCGAGTTTGCTGGATCCAATCCACCAGAGGGTGCAGCGTTGAGGTTATTGGCTTCATTTTTGGTACACGCTCCCGCTGTCAATCCAGTAATGGCTGGCACCGCTATAGCTTCCTGCCAGGGTATTCAATTTAAAACTCAGCTGATTAAGCGGCACTTTGCTGCCGTCCTGCAACCAGGCTTCTGCCAGCACGAAAGCATCGGCTTCGCGGGTTTGTTGCAGGCGCACGTTTAACACTCCTTCACCGGCAATGGCTTTTGCCAACTGTGGGGAGTTGATCGCCAGCGTGTACAACGGCGTTGCGGGCCAGCGGGCGTCATCAAGCTGCCGGAATCCGAGGCACGCATTGCCGCGCAGCGGGAAATGCAGACGCGTATCGAGTGTCGATTTTGGGTCATCCAGGCAGATGTCGCGATACCAGACGTTCTCATCCACAAGTCGGTTGTTGCCGTCAAGCATGCCGAGGAAACGCACGGTGGAATAGGCCTGAATATCCGACGCTTTGAAGTTAAAACCAGGCAGGCGCAGATCCATCGCCAGGCTGCATAACATCGCGCCGACGGCGGCGGTCGATTTCGGGTTGCCAATACGGCCTTGTTGGCTGAACGGATACCATTCATGAGTCTGATAGTTATCCAGCCAGACGATGCGATTCACCGGAACGGGCTGTTGATAGCGCAGCAGCGCCTGAACACCAGGCAAACAGGCCGGACGGCCCGTCACCAGCAGCACATCGCAGCAATAATGGCTGATCACTTCGCACAGGGCTTGCAGCGGGGCGGTCAGCGTGAATTGCCCGGCGAGCAGCGCGTCCTGCAACGCCGATAACTCAACTTGCAGCGGCACGCTGAACAGATCGAACGCCGGGGCATCGGCAGGCAGCGCGTGTTGCACCGCTTGCTGAACGTAATTGATCACGTTATCGGTCGGGCGTTGTGTGAGCAGTTCGCCAAATGTCGCTTCGAGAGCGGCGTGTTTGTCGTCCGGGTCGCTATTTTCCCAGAACGAGAGCACCGCGTGGCCGAGTGGAATAAACAGTTGTAGCGCAGTTTGCTGGCGCAGCGTGCCGCGAGTGTCCATTCGCCCGGACTCGCCGAACAGCGTAGTCATTAAACCTGGGGTATCCACGACGCCCGCCTGGTGAATTTGCGCCTGTAGCGCCGGGAGCACGCAGCGCTGAATCACATCCAGCAAAATATCATCGCCTGCGACTTTAAAACCTTCGCGGAACAGCAGGCG
The DNA here is from genome assembly GCF_900446255.1 of Buttiauxella agrestis. Lineage (NCBI taxonomy): Bacteria > Pseudomonadati > Pseudomonadota > Gammaproteobacteria > Enterobacterales > Enterobacteriaceae > Buttiauxella > Buttiauxella agrestis. Next base: position 2,607,872 of record NZ_UIGI01000001.1, on the reverse strand, counting down.
CGGGGTGATTTTCACATTGCTACCCACGCCATCATCAAGATGATATTGCGTGATAGCCATGTCGGTCGTGCCGCCGCCGATGTCAATCGACGCCACGCGCAGCGTTTTGCCGGGCAATTCGTCTGCGGCCAGTTGGCGATCCGGGCGGGCGAGGCTCTGGAAGAAATTGCCGGTTTGCCCGGCATAGTTCACCAGCGCTTCGTTATACAGCCACACCAGTTGGCCGCAGGTCGCTTCGTCCCACTCCATCTGCACGTCAGGCACCGGAACGACGCTTTTCTGGAAATCGCGTTCGCTGTCAAAACCGTCGTCGGTCGGGTGCCATTCCATCGCTTTCCACACCAGTCCGACCGCTTCCTGCATGCGTTGGCGGAAGATCTCACGCTCTTGTTTTGGCATCGCTGAAGGTAACGTGAGGATTAAATGGCGTAGCTGACGTGGCGCGTTCAGGTGCCCCATGCTCTGCCGCGAACCGACGCTGTTGATTTGCATCAGCGCCTGCGCCAGTAATTCGCACAGCATCAGGGTCATTAACGAACTGCGGCTGTATTGCGGTGAAAATACCGGCAAACGTTCGTCAAGCGGCAGCGAATACAACGGTTGCCCGTCGTCATTCATCAGGTTCATTAAGGGATAAGCGGTCGCCAGCGGTTCGCGCTGAGTTTTCACGCCCATCTGGCTAAAGCGCCAGTCCTGGCTGGCAGGCGTTTCGTCCCACAGATAACGGCGCGGGCTGGAGATGCCGCTTGCGCCGTCGGTGCCTAAACGGGCGGAGGCCATGCTGCGGGCTTCGTCACCCACACGGGCAATAGACGGCCAGACAAACGCATCGTCGCGGCCACTTTCTACCGAGAAGTGTTGTTTGCCGAACTTAGCTTCTGAGAACTCAAGACGACTGGTGAACATCGCTTCGTTGATGGTTTGCGGTTCGCTGAGTGAGCGAATTTGCAGCTCGGCAGTCTGGCGCAGGCCGTCATTGGCTTCGCCGTGATCTTCAATCAACACGCCGCAGGTATGGGTGTTGCCGACATCCAGCACCAGATCGACCGGGATCGCCGGGGCTTGTAGCGTGGCGGTGACGATTTTGACCTCTGGCACCGCCAGTTGCGCACCGAGCATCTCGATAATATTGAGATAATGCGCCTGATATTCGAACGTTTTCAGCGCGTTGCTGATTTCACGTTCGGTTCGGGATTCATTGCGCGTGGCAAATTGGGTGAACACTTCGCGCAGCCAGCCATCGACCCAGGTCTGGTCGATAAAGTCGTTGATCTCTTCGTTTTGCCAGGCAAGAGCAAAACGCGCGCCGTTGCGTACATCATTGAGCGTCGGAGCCAGATGCGCTGCCGGGTTGTCGTCCGCGAGGATTTTGGTATCCAGCGCAATTGTGATTCGCACCGTATTGCCTGCGGAGTCCGGCGTTTCGAGGCAACGAATCTGCACACGCGCCCAGTTGTGCGGCCCGCCAACAAAGGTGCGCGGCGGGTTAAAGCGCAGGAACGGCAGCGGTAGCCAGGTTTTATCGAGCAGTTTCAGCGAATGGCCCAGCGTAATCGTGCTTTCGGGTTTCACAACTTCAGGAGCGGAGCCCGAAGCCCCTGGCAGGGTAAATTTGCCCGGAATGACATCATAATCCAGGCGCAGCAGTGGGCCGTTGGCGGTTTTACGCACAAAACGCCCGGTATGTGGAGCGTTTGGCTGAGGTGCCAGTCCGAAATCCAGGAACTGAATGCCGCTGTCTTTAATGAGCGTCACGCTCGGCTTATACGGATACAAAGTGGCAAACATGGTTAATCACTCACTTTTTTAAATGTCACAGGCACCACGGTGTCGCCGTCGTAGCGCCCACTGCACTGAGCCACATCGTTCTCGTCGGGCTTGCAGGAGATTTCCGGCAGCGGATAACGTGAACCATCGCTGCAACGCGCATTGCCACGGGTTTTGATCATCAACGTGCCGGACTGCATCAGGCCGGAAAACACTTCCGCTTTGCAGACGATATTGTCGCCATGCACCAGGCGCACATTGCCTTTGTTATTGGCGATTTGGTAACGCAGCGTCGGCGGTTTGCCGGTGATGGAATCTTTGATATTGATGGCGACGCGCCAGCTGCCGTTGAGGAATTTTGTCGAGCCGACTTTTAGCGCGTCGGCGGGTAAAATCAGCGCACCTTTGGGTACGTCGGCGGGCGCCGTTGCGGCGATGACAACCGGCTCTGGTTCGGGTGCGGGCGCTTCGACAACAGCGGCCTGGGCAACAGGCAGCGTGGAAACATGCTCGACAACGGGTTGAGCCTGCATCGGCGCAGGGGCAATGGCTTGCGGTTTAACGTCTTCAACTTTCTGCGCTAAAGGCTCGGCGTGGGGAGCCGATACCACAAAATAGGAAACTGGTGCCGCGATAGCCGCAACGATGGCCGCCGCAACGGGCCATATCCAGCGTTTTTGTTTTTTCACTGCCGCAGGTGTGACGGATTCTTCGACTGGCGCAGGCTGCGGCGGTAATTCTGGCAACGGTGCAGGGGGGGGGGGCGCGGCTATCGAATACAGCGGTTCATCCGGCTCAGTCAATACGATAACGGGCGGTGCGGCGGGTGGTGGCTCCGGAAGGAACTCGATAGCCGGTTCGTGTTCTTCGGTAATACGTAAGCAATCGAGCGGGTCAGGGCGGGCGCTATTGTTAAGGCTGACAAATCCCCAAAACGTCAGCACCGGTTTGCCATCAACCAGGTAAACATGCTGGCTGCCAGGAAACTGCAACGCGTTGGCGAGCAACGAGCCAAAAAGTTGAATCGCCGTTTTTTCTGACTGCCCGCAGCGCTGAATCAGCGAGGCGACGTTGGCCTGGCAATTATCGAGATAGCGCAGCGCTTTTTTGCGTTGTTCATCACTGGCCGCAGCCCAACTGATGACTGAACCCTCGCAGGGCGCGTACCAGTCAACCCGGTCGCCTTCATCGTTTGGCTGAGGAATCGCCAGGCTATCGACCACCGCTTGCTGTTTGCGTAAGCGCAATGTTTCGCGAATTTGTAGTGCCGAGTCGAATACTGTCTGCCCGTTTTCGCCTAGCGAAAGGAAGTCATCTAAGCATCCGCTGCGCAATAATGTTTTTGCCACGTCATCAATCCTGCTGTTTTCAGCTCCGCTTGAGCCATTTTCACAGTTTCCATTTTACGGATTCCCGGCCCAGGCAAACGGCGCAATAGGCGGCACTTTTTTCTAATTCTCGGGCGATTGCACTTAAGTCATTGGGTGACTCGACGGTTTTGTGCTACTGATTATTCTTCTCTACATCGCCGGAGCGTTTAATCAATGTCAGAAAAATTGCCGTTATTACTGGTTCAGATGGGCCATCCACCGCTGGATATTCGTCAAGCCGTCGGCGAGCAGCCGCAGTGGTTTCACGCCGCATTAGGTGATGTTGGCCCGGTGACTGTGGTGTGTCCGTTTGAAGGTGAAGCACTTCCCGCTGTTGGCTCGTTTAGCGGCGCGGTGATTACCGGTTCATGGGCGATGGTGACGGACCATGAAGAGTGGAGCGAACGCACCGCCGATTGGGCGCGCGCAGTTATTGAGGCGGGCGTGCCGGTTTTGGGTGTGTGTTATGGGCACCAGTTAATGGCTTACGCACTCGGAGGCTCGGTGGATTACCATCCACAGGGTAGCGAAGTGGGGCAAATTGCCGTCACGCTGAATGACGCCGCCCAGCACGACCCGCTACTTAGCGGCCTGCCAAATTCGTTCGATACCTTTTTAAGCCACGAACAAAGCGTGCTCGCGCTGCCAAAAGGTGCGGTGGTATTGGGCGCATCCAGCCATGACCCGCATCAGATAGTTCGTTACTCGCCAACCGCATTCTCGGTGCAATTCCACCCGGAATTTAGCGCCCCGGTGATGAATAAAATCATCACCAGCCGCAGCGAAAGAGTGGCGATGAAAGGTAAAGACCGCGACGCACTTTTGGCAAAAGTCAGCGACACGCCTGAATCCAGAGCGATATTGCAGCGGTTTGTTGCGTTATTGTAATAATAAATGGCGGTAGATCGTGCTGTCTCTGACGGAAAACTACACAAATCTTCCTGTTATTGAATAACGTGAGAGCCTTTTGTTATTTGTCGGAATGGATGGGCTATGGTGTTATTGAAACGCAAAAAATCACACCACGCTCCATTTTGGCAAGTATACAAAAGGCAAAAATATGTCGACAGGGAAAACACTTCTCGCGCTGCTGCTCACCAGTTTATTACCCGCAACCGCTGCATTCGCTGCCGCGAATAACACACTGGTGTACTGCTCCGAAGCCTCTCCAGAATCATTCAACCCACAAATCGCCAGCTCCGGCCCGACCTTTGTCGCCAGCTCGCAAACCCTCTATAACCGCCTGGTGGAATTTCGCCCAAGCGATAACCTGCCGGTGCCGTCACTGGCGACCGAGTGGAAAATCAGCCCGGATGGTAAAACCTACACGTTCACACTGCGTAAAGGCGTGAAGTTCAATAGCAATAAAGAGTTTAAACCGACGCGCGATTTCAATGCCGACGATGTCGTTTTCTCGGTCATGCGCCAGAAAGACCCGAAACACCCGTACCACAATGTGTCGCAGGGTAATTACGAATACTTCCATGATGTCGGGCTGGATAAGCTGATCACCGAAGTTAAAAAACTCGATGATAACCACGTTCAGTTCACGTTAAGTGAGCCAAATGCGGCGTTCCTCGCAGACTGGGGCATGGATTTTACGTCGATACTGTCGGCTGAATATGCTGACGCAATGCTCAAAGCCGGTACGCCAGAAAAAGTAGATACCGCGCCAATTGGCACCGGGCCTTACGCACTCCAGGAGTACAAAGTGGATTCGTTGATTCGCTATGTGGCGAACCCGAATTACTGGAATGGCGAAGTGCCAACCAAACACCTGATCTTCTCTATCACGCCAAATGTGCAGACGCGTATGGCGAAATTGCAGAAGAATGAATGCCAGATTATCCCGGCTCCCGCCCCGGTGCAGTTCGAGGCGATCAAAGCCAATAAAGATCTCCAGTTGCATGCCATCGATGGCCTGAATGTTGGTTATCTGGCCTTTAACACCACTAAAAAACCGTTCGATAACGTGCTGGTGCGCCAGGCGCTAAATTACGCGGTGGATAAACAAGCCATAATTAATGCGGTATTTATGGGGTCAGGAACGGTAGCAAAATCACCGATTCCGCCAACGATGTTGGGTTTTGATAAAGACCTGAAAGACCGCAGCTACGATCCTGAAAAAGCCAAAGCGCTGCTCAAACAAGCGGGGCTGGAAAAGGGCTTTGACACCGACCTATGGTCAATGCCGGTGCAGCGACCTTATAACCCAAATTCACGTCGTGTTGCCGAGATGATTCAGGCGGACTGGGCGAAGGTTGGAGTAAACGCGAAGATTGTCACGTTCGAGTGGGGCGAATATCTTGCTGGCATGCGTAAAGGCGAACATTCCTCAGCGCTGTTTGGCTGGATGAGTGACAACGGCGACCCGGATAACTTTGCTGATACATTGCTCGGCTGCGGCAGTATTGAAAGTGGCTCTAACGCCGCCCGCTGGTGCGACAAGCAATACGATGCTCTGACACAGAAAGCGAAACTGACCAGCGATCCGGCAGCTCGCGCCAAACTCTACGAGCAGGCACAGGAAGTGTTCTACGAGCAAGCACCGTGGGTCCCGCTGGCGAACGGCAAAACTTTCTACGCCACTCGCAGCAATGTGACGGGTTACACCGTCAGCCTGAACGGCAGTGATTTCTCAAAAGCGAAATTGAACTGATAAGCTTTTTTGTAGGTCGGACTAGCGTAGCGATCTCCGACAATATTGGCATTAATGGTGGATGACGCCTTCGGCTTATCCCCCCTACAAAACACTTCAGGTGGGTGGATTAGCGTTAGCGACATCCACCGTTAAAAAGACAGGAATAACGACATGGAGACATTTTTTTCAACGACCGCAAATTGCCGCGTCCGCTGGCTGGACTTGCCCGGTAGCGGCACGCCGCTGGTGTTTGTTCACGGCCTGGGATGTGCGTCATCTTATGAATATCCGCGAGTGGTTGCAGATAAGAACTTTTCCGGCAGAAGGGCGATTCTTATCGATCTTCCCGGTTACGGATACAGCGAAAAACCCCGCGATTTCAGTTATTCAATTAAAGAACAGGCGCAAGTGGTGGCTGAACTTATTGGTCATCTGAAACTGGATAAATATTTTCTCTATGGTCATAGCATGGGCGGCAGTATCTGTATTGAAGCAGCAGAATTATTGACGGCAAATTTATCCGGGCTGATCGTTTCAGAGCCTAATTTCCATGCGGGCGGCGGCTTTTTTAGCCAACAGATTTGCAGCGTAACGGAATCGAATTATGTCTCAGAGCGACATAGTTCATTGATTAATGATGAAAATGGTCCATGGTCGGGAAGTCTAGCGGCAGCGGCCCCTTGGGCTGTATGGCGCGGAGCAGAAAGTTTGATCAAGGGTAATCATTGGTTAACGATTTTCGCGCAACTGGAAAAACCGCGTTCGCTGATCTTTGGTGAGCAATCGCTGCCCGACAGTAATTTCACCCAAGTTCAAAACTGGGGCATCAACACATCGGTATTAGCCGAATGCGGGCATTGCATGTCATGGGAAAATCCAGCGGCATTAGCCGGAGCGTTAGATTCATTCTGTAAACAGCACGAATGATTAAGTTGGACATCTTTCGGTCTGATGTGCGCGACTATACTTCTTTCTCCAGTGCGACCTTCACGCATCTCCTGGCAACCTTCTGAAAAGCGAGAAAATATGTCTTCTATAGAAAAATCAGGCACGTACATGCTCGGTGATCGCACCGTATTCAGAATGGGTTATGGTGCTATGCAGCTGGCAGGCCCTGGCGTGTTTGGTCCGCCGCGCAATCATGAAGCCGCGCTGGCGGTGCTACGTGCATCGGTTGAAGCCGGTGTGAATCATATCGACACCAGCGATTTTTATGGCCCGCATGTCACCAATAAATTGATTCACGAAGCGCTTGCGCCGTATCCGGATGACCTGGTTATTGTGACTAAAATCGGTGCGCGGCGGGGGGAAGACGGGTCATGGCTGCCCGCTTTTTCTGCCGCCGAACTGACTCAGGCGGTGCACGATAACTTACGCAATCTCGGGCGCGAACAGCTCGACGTGGTGAATTTGCGCCTGATGTTTGATATGAGCAATCCCGCGGAAGGTTCACTCGAAGAGCCGCTTTCCGTGCTGGCCGAATTACAGCAACAAGGCTTAGTGCGCCATATTGGGTTAAGCAACGTCACGCCAACCCAGGTTGCGCAAGGCCGCAGCATTTGCCCGATTGTTTGCGTGCAAAATCTCTACAACCTGGCGAATCGTCGTGACGACCAGATGATTGACGACCTTGCCCGTGACGGAATCGCCTACGTGCCATTTTTCCCGCTGGGCGGCTTCACCCCATTGCAATCCTCCATTTTGAGCGACGTCGCACAGCGCCTCGATGTGACGCCAATGCAGCTTGCGCTGGCCTGGTTATTGCGACGCTCACCGAACATTTTGTTGATCCCTGGGACTTCGTCGGTGAGTCATCTGCATGAAAACCTTGCCGTGGCGCAGATAACATTATCAGGCGAGGTTATGGATGAGCTTGAGAAAATCACCGGGGAGTCATAAGGTATACCCTCAAAATTTAAGGAGATAGTTATGGCTCACCTGGAAGATGTTATTGCCCGCGTAGACGCGGCGGTGGCGGAGAATGTCATTGAGCATATGAATGAGTTGCTGATTGAACTGAGCGACGATGCTGAGTTAACCCGCGAAGATCGTTACGCGCAGCAGCAGCGTTTACGTAACGCCATCGCGCAGAAGGGACATCATCACAAAGCAGAAGTGGAACAGCGCCGTGAAGATTTAACCAAAGGCGGCACCATTATTTAAGTTTCAGAAGGTGTTATCACGAACCGCCTTCGTTGAAGGCGGCGTGAAAAGAAACGAAGGTGAAGAAGTTAAGCGGTTTTCACTTCCGGTTGCATATTCATCATACGGTTTAGCCACGGCACCATTGCGGCCATAATCAGCGCGATAACAAAGGTCGTGATGCCAATTTTGCTGAACACGCCGGTATAAATCGGCAATGTTTGCAGCGGATCGTTAAGGGATTCCGGCACTGCCGTGAAGGTGGCAACGTAACCACCGAGCAGGAAGGCCGCGGCCTGAGTCAGGAACCACATCCCGAGAATAAAGCCCATCATATATTGCGGCACCAGTGCGGCGACCATCGCTAAACCTAACGCGCTGATCATTAGCTCGCCCAGGCTCTGGAACAAATACACCAGCACGATAAACCACGGGGAAGTCAGCCCTTGTGCGTCAGCAAACCACATGCCAGCAGCGGCGGCGGTTAAAAAGCCTAACGAGCACAGGAACATGCCGAGAGTGAATTTGGCAGGCATCGTCAGATCTTTGCCTTTAGCACCAAAACGGGTATACAGCGTGGCCAGAATGGGGCTGGCAACCACCACCCAGAATGGGTTCAAAGCCTGGAAACTGACGGGGTTGATAGTAAAACCGAGAATTTCATGGCGCACGTTATTGATTGCAAAGAAGTTCAGCGACGTTGGCATCTGGGCATACAGAATGTAAAACAGCACCGCTTCAATCATCAGCACAAAGGCGACATACATGCGGTTGCGATCGCTTTTGTTTTGTTTCGCGGCCTCGCGGAAGAAGAGGAAAATCACGATGATGGACAGCACAATTAACACGATATTCGCTACTTTCACGTTATGCATCAGCCACGCACAAACGTAAATCATCACCACGGTTCCCGCTAAAACCAGCAGTAAATTTTTGTAGCTCATCGGCTTGCTATCGGGTTCCGAGCCGATGTCACGCACCATGCCACGACAGCAGAAATAAACCAGCAATGCGAAGACTAAGCCAATGCCGCACAGGTTGTAGGTGACGGCGTAGCCATATTTGTTGGCAATGACGGGCGCGAGTGACAAAGACAGCAAAGAACCGATGTTAATAGACATGTAAAACAGGGTGAATGCGCCGTCCAGCCGAGGATCTTTTGGCGGGTAGCATTTTGAAAGCAGACTGGCTGGATTGGCTTTGAATAGCCCGTTGCCCACCGCGATGGTGCCCAGGGCAATAAAGATCATATCAGGATTATGCAGCGACAAACCGGTCATAAAGTAGCCCAGCGCCAGGACCACGGCACCCAGAACCATCGTGCGTTTTGTGCCTAATAAATGATCGCCGACATAGCCGCCGATGGAGATCAGCCCGTAAACCAGAGCGGCAAAGGCACCAAAGGTCACAAAGGCCTGTTCCTGTGAAAAACCGAGCTCTTTAACGAAAAATACGGCCAGAATACCTTGCACGCCGTAGTATCCAAAACGCTCCCATAACTCAACAAAAAAAATCATAAAAAACGGTTTAGGTTGCTGCAATAAACCGGTAGGGGCGGGCTTAGTCATGTTCGTTTGCCTTTAGACATTTTAAGGAAGTATAGGCGGCTATTGGCGCTATACCTAAGTTCGATCTGTGATGGAATCGTATTCTATTTTTCTGCGTCTACATGTGGTGTTAATGCCGCATTTATGACGTTGATTAGGTTATTGTATGGTTAACTTGCTTTCCTGGTGGTTGATCACACTATCAAATCATGGGCGTGACATTTTTTATGTCTGTACGGGAATTTTCGTAGGTCGGATAAGCGCAAGCGTCATCCGACACACGCTTGCCGATTTATAAAAGAATATAAGAAAATAATATGACAGTGTTTATTTGCACCTTTCTGGATAAATAATTTAAATCCTCGCTCTATAAGAGTGCGAAAAAAGAATAAAGCGCGCCTTATTATATTCAAATCTGTTGATTATCAGCGTTATAAATACCTGGCACGTTTAATGCTTTATTGATTCCATCTTGTATACCAGATGGGATTCCAGTTTATGTCTGTAGCAACTTTGTCTGAATGGGTCGCGAGTTACCGCCAGCACCCGCAACAACTAGTGGCGGCATATCAGCAATTAAATGCGAATTTATCCCGTGATGATAATGCGTGGATATATCTCGCCACGCAGGATGAAATCTATGCGCAATTAACCACAATTTTTCAGGAAATTAATTCTGGTGAAAAGCAGGCAGCAGACTTTCCATTATTAGGCGTTCCTTTTGCGGCGAAAGATAATATTAATGTCGCCGGAATGCCCACCAGCGCGGCGTGCCCGGCATTTACTTACACCCCTGAAAAAGATGCGACTGTGATAGCCCGCCTGAAAGCGGCGGGGGCCATTGTGGTAGGCAAAACAAATCTCGACCAATTCGCGACCGGGCTTGTCGGCACCCGCTCACCGTTTGGTGCAGTCAAAAATACCTTCAACCCTGAATATGTAAGCGGCGGCTCAAGTTCCGGTTCTGCATCGGTGGTCGCGCGCGGCCTGGTCTGCTTCTCATTGGGTACCGATACCGCGGGTTCCGGGCGCGTACCGGCGGGCTTCAATAATATCGTGGGCCTGAAACCGACAAAAGGCTGGATTTCCACCGCAGGCGTGGTGCCCGCTTGCCGCCTGAATGACTGTGTTTCGGTGTTCGCGTTAACGGTTGAAGATGCCGAAACCGTGGCTTCCATTGCGGGTGGCGTCGATCCGCAAGATCCGTACACACGCGCTAATCCGCAAACGGCTCCGGCGCGTTTTAATGAAAAACCTCGTTTTGCCATTCCCGACCAGCTTGAGTTTTTTGGCGACAAATATAGCGAGGCGGCGTTTGCCAAAACGTTGCAACGCCTGGAGCAGCAGGGTGCAGAACTTATTCCGATCGATTTCACCGCCTTTAACCAGTTAGCCGAACAGCTGTATTACGGCGCATGGGTGGCGGAGCGGACCGTTGCGATAGGCGAAATTTTCAAAAATCAGCCTGAAGCGATGGACCCCACCGTGCGCAGCATTGTGGCCAACGGCCTGAACTACACGGCTTGCGATGCCTGGCAGGCGGAATACACCCGCGCGGAACTGGCGCAAAAAATCAACGCGCAACTGAGCGAGTTTGATGCGCTGGTGGTGCCAACGTCGCCGACCATCCATACCCTCGCTGAAATGGCGCAGGAACCGGTGCGATACAACTCGCAATTTGGCACCTACACCAACTTCACCAATCTGGCCGACCTCTGCGCGCTGGCGCTGCCGGGAGATTTCCGTGAAGACGGTTTGCCTGCGGGTATCACGATTATCGCCCCCGCATGGCACGACCAGGCTTTAAGCCACTTCGGGAAAAGCTGGCAACAGGCGCTGAACCTGCCGCTGGGTGCCACTGAAAAAACGCTTCCTGCGACCCTTGCCGCAAAAATCTCTGCAAACCACGTTCGCGTTGCCGTGGTCGGCGCTCATCTGCGCGGAATGCCGCTCAACCACCAGCTCACCACCCGTCATGCGGTGTTTATCGAAGAATCCCGCACTGCGGCCAATTATCGCCTTTATGCGCTGGCCAATACTCAGCCGCCAAAACCCGGTCTTGCCAAAAACTCCTCCGGGCAGCCGATTGCCGTCGAGCTATGGGATATCCCGCTGGCCCGTTTTGGCGAATTTGTGGCGGAAATCCCCGCGCCGCTGGGGATCGGCACTTTGACTCTGGAAGACGGCAGGAGCGTGAAAGGGTTTATTTGCGAACCCTCAGCACTACACGACGCCACGGATATTACCGCGTGGGGCGGCTGGAAAGCCTGGCTTGCCCGTCACCACAGCGCCTGAGGAGATGAAAATGTTTAGCTCAGTATTGATAGCAAACCGCGGTGAAATTGCTGTTCGCGCCATTAAAACACTTAAGAAAATGGGTATCGCCAGCGTGGCGGTGTACTCCGAACCCGATGCCAATGCACAGCATGTGATGGACGCCGATGTGGCGATTGCACTGGGTGGCGAAAAAGCAGCGGACAGTTACCTCGATATCGGGAAAATCATCGCGGCAGCCAAACAAAGCGGCGCACAGGCGATATTCCCTGGCTACGGTTTTTTGTCCGAACGGGCTGAATTTGCCCAGGCGTGCGCCGAAAACGGCCTTGTTTTTATCGGTCCCACCGCGGAACAAATCCGTGACTTTGGGCTGAAACATTGCGCTCGTGACCTGGCGTTTAAAGCCGATGTGCCGATGACGCCAGGAACCGGTTTGCTGTTAACCCTCCAGGAAGCGCAACTGGCAGCGGCTGAAATTGGCTATCCGGTGATGCTAAAAACCACGGCGGGCGGCGGCGGGATTGGGCTGACTCGCTGTGATGATGAAGCGAATCTGATAGAAGCCTGGTCAAGCGTGAAACGCATGGGTCAGCAGTTTTTCAGCGACGATGGCGTGTTTATCGAGCGTTTTGTCGACCGTGCGCGTCATCTTGAAGTGCAAATTTTTGGCGATGGCAAAGGCAAAGTGGTGGCGCTGGGCGAGCGTGACTGTTCATTGCAACGCCGCAATCAGAAAGTGGTGGAAGAAACCCCCGCGCCGAATCTGCCGCAAGCCACGCGTGAAGCGATTCACGCCGCAGCCGTTGCACTCGGCGAATCGGTTAATTACCGCAGCGCAGGCACCGTGGAATTTATCTACGACGCCGCCCGCGATGCGTTCTATTTCCTCGAAGTGAACACCCGTTTGCAGGTCGAGCACCCGGTGACTGAAATGGTCACGGGTCTGGATCTTATCGAATGCATGATTAATGTGGCCGCGGGCGTCACGCTCGACTGGCAGCGTTTAGCACAGCCACCCAAAGGTGCCGCCATTGAAGTGCGAATTTATGCCGAAGACGTGCTGAAAAACTTCCAGCCAAGCCCTGGCGTGTTGACCGACGTTTTCTTCCCGGAAGATGTTCGCGTCGATGGTTGGGTCAGCACCGGCAGCGAGGTGAGCGCGTTCTACGATCCGATGATCGCCAAAGTGATCGTGTATGGCGACGATCGCCAGCAGGCGTTAAGTAAACTGAACACCGCGTTGGCCGCCACGCGTTTACACGGTATTGCGACTAATCTCGATTACCTGCGCCAAATCGTCCAACTGGCTGAATTTAAAGCCGGAATGATGTGGACGCGCCTGCTGGATTGCGTGGTTTATCAGGCTCACGCCATTGAAGTGCTGGAACCCGGCACCTGGAGTAGCGTGCAGGATAGCCCTGGTCGCCTCGGTTATTGGGATATCGGCGTGCCGCCGTCCGGCCCGATGGACGATTTTGCGTTTCGCCTCGCAAATCGCATTGTCGGCAACCATCCGTCAGCCGCCGGGCTGGAATTTACTCTGCAAGGGCCAACCCTGCGTTTCCACAGCGCTGCGACCATTGCTTTAACCGGCGCTGATTGCCCGGCCACGCTTGATGATGAAGCGGTTCCTTACTGGCAGCCGGTAATTGTGAAAGCGGGGCAAACGCTAAAACTGGGGCGTGCGACTTCAGGCTGCCGCACCTATCTGGCGGTGCGTAACGGTATTGATGTGCCGGTGTATCTCGGGAGCCGTTCGACGTTTGCCCTCGGGCAGTTTGGCGGACACGCCGGGCGCACTTTGCGCGTGGCGGATGTGCTGGCGATTTCCCAGCCGTGCTTGCCAGCCTGCACCACGCCTGCACCGATTTCACTGCCGCAAACGCCGGAACCGGCGGTTATTCCGCAGTACAGCGATGTGTGGGAAATCGGCGTGTTGTACGGGCCACACGGCGCGCCGGATTTCTTCACGCCGGAATCGATGCAAACGTTTTTTGAGTCCGAGTGGCAGGTTCACTACAACTCCAACCGCCTCGGCGTGCGGTTAGTTGGCCCGAAACCGGAGTGGACGCGGGCTGACGGTGGCGAAGCGGGCCTGCATCCTTCCAATGTTCATGACTGCGAATATGCGATTGGCGCGGTGAACTTTACCGGAGATTTCCCGGTGATTTTGACGCGTGACGGCCCAAGCCTCGGCGGGTTTGTTTGCCCGGTGACTATCGCGAAAGCGGAGCTGTGGAAAGTCGGGCAGGTGAAGCCGGGCGATCGTATTCGCTTCCATGCGATCACCTTTGAACACGCTCAGTCGCTGGAAATCGCCCAGGACGTGGCGGTGACTAATTTGCTGCATGTGCTCAATCTGCCAGATTTGCACCCGTCGATTACACCGACTACCACGTCGAGTGCGGCAATCCTCGCAGAACTGGACGCACAACAAGGGTTGCCTGCGGTGGTTTACCGCCAGGCGGGCGATAACTATGTGCTGATTGAATACGGCGACAACGTGCTGGATTTGGCATTGCGCCTGCGAATTTACCTGCTGATGAAAGCCATTAAACAGGCTGGCGTTTCCGGTGTTGAAGAGCTTTCCCCCGGCGTGCGTTCACTTCAGGTGCGTTATGACAGCCAGCATATTTCCCAGTCGCAACTGCTGACGTTACTGCTCGGGCTGGAGAAACAGCTCGGCGATGTCACGAAACTCAAAATCCCGTCGCGCATTGTCCATTTGCCGATGGCTTTTGAAGACAGCGCCACGCTTGCGGCGGTGGAACGTTACAAAGAAACCGTGCGCGCCGATGCGCCGTGGCTGCCCAACAACGTTGATTTTATTCAGCGCACCAATGGGTTGGCGCACCGCGACGAAGTGAAACAGATCCTGTTTGATGCCAGCTACCTGATTCTCGGCCTGGGGGATGTCTATCTCGGCGCACCTTGCGCTGTGCCGTTAGATCCGCGCCATCGCTTACTTAGCTCGAAATACAACCCGGCCCGTACCTGGACTGCCGAGGGCACTGTCGGTATTGGCGGCATGTATATGTGCATCTACGGCATGGATTCGCCGGGCGGATACCAACTGGTCGGGCGCACGCTGCCCATCTGGAACAAATTCCTCAAAAACGAACAATTTGGCGACGAGCCGTGGCTGCTGAAGTTCTTCGACCAGGTGCGTTTCTACCCGGTTTCTGAAGACGAGTTGACTGAATTGCGCAGCGCATTCCGCGAAGGACGCGCCCAGGTTCGCGTCGAAGACGTTGATTTTGATTTCGCCGCTTATAACGCGTTTTTGAACGATAACGCCGATGACATTACGGATTTCCGCCGCCGCCAGCAGTTGGCCTTTAAGCGGGAGGTGGCGAACTGGAAAGAGCAGGAAACGGCCGCCGTTGCCAGCGCGATGTCCGTGGAACAAGCGGTGGAAGACTCTCAAGAAGGTCAGTTAGTGAGCGCGGATCTGAATGGCAATATCTGGAAGATCCTCGTCGAACCAGGCCAGAGCGTGAAGCAGGGCGATCCGTTGATTGTGGTGGAAGCCATGAAGATGGAACTGATGGTGAGTGCACCATGCGATGGAACGGTTATCCGCATCAGTTGCCAGCAGGGCCGCCCGGTGGGACCGGGTGATGCGTTGTTGTGGCTGGAGGCGGTGTGAATAAGAAACCCGAGGGCGTTGCCGAGCGTATCTACCGCTTACTGAAACAGGAAATCTTCGATTTCCAGCTTCTGCCGGGCGATCGCTTTAGCGAAAACGATATCGCGCTACGCATGGCTGCCAGCCGAACTCCGGTGCGTCAGGCGTTGTATGCCCTTGAACAAGAAGGATATGTCGAGGTGCAGCCGCGCAGCGGTTGGCAGATAAAAGCGGTGGACTTCGACTATCTCGAGTCGCTCTACGATCTGCGCATTGTGCTGGAGCTTGAGGCGGTGAAACGGCTGTGTGCGTTACCCGCCGAAGTGCGCCCGCTACCGTTACAGGCGCTCAAGCAGTTCTGGATGGATTCCGCACAGCTACCCGATGGCGGGGAAGTCGCCAGCCACGACGAGGTTTTCCACATGACGCTGGTAGAAGCGGCGGGAAACCCGGAAATGGCGCGAGTTCACCGGGAAATTACTGAAAAAATTCGCATTGTGCGGCGGCTGGATTTTACCCAACGGCCTCGCGTTAGTGCGACTTATCTCGAGCATGGGCAGATTTTGCTCGCCATTTTGAACCGTCAACTTCAGGAGGCGCAAACCCGCTTACACGACCATATAGCCGCAAGTCAGAAAGAGGTTCGTCAAATTACTCTCCATATGCTTCATCAGGCGAAGCATGGGGTTTTACCTTAATACTTTTGGAGTGAAACATTATGCAGCGTCGCACCTTTATTAAAGCCTTTGCGCTCTCAGCGTCCGTTATCAGCATGGGTTTGGCCTTTAGCGCTCAGGCCGCCGACACCATCAAAGTGGGCATCATGCATTCGCTTTCCGGCACGATGGCGATTTCTGAAACGCCGCTCAAAGATGTGGCGCTGATGACCATCGCGGACATCAACGCCAAAGGCGGCGTACTGGGCAAACAACTCGAACCGGTGGTGGTTGATCCAGCCTCAAACTGGCCGTTGTTCGCTGAAAAAGCCCGCCAGTTACTGAGCCAGGACAAAGCGGCAGTGGTGTTCGGCTGTTGGACATCGGTCTCACGTAAGTCGGTGTTGCCAGTGTTTGAAGAGCTGAACGGATTGCTGTTCTACCCGGTGCAGTATGAAGGCGAAGAGATGTCGCCAAACGTGTTCTATACCGGTGCGGCACCGAATCAGCAGGCGATTCCGGCGGTGGAATACCTGATGAGCGAGGACGGCGGGGCGGCGAAACGCTACTTCCTGCTGGGCACGGATTACGTTTATCCGCGCACCACCAACAAAATCCTGCGCGCGTTCCTGCATTCCAAAGGCGTGCAGGATAAAGACATCGAAGAGGTGTATACGCCGTTTGGTTACAGCGATTACCAGACCATTGTTTCCAATATCAAGAAGTTCTCCGCAGGCGGCAAAACCGCCGTTATCTCCACCATTAATGGTGACTCCAACGTGCCGTTCTACAAAGAACTGGCAAACCAGGGCCTGAAAGCGACCGATGTTCCGGTGGTGGCGTTCTCGGTCGGCGAAGAAGAGTTGCGCGGTATCGACACCAAACCGTTAGTGGGCAATCTGGCGGCGTGGAACTACTTCGAGTCCGTGGATAACCCGACCAACAAAGCGTTTGTCGCCGAATGGAAAGCGTATGCCAAAGCCCACAAACTGCCGAATGCCGACACGGTTGTGACCAACGACCCGATGGAAGCGACGTACGTCGGTATCCATATGTGGGCGCAGGCGGTTGAGAAAGCGGGGACTACAGATGTGGACAAAGTTCGCGCGGCAATGGCGGGGCAAACCTACAAGGCACCGTCTGGCTTTACGCTCACCATGGACGCCACCAACCACCATCTGCATAAGCCGGTGATGATTGGTGAAATCGAAGGGAACGGCCAGTTCAACGTGGTGTGGCAGACCGATGCTCCGGTACGCGCCCAGCCGTGGAGTCCGTTCATTACCGGCAACGATAAGAAATCTGACGAGCCTGTGAAAATGGCGAGTAACTAAAGCAAAAACAGTGTCGGGTGACGCTAACGCTTACCCGACCTACAAAAGCCTTTGTAGGGTGGATAAGCGCAGCGTCATCCACCATAAATCCAGGAGCCATCATGAAACTATTTCGCTGCCTGTTAATCGTAACCTGGCTGCTGCCGTGTTTCGCTCATGCCGGAGATGCTGAGGATTTTGCCGCGGCGAACCGCGCGCAACAGGCGAAAATGCTGCAAACCTGGGCGGCGGCACCGGACGCAAGACGTTTACCGTTACTCAACGCTCTGGTGCAAGAAAATCTGGTCATTAACGATAAAAAAGTGCGCCTGACTAACCGCTTACGCATTCTTGCGGGCAGCGCGCTCGCCAGTCATCGCCTGATAAGTGACAACGTCACTGAGCGTTTGCAAGCGGCAAAAGCGCTGCAACGCGACGTACAGCCTGATTTGCTGCCGCTTGTGCAACAACGGCTAAAAGCTGAACCTGATGAAAATGTCCGCCATGCGCTTGAAGGCGTACTGGCACAACTGCAACTCGCCAGCACCGACGCAAAAGTGCGTCTGAACGCGGTGGAGTTACTCAGCCATTCCTCGGACCCTGATACCCAGGCGTTGCTCAAACCGCTTACCGATCCGCAAATCGAATCTAACGAGCCAGTGCGCAAAGCCGCAGCGGAAGGCCTGCAAAAAATTCAGCATCGTTTAATGCTGGGCGACATTCTCGGCCAGGCGTTTATGGGGTTGTCGCTGGGGTCCATTTTGCTGTTAGCGGCACTCGGGCTGGCGATTACCTACGGTTTGCTCGGCGTGATTAATATGGCACATGGCGAAATGCTGATGCTCGGCGCGTATTCCGCCTGGCTGGTGCAGAGCGCTTTCCAGCACTACGCCCCGGCATTGCTGACGTTTTACCCGATAGTAGCGCTGCCCGTGGCGTTTGCCATTACTGCCGGAATCGGCATGGCGCTGGAGCGTACGATTATTCGTCATCTGTATGGTCGCCCGCTCGAAACGCTGCTGGCGACCTGGGGCATCAGCCTGATGCTGATTCAAATTGTGCGTATGGTGTTTGGCGCACAAAACATGGAAGTCGCTAACCCGGCCTGGCTGTCGGGTGGCGTGCAGGTGTTGCCGAACCTGATTCTGCCGTGGAACCGCCTCGTGGTAATCGGTTTTGTGATGCTGGTGCTGCTGTTTACCTGGCTGCTACTGAACAAAACGCGTCTTGGCATGAATGTGCGAGCCGTGACGCAAAACCGCGCCATGGCCGCCTGCTGCGGAGTGCCAACCGGGCGCGTGGATATGCTGGCGTTTGGCCTTGGTTCTGGCATTGCCGGGCTTGGCGGTGTGGCGCTTTCGCAGCTCGGCAACGTCGGCCCGGAATTGGGACAAGGCTACATCATCGACTCCTTCCTGGTGGTGGTGCTCGGCGGGGTTGGGCAACTGGCGGGAACCGTGGCTGCTGCCTTCGGGCTGGGTATCTTTAACAAAATACTGGAGCCGCAAATTGGTGCGGTGCTGGGCAAAATTCTCATCCTTGTGCTGATTATTCTGTTTATTCAAAAACGCCCGCAAGGCCTGTTCGCTCTGAAAGGGAGGGTGATTGACTGATGAGCCAGCCGCTAACATTAACGCTCACCCGCAAAGCGCCGCGCCTCTCTATGGCGCTGGGTTCTCTGATTGTGTTGCTGATGCTGACATTGCCGTTTCTCACGCTGTTGCCAGCCAGCCACCCGCTGAATCTGTCCACTTATACGCTCACATTGGTCGGCAAAATTCTCTGCTACGCGATTGTCGCTGTGGCGCTGGATTTGGTGTGGGGATATGCCGGGCTACTGTCACTCGGGCACGGCATTTTCTTCGCCCTCGGCGGTTACGCGATGGGCATGTATCTGATGCGCCAGGCCGCTGGTGACGGGCTTCCTGCTTTTATGTCGTTTTTATCCTGGGATGAGTTGCCATGGTTCTGGTGGGGCACTGAACATTTTGCCTGGGCATTGGCGCTGATTGTGCTGGTGCCGGGGCTGCTCGCGCTGGTGTTTGGCTTTTTTGCATTCCGCTCAAAAATCAAAGGGGTCTATTTTTCGATTATGACCCAGGCGCTGACCTACGCGGGCATGCTGCTGTTCTTTCGCAATGAAACCGGCTTTGGCGGCAACAATGGTTTTACCGGTTTCACCACGATTTTAGGTATGCCGATCACCGCAACAGGCACACGCATCGGGCTGTTTAGTGCTACCGTTTTGCTCCTGATGGCAAGCCTGGGGATAGGTTTTGCTCTGGCGCGTAGCAAGTTTGGCCGCGTGTTGACGGCGGTGCGTGATGCAGAAAACCGCCTGGTGTTCTGCGGCTATGACCCGAAGGGATTTAAGCTGCTGGTCTGGACGTTATCCGCCGTTTTGTGCGGGCTGGCGGGGGCGCTGTATGTCCCACAGGTGGGGATTATTAACCCTGGAGAAATGTCGCCGACCAATTCCATTGAAGCGGCAATTTGGGTGGCACTCGGTGGGCGCGGCACATTGATCGGCCCGATCCTGGGTGCTGGCCTGGTGAACGGTGCAAAAAGCTATTTCACCATGGCGGTGCCGGAATACTGGCAACTGTTCCTCGGCCTGATTTTCATCGTTGTGACGCTGTTTTTACCGCGTGGCGTGATTGGCCTGCTGCGTAAAGGAGAGAAATAATGCAACCCGGCGAACCGCTCTTTACCCGTCAGCATGAGGCTGATCGCTTCCGCGACCAGACCGACCCGGTGCTGATGCTGGAGAATATCAATGTCAGTTTTGACGGTTTCAAAGCGCTGGCTGACTTGTCGCTCAATATTGGCGTGGGCGAGTTGCGCTGCGTGATTGGCCCAAATGGAGCCGGGAAAACCACGCTAATGGATGTGATTACCGGGAAAACTAAACCGCAAAGCGGCAGGGCGTTTTACGATCAATCCACCGATTTAATGCGTTTAGAACCTGCGGATATTGCCAAATGCGGCATTGGTCGCAAATTCCAGAAACCGACGGTGTTTGAAGCGCTGACGGTGTTTGAGAACCTGGAAATTGCCCAGAAAGCCGATAAATCAGTCTGGGCGAGCTTGCGGGCAAAACTCAATTCTGAACAGCGTGACCGCATCGACGAAATGCTGGCGACTTTGCGCCTCGGCGCGGAACGAAATCGTCAAGCGGGGTTGCTTTCACACGGGCAAAAGCAGTTTCTTGAAATCGGCATGTTGCTGGTGCAGGAACCTCATTTGCTGCTGCTCGATGAACCCGCCGCAGGTATGACGGATGCGGAAACGGAATACACCGCCGAGCTGTTTCGCGGGCTGGCGGGGAAGCATTCGCTGATGGTGGTGGAACACGATATGGGATTTGTCGAAACCATTGCCGACCACGTGACGGTGTTGCACCAGGGGCAAGTGCTGGCGGAAGGTTCGCTGCGTGAAGTGCAGGCAAATGAACAGGTGATTGAGGTTTATTTGGGGCGCTAAATTCATGGTGGAGGACGCTTCGCTTTTCCACCCTACGAAACCGTGTATGTAGGTCGGATAAGCGAAGCGTCATCCGACAATTGCGGAGGAGAACGATGCTACAAGTCAACGATCTAAACCAATTCTACGGCGGCAGCCATATTCTGCGTGGTGTCTCCTTTGAAGCCAAAATCGGCGAAGTCACCTGCCTGCTGGGGCGCAACGGCGTGGGCAAAAGCACGCTGCTCAAATGCCTGATGGGGCTGATCCCGGCGAAATCGGGCAGCGTAAACTGGCAGCAGAACAACATCACCACGCGTAAACCGCATCAGCGCGTGCAAGCGGGGATTGCCTACGTGCCGCAAGGGCGGGAGATTTTCCCGCGCCTGACGGTGGAAGAAAATCTGCTGATGGGCCTTTCGCGGTTTAGCGGGCGCGAGGCTAAACAGGTGTCGGAAGAGATTTATCAGCTTTTCCCGGTACTAAAAGAGATGAAACAGCGTCGCGGAGGGGATCTTTCCGGCGGGCAACAACAGCAACTGGCGATTGGTCGCGCCCTGGCCTGCAAGCCGCAACTCTTAATTCTGGATGAACCGACCGAAGGTATTCAGCCTTCGGTGATTAAGGAGATCGGTCAGGTTATTAGTCGCCTCGCCGCAAAAGGCGACATGGCCATTTTGCTGGTCGAACAGTTTTATGATTTTGCCGCTGAACTTGCCGACAATTATTTAGTGATGTCGCGCGGGGCCATTATTCAGCGTGGCGCGGGTGCGGATATGGAGACCAATGGGGTCAGGGGCCTGGTGGCGATTTAGCGCTTTGCTTCGTCGCTTAACAGTGTTTTGAGTAACTCAATCTCCTTGTCCACCACGTCCTCATTCACCAGAAGGAATAGCTGCGTGGTGCGTCGGGAGCCTTGCACGAGTGGCAAAGGCACCAACTCACCGGATGTGATTAACGGCTGGACTTGCGCCTCGGGCAGCCATCCATATCCCACGCAGTGAGCAACGGCCTCAGTGGCGGCTTCAATGGTAGTAAAAGTCCAGCTTTCTGCGGAGCTAAACGGGCGGTTATGGATTTGCTGCTGAGTGCGGTCAACAATTTCAATTAATGGATAGCGTGCTAAATCATCGCGACCGAGCGGTGCGGGAAGTTGCAGCAAGGGGTGTTCCCGATGAGCAACCGCGACAAAGGTGATGCCCATCAGCGCGTTCCCGCTCGTTGCCATATCGTCTGGCTGCGTGACTAAATAGACATCTGCTTCGCGTTTCTTTAAATCAGACAGGCGTTCACTGCGCAGCACTTCGGTGAGATGCACCTGCGTCATGGGATATGCCTGCTGAAAGCGGCGCAGGGCGTTAAAAAGGGATGATTTAGGGAAAATGCTATCCACGACTAAATCTAACCGCGCACGTTCACCACGCTTGAGTGCAGCGGCGCGATTTTCTAATGTCATAAAACCCTGAAGTAAAGGTTGAGCCTGGGCTAATAGCTGTTGACCTTGCGGCGTGAGTTCGGCCTTACGCCCGACAATCGTCAGCAATGGTACGCCGAGGCGCTCTTGCATCAAGGTTAGCTGATAACTGAGCGAGGACTGACTCCGGTTAAACTCTTCTGCCGCCCGCGCAAAACTCCCGCAATCCACAACCGCCTGTAATAGTTGCCACTGTTCTAGTGTGGTTTTCATGACGATAAAATCCATCTAATTTTTAAATGTAATCATCCTGATATTAGCGTTATTCATCGAATTAGCACGTGTTTATACTCAGTTCATCAAATGAAATGGAGACAGAGAATGAGCAACTTCGATAAACATGATTTGAGCGATTTTGTGGGTAAACACCTTGTCTATACCTATGACAACGGCTGGAATTACGAAATCTACGTTAAGAATGCCACTACGCTGGATTACCGTATTCATAGTGGGATTGTGGGTAATCGTTGGGTGAAAGACCAGACAGCCCATATCGTACGCGTTGCCAAAGCGGTGTATAAAATTTCCTGGACCGAGCCAACAGGAACTGACGTCAGCCTGATGGTGAATCTGGAAGATAAAATTTTCCATGGGACGATATTCTTCCCGCGCTGGGTCATCAATAACCCGGAAAAAACCGTCTGTTTCCAGAACGAGCACATTGCCGAAATGGAAGCGTATCGTGATGCGGGTCCTGCTTACCCGACCGAAGTGATTGACGAGTTTGCAACCATCACCTTTGTGCGAGATTGCGGTGAAAACAACGAAACCGTAATCAATTGCCCTGCGAGCGACTTGCCTGCCAACTTCCCCAAAAATCTATAACATTGAGGCCGTGCCGCCCGGCACGGTTTTCAAACAAGGATGATTGTGTAAAAGTAACAGCCCTCCCGTTCCTTTTTACCTGGCGGTTTATTCAGTGCAGCACCGACCCGAATTATCGTGGGTTTATAAATTGTATAAATCTCTCCCTGGAGTAATATCATCCCCGTGTTTTTAATGGGACATATATCATCAGGGAGATGATCTATTTTGAAAGAATCAATTCATGTCATAAATGGTAAGAGCTATATTTTTACTACAGAGAATAATAAAACCCATCTAACGTTTAAAGGCGTGCCCCGTCAAGCCTCCGAAAATCATATTGAAAATTGTACTATTCCACATTGCAAAGTCATCACCAGAACGACGGGTGAAGTACTTTTCGCACTGGCCCTTAAGAAAGGGACCGATGAGAGATTTGAAATCCTCACCGCGCAGCAACTCTATGATATCTATGCCTGGCAGTGGTTTGAACCTTTGGCTGATAATTATCATGAGTTGATTTATTTGAGCGATGCACCTGAAACTTATCCAGCTTATAAGCATTTTAGCTGGCAGGATATTGTAGCTTTCGCAGAGGTAGATAGACCGGCATATCAGTACAGACCTAAATCCGATGGGGACTGGAAAGCGAGTCAACAAGGTGGTGCAAATTATTTGATGGTTATAATTGATAACTATCCCTATTGGACTGATGCAATAGGGCAGATTCCTTTCGCGGTAGATACTTATAGGCTATATCATAATATTCCAGATACGGTATCTACTGGTATTACCTGGGGATCAGGAAAATACTATGATCCTGACGATGTTAGTAACTCATATGATAATTATTTTGTACTCAGGGCTGCTCTTTATGCCAGTCAACGTTTCTTGTACGAGCGGATTGATTATGTTCCAGTGATAACTCCCGAAAGTGGGAAGTCCATTCCTGTATACGAATATAAAGAAACGACAAGGGAAGTGACTGCCTCTGAGTTAAAGAAACCAATAACAGAAATGGAGGCTCAATGTTATGCTGCATGGAGAAAATAATGATGTAATCAAATTTGTTTTGAAATTATTCGTGGTGCTATTTTGCTGTTATTTTCTCGCGGTTATACATGATAACGCGGTTGACTTATATAAGTCCTTGTATTTTATCAGAAGTCGAGGTATTGGGCTTGTGTTTGTTAAGATACATATATCATTTATAGTCATGCCATCATTTTTTATATTAATGATTGTACCCTTTAGAGTCGGTATGATTTTGGTTGTTGGAATTATCTGCTTTTTTGTCTACGACAGTGCAGGGTATTATCCCATGAGAACATTGTTAATAATAATCTGTAGCTTGGTTACATGGGGAATTCTCTTTGTTGGAAGATGGCTAATCGACATAAAATTCAGTAATAAAATAGATACGAAATGACTCATCCTATCCAGGTTTCATAGCACAAGTCGCCCTGAATCATGGCCTGCCAAATCACAAAAATTATGGTTCTGTTAGTTATGCCATAACTTGTTTATATTCAGGTAACTTATCGTTATTGCGCCTGTGGAGGCCTGAATTGACTGGCATGACAAACGACTATCAGCAACCTATCGGTAACGCGCTTCCGAACTGGAAACCTTGCCCGCGTCCTGAGCGGGTGATACTGGAAGGGCGCTATTGCCGCCTTGAACCCTTGTCCCACACGCATGCCGCAGATTTATGGGCTGCGTGGAGTACCGCGAAAGATAGTCGCGGCTGGACGTATCTGAGCATCGGGCCATTTATTGGGCAGCAGCAATTTTCTGAGTTTATTGAAACCGCGGCTCAGAGCAACGATCCGCTGCATTATGCGGTAGTCGATAGCAGCGGCAAGGCGGTGGGTACGCTGTCGTTAATGCGTATCGACCCGGCAAATGGCGTGGTGGAAGTTG
Organism: Buttiauxella agrestis; assembly: GCF_900446255.1. NCBI lineage: Bacteria > Pseudomonadati > Pseudomonadota > Gammaproteobacteria > Enterobacterales > Enterobacteriaceae > Buttiauxella > Buttiauxella agrestis. The sequence goes on along the minus strand of NZ_UIGI01000001.1, from coordinate 2,582,868 downwards.
GGTTCGTGATGTATACCCCGCTGCTGCAACGCACGGTTCAGGCGACCGAAGCCCATTATCTGTTGATGAAATATGCTTTCGAGCTGGGTTATCGTCGCTATGAATGGAAATGTGACAGCCTGAATGGCCCGTCGCGCCATGCGGCAATCCGTCTTGGGTTCCGTTATGAAGGCTTGTTCCGCCAGGCGGTGGTGTATAAACAGCGCACCCGCGACACCGCGTGGTTTTCGATTCTCGACAGCGAATGGCCGCAGATTAAGCTGGCATTTGAAACATGGCTGTCGGCTGAGAATATGCCGGATGGAGTACAGAAGCAGGGTCTGACGCAGATTCGTGAAAGTCTGAAGGACAGTATCCCGGCTAAGAACAGAACCGTGGTGCAGGTCAGGGCGCTTGAAGCCAATGACCGGGCGGCATGGTTGCCGCTGTGGCAGGGTTATCTGACGTTCTACAATTCACAACTTAGTGAAGAGATCACCGATCTGACATGGCAGCGCATGCTTGATGCATCTGAACCCATGTTTGCGCTGGGTGCGTTTGATGATCAGGGGAAAATGCTCGGGTTTACGCATATGATTTATCATCGGGGCACGTGGTCGGCGGAGGATCATTGTTATCTTGAGGATCTGTTTACCGCACCGGAGTCACGCGGCAAAGGCGTTGGACGGGCGTTGATTGAAGGCGTTTATCAACATGCGCAGAGCAAAGGCTGTGGGCGCGTGTACTGGCATACTCATGAAACCAACGCGGCAGGCCAGGCGTTATACGACAAAATGGCGGATAAGCCTGGGTTTATTCAGTACCGTAAATATCTTAAGTAGTTTTGTCGGATGACGCTGCTGTACGGCCTACGATTCGGTTTGTAGAGTGGATAAGCGAAGCGTCATCCACCATTTAGTTCAAAGCCAGCTGCGGTTTCACCGCCATCCCTTTCACAATCATCAGGTAAGACAAACCAATTGCCGCCATCAGCGCCACGAACAACATATAGGGCGGCAACCAGGTCAGAATCAAACCGGTAAAAAGTGGAGTGCACGCGCCGCCTAACCAACCGAGTTGCTGGGCTGAGAAGTAGCTGGCTTTCAATCCTGCGGGGGCGATGTTGTCCACCAGCATGTATTCACCCGGTGCAAAGATTAGCTCGCCGAGGGTAAACACCGCAGCAGAAACGCCCCACAGCAGCAGGTTATCTCCCGAAATCATAAAGCCCGCTAACCCCGCCATAAAGAACAGTGTGCCGTAGCCCATCAGCTTTTTGATATTGTCCGGGCGAATACGTTTGCCGACCATATACTGGAAAACGACCACCACAAACGCATTCACCGGCAGTACAACGCCAACCACTTTTTGCGCCAGATCCGAATCCGAGATAGCAATCGCGTACTGTGATAAGCAGGCGGCGAAAGAGCCAAACACCAGTGAACCGAGGAATGCCGAAAGCGTGAAATACATCAACGCCTTGTCTTTGAGCATCTGCACCGGCGAAAGCCTGACGTTGTTGATTTCCTGCGTTTCGTTCGCCGACACGCTGTGCACATAGCGGCTAATCACGATAAACGGAATGATGGCGGTTAACGCCGATAACCAGAACGGCAGATTAGTGCTGTAAAGCACCGCCAGCGTGCCAATCGGCGGGCCAACCGTCCAGCCGATATTGGCAAAGGTGTAGTTGAGCGAGAAGATTTTCGGCTTCTGATGAATTTCCAGCACATCGGAAAAATAGCCTTTTAACACCGTGGCGAACACCGAGTACGCGCAGTTTATCAGCGAATAAAACACCACCACCAGAACGGCATTATTGACCAATGGGATCGCCACAAATCCGCCGAGGAAAATAATAATCGACAGCAGCATGTACATTTTTTTGTCGAATTTATCGGCCAGAATGCCAAACCACAGGCTAAATACCACGCCTGCCGTCAGGGCGATGGTGAGCGCCATCCCGATTTCATTTAGCGGCATGCCGTACTGCCGGGAAAGATAAATCGTCATAAACGGCAGCGTTAAACCACGTCCCACGGTGAGGAGCAGCGAAGAGAGCAGTAAAACGCTGATGGAGAGTTGCTTGCCAGAAAAGCGTGTCGTCAGGGAAACCATTTTATCGTTTTTTTAGAATGTATTTGTTGGGGGAAGACAAGATTTATCATGAAGGATCAACAAAGTATAGGTTGTGCTTATGTTAATTTTTTCACTGTACCGCCGCTGAAAAGTGCGATCTGTATCTATTCATTATTTGGGTATAGCCTTAGATTTTAACAAAATTGCAATAAAACAGGGGCAGGGTATGACGCGCAAAGATGGGCTGCTGGCGATGCTGGTGGTTGTGGTGTGGGGGCTGAATTTCGTAGTGATTAAAATGGGGCTGCACAATATGCCTCCGCTGTTACTGGCCGGTTTGCGTTTTCTGCTGGTGGCCTTCCCCGCGCTGTTGTTTGTCGCTCGCCCTAAAATTCCTTTTCGCCTGCTGGCCGCGTACGCACTGACTATCAGCTTCGGCCAGTTTGCGTTTCTCTTTAGTGCGATAAAGTTCGGTATGCCTGCCGGGCTTGCGTCACTGGTGCTTCAGGCGCAGGCATTCTTTACGATTATTCTCGGTGCGTGTGTGTTCGGGGAACGCCTGCAAGGCAAGCAACTGGCGGGAATTTCGCTCGCGGTTATCGGCGTGCTGGTTTTGATTGAAGGTAGCCTTGGCGGCCAGCACGTTGCCTTGCTCGGGTTTATGCTGACGCTGGCAGCCGCCTTTAGCTGGGCCTGCGGCAACATATTCAATAAGAAGATTATGCAGCTCGAGAAGCGTCCACCGATTATGTCTTTGGTGGTGTGGAGCGCGCTAATTCCGGTCATCCCGTTTTTTGTCGCCAGTTTGCTGCTCGACGGCGCGGCGCTGATGTGGCAAAGCCTGATTGCGATTGATATGACGACGGTGTTATCGCTGATGTATCTGGCGTTTGTGGCAACGATTGTGGGTTACGGTATTTGGGGTAGCCTGCTTGGGCGCTACGAAACCTGGCGTGTGGCTCCGCTGTCACTGCTTGTTCCGGTGGTGGGAATGGCCAGTGCGGCATGGTTGCTGGATGAAACGCTGTCTGCGACACAACTTGCGGGTGCGGCGTTAATTATGGGTGGGTTGTATATCAACGTATTTGGTTTGCGGATCCGGCGGGCGGTGGTGAGTTAAAACAGAAAGCTGGCGGGCAAAAATGAAGGCCCGCCAAACAGAGAATTAGTTAGCATTTTCCTGGTAGTACGGTGTACCCAGGAATTCTGACTTATCGCCAATCGTGTTGCTGTTCTGTGCGCGGCTTTCAGACGGGGGAATGATCATGCTGCCGTGATTAGCCTGGGTGGTGCTGAAATTACCTGATTGCTCCGCCATAACGTTTGCGGAAGCCAGAATCAGAAGCAGGCTCGCAGCGGAGATAATACGTTTCATAAATCCTCGGTGTCTGGATAACCAGACGGTTGCATAGCGTTTGTTAACTATTTTAATGATTTAGCGGATGAATATACTTTCCTTCGCCACCTGAACATGCAACGCGGAATCTGTGAGGTGGCACAGAGAAGTAATTCTTGAACGTGCGGGTCAGTGTCTGTTGTGACTCAAACCCATAGCGCTCCGCTAAGTACAGAATCGGCTCGTTGCTTTCTTTTAGCTTGAGGGCGATTTCCGTCAGTTTTCGATTACGGATGTATTGGCCTAATGAATGACCGGTCTCTTTTTTAAACATCCTTTGCAGGTGCCACTTCGAGTAACCAGAACGCTGTGAAACCTTCTCAAGGGAGAGGGGGTTTTCCAGGTTCTCTTCAATCCAGTCCAATATGCTTTGTATTGTTATTGAATCATTGTTCCGTCTGGACATCGTTTCACCTCTTTTCAGGTTTACGGTAATACCTTTGTTAACAGTTGATAAAGCGTGTCCACTTCATCAGCGGTCAGATTTTTTATCAGTTCCTGGTGCATGCTTTTCCCCAAAAGGCTGCGGCATTTCTCGCAAAGCGTGGCTCCTTCCGGAGTCAGTCTTATCAGCACACCACGTTTGTCGTTGGGATTCGGTAAACGCGCGACCCATCCTTTGCAAATCAGGCGGTCTAACATGCGGGTTAACGCACCGAGGTCCACAGAAAGCGATTTCTTCAACTCCATCGGGGTAATGCATTCTTCGCGATAGATGGTGCAGAGCACTTTAAATTGGGTCGAGGTGACATCCAGCGGGGAAAGATGCTCGTTGAGCAGGCGCTCCTTGTACTGGTTAACCATGTAGATCAGTTGTCCGAGGGGGATCATTTCGTTGAACAGATCGTTTTTATCTTTCACTATGGTTGCCCAGGCAAGTATATTTAATCACGGCAGATATTATTGCTCAGGCAAGCATAAGTCAACGTTATGAATCAGTGATGACACGAATAGCTAAAACGGTTCAGTTTTTAACATTGATACAATTCTGATAACCAACGCGGGACAGGTTGGCTGCTATACTCAGCAGCGCAAAAAGACACCGAAATAAAGGACAGCAGATGATGGATTTGGTTAAGGCTATTGGGCTGGGGTTAGTGGTATTACTGCCGCTTGCTAACCCGTTGACCACAGTAGCATTGTTCCTCGGGCTTGCCGGAGATATGAACAAGAAGGCGCGCGATCGAACCTCGTTGATGGCATCCATCAATGTCTTCATCATCATGATGGTTGCGTACTACGCCGGGCAAGTTGTGATGAATACATTTGGTATCTCCATTCCTGGTTTGCGTATCGCTGGCGGTTTAATTGTTGCGTTTATTGGTTTCCGCATGCTTTTCCCGCAACAAAAAGCCCATGAGTCTCCAGAGGCTCACAGCAAAGCGGAGGAGCTTGAACAAGAGCCGGATACCAATATCGCCTTTGTCCCACTCGCCATGCCAAGCACGGCCGGGCCGGGTACGATTGCGATGATAATCAGTTCTTCTTCAACCGTGGAACACGGTGTGAACTTCCCGGGCTGGGTTGTGCTGGTGGCTCCGCCAATCATTTTTGCACTGGTTGGCCTGATTCTGTGGGGCAGTTTACGCAGCTCCGGGGCGATAATGCGGCTGGTAGGAAAGAGCGGTATTGAAGCGATTTCTCGTCTGATGGGCTTTTTATTAGTCTGTATGGGCGTGCAGTTTATTATTAACGGCATACTGGAAATAGTGACCCATTTCCCGGCAAATTAAGCGGTAAAAAGGGCGACGGTTTATTGCCGTCGCCCTCATTTCATCAATGGTTATGCTGTTCTTCTAAAGAAACCGGCCAGCGGCGGAAAATTAATACTGACCCAATCAGGGCGACCAGGGCAGGCACGGCTCCCACCATGCCAATGCTGGACATCTCAAAATGCAGGCTCACCTGGTTTCCGACTAATGCGCCCGCGCCAATCCCGATATTGAAAATCCCCGAGAATAAGGCCATCGAGACGTCGGTTGCATCCGGCGCCAGCGCCAGAACCTTCACCTGCATTCCGAGTGTGATAACCATAATAGCGATGCCCCAGAACAGGCACAGAATGGTTAAATTCACGGTACTTTGCGCAGACGGTAACAACAATGCCAGGCACAAAACCAACAGCCCGATGGAGCCGCTGACCAGTGTCGATGAATGTCGGTTGCCCAATTTGCCGAACATCACGCTGCCAATAATCCCGGCACCACCCAACACTAACAGCAGGAAAGTCGCCATATTGGCGCTCAAGCCCGCAACGTTTTGCACGAACGGTTCAATATAGCTGTAGGCGGTGTAATGCGCGGTGACGACCACAGCGACTAACGCATACAAGCTCACCAGCGCCGGGCGTTTGAACAGTTCAGGCACGCTTTTCAGCGAGCCCGAATGCTCGCTTGGCAATTTTGGCAGCAGCTTAATGACATAAAACAGTGTCAGGGCGGCGATTGCGCCAATGCCTAAGAAGGTAGTGCGCCAGCCGAAATATTGCCCCACCATGCGCCCGAGCGGCAAACCTAAGACCATCGCCAGCGCGGTTCCCGTGGCAATCAGGCTCATCGCCTGCGCCTTTTTACCGGCAGGAGCCATACGAATGGCCAGTGATACGGTAATCGACCAGAAAATTGCGTGGGCAAAGGCGATACCGATGCGGCTGATCACCAGGACGGTGAAATTCCAGGCGGCAAAAGAAACGACATGGCTGGCAATAAACAGGGCGAAAATGCAAATCAACAACCGCTTACGCTCGACCTTATTCGTCAGCAGCATAAACGGCAGCGACATCAGCGCGACGACCCATGCGTAAATCGTCAGCATGATCCCGACTTGTGGCGTTTGCATACCAAAACTATCGGCGATGTCAGAAAGCAAACCAACCGGAACAAATTCCGTGGTATTAAAAATAAAGGCGGCGACCGCCAGCGTAACGACGCGTAGCCACGCCGTTTTGCGTGATACGTTGCTTGTTGTCATAGATGGGTTTCGCGCTGATAAATGAAAGGTTTGGTGAGCAGGCGATCATAAAACCATCAATCCAGCCATACAACTGATTTTGTGATTTAACTCTCATTTTATTGTTCCGCGAATCGCGCAAGGCGTGGCATGGTAGATGTCATCAGGCCACACAGGAAGAAAAGACCATGCAGCAAATTGATTTTTATATGGTTGATGCGTTCACCGATACCACTTTCGGTGGCAACGCCGCGGCGGTATGTCCACTCACCGAATGGCTGCCAGATGAAACGTTACTGTCGATGACACGCCAGCATAACCAGTCGGAAACGGCATTTTTTATTACCACCGACAGCGGTTTTGAATTGCGCTGGTTCACCACGCAAGGGGAGATCAATCTTTGTGGCCACGCGACTCTGGCTTCGGCCCATGTGATTTTCGAGTACCTGAATTACCCGGAAACCACCATTCATTTTGAGACGCGTTTCGTTGGCCCGCTTACGGTTACGCGCAACGGCGACTGGTTGACGCTGGATTTCCCGGCATCGGGCAGTGAACCCGTTGAACCGCCGCAGTTGCTGCTGGACTCGCTCGGTATCAGCGAATACCAGGAAGTGCGGCTGGGGCGCACCTATACCGTGTTGCTCGCGAGCCAGGCGCAGGTTGAGGCGATTAATCCTGATTTTGATCTGATGCGTCAACTGGATCAAAAAGTGTGTATCACCGCGCCCGCGCAAACAGAAGGCTATGATTTTGTCAGCCGTTTCTTTTCTCCGAAGGCGGCGCTGACAGAAGACCCGGTTACCGGGTCGACTCACACCATGTTGATTCCGTACTGGGCAGAAAAGTTGGGTAAAACGCAGATGCTGGCGCGTCAGGTTTCCGAACGCGGCGGGGATATACGTTGCCAACTGGTGGGCGACAGGGTGTTAATGTCCGGCCAGGCGACCACCTATTTAGTCGGCAAAGTATTACTGCGCTAAGACGTTTGCTCAAGCAGCCCGATAAACGCATCAAGTTGTCGGGTTTTTGCCCCTCGTCGCCAGATAAGCCAGGTGTTGAGATAACGCCAGTCAGCAGGCAACGGCGATATCGACACCTGGTGGCTGCCGGGCATGCTTTCCAGCATGCTGCGCGGCATTAGCGCAATACCCGCTCCGGCAATCACGCACGCCAGCATTCCGTGATACGACTCCATCTCATGAATTTTGCCCGGCACCGAGTGGTGGGCGTGAAACCAGCTTTCAAAATGCCTGCGGTACGAACAGTTGGCGCGAAACGCATAAATGCTGACGCCGCTGACCTGGTTTGCATCCGTAATGGCGTCATGATCCGCCGGGGCGACAATCACCATTTCTTCTTCGTAAACCGCAATACCGTCAAGGGAAGGATGCAATATCGGGCCATCGACAAAGGCCGCCGATAGCCGCCCATCCAACACGCCATCAATCTGGTCGCCCGAAGGCCCGGTGGCAAGCGAGAGCTGAATTTTCGGGAAACGCTGATTAAACATCGCGAGCAAACCCGGAATCCGCACCGCTGCGGTGCTTTCCAGCGAACCTAGCGGCAGCGTTCCTTGTGGCTCGTCACCGGAAACCGCCATCCGCGCTTCATCAACCAAAGCCAGAATACGTTTGCTGTAGCTGAGAAAATTGTGCCCGGCTGGGGCGAGGCGCAAACGCTGGTTTTCGCGAATAAACAACTCAACACCGAGATCGGCCTCAAGCTGTTTAATGCGCGTGGTGAGATTGGACGGCACCCGGTGAACCTTCGCCGCTGCCGCGCTGATGCTGCCGGTTTCCGCTACCGCATTAAACATTTCAAGCTGCGTGAGATCCATAAACCTTTCTCGATACGTGAATGACTCGCTCATTATTATTCATTTTTCATGATTGTCACGCAGGTTTAAGGTATGGGCATAACGCGAACACAGGAGCAACCATGAACCATCACGCTATTTCAATGAACCCGGCCACCGGCGAGCAGCTTTCCGCCATACCGCTTGAAACGACCGAGCAGCTCGATACCGCGCTGGCGGGGAATCACGCGGCATTTAACGTCTGGCGGAATGTGCCGCTGGCTCTGCGGGCGGATAAATTACGCCACCTGGGCGCGGCGTTGCGTCAGCACGCTGAAACGCTGGCGCAAATGATCACCGCAGAAATGGGTAAGCCGATTACCCAGGCTCGTGCGGAAGTGGCGAAAACAGCAAATTTGTGTGACTGGTATGCAGAACACGGGCCAGCCATGCTGGTAACCGAAGGCACTCTGGTGGAAAACCATCAGGCGGTGATTGAATACCGGCCATTGGGGGCGATTCTGGCTGTGATGCCCTGGAACTTCCCGCTTTGGCAAGTGCTGCGCGGTGCGGTGCCGATTCTGTTGGCGGGGAACAGTTACGTTCTCAAACATGCGCCAAACGTCATGGGATGCGCGTTACTGATTAAACAAATGTTCGCCGAAGCGGGATTTCCGCAGGGCGTGTTTGAAGTGATTAATGTCACGCCTGAAGGGGTGAGCCATGCGATTAATGATGCGCGAATTGCGGCTGTCACCGTGACGGGTAGCGGGCGTGCGGGGGCGGCGATTGGGGCGCAGGCAGGTGCTGCATTGAAAAAATGCGTGCTGGAACTCGGCGGTTCAGACCCGTTTATCGTGCTCAATGACGCTGATATTAATGAGGCAGTGAAGGCGGCAGTTGCGGGGCGATTCCAGAACACCGGGCAAGTCTGCGCGGCTGCGAAACGCTTCATTATCGAAGAAGGGATTGCGGACACATTCACCGAGGAGTTTGTTGCAGCCGTTCAGGCGCTGCAAATCGGCGATCCCACTATGGATACAACCACTATCGGCCCGATGGCGCGTTACGATCTGCGTGATGAGTTGCATAAACAGGTGACAACGTCACTTGAGCAAGGGGCGACATTACTGCTCGGCGGCGAGAAAATGGCAGGCACGGGCAACTACTACGCGCCAACCGTTTTAGCGAATGTCACGCCTGATATGGTGGCATTTCGTGAAGAGTTGTTTGGTCCGGTGGCGGCTATTACCCGAGCGCGTAATGCGGAACATGCCCTGGAACTGGCAAATGACAGTGACTTCGGCCTTTCAGCCACGTTATTCACCTCTGATACTCATCTTGCCGATGACTTTGCGGCGCGTCTTGAATGCGGTGGCGTGTTTATCAATGGCTATAGCGCCAGCGATCCACGTGTGGCGTTTGGCGGCGTGAAGAAAAGTGGCTTCGGGCGTGAGCTTTCGCATTTTGGCCTGCATGAGTTTTGTAATGTGCAGACAGTATGGAAAGACCGCCGCTAGTTGCTGATATACTGGCGGGCGTAAAATACCCGCCAATCAGGAGTTTGCAGTGCCAGGTCTGTTAGATAATCAATTGCTGGAAGATATTCTCGCCCAGGTTCGCCCGCTTATTGGCCGCGGTAAAGTGGCTGATTACATTCCAGCTCTGGCAGAAATTCCCGGCAACAAACTGGGGATTTCAGTGTGTACCGTCGAGGGTGAAGTTTTTAGCGCAGGGGATGCGAAGGAACGTTTCTCGATACAGTCCATTTCGAAAGTGCTGAGTCTCACGCTTGCCATGGGGCGTTACGATGAACATGAAATCTGGCAGCGCGTGGGGAAAGAGCCTTCGGGACAACCGTTTAACTCTTTGCTCCAGCTAGAAATTGAACAAGGCAAACCGCGCAACCCGTTTATCAATGCGGGCGCGTTAGTGGTGTGCGATATGTTGCAGACTCGCCTGAGTGCGCCGAAACAGCGCATGCTGGAAGTGGTGCGCGCGTTGGCGGAACAACCCGATCTGGCTTACGACGGCAGAGTCGCGAAATCTGAGTTTGAACATTCGGCGCGTAATGCCGCGATTGCCTGGCTGATGAAATCCTTCGGTAATTTTGATAACGACGTGATTACCGTGTTGCACAACTACTTCCATTATTGCGCGCTGAAAATGAGCTGCCTGGAGCTGGCGAAAACGTTTCTGTTTCTGGCAAATCAGGGGCGGGCATTGCATCTTGATGAACCGATTATCACCGCACAGCAAGCGCGGCAGATTAACGCGTTGATGGTGACGAGCGGCATGTATGACGGTGCGGGTGAATTTGCGTATCGGGTAGGGATGCCGGGGAAATCCGGTGTTGGCGGCGGGATCATTGCTATCGTTCCGCATGAGATGTCTATTGCGGTCTGGTGCCCGGAGCTGGATGCATCAGGAAACTCGCTTGCCGGTACCGCGGCACTCGAAATCCTGGCTCAGCGAATCGGGCGTTCAATCTTTTAAACTACAAGCCTGGCATATTTGTCTATATCGATTGGGCCACAGGCCGTACCAGATAAAATATGCTAAGCTAAAAATTATTTTTTGCACTCATACAGTTGTATTAAATCATTGCGCAGTGCACGTTTAAATACGAGTCAAAATAGCATGGCTAATCTAGCTAAGTTTATGTTCTGTTCGCCTGAAAAACGGTTGGCTAACGCCGTTTCTATTTTTGTCATTACGACATTGTTTTACTTTTTTGGTGCCTCGCTTCGCCTGATTGATGAGTTGTCGCTCTTCTGGCCGCTGAATGCGGTGCTGGCGGCGGTGTTCGTGCGATCCCCGTTCCTAAATCGTCCGATTTATTATTTCGTTTGTTATAGCGCAATGATTGTCTATGACGCATTCACCACACATTGGGGATGGCAGTCGGCGATAATTAATCTCTCTAACATGGTGTTTATTATTGTTGTTGCCCGGTTATTACTGCGTTATTCCCGCACGCAAGATGAAAGTAATTGGGCGCTGAATGCGTTTAATCTTTTCTACGCCTGCCTTATTGGTGCCATTCTTAGCTCTTTATTAGGATCGATGGGATCGACCGGGCCGTCGTCGGATTATCGTCAATTTATTTCACTGTTCTCTGACTGGTTTAGCGAGCAATTTTCAACAGGTGTACTGATGATGCCATTTTTGCTGATGGCGAAATGGCCGCAGTGGAGTAAGTTGCCCGCTTTTCATCTGTCGAAAATTTATCCGCTGGTGGCGGTTGTCGTCTCTGTGATGGCCTCGGTGGTGATTGGCGGGGCCGGGAGCCTGGCGTTTCCGCTCCCGGCACTGATCTGGTGCGCGATTCGTTATCCGCTTCCAATAACCGCATTAATCACGTTTTTGACGGGCGGCACGGAAATCATTCTGGTAGCAAACTCGATTGTTGTGATTCATCACAATGTCCCGCTGGTGGTGACGGAGATGTTCTCTGCCCGTCTTGGGATTGCCACGATGGCGATTTGCCCGCTGATTGTGTCGGTGAGCGTTGATGCGATTAACCGCTTAATTCAGCAAACCTCGCTGCGAGCAGATTACGACTATCTTACCGGCGTTTATTCCCGTTCCGGCCTGTATGAAGCGCTAAAAATCAACATGCCGACGAAGCATCTGCCCAACCAGAAACTGTGCGTGATGCTGCTGGATATTGATTATTTCAAGCGCATCAACGACAGCTATGGTCATGAATGCGGTGACGTGGTGCTGGCCGCGTTTGCCGAGCAATTGCGAAAAGTGGTGGGGGATGAAGGGCTGGTGGCCCGTTTGGGTGGCGAAGAGTTTGTGGTGGCTTGTAGCACCTGTACCGAAGAAAAAGGTCTCGCTATCGCCGAGAAAATTCGCCAGACCATTGAGCTTACGGCGTTTCGTTATCAGCAACAGACGTTGTTCATTACGGTGAGTATCGGCCTTGCGACCGTGACGCCAGAAAAGCAAACCCTGCTTGATGCGTTTAACTCGCTGCTGGCAGAAGCGGATAAATATCTCTATTTATCCAAGCGTAATGGTCGCAATCAGACCAGTACCGCGTCGTATAAAGAGCTTGCGCTGAATAGTTAGCGTCTGTTGAGAGTTGTTCTACCAAAAAACATCAATAAAAAAATTGGTATAACAACTCTAGTTTGATCAAAACGGGGTTTCACATTGTTGAGTTCTGATAGTTTGGAGAGGATTTTTATTCGCCCATCCTGTACTCACCAAGGAACAACATAGTGAAAACACTTAATCGTCAAGACTTCCCTGGCGCTCAATACCCTGAACGTATTATCCAGTTTGGTGAAGGTAACTTTTTGCGTGCATTCATTGACTGGCAAGTTGATTTACTGAATGAACACACCGATCTGAATGCGGGTGTTGTGATCGTACGTCCTATCGACAGCGCATTCCCGCCGTCGCTGTCTACTCAGGATGGGTTGTATACCACGGTTATCCGTGGCCTGAACGAGCAGGGCGAAGCGGTAAGCGACGCGCGTCTGATTCGCTCAGTGAACCGTGAAATCAATGTTTATCAAGAATATGAAACCTTCCTGAAACTGGCTCATAACCCAGAGATGCGTTTCGTCTTCTCCAACACCACCGAAGCGGGCATCAGCTACCACGCAGGTGACAAATTTGAAGATGCGCCAGCGGTAAGCTACCCGGCTAAACTGACGCGTTTGCTGTTCGAACGTTTCAGCCACTTCAACGGCGCTGCGGACAAAGGTTGGATCATCATTCCTTGCGAACTGATTGATTACAACGGCGACGCGCTGCAAGAACTGGTTCTGCGTTACGCGCAAGAGTGGGAGCTGCCAGCAGCGTTCACCCAATGGCTGAACGAGGCTAATACTTTCTGTTCTACGCTGGTTGACCGTATCGTTACCGGTTATCCGCGCGACGAAGCATCTGCAATTGAAGAATCTTTGGGCTACAAAGACAGCTTCCTGGCGGCAGCAGAACACTTCTACCTGTTCGTGATTCAGGGGCCAGCAACGCTTGCGCAAGAACTGCGTCTGGATAAATTCCCGCTGAACGTGCTGATTGTCGATGACATCAAGCCTTATAAAGAACGTAAAGTGGCGATTCTGAATGGTGCTCACACTGCGCTGGTGCCAGTCGCTTATCTTGCGGGCCTGAACACTGTGGGCGAGTCGATGAACGATGCTGAAGTTTGCGCATTCGTGGAAAAAACTATCGCGGAAGAGATTATTCCGGTGCTGGATTTGCCTCGTGACGAGCTGCAATCCTTTGCACAAGCGGTGACGAGCCGTTTCCAGAACCCGTACATTCAGCATCAGTTGCTGTCTATCGCGCTTAACGGCATGACGAAGTTCCGTACCCGTATTCTGCCGCAATTGCTGGCAGGCCAGCAGGCGACCGGCACTTTGCCACCACGTCTGACTTTCGCCCTGGCAGCGCTGATTGCTTTCTATAAAGGCGTGCGCGGCGAAGAAACCTATCCGTTGCAGGATGACGAACACTGGCTGGTGCGTTACCAGCAACTGTGGGCGGCTCTGGGTGACAAACAAATCAACGAGCAGCAGCTGGTTGAAGCGGTACTGAGCGACAGCGTTCACTGGGATCAAGACCTGACTAAAGTTCCGGGTCTGGTGGCGAAAGTGAGCGAAGATTTACAGGCGATTCAAAGCCTGGGCATGCGCGCTGCGCTCGCACGTTACTGCTAATTTTTGTGATAGTGGTGGATGACGCTTGCGCTTATCCACCCGAATTAAGGGTAAAACCTTGATATAGTGCCTGTAACGTTGCTTACAGGCATTTTTTTATGCATAACACTGCTCTTTGGTTTCGCCAGTTTGGCCAACCTGAACACGTTATCACGCTCGAACATTCACAAATCTTACCGCGCCCAGGCGGCATGCTACGCGTGCAAATGCGTTATGCGCCGATTAACCCCTCCGATTTAATCCCCGTAACCGGTGCCTATCGTCATCGCGTTAGCCCGCCGCGCGTGATTGGCTATGAAGGGATGGGCGTGGTGACGGATGCCGACAATCCCGGGTTGATTGGCCAGCGCGTGCTCCCGTTACGGGGCGAAGGAACATGGCAGCGTTGGCTGGATTGCTCACCGCTTTGGGCGATTCCGGTTCCTGATGCGATTCCCGACCTGTTAGCGGCGCGAGGTTACATCAACCCGCTGGCGGCATTTGTGATGCTAAAAAAATGGCCGGTAAAAGGAAAAACAGTATTACTGACCGCGGCGAACTCGTCCTGTGCGACGCTACTGGCGCAGTGGGCGGTGATTTATGGCGCGGTGCATGTCTACGGTGTTTGTCGGAGTGAAGGGCAAAAAGCGGCTTTGCTCCAGAACGGCATTACGCCCGTTCTTATCAACGACACTGTAATGCTTCGTGGTGTCGCACAGCAGGCTGATGTGGTGTTTGATGCCGTCGGGGGAGCACTTGCCACACTAATGCTGACAAATCTGAACGCGGAAGCTGATTTTGTCTCATACGGTTTGTTGAGCGGGCAGCCTTACGATGCGCGCAGTGCGCAGGCAAAAACGCAGCGTTTTCATCTGCGGGATACCCTGGCCGTGACGGATGCGCTTGAATGGCAGTCGTGGTTTTCCGATCTATGGCTCTTGCTTGCGAATAGCCAATTGCCGGAAGTGAAGTTGTTTAATCTGGAAGAATGGCGGGATGCGTTACGTGAGTTTGCTACGCAAGGGCGACGTTGCAAGCCGGTACTGGCTCTTTAACGTGACAACGTCACCTTTAAGGCGTTACTTATCGCTGCCCATGATGGCTTTCATGGTTTCTTCGTCAGGCAAACCCTGATGTTGTTGCAGTCGTCCGTCTTTATTCAGGTAATAAATAGAAGGTGTGGCCGTTCCTCCTAATGTATCCATCAGCGCCAGGTTGTCTTCCAGTGCTTTGGTGATTTCAGGCTTGATGGTGGCAGGGATTTTCAGCTCCATTTTCCCTTTGGAATTTTCATATTCTGCGAGCGTTTTCGCAGGATCTTTCGCCATCATTATCGCTGCGGCTTTCTGGCCGCTATCCGGGCGCAACATGCCGACCATTAGCACGCGCAGTTGCACTTTGCCTGATTTCAGCCACGGCTGCGCATTTTCCCAGAACTGTGTGCAATACGGGCAATACGGGTCAGCAAAGGTGTAAACCACATGGGGGGCATCCGCTTTGCCTGCGGCTATCCAATGATTTTTCTCGAGTTTTTGCCACATCTCTTTTGCCATGGGCGCATAAACCCATTTCTCGACCTGCTCATCACTGAGGTTTTTCCCCGCGGCATCGACCAGATTACCCATAATGGCGTGCTGTTTATCGGGCGTCAGGAATACCGTGGTACCTTGCCCCTGGATTTGCATCACGTAGCCAGGTAAATCGCCGGGGCCTTTAAATTCACCTTTAAGCTCAAAGCCTTGCTGCTGTAGGGCGATGATGGGAGCAGGGAGCTTTACCTCTGCGGCCAGCACGGAGGAACTGAATAACAGGGCAAGCGAGAGAGTCCATACTGCTTTTTTCATTACGTAATCCTTATCATTCTCTTGATGAATGTATGCCCAGCTAGGCTACAGGTCGTTGGCACGGAAGGAAAGAAAGATGAATCTGCGTTATTTTGTTATGGTATGCGCAATTTTTTAGAATCACTGGACTCACTATGACCCATCCTTCAAAAGATCCTCTACACGGCATGACTCTTGAAGCCATTGTTAATGCGCTGGTTGCCCGTTTTGGCTGGGAAGAACTGGCGAAACGCATCAACATCAATTGTTTTAAAAGCGACCCAAGCGTTAAATCCAGCCTGAAATTTTTGCGACGCACGCCGTGGGCGCGAAAAGAAGTCGAAGATTTGTATATCGATTCGTTAGATATGGATGTGGTTGAAAACGATATTCCGGCGGATAGCCCGTGGGCGAACTGGCAGAGTAAGAAAGGTCAGGAATAATAGAAGGCGAGTGAGATATCACTCGCCATGATTTTTTAGATTAGAACTTAAACAAACGCTGCCAGGGGATCGGCGGCCGCAAAGGCAATTTCTTTCTCAGCTTTCGGCGGGTAAATCAGTTCGTTAGTGATCGCTACTTTGATTTTCTTGCCTTCTGAGCGCGTCGATTTCACCACCTGATCCCAACCTTCGGTGTAAACCGCACCAAATCCGCCCAAATCCAGACAGGTGACGTAATTCACCTGGCGATATGGGTGCGGAGCCACGCCGAGCAGTTCGGCGGCGACGTTGTTACCAACAAAACGCCCTAACATAATCGCATGTTGGCAGGTCATCAGGGCGGTATTGCCCTGGTCATCGGTACGGGCAAACGCCACATCACCGGTCGCGTAAATGTCTTCCTGGCCGACGACTTTTAAGTTTTCATCGACATGTAAACGGCCTTGCGCGTCGCGTGTGGCAGGGATTTGTGACGTCAGCGGACTGGCCTGCACCCCCATGGTCATTACCACGGTGTTGGACGCGATAAAATCGCCATTCCTGAACGTCACACCTTGTGCATCTATTGCCGCAATTTCAGCATTAAGTTTCCATTCCACGCCCAGTTCTTCACTTGCCTGGGTGATAACAGCGCTCAGTTCTTCACTATAACGGCCCCCAACAACCGGGCTGCGGTCAGCGATAATCACGCGTGTTGATGCACGTTCACCAAAAATGGCACGCAAGCGAGCAGGCAGTTCTGTCGCCAGTTCGATACCGGTAAAGCCGCCGCCGCAAACCACCACCGTATTACGCGCATCACTTTCTGGTAGCTGTGCCAGCTGATTTAAATGCTGCTCAAAGCGTGCAGCACTTTCCAGTTGATCGACATCGAAGGCATGTTCTTTCGCGCCGGGGAACATCGGGTTGATATGACTCCCGGTCGCCAGCACGAGGCGGTCGTAATGCATGGCGGAGAGGTTTTCTTGCGCGGTGTGATACCAGACCTGTTTGTTCGCCACGTCAATCTCACTGGCCGAACCGGCAATAAACTTAACGCCAGTCGCGGCAAATAACGGCAACAGCGGTGCTGCAAAGTTTTCAACACCATCTTCATAAAAACGCGGACGAATGCGCAGTTCTGGCTGCGGTGCCAGGACGGTGATTTCAATCTCGTTGCTGTCGTGAAGATCGGTTAAACGTGCCGCACTCAGTGCCGCCCACATGCCTGCAAAACCTGCACCTAAAATAAGAACTTGCTGTTTCATGATGTATCCCTGGTATCTCAGTGGTCATTTGATTTCTTAACTACGATCATATTTGTCGTAGTTAATGTTTTCAAGGCTTTTACGTGCTGCATACAAGCAATGACAGATAACAATTTGAATTTATTTGATATTTAAAACTTAACTGAAATTTACCGCATGCGGTAATTGCCTGGGCAGGATGAAGGATTTATCATCTAACTAAGAATCATTCGGGCGGAGCATTTATGGCGTTTTACAGTTCAGGTGTGGAATATGGCATCCATAGCCTCATGTGTTTAGTGGATAGCAAAGGCGACGGGCGTGAGATGAGCGTGCGCGAAATTGCAGAGTTGCAAAATGTTCCTTACGACTACCTGGCTAAAATTTTCACCAAGCTCTCTAAGGCCCAACTGGTTGAAAGTACAGAAGGAAAAGGTGGGGGTTTTCGCCTCGCGAAACCTGCCGACCGGATAACCGTGCTGGATATTGTGGCGGCAATTGATGGGGAAAAATCCATTTTCGATTGTAAGGAGATCCGCCAGCGCATGGCTATTTTCGATGAGCCAGCTCCCGCATGGGCATGTGAGGGCATCTGCGGTGTGCGCCAGGTGATGCAGGTTGCTCAACAGCGAATGGAAGAAGCACTCGCGCAGCATACGGTGCTGGATCTGGCGCGTAGAATGTTCAGAAAAGCGCCGGAAGCGCTGCCCATCCAGATTGAAGAATGGATAGGCAACCGTCGTAAAGATGCGTGAGTGCTAACCGGTGCGGCGCAGCAAAATGACCAGCACAAACACACCGCCAACACCCGCCGTTATAATCCCTATCGGCAATTCCTGAGGGGCGGTGAGGGTTCGGCTAAGAATGTCGCCTGCGGAAAGCAGTATTGCGCCGAGAACGCCCACCAACGGTAACAGCCGCCTGTGGCGCACGCCGGTAAATGGCCGCGCCAGATGTGGCACCATCAAGCCGACAAAACCAATCACTCCGGTCAGAGAAACCAAAATTGCGGTCGCCATCGAACAACAGATAAACACTTCGGTTCTTAAGCGACTGACATTAATGCCCAGTGACCAGGCCGTTTGCTCACCCGCCAGTAAGGCATCCAGGGCGCGGCTGCGCCTCGAAATCAGCACGATAAGGATGACTAGCGCGGCGGCAGCAAATCCCAGGTTCTCCCAACGAGCAAGACCTAAACCTCCCAGCGCCCAAAACAGGGCATTGCTGGCTGCACGCTGGTCGCCGGAAAAGATCAGGAAGTTGGTTAAGGCACCAAATAAAAATGACACCGCCAGCCCGCAAATAATCAGCTTTTCCGTGCCTTTATGTGATTGAGACATAAAGATGACTATCACCGCTGCGGCCGATAACATGCCCCCGACAAAAGCGGCAATGGGTAGCGTCCAGGCACCGAGGCTGTCGCCCAGGCGGGTTATCACCAGCACCACGCCCGCTGACGCGCCAGAGGACAGGCCAAATAAAAAGGGGTCGGCAAGATCGTTACGCGTCGTGGTTTGCAGCAGTGCGCCGACGAGCGCCAGCCCAGCCCCGGCAATGATGCCGAGCAAAGTGCGTGGCAAACGTAGCTCCAGCACAATGCTTTTGGTCATCTCGTTGATATCGCCGTGTGCCAGACCCAGTGCCGTTAAAACGTCGGTAAACGAGAGCGGCACGCTACCTGTCGCGACGCTGGTAAGAATCAGCCCCAGCAGCAGAAGCGGGGCCACAATCCATGCCAGCAGGTAGCGTTTATTGCCGAACATTAATTAAATGCAGCCGGATAGAGCGCCCGGGCAAGTTTGTTAATGGCGGTAATGTTGGCGGGACCTGGGGTCAATTCCTGGTATTTCAATTTGAGATAACGATGATGAAGCACCGCAGGCGTTTTTTTCATCAACGGATGCTGCTCCAGGAAGCGCCGTAGTCCATCTGCGCCACCGTTATAATCAGACTGATAATCCATCAGAATAATGAATTCCGGTTCCGTGGCGGCGACACTTTCCCAGTTGGTGGTCGCCCAGCTTTTATTCAGGGTATCCATCACATTTTTGCCACCCGCCGCTTCGATAATCGCCGTGGGCATGGCGTAAGCACCGCTGGTAAAGGGTTTGTCTTCGCCAGAGTCATAAAGGAAAACGCGTACGGGTTTAAGCCCTGCGGTTTTTGCTCGTGTGGTGGCCACCTGTTTTTTCCAGCTATTCACCAGTTTTACCGCGTCTTCTTCTTTGCCGAATACTTTGCCCAAACGCACCATATCTCCATACAGCAGGTCCATGCTGGCACGGGGGCGATGGCTATCAACATGAATGCAACTTTCAGTCAGGATCAGCGTTTTGATATTGAATTTTGCCAGCGCCTGAGGCGTGACATCGCCCCGTAAACCGTAGTTCCAGCCTGCAAAAAACAGATCGGGTTTCACGGCCAGCAGCGTTTCCATCGAAGGATATTTAGGCGCAATTTCAGGGATGGAACCCTGTAGACGGTTAAATGCCGGAATATCTTTGTACCAGCCGGTAATTCCGCTGACGCCCACCATGCGGGGTTGCAAGTGCAAGTCGAATGCCATTTCAGACATGTTGATATCATGAACCACCATGCGCTTTGGCGCTTCGGTGAAGGTCATTGATTGCCCGCAGTTATCAATAGTGACGGGGAAACCGGAGGCCATAGCCGGGCTGGACATCACGGCCAGTAACGCCGGGATTGCTAATTTGTTCACATATACTCCTGATTCATGAGGCATTACACCTCACTTAACAGCCGGAATAATTCCAGCCGCTGCACCATACAGGAATTGATGCAGTGAATAGGTCTACTGAGATCAAACTATGATTAATTAATTTCGCCAGGCAGGGCTTCGAAGATGCGCAGGGTTTTACCACTCAACGGATGCGTGACGTGCAGACTTTGCATGCCGAAAACCTGTTCCAGCCACGATGAGTCCAGAACTTGTGCAGGCGTTCCGCTGCACACCAGTTCCCCCTGATTCATCATCAGAACCCGGTCGGAGAAGGGCTGAATCAATTCCAGGTCGTGCAACACGGCAACGGTGGTCATGTTTTTGTGTTTGATGAGGCTGAGTAACTGATGCCGGGCCAGCGGGTCGAGGTGGTTCGTCGGCTCATCGAGCAATAACAATGCGGGCTGCTGGGCTAAAACGCGTGCAAACCCCGCGCGCTGGCGCTCACCGCCGGATAATTTCCCTAAAGAAACATGCTGTAAATGCGCGATACCGACATCGTTAATCGCATCGGTAATCACTTTTTCATGTTCACCATTCGAGTATTCAGCCTGCCAGGGAATGCGCCCCAGGGCCACATATTCACTGACCGTAAGACGCAGATCGGCGTTGTCATGCTGAGTCAGAAGTGCCACGGAGCGAGCGCGTTCCAACGGCTTCATAGACTTGAGCGTCTTACCCTGAATCACAATCTCACCGCCTGCGGGTTGCAGTTCGCTGATGATCAGCCGTAACACGGTGGATTTCCCGCTTCCGTTCGGTCCGATGATCGACACAAACTCTCCGGCATTAATATCGAAAGACACCGCATTAACCTGCGGAGTTTTACCGGAAAAAAAGTGTGTAAGGTGACGAACTGAGAGTAAGGATTCAGGCTGTGGCGATTTCATCGGGCATGTCATTTACTAAAAATTTGGCAGGTAGCATAACAGCCATGTTGCCTTGGGCAAGTCAAAAGCCGCGATAATCAGTTGCCAGACAGTTCGTTATATAATTTAATATACATCGAATTTTCTTCTTATCCAGATGGCACTTATGTTAACTCTTCGTCATATCGCGCTGGTTTGTGCCAGTGCGTTCTTCGCATCCTCTGCTCACGCCGACCGCATGATTACCGACCAGCTTGGCCGCCAGGTCACGATCCCCGATCACGTCAATAAGGTGGTGGTGCTCCAGCATCAGACGCTGAATCTATTGGTGCAACTTGATGCACAAAAAAATATCGCGGGCGTGATGACCAGTTGGAAAAAGCAGCTCGGCCCTGAGTTTGCCCGCTTTATGCCGTCGATTACCTCGTTGCCAACGCCTGGCGACCTGACCGAGGTGAATATAGAAAGCCTGCTGGCGATCCACCCGCAGGTGGTGTTCGTCGCCAACTACGCGCCTGAGGCGATGATTGAGCAGATTCAGAACGCGGGCATTCCGGTCGTGGCAGTTTCGCTCAGAAAAGATGCGGGCGGTCAGCAAGACAAAATGAACCCGACGATGGGTGATGAAGAGCAGGCGTACAACGAAGGCTTGAAACAGGGGATTCGTTTAATCGCTGATGTGGTGGAGCGTAAAACGCAAGGCGAGGAGCTGATCAAATATACCTTTGACGCTCGCGCTAAATTTAATGCGCCAGTAGCCAACATTCCCGATGCCAAAAAAGTCCGCGTTTATATGGCGAACCCGAATTTGATGACTTACGGTTCTGGCAAATATACCGGCCTGATGATGAAGCACGCCGGGGCGCAAAACGTGGCAGCCGCGAGTGTGAAGGGCGCGCGTCAGGTTTCCCTTGAGCAGGTGTTGCAGTGGGATCCGCAGGTTATTTTTGTGCAGGATCGCTACCCGGAAGTGGTATCTGAAATCGAGAACGATCCGAACTGGCAGGGCATTGATGCGGTGAAAAATCATCGTGTCTGGTTGATGCCGGAATATGCGAAAGCCTGGGGTTATCCTATGCCGGAAGCGCTGGCAATCGGTGAGTTGTGGATGGCGAAAAAACTCTATCCCGATGCCTATAAAAACGTCGATGTGGATGCCCAGGCGCAGGATTATTATCAGCGTTTTTACCGCGTGAACTGGCAGACCAATGCAAAGCAGTAAGGCTTTTATTACCCGGCAGCTGGCACTGGTTATCGCTGTGCTGGCGCTGGGCGTCGGCTCGCTGAGTCTCGGCCATTATCCCTTGCCGCTGAGTGAAGTTTTCCACCAGCTAACCCATTACTCGCCATCTTCGGGTATCGCGGGTCAGGTGATTTGGTCAGTACGTTTGCCGCGTATTTTAATGGCGCTACTGGCGGGCGGCGCTTTGGGTTTGTGCGGCGCAACACTTCAGGGCGTGTTTCACAACCCGCTGGTTGATCCGCATATTATCGGCGTAACTTCCGGTTCTGCCTTTGGCGGCACACTGGCGATTTTGCTCAGTCTCGACCCATTGCTGATGATGGGTTCAACGTTCTTTTTTGGGCTGAGCGCGTTGATTCTGGTGTACGCCATCGCGGCATTGCAAGGGCGAGAAAATGCGCTGGTGCTGATTCTCTCCGGCATCATTCTGAGCGGTTTTTTTGCCGCGCTGGTGAGCCTGATTCAATACCAGGCCGACACCGAAGAGGTTTTGCCCAACATTGTGTTCTGGCTGTTGGGCAGTTTTGCTACCGCAAACTGGCACAAAGTCTGGATGCTGGCGATCCCGGTCAGTATTGCTGCCGCAATTTTGTTCCAGTTGCGCTGGCGCATCAATCTGTTATCCCTGAGCGATAAAGACGCAAGAGCGCAGGGCGTTTCGGTCGTGGCATTGCGGCGTTGTGTGCTGTTTTGTTGTGCTTTGCTGGTGGCAGCGCAAGTTGCGGTGAGTGGCAGTATTGCCTGGGTTGGCCTGGTGATCCCTCATCTGGCGCGGCTTTTGGTGGGCGTTGACCACAGGCGCTTGCTGCCCACGGCTTTTTTGCTGGGCGGTGGCTTTATGATTCTCGTCGATGATATCGCCCGCACGCTGATGCAGGCCGAAATCCCCATCGGGATCATTACGGCGCTGGTGGGGGCGCCGCTGTTTACCGTTCTGTTAATTCACGCCAGCCGCCGGGGACGCCGATGAAAAACGGGGAATTGCGCGTTCAGCAATTGTTATACGGCCATGATTCAGCGCTATTTGAAGCAATGGATTTTCACTGCCAGCGTGGACACGTTTGGGCGGTGCTCGGGCGCAACGGGCTGGGGAAAAGCACGCTGCTCGATACGCTTACCGGTTTCCTGAAACCGCTGGGCGGGAGTATCGAACAGCAGGGCGGTGTCGGCATCGTGGCCCAGCATTCGCACCTGCCGTTCCCATATCGGGTGAGCGATGTGGTGCTGATGGGACGCGCTCAACATGTGAGGCTTTTTTCACAGCCGGGGCGTAAAGATAAACAGGCGGTAATTGATGTGCTGGAACAGTTAAATATCGCGCATCTGGCCGCCTGCACGTTTAGCTCGCTTTCCGGCGGCCAGCAGCAACTGGTGATGATCGCCCGCGCGTTAGTGACCGCCAGTCAAACGCTGTTGCTGGATGAACCCTGCGCGGCTCTGGATTTAGCCAATCAACAAGTGGTGTTACAGCTCATCAGCGATTTGGCGCACCGCCAGCAGCGCGGCATTATTTTCACCACTCACGACCCGGTTCATGCATTACAGGTCGCAACCCATACGCTGCTACTTTTGCCGGAAGGTAAATGGCTGGCCGGAGCGACCGATACCATCGTAACTGAAGAAAATATGCATCAGGCGTATGGATTAGCGTTGCGTAAATTCAGGGTGGAGAATTACGCCACCCCGTTTATTGCGCCGCTTTTTATGATTGAGAAGTGACAGTTAAAAAGCCCGCAGCCGTCAAAAACGCTTGCCCTTCAGGGCTAAGAATAAAACTGACCAGCATGTGGACTTCGCGTGTGCTGTCGAGCACCGCCAACTGGTATTCACACAAGATATTGTGATCATCCGCAAGTGTGATGCAGCGAATATCCGTTTGCCCGGACAGCGCTTTGGCGTAATGAGCGTAGCCGATGAACACATCCGCAAATCCCTGGCGCAGGATCCACGCGCTGGCAAGTTCACCCGCCGGAATATGCAGCGTGTCGCGACCGCCCACCAGGGGAATCGCGCGTTCACGCAGTTGTTGCCCTAAGCCGGTTTTATACCGCTCAAGCTTATCGAATAGCGCCCAGGTGTAATCACCAGAAGGGTCGCAACCTGGAGTGGAAGTCCCGATACGTAATGTGGGGTCACACAATAACGTCAGCCAGTCTCCCGTTTTTTGCGTCGTTAAAGCCAGTTGATTCCAGCTAAAGGTGTGGGTTTCACACGCTTTGCCGCTTGCCAGCAAATGCTGCGGGTGCTCACGGTTAGCGGAGGCGAAAAGGGCGCAGGGTTCGCCTGCTTCAATGCGCTCTCGCAGCAGGCCCGCCGGACCATACTGAACCGCCACTTCAATGCCGGTTAGTTCCGTAAATCGCGCCAGCAGCGGCGTGAAAGCCAGTCGTAAACTGCCTGCGGCAAATAAGTGTAATGGAGACATGATTAATTGTGTTCCTTAGATTACAAGCTCTCTAAAATCCAACCCTATTTTATGCAAAATTAAACAATTTAGATTCAGAACTCGCACAAAAAAATAATAGTTTGCCTGCTCATTCCATTAACATTCGCGCTCTTTTTGGCAGCTTTACCCGCTACGCGCTTAAGGTTTGCCGATTGTCTTTTTGTTTTAGGGTACACATGAATTATAAAAAACTGATCCTTATTGCTGTTTTGGCGATGGCCGGTTGTAGTGCGAAAGGGGATACCGCGAGTCAGCAACGAAATAGTATCCAACATATGCGCATTGATACGTTATCGAAACTGTATAAGATTCATCCCGAAGCGCGAAGTGAAATTCTGAACTCAAAAGGGTATGCCGTTTTCTCCAATAACAGCAGCAAGATTTTTGTCTTCGGATTTGGCAGTGGCTACGGCGTGGTAAAAGACCTCAAAACGGGCAAAGACACCTACATGAAAATGGCTCAGGCCGGTGCCGGGGTGGGTATCGGCGTGAAACAATTGCGCACTGTACTAGTGTTCAATGACAGCAAAGCGCTGAGCGATTTCGTTAAGAATGGCTATATCGTGGGGGCAGATGCGAATGCCGCCGCTAAATATGACGATAAAGGATTGCCAGCCGTTGGCGCATCAGCCAGCGCCGTAGCGCCGGGTACTATCTCGGCTCCAAAACCTGTCGATGTTTATGAGATTACCGAAAAAGGCCTTGCAGCCCAGGCGATGGTCAACGGCTATAAATACTGGCCTGATGATGCGCTGAACGGTAAATAAAAGAGCAACGGTAAACGGTGGATGACGCTGACGCTTATCCACCCAACAAACCCATTTATTACCCGCCAGCCTTGAACAGGCGACAAGTAAAGAAGTGTAAAAGACTCCTTCATTTACTTATGTCAGGAGATAGCTTCAATTTGTATTCCGGACTGGATTTTCCCTGAATACCCGCAATAAATAAAGGTACCAACAAAATAGTCTCCAGAGTAAAACATGCTTAACAATTACAGCGTCAGAACCGTTATCATTGTTTTTACAGCAGCCTCTCTGGTCATGATGGATGTCATGGCGTATTTATTATCAGCAAATATGAATTTTTACCTCATGCTGAATGGGATCGGCATCGTATTACTTTTAACGCTTTGGTTTTACATGACGCGATATCTGGTGAAACCGATTAATGAAGTAAAAAGAAATATTGATGAAATCAACTCCGGGAATTTATCAATATCTATCCGTGAATTTGGTAATAACTGTGCAGGTAAATTAATCCCCGGTATAAACAGCCTCGCTCGAGAAATTTCCAGTCTGGTGATGGATATTAGAAAGTCTTCTAATTCGGCCAGCGTATTATCCGCCACGCTTGCTAATCAGAGTGCCGAACTATCAGTAAAAACAGAGCAGCAATCCGCCATGTTGATCCAAACCGCATCAAGCATGGAAGAAATTTCGGCTGGGACGAAAAGTAACGCCGAAAACACCCGTCAATTAAATACCATTACCAGCGAGGCTCATCAGTCCGCAGGCCATGGCAGCGAACTGATGCAGAAGCTGACCGAGAACATGGTATCGATTACCCATTGCTCGAAGAAAATGACGGAAATCATCAGCATCATCGACGGCATTGCCTTTCAGACCAATATTTTAGCCTTGAATGCCGCTGTTGAAGCCGCCAGAGCAGGCGAGCACGGTAAAGGATTTGCGGTGGTCGCCGGTGAGGTCAGGGTGCTGGCGCAAAAAAGCTCAGAATCGGCGAAAAACATTAAATCGCTGATTGAAACGACCAATACCAATGTTTTGCAGGGGGCGAAACTGGTTTCTGAAGCTGAAAAAAATATGCAGGCCATCGTATCGGGGTCAGAAGATCTTAATGTTTTGATGGAGCATATTTTCTTATCAACAAACGAGCAGGAAAAAGGGATTCAGCAAATTACGATTGCCTTGTCCGAGCTGGAAAAGGTCACGCTGAGTAATGCCGCGGTCGTTGATGAACTCGCTGAATCCTCCGACGTGCTTAAAAATCAGGTTGTCGAATTGCAAAACAGAACCAGCAATTTGCGTTTGAGTGACGAGCAAAATGTCGCGGCGGCGGTAATTGCACAACCGGTGCCAAAGAAATTAAGTAAAAATGCACCAGAAGGACACTGGCAGACATTTTAACTTGTAGGTCGGATAAGCGCAGCGTCATCCGACACCTCTGGCACAAAGGGTGGATGACGCTCATCCACCTCACAAAACCCATTTATTCAAGACACCAACTCCCTTCAGTCAGTGATAAACGCTCGGTTAAATTCAGATTCTTCAGGAACACCTCATCGTGTGAAACCACAACCATTGCCCCCTGGTAGTGGCATAACATGGTTTCGAGTGCCTGAATTGACGGTAAGTCCAGGTGATTGCCAGGCTCATCAAGCAAAAGTAATTGCGGCGTGGGATCGGCATACAGCACACAAGCTAGCGCGGCTTTCAGGCGTTCGCCGCCGCTCAGTGATCCGCTGGGCGCCTGGATTTTATCTGCGTCCAGGCCAATCTGCGCCAGCCGCATACGTAAATCGGCTTCCCCTGATGTGCGATTAGCTTCCAGCATTTGCTCAAGAACCGTGCGCTGTGGGTCAAGGGTGGCGAGGTGTTGATCAAGCCAGACATTCTGCTCAACAACCTGACACTCTCCGGCTAACGGTTGGAGTTTTCCCGCCAGAACTTTCAATAAGGTGGATTTCCCACAGCCATTATTCCCGACGACACCAACGCGTTGCTGGGCGGTTAACGTCAGATTCAACGGCGTAACAAAGTTTGCCACGAAGGGAAGTTGGACATCCTTAAGTTGGCAAATCTGGCGACGCGAGGGCGAACTCACTGCCAGCGAATGCACGACGATGGCGGCGTTTTCCTCCACCTGGCTTGCCGCTTCGCGTACCCGTTGGTCGAGAGTCGAGAGCGTGGCGGCATGCTGCTGGTGCAATTTACCCGCTGACGCTTCACTTCGTTGCTTCTGCCCGCCGAGTAAAATTTTAGCCTGATTGGCTTCGCGTCCCTGGCGGTTTCCTCGCGCCTGCCGTTTTTCGTGGCGTTCTTTTTGCTCGCGAAGGGCTTTTTGTTCGCGCTGACGCTCGCGTTTGCGTAATTCATACTGTTGCAGCGTGGCTTGTGTTTCCTGCGCTTTGAGCTGTGCATAGAGCGAATAGTTACCGCCATAGCTGCTCAATCCTTGTGATGATAGCTCCACAATTCGCGACAGGGATTGCAGTAAATCCCGATCATGGCTGACGACCACTAATCCTCCGGGCCAGCGCTGTAACTGCGCAGTGAGTGCCTGTCGGGCGGCGCGGTCGAGGTGGTTGCTGGGTTCATCAAGAATCAAAAAATCGGCTTCGGAAAGCCATGCGCCAATCAGCGAAACGCGCATAGATTCACCGCCGCTTAACCGTTGGGCGGGCGTTGATGCTTCCAGGTATCCCAGGCCGCAGCGCTCCAGTTCATGTTGTAGCTGCTGACGGATATCCCAACGGTTGCCGACAGTATCAAAATCCAGGGGAGATACGCTGCCCATTTCGATACGTTCCAGCGCAGCAATAATATTCCCGACACCCGCCAGTTCAGCGACGGTTTTGTCTGCCCAGGTGGTAACTTGTTGCGCCAGGTAATACACCGAGCCGGAACGGATACAGCGCCCGGACGACGGAGAGGTTTTGCCCGCCAGAATTTGTGCAAGCACACTTTTCCCCACGCCATTGCGCCCGACCAGGCCAGTGTGTCGCGAGTCGAAACTTTCGTTAAGTTGAGTGAACAGCGGTGTGCCGTCAGGTAAGGTAAAACCAACGCTTTCCAGCGCGATATAAATATTCGTCATAGGTACTCCACAGATGCCAGAAACTGACCCGCAAATGCGGGGCAAGAACATTGGCCGTCACGGTGACGGCAGCATCAATAGCGCATTGGACGAATACCTATAGAGAAGAAATGAAGTGAGCTATTTTAATTCAGGGAGCGATAAAGTAAAGAATCGGATTTTTTTTGAGCAGAATCGCCTCGTCAGACAGGAGAATAAAATTGAGAAAGCGACCCGCAGCCAGATTGTTGATTATTGACGAAGCAGGGCGACTATTACTGTTCAGATACACCCATAAGGATGATGCGCTGGCAGGCAAGTCTTATTGGGCCACGCCGGGTGGCGGAGTTGAAGCAGGTGAATCCTTCGAGCAAGCTGCCATCAGGGAGCTACAGGAAGAAACTGGCATTGTTTGCCAGGATATGGGGGAGTCTGTCGCGCGCAGAGATTTCATCATGAAGCTACCCAGCGGGGAAATCGTTCAGGCGCAGGAGCGGTATTACGTGGTGCGCTCGGGCAGTCATGCGATAAATACCCAGTGCTGGAGCCATAATGAAGTTAAAATTATCAGCGACCATCACTGGTGGAGTGCGGATGAGTTACGCGCGACTTCTGATTTGGTTTACCCGCACAATCTGACTGAAATGATCGAAACAGCGTTTAAAAGCCATCAATAAGGAGAACTTTATGAGCGCAGAATTTAAAGGTGGGATTGATATTGCCATCAAAGTTCCATCCCATCAGTTTCAACAGACACTCGATTTTTACCGCAATGTTCTCGGGCTTCCTGAGATTACCGATAAACCGCCTGCCACCGGGTTCGAACTTGGCCCGAACCGCTTGTGGATAGATGAAGCGCCTGCATTAAGCCAGGCTGAAGTCTGGCTCGAACTGTTTACCCCGGATTTCAAGCAGGCTGAAAAACATATTGCTGATTCTGGCGTTGTTCGCTGTGATGCGGTCGAGCCGCTACCAGAGGGTTTTAAAGGAGGATGGGTGATGAGTCCATGCAATATCGTTCATATGCTGCGCGAACCTGAGGCCTGGTGAGATTTCATGTCGAATACCAATAAATACGGTCAGCAAGTGGGTTTTTCATTGCCTGACTGGCAACCGGTGGCATTCCCGGAGCGCTGCCTGAAAAAGGGGCTGCATTGTCAGCTCGAGCCGCTTGAAGTCAGCCATTGCGAAGCGCTGTTCGAGGCGTTTTCGCAGGCGAAAGATGACCGGGACTGGACCTGGTTGGGTGCAGAAAAGCCCGCGAGCCTGCAAGAAATGATGAACTGGATCGCGCATAAAATTGAAGACAGTCAACTGGTGGCGTGGGCGGTGACAGATGTAAAAAACTCCCGGGCGGTTGGCGTGGTCTGCTTTAACAATATTGATACGGTTAACGGCGCGCTGGAAATAGGGCATGTTACCTGGTCGCCGCTGATGCAAAGAACTGTTCTGGGCACTGAGGCGATTTACCTGCTGCTAAAATATGCTTTTTCTCTGGGTTACAGGCGCGTGGTGTGGCGCTGTGATTCTCTGAATGTGGCGTCACGCTATGCGGCTGAACGCGTGGGGTTCACCTTTGAAGGGCGGTTCCGCCAGGCGATGACCCGCAAGCAGCGTAACCGCGATACGGACTGGTTGTCTGTTATTGACGGCGAATGGCAAGTGATTGAAAAAGCGCTGGCGCAATGGCTTTCGCCGGATAATTTCACCGGGAACGGCGCGCAAAAACGCAAACTTGAAACCTTTTTCAAAGACTCCAGCCTGGCTCGCTAGTCTATTGAAACTGACCAACCGATAACTGTGCGTTATTTATTCAGGGCGTGATACGATGAACCTCATTCATTGAAAGGTAAATCATCATGTCCTTCTTAGATTCCGCAATGAAACGCTTCAAAAATGCCGCTAACGGCTCCGTCACATGTCCGATCTGCGGCAACAAATCCCAGTTTGCCGCCAGCAAAATCCGTCAGGGACAAACGTTGCTCTGCCCGAAATGCAAATCACTCTTCGTCGTTCCGCGCTGATTACCCTTTTTGGCACGCCTGACGAAAATCCCGCAAGAATAAAACGAACAAGTTTTAACCTATACTTTGAAGAATCTTGCAGCTGTTAAATCCCTGATGCCTGACACCCCATCCTGAGAGAACGTTTCTGATTTGATTGAACAACTGCTCCTGCGCGTTCACATCGCCTGACGAGCAAATTCATGAAATTAAATTTAAAACAGTGGTTTACCGCGAGTAACACACTGGAGCCCCATTCAGAAATTCCTGGCTGGTTGGGTACAGAACCCGCAAACGAAAGCCCTATCAAAGCAGAGCTATTTTCTGCCGCTCAAATGGAACGTTACGGCCAGAAGCTGGCGCGTTCCCATAAAATATCGACCACCAGGCTGCCTTACTATTTGCTTAAACGCCTGGAAGATAACGAAGCGATCATTACCAGCAACTGTTATTTGCTCAACGCGGGTGAAAAATCGGGTATTACGCCTGCGGGTGAATGGCTGCTGGATAACTATTATCTGATTGAAGAACAGATCCGCGTGGTTCGCCATCATTTGCCCAAGAACTTTGGCAAGGGGCTTCCACCGCTTGCCGCGCCGCACAATTGCCCACGTATTTATGATATTGCCTCCGAAGCCATTGCGCATGCCGATGGGCGTTGGGATGCAGTCAGCCTGACAAGCTATATCGCGGCGTATCAGCAGGTGACGCCGTTAACGCTTGGCGAGCTTTGGGCGCTGCCGGGCATGTTGCGCCTGGCGCTGATTGAGAATTTACGCCGGGTCAGTATCGAAGTGGCCGAAGCTCAGAAAGAACGTAATCTGGCGGATGTCTGGGTGACGCGAATTTTTGAATGCGCCGAAAACACGCCAGCCGATTTGATTATGGTGATTGCGGATATGGCCCGTTCGCGCCCGCCATTAAGCAGTGCTTTTGTGGCGGAGCTGGTTCGCCGCTTACAGGGGCGAGGGAATATGCTCTCTTTGCCGCTGACCTGGGTTGAACAGCGCCTGGCGGAGACAGGTGTCACGACCGATTACCTGATTCATCGCTTTAACCAGCAACTTGCCGCCAGCCAGCTTTCCGTCAGTAACAGCATCGCCGGTTTGCGCCTGCTCAGTGAAACCAACTGGGCGGACTTCGCCGAAGCCATGAGCCTGGTTGAACAAACATTGCGTAGCGATCCGTCGGGGATTTACCCGGCCATGCATTTTGATACCCGCGACCATTATCGGCACATCATTGAAATACTCGCCAGGCACAGCCATCACAGTGAGCCGGAAGTTGCGCGTCATATTCTGGGCATGGCTCAGGCTGCGGACGCCGAATCGCCGGGGCATCATGTGGGGTATTACTTAATCGGTGAAGGGCGCGTAGCCCTCGAACAACAGCTTGGGGCCAATACGTCCTGGGTGGTGCGGTTGCGCCACAGCTTTAATCAAATTCCGCTGCTTTCCTGGCTGGGTAGTCTCAGCCTGTTGACGACTGCCTTTACTGCCCACGTTTTGTCCCGTACCCACGAACAAGGTATGACCTGGCCGCTGGCGCTTCTGGCGCTGCCGCTGGTGGTGATAGTCAGCCAGTTAGCGGTGAATTTACTCAGTGAAGCGACAACCCGTTTTCGCTCACCCATGCCGTTGCCACGTATGGATTTCTCGACGGGCATTCCGCCTGAGTTTTGTTCGATGGTGGTGATTCCTTGTCTGCTCACCAGTCGGGCGGGAATCGACCGGCTGCTTAACAGCCTGGAAGTGTGCTATCTCGGTAACAATACGCCAAACCTGTACTTTGCATTACTGACGGATTTTGCCGATTCCCCGGATGAAAATTCGGTGGCAAATGACGAGTTGCTGCATTGGGCGGAAGCGCAAATGCAGAATCTGAACCGGCGCTATGCCTCTGTCTCCCAGCCTCTGTTTTTCCTGCTTCACCGCTCGGCGCAGTGGAATGAACAGCAAAACGTCTGGATGGGTTATGAGCGTAAGCGCGGCAAACTGTCGATGCTGAACAGTTGGTTACGCGAACCCGCAGCGCAGTTTTCTGAAGTCCACGGCAATGTCATCACGCCACCCTCCGGCGTGAGATATGTCATCACCCTGGATAGCGATACCGTTCTGCCGCGAGATACCGCGCATAAACTGGTGGCGACGATGGCGCACCCGCTCAATCACCCGGTATACGACCCGGTAAAACAGCGCGTCGTGAAAGGGTATGGGATTTTGCAGCCTGGGCTTGCGGAGGAAATTCCGCGTGACGGGCAGGGCCGCTATGCGGCGATGTCCAGTAATGTGCCGGGGAATGACCCGTACTCAATGATGTCATCGGACATTTATCAGGACTTGTTTGGCGAAGGATCGTTTGTCGGGAAGGGCATTTATGATGTCGATACTTTTGCGCAAGCCACGCGTAATACCTGCCCGGAAAATCTGGTACTGAGCCATGATTTACTTGAAGGATGCTATGCCCGCTCGGGGTTGCTCAGTGAAGTTTTGCTTTATGAGCAGTACCCTAATAATTACCTGACTGATGTTTCCCGGCGTACCCGCTGGATACGCGGTGACTGGCAGTTGCTCAACTGGCTGAAATTCAACGTCAGAAAGGCGGACGGAACGCATGACAAAAACCCGCTGACCACGCTTTCTCGCTGGAAATTGCTGGATAATTTGCGCCGCAGCCTGGTCGCTCCGTCATTTCTGATACTGGTGTTTTGCGCCATTTTGTTGGTTCCAAATCCCTTGTTCTGGCTGGCGGTGCTGACCGTTGCGCTGCTACTTCCTGGCGCGTTGGTTCTGGCCCAGGATATTGTGAATAAACCTGCCCGACGACCGTTCTTGCAGCATCTAAAACTGGTTTCTTACGGAGGGCTTAAACGTCTGATGCGCGTTGGCATGGGGTTTATCACGCTTCCTCATGAAGCCGGGTATTCGCTTCAGGCCATTGCGGTGACGTTATGGCGTCTGGGTATTAGCCATCACAACCTCAATCAGTGGGCCAGTTTTGACCAAAACGTGTCAGGAGCCAAAACATCACCGCTGCGTTTTTATCGAGCGATGTGGCTCAATGTGGTTTCAGGTATGGCGTTAATCGCTCTGGCATCCTGGCTTTCACCGATGCTGCTGTTTTTTGCTGTACCCATCGGCGTTTTGTGGTGCCTGGCACCTTTGTTATTAAGCTGGTTGAGCCGCGAACCTGTCCGTCAGTCCATCACGTTTAATGCTGAAAACAAACGGCTGTTGCGCCAGAGTAGCCGCGAGATCTGGGCCTTTTTTGAAACGTTTGTCACTGAGAAAGAAAACTGGCTGCCGCCGGATAACTACCAGGAAATTCCCCAGCCGGTGATTGCGCACCGCACTTCGCCGACCAACATTGGTTTGTCGCTGATGGCCAACCTGACGGCGTGGGATTTTGGTTATATTCCGCAAGGTGACATGTTGCAACGCATCACGCTGACGCTCGACACGCTGGACAAAATGGAGCATTACCGGGGGCATTTATATAACTGGTATGACACGCGCACCCTGGCTCCGCTCAATCCGCGCTATGTCTCAAGTGTGGATAGCGGGAATATGGCCGGGCATTTGCTTACCCTTAGCGCGGGTTTAACCGGGCTGCGCAACCAACCGATCCTTAACACCCGGCAATTGCTGATGGGGCTTGAGGATACGTTGCAAATCCTCGAGAAAACCTGGGGTCAACATGCCCCGACGTCGTTGCGCCAGTTGCACAACCATTGCAAAACGGCGTTTACACTCCATCCGTCGTTACTCTTTCCAGAACTGAAAAATATGCGGGCGCAAAGTAATCGCCTGCACGCCCTGTGTAGTCACGAGGACGGGAGGATTCGCCGCTGGGTGGATCATCTTCAGCATCAGTTAGTGCTTATCTGCCACGAGTGGACGCATTTTCTCAGCTGGCTGCCCGCGCAGTGGGAGAGTGAATCGCTACCCACGCTGTCCTGGCTGGCGCAGGCGAAACACAGCGGCGAAGGTACACCCCCGGAATCCGTGATTCGCCAGGCTCGCACGCGTCTGGATATTATTACCGAGCTGGAACAACGCCTGACTGAACACGCCCGAATGGATTTCGTCTTCCTGTATAACGAAGTCACCAGCCTGCTGAGTGTGGGATATAACTGCGATAACAATAAGCTCGATAACAGC
The DNA here is from genome assembly GCF_900446255.1 of Buttiauxella agrestis. Lineage (NCBI taxonomy): Bacteria > Pseudomonadati > Pseudomonadota > Gammaproteobacteria > Enterobacterales > Enterobacteriaceae > Buttiauxella > Buttiauxella agrestis. The sequence goes on along the minus strand of NZ_UIGI01000001.1, from coordinate 2,548,232 downwards.
CATTACGATTTGCTGCCCTCTGAAATTCGCCTGACCAGTTTCCTTGCGATTGCCACCAATCAATTACCGCTGAAAAGCTGGTTTGCGCTCGGGAGGCTATTTACCACCATTGATAACGAAACGGCGTTGATGTCGTGGAGTGGATCAATGTTTGAATACCTGATGCCAAACCTGGTGATGCCGACCTATCCCGGAAGCCTGCTCGAAGAGATGAGCCAGTCGGCGGTGAAACGCCAGATTGACTGGAGCAAAGAGCGGGGCGTGCCGTGGGGGATTTCAGAGTCGGGTTACTACTCCTTCGATGCGCTGCAAAATTATCAGTATCACGCTTTTGGTGTGCCAGGGCTTGGCTTACGCCGTGGGCTTGCGGATGACATGGTGATCGCCCCTTACGCCACCATGATGGCGTTAACTATCTCGCCGCATAAAGCCTGTGAAAATCTTCTGAAACTTGAGAAAAACGGCGCTCGTGGTGAATACGGTTTTTACGAATCGCTGGACTACACGCCGTCACGCCTCGCCAGCGGCCAGATGTATGCCGTGGTGCGTTCGTGGATGGCGCACCACCAGGGAATGGCCTTCCAGGCACTTTCGCATGTGCTTTCAGGTGCGCCAATGGTAGACAGATTTATGACCAGCCCGGCATTTCAGTCGGCACGGTTGTTATTGCAAGAACGGGTGCCTGATGCGGTTGAGTTGTACAGCCCGCGTCGTCATTTCGAATCTCACGAAGGGGTACTGCAACCCGTTCAGTATGAAACCCGCGAGTTTACCGATGTTGATAGCCTGATTCCCGAAGTCCAGTTGTTATCGAATTCAAATTATCACCTGATGGTTAGCCAGTCAGGCGGCGGTTACAGCCGCTGGAAAGATCTGGCGTTAACCCGCTGGCGCAGCGACGCGACCTGCGATAACTGGGGCGCGTTTTGTTATATCAGTGACCCTGTCACAAATGAAGTATGGAGTAATACCTGGCAACCGCTCGGTGAACCGGTCAGCCAGTACGACGCGATCTTTACCGATGCCGGAGCCGAGTTCAAACTTGTGGCGGGAACGGTTGGCGTGAAAACGCAGATTGTTGTCTCACCCGAAGATGATATTGAGTTGCGCCGGGTGACGCTGCTGCACCGGGGGCGGCAACCGCGCACTATTGAACTGACGACTTATGCCGAAGTGGTTCTGGCACCCAATGATAGTGATATGGCGCATCCGGCATTCAGTAATTTGTTTATTCAGACGGAGCTGGTCCCTGAGCAGCACGGCATTCTTTGCCATCGTCGCCCTCGCGCGCCGGATGAACGTTGCCCGTGGATGTTTCATACCATGGTGGTACACGGGCAGGCGCAAAACGAAATCTCGTTTGAAACTGACCGCGCAAAATTCCTGGGGCGCGGAAGAACGCCCGCCAATGCCGTTGTGACTGAACAAGGCGGTTTGCTCAGTAACAGTGTCGGGCCAGTGCTCGACCCGATTCTGGCCATTCGCCAGTCCATCGTTTTACAGCCTGGCTTGCCGGTTACGGTCGATATTATTTATGGCGTGACGGAAAGCCGCCAGCAAAGCCTGGCACTGGTCGAGAAATATCATGACCATCCGATTGCCGATCGCGTATTTGAACTCGCGTGGTCGCACAGCCAGATAGTCTTGCGCCAGATTAATGCCAATGAAGACGATGCAACGCTGTTTAACCGCCTGGCAAGCGCGGTGCTTTTCCCAGGCCCGGAACTGCGTGCGGATGCGAAAACCCTGTGTCGTAACCGGCGCGGGCAGTCAGGTTTGTGGGGATGGTCTATTTCCGGCGACCTGCCGATTGTCATTCTTAATATCACTAGCGATGAAAGTATTCTGCTCATCACCACCATGATTCAGGCGCACCATTACTGGCGCTTAAAAGGCCTGGCGGTCGATTTGGTGATTCTCAACGATAATCCTGGGGGTTATCAGCAGGAGTTACAAAATCAAATAGTGGAACTGCTGATGGCCGGTTCTGAAGCCAGCCAGATAGACAAACCCGGCGGTATCTTCGTGCGTAACGGCGAGCATATGTCGGCGGAAGACCGGCTTTTGCTGCTGAGTGTGGCGCAAATTGTCCTGGACGATCGCGCTGGTGGCCTGAAAGAGCAGCTCAATCAGCGGCTTCAGGTAACGATCCCAACCCAGCAGGCGTTTATTCCGCGCATTGCTACACCGGCTAATCAGCACGAACCGTGGCAGCCGGATATCCGCGCTCTGGTGTTTTTCAATGGCCGCGGCGGGTTCTCGCAAGATGGCCGTGAATACCAGATTACGCTTGATGAAAACGACCAGACGCCCGCGCCGTGGGCAAATGTGCTGGCGAATGCCAGTTTTGGTACGGTCATATCTGAAGCGGGGCAAGCCTATACCTGGTATGAAAATGCCCATGAGTATCGCCTCACTCCGTGGGAAAACGATCCGATCAGCGATCGTTCCGGGGAGGCGTATTACCTGCGCGATGAAGAAAGCGGAGCCGTCTGGTCGCCCACCACGTTACCGGTGCGCGGCAACGGGCACTATCTTTCCCGTCACGGCTTTGGTTATAGCGTTTTCGCGCACCGTGAAACGGGCATCGACACGGAATTAACAGTGCTGGTGGCGGAACATGCTCCGGTCAAAATCGCTATTCTGACGCTCAGTAACACCTCCGGGCGCACGCGCAAAATCTCTGTTACCGGTTATGTGGAATGGGCGCTGGGTGAGTCTCGTGGCAAATCGGCGATGCATGTGGTGACTCGCGCCTCGACGACCGGGCTTGGCTGTGGGGTGCTGGCGAATAATTTCTACAGTAGCAATGGGTCGGAAAGAACCGCTTTCTTTGCGGTGACGGGCGTGCATTGTTCCGTCACGGGCGACCGCCGGGAGTTTTTGGGGCGCAATGGTTCACTGCGTGATTCAGCGGCCATGAAACAGCGTACTTTGTCGGGTAAAACCGGCGCGGGGCTGGACCCGTGCGGTGCGATTCAGTCTGCCACCACCCTCATTGACGGCGATCAGCGGACATTTATTTTTGTGCTGGGTATCGGGCAGAACACGCAGGATGCGGAACAGATGATAAATCAGTATCTGAATGAAGATGCCGCCCGCAGCGAGCTGGCGAATGTTCACAGTTACTGGCACCGCATGCTTGACCAGATTGTCGTTTCCACGCCTGACCCGGCGGTTAACTTGCTTGCCAATGGCTGGCTGCTGTATCAGACCATCGCTTGCCGCCTGATGGCTCGCAGCGGCTACTACCAGTCTGGTGGTGCTTTTGGGTTCCGCGATCAGCTTCAGGATACGCTGGCTTTGAGCCATGCCGCGCCAGAACGCCTGCGCGAGCAAATTCTGCTCTGCGCTTCGCGTCAGTTTGTGGAAGGCGACGTTCAACACTGGTGGCATCCGCCGTTAGGCAATGGCGTTCGCACCCGTTGTTCCGATGATTATCTCTGGCTGCCGCTGTCTATTTGCCATTACGTGGCGACGACCGGTGATGTCGGTTTACTCGAACATCCTTTGCCATACCTTGAAGGCCGTGAATTGCAGCCGGGTGAAGAGTCGGCCTACGAACAGCCGATTATCAGCGCGCTGGAAGAAACGCTGTGGCAACACGGGGTTAAAGCCATTCGCCACGGTCTGCGTTTTGGTCAACACGGTTTGCCTTTGATGGGCGCGGGAGACTGGAATGATGGCATGAATCTCGTCGGGCTGGAAGGCAAGGGCGAGAGCGTCTGGCTGGGGTTCTTCCTCTACGATGTTTTGCAGCAATTTGCGAAGCTTGCCGAGCAAATCCACGATGACGAAACCGCCACGCTGTGCCGTGATGAGGCGGCAAAACTGCAAATCAAACTTGAGGCGGGAGCCTGGGATGGCGCCTGGTATCGCCGGGGTTATTTTGATAGCGGGGAGGCGCTCGGGTCGCAGAGTGCGAAAGAGTGCCAGATAGATGCTATTGCCCAAAGTTGGGCGGTGTTGTCGGGCGCGGGAAGTGCGGAACGTTGTGCGCAAGCGATGCAGGCGCTGGACTCACGCCTGGTTGATAGCGAGGCCGGGCTGATAAAACTGCTGACTCCACCATTTAACGGCAATGGGCCAAACCCCGGTTACATTCAGGGTTATCTGCCTGGCGTGCGTGAAAACGGCGGGCAATATACTCACGGTGCTATTTGGGTGGTGATGGCTTTTGCGCGCAGCGGCAATATCGAACGGGCCTGGCAGCTCTGGGCGCTGATCAATCCGATAAATCACGGCCTTAATGCGGATGCGATAGCGCGTTACAAAGTCGAACCGTACGTGATGACAGCGGATATTTACAGCGTTGCGCCGCATACCGGGCGCGGTGGCTGGAGTTGGTATACCGGTTCGGCAGGCTGGGCGTATCGGTTAATCATCGAAACGTTGTTGGGGATCGAGCGCCACGGCGATTCGATCACCGTTCACCCGTTACTGCCGCGTGACTGGCCTTCAGTGAGCCTGGTTTATCGCCACGGTTCGAGTGATTATCAGATTAATGTGCAGCGCCGTGCGGGGGAGTATCAGGCCATGCTGAATGACGTGTTGCTGCCGGAACATAACATTCCGCTGGTTGATGATGGGCAGCGACATGTTGTGGAAATCACCATGCCCGAGTGATGGCGAATAACAAAGGGAAAGGGTGGATGCTATCGCTTATCCACCCTGCAAAACTGATTCTCATTAGTAATAGGTAATCGTCACATTCGCTTTTGCTGTAAATTTCCCGGTGAAAGCGTTGTTATTTGAATCGGTAATTTCGGCTGCGGTCTGGATAATAGCGGCCTGAAATGAGGCCGTATTTTTCCCTTTCTGGCCAATCCCCAGGTCTTGTTTCACCCCTGTCACCACTTCCTTGCCTTCGCTGTTATACATTCCGACCGCCAGACCGTTCACGGTTTTGCCATTCGCCGCGCTGTGCACGACCAGCGTTTTTTTACCTTTGATAACGGCATTGGCGTCTTCAAACGTGAATTCAACATTATTGGTGTAACTGCTACAGGTGAAATCCATACCAAAGCGGGTCATCGGCCCGTTCTGCGGATAACTGCCCGTGCTATCAGGGTGGAGCACACCCAGTTCGACTATCTGGTGTTTGTTGTCCAGCGAGCACGACGGCGCGGCGATATACACGCCGGAGCCTAAAGGCACGTCGACGGTGGCAATTCCGCCCAGTCCGTCAATGGAAAAGGTGAGATGTGTGCCAGGGGGAATAACAGCGGTTGAGCCATATTCCATCCAGCCCAATTTGATAAGCTCCGCGCGCATCGACTCAATGGCGAAGTTGTATTTAGTATCGTATTTATACAATGACTTATCGGCATTATATTGCGCGCCGAACTGAACCAGTGTGGTGTCATCTTTACCGTCGACTATCGGATATTCGACCCCCAGGCGCTTGCCCGCCGCCATTTTCGCCGGGGGATAGCTGTTCGCCAGCGGCTCTTCGTTAATAGACACCGCCTTGATGTACATCTTCATTTTGATGCCATTATTGTTGGTCTGAGCCTCGCCCGCCCAGTCCAGTTGCTGGTCATTGACCGCGCTGAGACTAAGCGATATATCGCCGTCAAAAGAGGCCGGAGCGGTGAACTCCTGGCCGTCAGACGTGCAGGTCAGGCGCATATTCGGCAGAAACTGGGCGTAATCGAGCGACAGCACTACGGTATAATCCGGGGTGTTTTGATCTGCCGCGATCGGATTTTCACGCGTGTAAGGGGAAAACGGCGAGGCACCGCCGGAGTCGATATCACAATGTAATACGCCAGCCCAACTCAGGCCGGGGAAAAAGCCTGCCAGCATCAGCATGATGGCAGGCAGGATTGTGGTCAGTGGGCGCCGTTTTCTCATAGGATCTGTCCGTTAGAACGTCAATGACTGATGCAGCACCGCAGAATCACCGCCAAAATCATTGATGGCGGAATAATTCAGGGAGCCTGATTTACCGGCCACGCTGGCAGGCAGCGCATAGCGGGACTGGCCTTTTGCGGGCACCATGGTGTTTTTACCCTCGACTGCCACGGTTTTGCCCGCCACGGTGACGGTTAGCTCGGAAAGGCTGGCGTAATACTGCGTTGGGTTTTGCGCCGTCAGCCAGGCTTTGCCGCCTTCCTTCACCACTTGCCACTGCAATTTGTTCACCGTATCGGCAGGTTTTTCAGACAATGTCGTCGGGCGAATAAACACTTTCAGACGGGTACGAACCGCCACTTCGAGCTGGTTTTGGGTGCTTTTACTGACGGGTGGAATTTCCTGGACCCACAGCCAGAACACGGATTCACGATCCTGCGGGATTTTACCCGGCACAATCACCATGCGCAGTTTCCCTTCACGACCCGCACCGATTTTAAACAGCGGCGGCGTCAGAATTAACGGTAAGTTTTTATCGTTACCCTGCAAATCTTCAACCCAGGACTGCACCAGATAGTCCTTGTTTTTATCATCATTGATGAGCTTGATGGAGGTTTCTTTATCACTCTCCAGCGCGACAACGCGGGTCAGGGCGGGGCGCACAGCCGCGCTGGCGACGCCGGATAAAATTAAGGTGCTGACAATCAGTGATGCTGCAAATTTATTGAATTTCATACTTTCTCTACTTAGCGACAAACCGCATTAATTTGTTGATACCAGGGGTCGGAATGACCGCCGGCGGCAGGTAGTTCGAACTGGCACTGGGTGTTATTTTCCAGTGTCACGTGCAGAGTTGTCTCGCCATCGGCCAGTACGCCGTTGAGATACAACAATCCGTTATCGGCCACCATGCCGACCTGCTCTTTCCCTTGCCATGCACTTGCGCCAAAAGGTGCTGGCTTGCCGTCTGTCAGCGATAACATCACTATAGCGCGGCGTCCTACTTTTGTTTGGAAACGGCGGACAACTACCGCTCCGTGGGTAGGGATAACGTTCTCCCCACCATCAATCAATTCAACGTTATCCGCCGCATGGCGGGTATCGAGCGACAATGAATTGTCGCGATACGGCGAAATTGACGGGACGACCGCGCGACCCCAGCGATTGGTCGTCACGCCCGGCTGGCCTTCCACGCTGATGTCTTCCGCACCAGGGGTTTCAATAATGGCGATGGTGTCGCCCAATTGCTGAGACAGCACCACACCGTGGCGATAGGCCACCACGCCGCCGGAGATCCCTGCGGAGTACTGGCTGCTGTTCTGGCTGACGCTGGCGCTGGCATTCATGTTGGCAATGCTATTGCGATAGGCGACCGCCGCTGACGGCGAATACCCACTGTGGTCATGCTGGACAGACAGTGAATAGTTCATGGCGCTATCCAGTTCGGTGCCTGAGACGGTCGCCATCTGCGAATCGCCGGAGTGATTGCTGGTGTTGGTGGTAAACGACAGATTTCGACTGCGTTTTTCGCCGACATCAAGCGGCACGGAAAAATTGAGCGACAGCTGGCGGTCGGGGCTATTGGCTGTTGTGCCGTCACCGTCGGTATTGGCCTGATAGCTGTAGTTCACGCTGACATTGACCGATTTAATGTTAAAGCTGTAGCCCAGCGTCAGTGAGGTATCTTTGGCGCTGGAGTCGTAATAGCTGTCCTGCTGCAACGTCAGATAACCGTTGCCATAATCGCCCAGCCCCTGATTGATCGTGGCCTGCACTTCATTTTTGCGGTGATGATGCGTTTCATCGTCGCCCCAGCGCCAGTCCGCATATTCCGGGAAATCCATGAATTCAGCCGTCTGATAGCGAAAACCCATCAGCTGTAACGAGGTGTCGGTGGCATCAAAGCGGCGCGCATAAAGAAGGCGCAGGGCGCGACCGCTGTCATTGGCGGCTTCCGGTCCATTCGTGCCATAAGCGTTGTTTAACTCTTCAACCGTTTGGTGACGCTCGAGCGCCCAGTCGAGGGACACGCTGCCGAACGCCCCCAGACTAAATGCACCGCCCACGGCCATAGACTGATAGCCTTCCCCGGCAATGACGAGATCGCTCAGGGTGATTTTATCCCAGCCGTATTGCAGGCTGCCCTGAGCCACCAACGGCTGATATGAAAGCGAGTCATCGCGGTAACGGCCGCCGCTCAGACTGTAACGCCAGGTTCCGGGGCGGATCATGTTGGGTAGCGAGGTATAGGGCACCGTGAATTTTTGCTGGCTGCCGTCGCTCTCTTCTACCGTTACGTCCAGGTCAGCGCCAATCTGGCCATTGGTCAGGTCAGTAATCGCAAAGCTGCCTGGGGCGACAGTGCTGCTGTAAATAATGTTATCGCGCTGGCGGATAACAACTCTGGCATTGGTACGCGCCACGCCACGGATCACCGGCGCATAGCTGAATGTGGACGCCGGAAGCATCTGGTTATTGGTTTCCAGCGTGATGCCGCGCAGGGGCAAAATGCCCAAAATATCGCTGGAAGTGGAGGCGTAAACATCCCCGACCGTAAAACGTGATACCAGCGATGAGATGTCGCGTTCAGCGTACGCCCGATCGTGGTTTTGTTCCCAGCCCGTGTCGGATTTATTGAACGTATCGAAACTGTAAAAACGCCATGAGCCAAGATTCAGACCGGAGTTCAGGCTCAGATAGGCGTTGTCGCTGCCGGATGAATCTGAGTTGGAACCGTGATTTTCCGAATGATAAACGTACCCTGAATAACTCAACCGCAACGCGTTTACGCCGTTATCCCACAATGACGGATCGATCATTTCGCTTTGCGTCGCCACGTTCATTGCCGCCTGCGGAGCGGTGATCAGCAGCTGTTGCATCGACTCATCATATTTAATGCTGGCATCAGGCCATTTGGCTAGCAGGTCGTAGCACACTTCATTGCCAGACTTCGCCAGCTCATCGAGATGATGCTCCAACCCCAACTGGTGCAATAAAGCCTGGGTTAAACAAGGCACTGCGCTGTCGTGGCCTTTAACGGGGATAAACTCGACCTTAGTTTTAAATAAGGTATGGCCGTTTAAAACCACATCTACGGTTTTAATCCCCGCAGTGATGTTTTCAGGATGATAAAATTGTTGCGGAATAACCTCTGAATCTTTACGTAAGAAATCGGCATCGAATTCTGATGCTTCTTTATTTGTGCTGTTTGGGTTATCTGCGGCATGTAATACAGGAATAAATAAAACAGGCACACAAATGATAGTCTTCATTATTAATGATAAATGATTCCACATCACGAATGGCCTGTTTGTTATAAGCGGGTAAATTAAACTATTAAAGAAATGTTATTAAGTCTGAAAACGGATTAATTATACGCAATGTCGACAAACGTTTTGGCGCTGACTTTACCCGCCGTGACTGCCGGAGTAGACGTATTCGCTTTGTAAGCGACTTTAAACTTCAGGGAGTTATCACCATCGACTAACGCCTGAGCCTTCGCCGGGGCACCGCCGTTGATGCTGATCGGGGTGGAGCCGTCATTTTCCAGAAGCGCGATACCTACGCCGGTGGCGGGTGAAGTACCTGCTATGTTAGAAAGAATAGAGTTATCAGTCACATCTGGAGTGCCACTGAAAGAAACTTGGGCATTCTTGAGTGTGGTAGTAGTACAGTTTTTAAGGTCAATGGTGAAATCCTGCATCCCGGCATAACCGCCTGCGCCAACGAAAGATGTTGGCGTCACGCTTGGTAAAACCATGACAGCACCGGTGGTGGTAGTGCCATTGTTAAAGCCGTTGAAAGTACAGGCTGCTGCTGTCACTTCACCATTAAAAGTAATATCGCCATCTGCAGCGAATGTACTTAAAGGTGAAAGACAAAGAGCCATTAAAACCAATGTTTTTAATTTCATAATATCGCCTGAAGAAAGTGAGTGTAATTTGAAATGTGTTGATAAGTTATTACTGGCATCAACATAATTTAATTATACAGAGAGTCTGTTTAATTTGAAATTAGCTATACTTACTTCAATATTTAGTAAAATAGCAGTGAGTAGCGGGGGGCTTGACAAGAATCATCCTGGTATAAGGGGAGGGCAGGATGTTAAAAATGGTTATGCATAAATAAAAATGCCCTTCCGATATTAATCAGAAGGGCATGTGGTGACTACGTAAAGAATTTTAGACTTTCAACGTGATCAGAACTTCACTTTAACGTTCAGGTTCAGACCTTTATCGTTGGCGTCATCTTCCTGCCAGTTATACGCGTCCACACCCATGGTGGTGTTGCCCAGGTTGTAATGCACGCCAACCTGCGCCAGACCATTGATGCCGCCGCCTTTCTGACCATCGTCAACGCTGAAGCGCTGGCCTTTGGCACCCTGCAGTTCAGCGGTGCGCTGGCTCTTGCTGTAAGACAGGTTTGGCCCGCCTTCCAGTTTCGCCGACGCTGACCAGCCGTTCTTACCAGCGTAATCAAGCTGCATACCGATAACGGCATCGACTGCGGTTTCTGTGCTGGAATCCATGCTCAGGTTGAAGTCGTTAGCACCGCTTTCTTTCACAGCACCTTCAACCGTGTGGCGCAGTTTCACGCCCGCAGACGGTTTGAAGTTCAGCGTGTCGCTCAGGGCAAAGCCACGGCTCACGCCGGATTTCAGCTCCATGTACTGCTGGCTGTTGCTGGAGTTCGCCACTTCGTTAACGCCGCTGTACTGAATGGAACGACTGCTGTCTAACTGCTGGTTGTCGTAACGCAGCGCGGTATCCAGGTTGTAGTTTTCACTCAGTTTCAGGCTGTGCTCAAGACCGAAGAACTGGCTGTAACCGCCAGTCAGGCCATTGTCACCGGCATTCTTCACATCGCCGTTACCGTCAAGACGCGCAATACCGTATTGCAGCTTCATGTTCTGGTTCGGGCTTAAAGTGAACTTCTGGCTCAGGGCCATCATGTCGTACTGGGTGTTGTTGCCCAGTTCGGCACGTTTGTCCCCTTTGGCGACCACGTTGAAGCCCAGACCACTTGAGGTGACAACAGCGTTATCTTCCAGCATGGTGAAGCGGTTGCTCAGGACACGCGCTTCGTTAAAGGCGCTGGTCGCGTTCATGCCAGAAAGTTGCTTCATGGCATTGGTTACTTCACCGGCAGTTTTCAGGTTCAGGCTGTTGAACAGCGCGTTGTTGGTGTAACCCGCTTCCAGAGCACCGGCGACATTGCTGACGCTGGTATCGGCCACTTCCTGGTAGTCTTTCTTGGTCATGGTGACATCAACGTTACCGCTGGTATCCGTCTGAGCCTGCGCATTCCACATTACGGTGTCTGACTTGATGTTTTCAGCACCCTGAATATCGGTACCTTTAAACACGTTATCGAAGCTGGCAGTTTTATCCGCCGTTCCTTCGGTAAAGCCGGTATTAACCGTCACCTCAGAGACATCGATATGGCTACCGTTGAACGTACCCGCTGAACCGTCGGCGTTAGTACCCACTTGATAACCACGAACGGATTTCACTACTTGCTGGCCAGAAACCGGATCGGTTGCCAGCGGTGTGCTACCCATATGCGAGTCAGAATTATCGATAGCGACGCCGTTATAATTGACGGTGCCTTTGTTAACAATAACGCTGCCTTTACCGCTATCAACGTAGAACGCTTTACCTAAATCGGTATTGATGTTGATAACACCGGTCGTGTCGTTGATGGCTTTACCGCCTTGCATCGCGCCCATGCCGATAAGTTGCGTCGGGGTATTGTCACTGACGGTAGTGGCATCGGCATCCAGAGTAATAATGCCCTGGTTAGTCACCGTGCCGCCCGCCATAGCCAACATACCGAAACCTGAATTTTTGACTTCAATGTTACCGGTATTTAACGCTGTTGCACCACCACCCTTAGCAGCGCCATTATCGGAGCCAGCAATCATGCCTGCACCGCGATAATAAGCTGATTTATCCTCAACAGTATATTTCTCCTGAGAAGTCACATTTCCCGCTTCATCCATTTGCTGAATGAAGCCATTGAGCGAAATATCTCCTTCGTTTAATGCTGTGCCCGATTGTGTTGCGGCAACGCCATAAAGACCGGCACCCGCCAGGTTGATTTTCCCCTCAACTGTATTATCACCAATACTTCCTACACCAGTTGCTTGAATACCTGTATATGCACCAACGACCCAAGCATCAGAATACATACTGACAGCGCCGTATGCGGTTGACGGGGTATTATTACTGGTAATGTTCATAGCCCCGCTATTGTCGAACTTTGAATTAGCTAGCGCGCTAGCAATAATTCCCTGGTTCGGCTGATTGCCAGAAATGAAAGTCGTGGATATTTTACCGGTATTTTCACCTGTAGCACTGCCACTTACTTGCAAAATAATACCAGCGTTAATGTTGGCTTTAATTACACCAGCGTTGTTGAGTGTTGAATTCATCCCGTCGGCTATGATTACACCAGCTGACTGGGCCCCATAGTCGCTGAGTGTTTTATTATCAATATTCAGTACGGAATCCTTTGTCAACAACAATTGCCCCCCATCTGTTACATAGGCATATTGTGTTTGGTTCAACCAGTCAGTGTTATTTTCTACAGATGAAAGACCGCTGACTGTAACTGTATTGTCTCCAGTAATATAGATGCCTTGAATTCTTGCGGAATTACCAAGAGTTTTGGCGATTTCTTTGGTTACATTCACACCACCAGTGATATTTACCTGATTACCCGAACCCTCTACCTTTGCACCAATAAATGTTGTCCCTACCTTGCTATCGAGAGTGGTAGTATTTCCTTTTGCTTCGATGTTTATAGTACCATCGATATCAATAACATTATTCTCACCCTTGATATCTACACCACTCATTTTCCCTGAAATGATGTTTTTATCAGCGCCTGAAATGTCTTGATTTGAAACATTTACGTTTCCGACCACTTTAGTGGTGCCGCCATTACCACTCACCACAACGCCATTGGCCAGCTGCAATACATCATCTGAACCCAGCACTGAAGTGACATTAATATCACCATTCAGTGTAGTAGCAGCAGAATCACCGCTAATAACGACACCGGAAGCATTATTTTTTACGTCGATACCACCCGTGTTGTTAAACGTTGCGTTAGCACCAGAAATATTGATACCAACAGAATTCAAATCCTGAACAAAGATATTCGCAGCAGTGTCTACGGCAGCTCGCGCACCGTCAATATCAATACCCGTCGCGCCATTAGTGACATGAAGCTCACCGCCCACGCTGACTTTGGCATCATCACCGGTAATTTCGGCCAGCACAGAACCCGCGCCATCCGCAGTGGCTATCATGTTATCAATGACCAGATTGGTATTATTCCCCTTGATCACCACACCTTTACCACCAGATTTGATATCAATTTTTGTCGGGGTGGAGCCGTCGCCTTTAATGGTTATCGCCGCGTCGTTACCAATAACCTCAGTACCAATTGCGCCATCTGCCACGGCGATGTTGCCATTGAGATTGACCTGATCACCATTGCCATTGACCACAACTGCTTTACTGTCTGTTCCGCTGGCAGCCGTATCGCCTGTGTTATCAACTTTGGCGTTGTCGCCGTCAATTTGGGTGCCGGTGGCACCGCCAGAGACGTCGGTATCACCTTTGTTATCAACCACAACATCGTTGCCGGTAATAATTACGCCGGTTGAGCCTGCGCCGGAAACGGCCGTGTCGCCTGTATTGTTGACAGTGGCGTTATCGCCTGAAATTGTCGTACCCGTACCGCCGTCAGCAATGACGGTATTACCCGTGTTATCAACGACTGCGCCGTTGCCGGAAATATCGGTGCCGGTCGAGCCATTGCCGGAAACGCCAGTGTCACCGTTATTGGCGACAGTGGCGTCATCGCCCGCAATTACCGTACCTGTACCGCCGCCAGCCACGTCAGTTTTGCCCGTGTTATCAACGGCTGCGCCGTCACCGGTGATATTTGTACCGATTGAGCCATCGCCGGAAACACCAGTGTCACCGTTATTGGTAACAGCGGCGTCATCGCCTCCAATTACCGTACCTGTACCGCCGCCAGTCACGTCAGTTTTGCCCGTGTTATCAACGGCTGCGCCGTCACCGGTGATATTGGTACCGATTGAGCCATCGCCGGAAACGCCAGTGTCGCCTTTATTGGAGACAATGGCGTCATCGCCTGAAATGGCCGTACCTGTGCCGCCGCCAGCTACGTCTGTATTACCCGTGTTATCAACGGCTGCGCTGTCGCCGGTGATATCGGTACCGGTTGAGCCTTCGCCGGAAACGGTGGTGGAACCTGTGTTAGCAACGGTTGCGCTGTCGCCATCAACTTTAGTCCCGGTGCCGCCATCCGTTGCGCTAGTGCCGCCGCTGATGACCGTATTGGTGTTATCCCCGGAAACAATCGTCCCGGCGCTATCTTTGCCGGACGCGTTGTTTGGCTTATCAATCGTGGTGTTAGTGCCATCACCAATCACTACGTTGGTGTTGGCATCAGCCTGGATGAATTTACCGTTCGCATCATAAGCCCAGTACTGGCCATCGGCATTTTTCCCACTGATGGACAGATCGTTTTTATCATCCACAGACCAGTGCGCGCTGTCGGTATACAGCACGCTGCCGTCCGGAGCGGTCAGAACATAATGATCGCCTTCCTGAGCGTACTGATAGGCAATATTGTTGAACGTCACGGAGTGATTGGCAGGGTCAAAAATAGCCCCGTTGGCAAACGTCGTCGGGGAGACAATAACAGGGTCAACAGGGTCGACGGGATCAACAGGGTCGACTGGGTCCACCGGATCAACCGGGTCGACTGGGTCAACCGGCGTATCGCTGCTGTGATGGCCACCGCCGCCACCGCCACCACTGGCCGCCGCGACAATACCTGCAACGGCTGCCGCTGCGCCGCCCGCAATCCAAAGCCAGGTGTTGTCATCTTCTGCGGTCAGGCATTTTTTAGGTAATTTAGCGCGTTGTTCTTCAGTTAACGAACCGACTTTTGTGGGGCAAGTTTGTTCATTAGCTTTTTGTTTTGATTCAATTTCGCCACTTGCCAGAGCGTTATTACTGACGGCAAGGGCAATACATAAGGAGATCATTTTCTTTTGCATAAATATATCCATTTGTTTTAGATGTGAATCTCAACTGAGGTCCGTTATTGAGAGATCTTTCGAATGCTCATCAAGAATAAAACAAGAATTCATGCATAAACTGTATGGTTCGCCTGAGTGTGTTGATATCAGCGACTCTTGTTTCAAAGGTGATAGGGCTATTTCGTAGTTGACGATGAAATATATCACGAAGTTATGAGTGTAAATATACGGTCATTTATTAGATTTATGAAATGAATCATTTAGAATAACTTAATACAATTACTTTAAAATTCACTATGTCTAAGTGCATGATAATTAAGGGTGAATTAAAAATGGCTCGATAGTGACTAACTCTCTCATTAAAATGTTTTGCTGGGTTGTTAGAGTTGGATGCGTTATTACGAAGGGCGACTGGATTAAATTTTTATAACAAGTGATGTAAGTAATTCTAATGTGCTCGGGTGATGATAATTTCAGCATATGCGTTATTATAATTGCCCCGTACAGGAAGTGTTAATGTCCCCGTACGCTCTATTCCTTATTACACCTGTTTTATTAAAGATATAAAGCCAGGCGGAAAACAAAACTATGGCAACGCAATTACGAACAAAGATTTTAGCCATTATCGTCGGTACTCTATTAGGGGGTTCTGTTTCAGCGGCAACAGAACAGAACTACTGGGGGCTGGATAAAACCCCGGCTGCGATACCCACAAGCGGATCAACAGATACGCTGCCTGACATTGGCACCACCGCAGGTAACACACTGAGCATCGGCCAGGAAATGCAAATGGGGGACTTTTATGTTCGTCAGCTGCGGGCCGCCACCCCGTTGATTGATGACCCTTTATTGACGGGATATATCAATCAACTCGGTGGAAAGCTGGTTTCCCATGCTTATTCGGTAAAAACACCGTTCCATTTCTTTCTGGTGAATAACAATGAACTCAATGCCTTTGCCTTTTTTGGCGGCAATGTGGTTATTCACTCAGGCATCTTTCGCTATAGCGATAATGAAGACCAGTTAGCTTCAGTGATGGCGCATGAAATTTCGCACGTCACACAGCGACACCTGGCCCGAGCGATGGAAGACCAAAAGAGTAATGCGCCGTTAACCTGGGTCGGGGCATTAGGGTCAATCATTCTGGCCACTGCCAGTCCGCAAGCGGGTATGGCTGCACTGACCAGTACGCTGGCGGGCGGTCAACAAAATATGATTAGCTTCACGCAAGCCAATGAACAAGAGGCCGACCGCATTGGTATTCAGGTGCTCGAGCGGGCTGGTTTTGATCCCCAGTCCATGCCTGATTTTTTACAAAAACTGGCCGATGAATCCCGAGGTTCAGCCATGCCTCCGGAAATGCTGCTGACGCACCCGTTGCCTAACAGCCGTCTGGCCGATATCCGTAACCGGGCGGGGCAGATGGCGCGGCCGCCTCATCACGCTGCTTCGCTCGATTTTCTGTTGGCCAAGGTGCGCGTCATGACGATGTATGGCGGGAATGACACGGCTGATGCCCGGCAATTCCTGCAACAACTGTCTGCGGGTTCCGCGCATGAAAAGACCGCCGCGCAATATGGCGAGGCTATTCTGGCGTATCAGGATCAGCAATACGATAAAGCCAGCGCATTGCTGTTAGTTCTGAACAAGCAGGCACCGGATAACGAGTGGTTTTTAGATGCGCTGACCGATGTCGATGTCGCCAATCAACAAACCGGGCAGGCCGTGACCAGGCTTGAAAAGAGCAGGGCAGTCAAAACCAGTCCGGTTCTGCAACTCAATCTGGCCAATGCCTGTATCGAAGCTGGGCAAAACGCTAAAGCTCATAATTTATTGAATAATTATACTTTTACCCGACCGGATGATCCCAACGGCTGGGCGCTGCTGGAAAGAGCAAGTGCCGCAGAAGGCGAGAGGGACCAGGAGCTTGCAGCGCGAGCCGAGAGTTTAGCGTTGAAAGGTAAACTCGAGGATGCGGTAACACTCCTTAAGCAAGCGAGTGCTTCGGGTACCGGAAGCAAACTGGATCAGGCGCGCTACGACGCCCGAATTGATCAGCTCAGGGAATTAGTAAAAAAATTCAGTGTTTATACAAATGAGTAAAAATCTATTTTTATTTTTAATAATGACACTTATTTTCATAAAAGGAATGTATGTAAATGATACCTGTCATCCATGCGGAATTAAGGCTTCTGAAAATATTTGATGCAGTTATGCGTTTGAAATGTACCAAGGATGCAGCAAACTCATTGAATATTTCATCGTCAAGTGTCACGTATGCTATCAAAAAGATGCGTCAGATTTATTCTGACGTACTTTTTGTCAGGAAGAATAAGCAATTTACGCCCACGCTTTTCGCCTTATCGTTACATGATAAAATCCAGGATATGTTGAACCCTGCAGAAATCAAAGAAGACTATACCTTTGTGCAATCGCAACAGTATTCACTCGTTATTTCCAGCACGGATTATGTTGCTAATAACATTATCCCTTTAACGTTCAATCTGGCGAAAGAGCAAAATATTAACGGTGTCAGGCTTGTGCCTTTACCGGCTTCACACGGTGATTTTTTGGACTCACTGCTGGATAAGAGCATTGATGTTATTTTTGATTATGACCCGATTTATCATCAGGAGGTCATGTTCAGAAAACTGTTTAAAGAAGAAGTTTGCATCATCTGTAGTAAAGATCACCCGCGTTTATCACAGTCGATTAATTTAAAAAATTACGTTGCGGAAACGCATGCCGTCCTTGAACAACAACACTTAATTAAAGAGTGGGGTACTCCAGAATGGGAAAACCTGTTGCCTGGCCTAAATGTTGGGTTTTGTTGTAATAACTATATTAATTTACTCTCCGCCGTAGAAGTTACTGAAATGATTGGCATTATACCGGTGAGCGTCTTCCTTAAACTGAACATGTCATTTTCGATAAAAAGCCTGAACCACAACTTTGGTCCCGGATTTAAAGAACCAGACGTCTATATGAGTTATCGAAAAAACCTCCGTGATGAAGAGGGTAAAAAGTCCATTTTCAAACTACTGGAAAAAATGCGTTAGTGAAATTTTATCAGGATAAGACATCAAAGGTCTGCTCGTGTTGATGGCATGTAGCAGACCCTGCCTGTGATTTCTTCCCGGATCGATATCTTTAGTTGAACTAAAAATATCATTAAGTTGGTGCTCCAAAGAAAAAAGATAAAATGGTTTATCAGTAGCACCAGCCCATTAATTTGAACTTATTATTAATGACTCCTTTAATAAGGTGGTGAAAGTTATCAGGGTAAATAGCGACAGTGTAATAAATTCATCCAAATTATTTTAACAAACGTAACAATAGCGCTATTTATCTTTATCATATTTTTAAGTTTAGTGAGTGATCCATTTTATTGTTGCTCATATTGGTTGTTCATAATAACCACACCTCCTTCAGATTTAATTCAATAAGCATGGTAAAGATGAAAACTGAACGTAATTCTCAGCGTTACCCGCAGACTAATAAGGTATCCGCAAAAACGAATATCAGAAGGTCTCCTTTTTTAATAAAAATGCTGACAGCAGCGGTGATTGCCGGTATCGGTGGGGTGGCGCAGGCTGCGACAGTGTTGGGCGACAGTATTATTAATGACGAGACACTGGTCTTTGACAACAGTGATAGTGTTGTCGATTCCGATAATATTTCCGGGACGGGTAGTCTGGTTCAGACCGGCAGCGGCATACTATTTTTAACGGGTGATAACACCTTTACCGGCACCACCACCATTGACAGCGGGAGCACGCTCTCTCTGGGCATTGGCGGAAACTCTGGCATGGTCAGCGGCGATATCATTGATAACGGCACGCTGGTTATTGATCGTCATGATGACGAAACTTTTGCGCAGACGATTTCCGGCACCGGGAATGTGAATATTAGCAATCCTTCCGCGAACATTCATTTTACTGCCGATAATACCTACACAGGGCTGACGACCAATGAAGGGGTTCTCTTCCTGGGTAATGGGGGAACCACCGGCAGTGTGGCTGGCGATATCGTCAATAACGGCATTCTGACGGTTATTCACAGCGATGATTATACCCTTGGTGGACTCACCGGGACGGGAGACTTGAACCAGTCAGGTAGCGGTAATTTAATCCTGAGTGACGAGCTATCCCAACACTCCCTTTATATCACCTCGGGGAGCGTTGAAGTGGCGTCTTCCGCGACCGTGAATTTCGGCAGCGGCGGGGTGACGAGTGAGCAAGAAAGCACCCTCCGTCTGGATTCAGGGGCGCATCTGAATACCACTGGCGGCGCTTATCTTTTTGGCGAACTGGATACCGACGTGAGTAGCGACGGCGGGCTGATTACGGCTAAAGATGCCATCATTGGCCCTCAGGCTACCCTGAACATTGTCGGTCTGGGGAGCAGTACGCCGACCAAAGCCAGTGAACTGCCACAATCATTGACGACAGTGATACACACCACCGCGGGTATTCGAGGTGATTTTTCCACTGTCAGTTTCGGAACCACGGGAATGCCGGATTATCTGATTGCTCACGGTGAGAAATCGGCAGACAACCTGGATTACAACGTGGGCTATGAGCTGGCCTGGACCTCCGGCGGCGCAGACGCTAACGGCAACTTCACGCTGACGCCAGCAACAGACAATTTTGATGTCGACGTGGTCCTGGCCGATGAGGCAGCAAATGCCGCGACCGGTTGGGATGGCAAAACCCTGACCAAAGCTGGCGAGGGTAATTTAACGCTGTCCGCGCTGAACACCTACACCGGGGCTACGCTGATTAACGGCGGTTCATTAACGACGGGTATTGCGCATACGCTGGACAGCAGCAGCGGCGTGGACATTGCCAGCGGAGCCAGCCTTATTCTGAATGGTTACAATCAAACGCTTAATGGGCTGACCGGCACGGGGAATGTGTCCCTTGGTAGCGCGGAACTCGGTGTTGACGTTGCGCAGGGCAACGATCAATTTGACGGTGTGATTACAGGCAGCGGCAGCCTCTCCAAACAGGGCAGCGGCACGCTGAGTCTGGGTGGAACCAGCTCCTACAGCGGAGGAACGACGGTAGAAGCGGGCGATCTGTTACTGACGCAGGCACAGGCGACGGGAACGGGCGGTGTATTAATCAATAATGAAGGCACGCTGGAACTGGCGTTCAACGACGAGAGTTTCAGCAACGACATAAGCGGCAGCGGAAAGGCGCTGGTGAGCGGAACGGATGTGGCAATCACTGGTGATAATACGGCGTTTGCAGGGCTATGGGATATCACGGGCAGTGCCATTGTGACTCAGGCTTCCCAGCTCGGCAGTGCCAGCGTTACCGACGACGGCCTGCTGAACTTTAATAACGATAGCGACTGGACGTTAACCAATACTATCAGTGGCAGCGGCGGCGTGAATAAAACCGGCAGCGGCACACTGATCATTAATAGCGGCCTCACCTACAGTGGCGATACCCATATCAGCGGGGGGACGCTGCAAATTGGCGAGACGCAGGGCAGTCTCGACAGTACCGGTACGGTCTACGTTGAGGCAGCGGGTACGTTACGCGGAAATGGTTTCGTTGGCGGGTCCGTGGTCAACAATGGCGTCGTCGGCGTACTGAGTGACAGCACCAGCCAGTTACACATAGCCGGGGATTTGGAAAACAATGGCATAGTTGACCTGACCAACAACGTCGCTGGCAATACCCTGACGGTGGAGGGTAACTACAGCAGCAACGATGGCCAGCTGATTATCAACAGCGATCTTAATGGTGATGATTCTCCGACGGATGAAATGGTCGTCAATGGTGATACCAGCGGCAACACTCTTGTTACCGTGAATAATATGCATGGGCTGGGTGAGCAGACGGTCAACGGAATTGAGGTGGTCAACGTTGGCGGCCAGTCTGACGGCACCTTTACCTTGAAAGGGCGCGCAGTTTCGGGCGCTTACGAATACTCTCTGTATCAAGGTACACCGACAGAAAACGACGGCAACTGGTACCTGCGTTCACAATCAAACGCAACAGACCCCACTGATCCTACCGACCCGACAAACCCTGATGGCCCAACGCCTGAACCCGGCTCCGATACACCCGTGCTGCGCCCGGAAGATGGCTCGTATCTCGCTAACCAAAGGCTGGCGAACAGCGTATTCCTGACGACAATGCACGATCGTAATGGTGAAAACCGTCAGTCCGGTGACGATTCACCGTTAACCTGGGCACATTTTGATGCAGGACGTATCAACAGCAAGGCCGGAAGCGATTCTCTTTCGACCGGTTCCGACACCGCGATATTGCGCGTCGGCAGCGATATTTATCGCCATGATTTCGGGAATCAGCGCATCAATGTTGGGGTGATGACAGGGTATGCCGATGTTAGCTCGCACACCGATTCGCGCGGCGTAAGCGCCACTTCCGACAGCAATCTCAAAGGGTACAACTTTGGGATTTATGGCACCTGGTATGGTGGATCCGCAGACCAAAAAACCGGGCCTTACGTCGATACCTGGCTGCAATATGGCACTTTCCATAACACCGTTAACGGCAGCGATTTACCGGAAGAGAAATACAGCAGTCACAACTGGACCGGCTCCCTGGAAACAGGTTATGACCTGGAACTCAGTTCAGCACACGGATTGTATATACAGCCTCAGTTCCAGGCGATTTATACAAAATACAGCCAGGGAGATCAGTACGAATCCAACGGAACGCGCGTCCACAGTGACGATTCTGGCGGCGTAACAACCCGTCTTGGCTCACGTCTCTACGGCCAGTTACACGATGCCGGATCGACGCAACCTTATGTTGAAGTGAACTGGTGGCATGGCGGCAGCAGTAATAGTATTCAGATGGATGACGCAACAGTAAGCGATAACGTTCCGGTTAACCGCTACGAGGTGAAAATTGGCGCGCAGACAAATGTCGGTAAAAACTGGCAACTGTGGGTCGCTACCGGTGTAGAAGCGGGTAAAGACGGTTACTCAAGTGTGCACGGCCTGGTGGGCGGCAAGTATTCCTGGTAAGACATGAAAGCAGAACCCGCACTGTATTTCGTAATGGTGCGGGTTCATGTTCACTTCTAATACAATTCTTTGCATTGATTAATTATTTTTAAAACCTCGATGAAATTATTATTTTTTAGCGAGGATTTATTGTATGTCAGATACATGGTGACGGGTTCGGTCTGAAATTCGCACTCCAGAATCTTAATGTTGAAACTTTTTGCAAATTTATTGGCAAACCATTGAGGAATGAAGCTGACACAATTGGTTTTTTCGGCAATCGCTGTATTAGCAATAATGGAACTACTACTAAAGGAAAATTCCCGGTCGCCGAAATAACTATTAATATCATTCTGAAGCCGTTTCACACCATCTGAACCCACCGTCAGAAACGTGGAGTTTTCGAGAGCCATTTCTTCCATCGTTAATGTATTTTTCAGGCGAGGGTGATCCTGACGACAGATAGCCACTACATGCTCGCTGATATAGGGTTCAGTAATAGTAGAAAAGCTGTAGAAAGGCTTGGTGTCAAAAATAATATCCGCTTTGCGATAAATCAAAATATCTTCATCGTTATCCATGATGGCATCTGAACTGATATGCGAAATAGTGCAATGCAACGCATTTGCTTCGACATGCGCACAAATATCAGGCATCAAGCGAGTAGCAGCATAAGCAGTTGAATGGATAGTAAATTTGCTTTTCGTACTGGCATCAGAGAAGTAATCCAGACTGTTTAGCAGATGGCTAAATCCATCATTGAGGTGAAGATGCAAATTTTCTGCGACCGTCGTAGCCACCAGACCTTTCCCCTCGCGAACAAACAGCGGATCAGAGAAAAAACTGCGAATTTACGGGGAAGGGCGAGGGTATTTCTGAAATCATGCTGCCAACCAGCGCTGACCGTCGGTTTTCATTTTTGCTTCAAGTTCACTGCCGCGCGTCGCAAATACGCGACCCAGAGGAAATCCGCTTTGCTCCAGCAAATAGGCCAGCGCGGCATATTCGCGCGGATATTTCACAACAATCGTCTGATCAATCTCCACCGGACCTAACGGGAACGTAAAGGTGCCGATATCGTAAACACTCTGACGGTGGAACAGTTTCCACTCGCCATTTCTTTTTTCTACCAGATCGTAAAAACGATTGTGACACTCACAGCCAATATTGAGCTTCACGTTCTCGGCGATGATGATCGCGTTAGTTTCAAGAATCGCTTTATCCCCGGCTTCATTGAAGGTAATGGCAGGTGTTGCGATGAGATGTTTAGTGCGCAGGTCAGAAGCCCCCATGCGCATTGAACCATCGACAAAATCGCTTCCCAGTCCTTCAAACCAGGTAATTTCAATCGTGCCATCAGGATGAAACAGGTCACGTAACCGATCCCATTCGCCTAAATCGCGGTGCATCCAGCCATTCATCAGGTCATTAAGTTGTTGGCGATCTTGTAGTGGGTTTTGCATGTTTTCAATTCCTGTTAGTTGACTGGATTTAGTTTGGACGCAAAATGCGATAAGCTCAAATACATAGATTTTACTGATTAATCATTTTTAATGATTAATGGAGTGGTTATGGATTTACGTCACCTGAAGTATTTTTTAGCCGTCGCCGAAGAGCGACATTTTGGCCGGGCGGCGCAGCGGCTCAACATTGTTCAACCGGCCTTAAGTATGCAAATTAAAGCCCTTGAAGCTGAGTTGGGCGGCCCGTTATTCATTCGTACCAGCCGCCATGTTGAACTCACCGATGCCGGGAAACTTTTGCAGGTTGAGGCCACGCGCACGCTGGAACAAGTGGAACATACTCGCCTTGCCGTTGAGCGTTCTATTCGCGGTGAAACGGGCAGGGTGCGGATAGGGTTTGCCGGTAATGCGGTTTTCAGTGGCAGGCTGATGCAGGACATACGCTCATTTCATCAGGCTTATCCGGATGCTGAATTGATTTGCCAGGAACTTGCGCCGCAGTTGCAACATGAAGCCATCCAGAACGGGACTTTAGATGTGGGCTATATGCCGGATTACTATCCGGTGCATGATTCAGCCCTTGTGTATGAATGCGTGGGAGAATGGTCAAGAGTCGTGGTGATGGCAAGCGATCATAAGCTCGCCGACAAAGAGCGCCTGACAATAGACATGCTGGCTCATGAACCAATGATTATGTACTCAATTAATGATGTGGATTCGCAACTGGATACTCAGTTACAAAGGCTACTTGGCGATTCCCTGAACATTGCGTGGCGTATTTCCAGTTCACTGAGTGTTCTCGCCATGGCCGGTGCCGGGCTGGGTATTGCTCTGGTTCCCGCGCCGTTAGCTCAGGTGGCCATCCCCGGTGTCGTTTATCGGGTACTTGATTCGAAAGAGTTGTCAGCAAATCTGATGATGGTTAGTCGTAAAGACGAATCCAGCGCCGCGGTTATTGCTTATCTCAACCACAGTCGGAAACGAATGATGGAATCAGTGCTGGAGAATGAACTTTCAGAGGCTATCAGCCACCAGGGCAATGAAGCTGATTAATCACTGGATTCTGCCTTAGCTTACTTTTGTCAAACCTCAATTAAACTGACCGTTATCTGGCTCAATTGAAATGACCATTAATCCTGTTTCTTTTCAATTAATCTCGGTGTTTTGTTTAATACCGGATGCTGAATGAAATCATTACTGATAGTCTTTTTTCATACTGAAATAATGTGAAGATGGACGTTATGTTCCGATTTGAATTAACACCCAATAATGCCGGTATTATTTTATGGGGAGATACGGCAGCACTGGATGAATTACACCAGTTTATCCATTTCGCTGTGGACGAAAGTCCTCTGATAAAGATTAAAGATGGCTTTATGCTCGCCCTGGCCTATGACATCCGCAAAGCCCGGGAAGGTTGTCGCCGTACTGAGCAGTATCAGTATGAAGAAGGGGATTCCTATCAGCTTTATGGCGTGGAACTGTTATGGCCACTGGTCTTGCTTCAGTCTGCAATCCTCAGACGTTCAATGAGTTACATCCAGACAGATAAAAAACAGTTATCCATTATGTATGCATTCGAGCATCTTCTGGAGTCCGCTTTACAGGCGTTTCTGCCGGGTAACCGGGCAGAAGTGATGATAAAACTGGCCAGCAGCGCAGCTGACTCTGACTTTGAATGGCTTGAGGACAATATTGACAGCCGGTGTTGTTATTTCCTCAGTCAGCCACCTGCAAAGAGAAAAGAAAAACTGGATAAGATCCTTTGCTCCTTTGATTCACTCTGGAGTCAATATGCCCGTGAAAAGCCGGATACAAAAATGCTGAATACCATGAATAATACGGACTGGGTCTGGCCAGATACGATTCACTGGTAAGCACGTCATTAAGTTGTCGTCGCACTCATCAATAACGGTTGAATCAGCCAGGCTTTTTGCCAAAGATTTGCTCAGAACGCGACTGAAGCTGCTTCAGGGCTTCAAGCATGTCATCCTGGTTCAGCGCACGCTGGGTCTTTTTACCGGCCGCTCTGGGACGTCGTCGGGAAGGGCCATCACCTGCAGGAACGGACTGTGAGCGAGTGTCATCGCGGTTGCTCTGTACCAGCCGGATAAACTCAAGTGTTCTGCCGAGACGTTTATTATCAACAATGGCACCCTGGTCGATTTCAGAGAGCCGATCGTAGGTAGAGCAGGGAAGAGCCACACCATTCAGACGCAGCTCTTTTTGCCCATCGGGGTAATGATATACATCAATATACTTACCCATGGCGCGGCGGCTATATTCACTGTCTTCTATCAGATACAACATTTTATCGTATTGAATGGTCAGTGCTTTTGAGACCTTTCGCTTCTCGCGAACAGTGAATATCAGATCCAGATCTTCATCGTGTTCCACGGTGCGGTGAACATCAAAATCATGCCTCGGGATTTTACCAAAGCGTCGGTTGTAATCAGCCCTGTATGTTTCGGCGAATGCATTGGCCGCTTCCATTGAACTGATCCCCTGTAACCGGAACTCTTTCACCAGGCGGTCCTGCAGGGTGAGATGTGCACGTTCGACGCGACCTTTCGCCTCACTGGTATCGGCACAGATAGTCTGAATGCTCAGCTCGTGCATGGCCCGACCAAACTGCGTATGGCCATCACCCCCGGTCGCATTTTTGTTATTCACCCGAAAAACGCCCGCTTTATCACTGTACAGCGCCAGTGGCTTACCGTGTTTGTCGATGTAGCGTCGCGTGGCTTCAAAATAAGAGAACGTGGACTCTGATTTGACGAACAGAAGCTCCATAATTTTGCTGGTTGCATCATCAACGTAGACCAGAGCGGTACAGGCCGGGCCACGGTCTTCGAACCACTCATGGTCGCAGCCATCTATTTGTATCAGCTCACCAGTACACGGGCGCCGGTAACGAGGTTGATGGATCCTGGCTGCCCGTTGTTTACGGGGAACCCAGAGACCCGCACGCGTCATAATGCGCCTCACGGTCTCTTTACCGAGGATCAGACCGTGGAGCTCTGCGAGTTTTTCCTGCGCGAGTGTCGGACCGAAATCAGCATAACGTGTCCTGATAAGTTCCAGAGCCTGATCGGCAAGACCGGGCATAAGTTGCCTGTTACCACGCATGCCACGTCGCCGGTTGGCCATACCGAGCGGACCTTCTTCACGGTAACGCACCAGAAGCCGGCGGCATTGCCTGTCGCTGATCCCGAGGTGTTCAGCTGCGCGGTGCGTTGTCATTCGGCGCTCGATGACATCCTGGATAATTTTGACGCGGTTGATCTCTTTCAAGGTAAACATTCCTGAGCTTTCTGCGCACATGGCAATCTCCGGTAGTTTTTACTGATGAAAAACGACTCCGTGAGACTCACCATATCGCGGTCACGTGAATTGAGCTACAGGCGGACACTACTATTGAGCTGCTACAACTTTGGTGCGCATAATGTATATTATGTTAAATAGACTATCAGGATACAAACCCGATACCATCTCAGAACTCACCAGGCTAACTCACCTCACATCAATCGAGCTGCCAGTAAAGCGGCGTGCCGTAAACTTCCACAAAGTAATCAATGACCGCCCGTACGTTTAATGGCGGTCGTCGCGCGTTGGGATAAATGGCGGCGATATGCTGCGGCTCTGTATTAATTGCCGCTTCGAATCCCTCCATGACTCTGACAAGATCACCATTTTTAAGACTGTCGCCAATGAGCCAGTCCGGGAAAAGAACCAATCCCATACCACCCAGCGCGCTGGTCAGTAACGATTCCGCATTATTAGATGTCAGTAACCCTGTTACCGGATAATGAGTCCAACTGCCGCCTTGCTCCCTGAATAACCAACGGTTTGGCCCTACTGATCCTTTATAAACCAGACATTTATGATGAATGAGATCCGCTGGGAGCTCCGGCTCTCCATACTTTTCTATATAGCCTGGGGAAGCTGCCAGATGATAATGCTGGGTTCCAAATATGCGGGCATGGAAAGAGGAATCCGTCAGTGTGCCAATTCTGAAAATCACGTCTGCCGCGTCCCTGTGGGGATCGATATAGTTATCAGTCTGCGTCAGTTCAATCAGCAACCTCGGATAGCGGGCTGAAAGTTCAGTAAGCCATGGAGCAATATGTCGCTGGCCAAAAAATACTGGCGCATTGACTCGTATCAGCCCTGCGGGCTCGAGGGATCGGTCCAGCATCGCTTTACGCGCTTCACTCAGCTGGTCAGTCATTGCGCGGGCATAGTCAATAAATAGGCGACCCGCTTCAGTGGGGATAACTGCTCGGGTATTACGATAAAAAAGCTGCTGCCCAAGCGTGTCCTCAAGTTGCAGGATCACCCGCGAAATCATTGACGCTGAGACCCCTTCTCGCCTTGCGACAGCTGAAAAACTCTGTTCGTCAAACACACCGATGAAAAACATCAGCGTGCGGAAATTAATGGCGCTCGGATCGTACATTATCTCGATTCCTGCAAAGGTGTTTCCTGAATTATACCGTTTTTCATTATTCCCCGCTGCTATAGGATCCTGCACCTAAGCCACTGGAGAGTGTTATATGCAGCTTTTATTTATATTTCTCGTCGTTTCCGGCGGGATGGGGTTATCCGTTGAAGCGGGTTTATTAGGGCCGCTGGGCGGTGAGGTCGGCGACTTATGGGCCACTTTCAGCATTTTCGGGGTCGGCGCGGCGCTGACATTCTTGCTGATGCTGTTCTTTAGCCCACGAAACA
The DNA here is from genome assembly GCF_900446255.1 of Buttiauxella agrestis. Classification (NCBI taxonomy): domain Bacteria; kingdom Pseudomonadati; phylum Pseudomonadota; class Gammaproteobacteria; order Enterobacterales; family Enterobacteriaceae; genus Buttiauxella; species Buttiauxella agrestis. The sequence continues at coordinate 2,520,106 of NZ_UIGI01000001.1, read as the reverse complement.
GCCCTTCATTCTTTACTCAACCTTCATGGACTTTGTTGGGTGGAATTTTGGGCCCGGTATATGTCGTCATCCTGACCGTTGCGGTTCCCATTATCGGGATTGCAATGACGATGATTGGCATTCTGGCAGGACAAGTCTTCAAGAGCCTGGTCATTGACCACTACGGCTTGTTCGGTGCGGCGCATCGCAAAATTGACAGTAAGCGAATTATTGCGCTGATTTTTATTATTGCGGCTCTGTTCCTTGTGGCCAAAGGCTAAGGTGAAACTGTGAATATATTAATGATTTTTCTGGCGGTCATCGGCGGTGCGGTCCTTAGCGTGCAGGCTGCCATTAATGGAAAGTTAGGCTGCAATGTTGGCGTGTTCCGCAGTGCGTTTTTGACTTTCTCCGTTGGCGCACTGGTCACCGCCCTGCTTATTTTCTTCTTCGAACCAAAGCATGCCCTAACCTTGTTGGATGTGCCGAAATGGCAATTGCTTGGCGCACTTTGTGGTGTTCCTTATATCGTCATTATGGTGCTGGCTGTTCAGCGTATTGGTGCGGCTGTTGCAACAGTTGCGGTAATTTTAGGTCAACTGACAATGAGTATGCTTATTGATAATTTTGGCTGGTTAGGTAATGAGGTCATTCACTTCTCAGCGACACGCCTGGGTGCTGTGGTCTGCCTGGGAATTGCGCTTTTCTTCATCTATTCCAGTAATAAAGCTAATGTCGCGGCGACAGAAAAAAATACCGGTCAGGTGTCAGAGCAAGGCTAAACGCAGATTAGATACACGCGCATTCTGCCAGTAATAATGACCGGGTTCGATTCAGGCATCTTTCGCCGGACAGAACCCGGTGCAATGACTTACTGCTTCACCCACACGAGCTGCTCGACTTTGAATCCCAGCGTGCGTGCCGTGTTCAGGTAATCCTGCTTCACCGCATCCGGAATGGTTGGCGTTCGAGACAAAATCCACAAATAGTCACGGTTCGGACCGCTAACCAACGCGTACTGGTAATCATCATCCAGCTTGATCACGTTATACCCGCCATAGAACGGCCCAAAGAATGACACTTTCAGCGCAGCCGTCGTTGGTGCGCCAGTGAACGAAGCTTTCCCTTCACTCTCATTCCACTTGTTTTTAATCGGATCATATCCACGATTGAGCACGCTAATCGCACCATCGCTGCGCTTACCATAAGTTGCAGTGACCTGCTCAAGGCCACGTTCGAAACGGTTTTCAAGGCGAGCGATTTCATACCATTTGCCAAGATAACGGCTGGCATCAAACCCAGTAATAGGCTGAACTCCTTTCGGCGGCGTGGGAGATTTACAAGCAACCAGGGTTAGTGCGATAGCGACTCCGGTCACAACAGGCCATAGCTTCATGGGAACTCCTTTCATCTACGCGGTTGGAAATAAAGTGTAGTGCAAACATCCTGCGCTACATTCAGCCCGGTAATATTCGTAGTATATTGAGAATATTCTCTATTATCAGGTGAGACTTATGCCCTACTCCATCGGTGAATTTGCCCGTCTTTGCGGGATAAACGCCACCACGCTCCGCGCCTGGCAGCGTCGTTACGGTCTGATCAAGCCGATGCGCACTGATGGCGGACACCGTCTTTATAGTGATGATGATGTCGAGCAGGCGTTAAAAATTCTCGACTGGGTGAAAAAAGGCGTTCCGGTCAGCCAGGTTAAACCCTTGCTGGCAAGGCCTGAAACACGTCAGACAAACAACTGGCTCAGTCTTCAGGAGAGCATGTTGCAGCGGCTGAAAGAGGGAAAAATCGAGTCTCTGCGTCAACAAATTTACGATTCGGGCCGCGAATATCCGCGCCCGGAGTTGGTCTCGGAAGTCCTGCGTCCGCTGCGAAGTAAAGTCTCCGCCAACATTCCCGCGATAATGACGCTGCGCGAAATCCTCGACGGCATCATCATCTCCTACACCTCATTTTGCCTCGAAGGTGATAAAAAAGCGCCGGGCGATAATTACTTAATCACCGGCTGGCACCTTACCGATCCTTGTGAAATCTGGCTTGAAGCGTTAAAGCGTACAGGGCAAGGACAGCGGATTGACGTGCTTCCCGTGCCGCCTGTCATGCTGGCCCCGGAGATCTTCCCGGATCGAAAATGGCTGCTGGTCACTAGTGGCAAACTGACCGCCGCGCGCAAAAATCAGATTGAGCTCTGGCAGCAACAAGTCGCTTCGCTCGAGGTCATTGCGCTCTAAAATCCTTCCCCTAAACTTGTACAAACACTATTATTTGTCTAAGTTTTAATAATGTGATTACCACATTGTTCACAGGCAAGGTGAAATTCATGAGCACTAAACCAGTCATTGGGATCAGCGGATGCTTAACCGGCTCCACAGTCAGATTTGACGGCGGTCATAAACGGATGGGATTTGTGATGGACGGACTCGCGCAGTGGGTGAATTTCAAACCCATCTGCCCGGAGATGGCCATCGGCCTGCCCGTTCCGCGTCCGGCGCTACGTCTGGTACAGACCGGCGAAGGGGATTTGCGGATGCGCTTTAGCCATGCACCTCATGATGATGTTACGGACAAAATGACCGCCTTCGCGGACTCGTTCCTGTCATCGCAAGGCGGTTTGTCTGGCTTTATCGTTTGCGCTAAGTCACCAAGTTGCGGTATGGAGCGCGTGCGGCTGTATGACGAAAACGGCAATCGCGGGCGCAAGGAGGGAGTTGGCATCTTTACGCAAGCGCTACTGGAGAAATACCCGTGGCTGCCCGTTGAAGAGGATGGCCGTCTGCACGATCCGGTGCTGCGGGAAAATTTTGTCGAGCGCGTCTTCGCCTTGCATGAGCTGAATACCCTGCGGGCAAATGGCCTGACTCGTCGCGCGCTGCTGGACTTCCATAGTCGCTACAAACTTCAGTTGCTGGCGCATCACCAGCCAGGCTACCGGGAAATCGGGCCTTTCGTCGCCTCTTTGCACGAGTGGGAAAACCTTGAGAGCTTCTTTGTAGAATATCGCGCAAAACTAATGGCGATCCTGAAAACGCCCGCGTCGCGGAAAAATCACACTAACGTTCTGATGCATATTCAGGGCTACTTCCGTAATCAGTTAAACAGCCGCCAGCGCGGAGAATTACGGGATGTGATTCTGCATTACCGTGATGGGCTGTTGCCGCTCCTCGCGCCGCTGACCCTGTTGAAGCATTATCTTGGCGATTACCCGGATCGTTACCTGGAGACGCAAAACTACTTTTCACCCTATCCCGATAATTTATGCCTGCGTTTGATGGTTAACTGATCATTACCCCTTTCGCTGCTATCGCCTAAATTGCTGAAATCTGAAAATGGTAATCAGGGCTTAACGTTAAATAGTAACGTAAAGAAATGAAAATAAGCCCTCTTCTCTATAGCTAATGAGAACCCTTCTTATTTGTGAGTTTTATGCATTTGGCGCAATAAACTCACCCTGCCCCCCAATAGAACAATCCATATTTATCAGTCAGATGGTTCCCAAAAAATAATCAGCAGCACTATTTTATTTATCATTTACTCACTTTATATCGGCCAGGCACCTGATAAAAGTTCCGTTTTATGTATAAAGCATGACAAATTAGTTACAGATTTATTTTATTGGTAATAAAAAAGCATGAGAGAAGTAACACAAAGAAAAACCATAGTTAGGAACATAACTACGGTGTCATGTGAGATAAAAACCTCAGGCAAATAAATAGCACGCTTATATTTAAACCCCCTTGCCTTGAATGCATCCACGCATTCAAAGGGCTGAGGCCGCCTGTAAATGACCAATAATTATCTTTACGAGTGAAATTAAACTTATTCCGCTAAGGATTTACGCAAGGAGAATAACTCTAAAAAGGTAGTGCACAATTTAAATTAAATAAAAATGGACCCTGGTTGCTTCATTGCAACTCGATAATTTCTTTCAATACACACGGTTCATTCTCCTGCCTTTTTTGAAAACGACAGGAACGAGTGATGATAGCTAGTTCAAAGTAAAGATAGGGGTAATTATTTATGGCCTCACAATATGACTTTACTGTCACGCTGCACGATCTTGCTTTTATTCTCAAGCAGATAAAAATATCTGAAGCAGCGACAAACCCGGACGGCAGTATTAATGGCGATGCCCTTCGCGATTTAGTTTCCAGCCCGTTGCTTCCTTACGGGATACGTACCGTCGATGGCTCGTGGAATAACCTTCTGCCGGGCCAGGAACTCTACGGTGCCGCCGATCAAAATATGCCAAGATTAACCGCATTAAACTGGCAAGATGCGGATGCAATGACCAGTTATACCCAACTCGGTGGGATGGTTGTTGATGCAGACCCGCGAATTATCAGTAACTTAATATCGGATCAAACTGCGTCTAACCCGGCTGCGGTCGACGCGCATAATGGCCTGCAAGATGCCCCAGGAGGAGGAACAACATCGGCAAATGGCAGCTTGTCGATTCCTAACCTTTCGCCAGATGTCGGCCTTTCCCCTGCTTTTAACGGCTGGATGACGTTATTCGGGCAATTCTTTGACCATGGTCTGGATTTAATACCTAAGGAGGGAAACGGCATTGTATTTATTCCGTTGCAACCCGATGACCCCTTATATGTGGAAGGGTCATCGACCAACTTCATGGTATTAACCCGAGCAAAAGTAGATGCCAACCATGAAACGGTAAACCTCACCACCCCATTCATCGATCAAAACCAAACTTATACTTCCCACCCTTCACATCAAATATTCATTCGCGAATACGTCATGATCGACGGCAAGCCTGAACCCACCGGCAATTTATTAGGCGGTGCGAATGGCGGGCTGGCAACCTGGGCCGATGTCAAAAACCAGGCTGAAACCCTACTCGGTATCAAACTCACCGATCAGGATGTGTTCAATGTTCCGCTGCTCGCCACCGACCGCTACGGCAATTTAATCTTAAGTGAAAACGGCAAAGTGCAAATTGTGACCACCGCCGGGCTGGTTGAAGCTAACGGTGATTTTTTACCTGCCGGAACGCTGCGCACCGGGCACGCTTTCCTCGACGATATTGCCCATACCGCCGCACCAAAAGCCGGGCTGGTGGCCGATGACGATGATGTGATCGGTGGCGCTCAACCCGCTGGAACTTACGATGACGAATTACTCGACCGCCACTTCATCACCGGCGACGGACGCGGTAACGAAAACATCGGCTTAACCGCGGTACACGCCGTCTTCCACAGCGAACACAACCGCCTGGTGGAAGAGTACAAAACGACCCTGCTGGAAACCGGGGATATCAGCCTAATCAATCAATGGCTGATGCCTTCGCACCAGATAACTGAACTGCCAGCCGATACCAGTACCCTGGTATGGAACGGCGAATACTTATTCCAGGCGGGTCGCTTCACTACCGAAATGCAGTATCAGCACCTGGTTTTCGAAGAGTTCGCCCGCACCGTGCAACCCGCAGTCGACCCATTTGTCTTCTCCAACAGCGCGGATATCAACCCGCTGATCTTCGCTGAGTTTGCGCATGTGGTTTACCGTTTTGGCCACTCGATGCTGACAGAAACCGTCGCCCGTACCGATATTGATATGGAAAACGGCGATATCGGCCTGATTGAAGCGTTCCTCAATCCAGTCGCTTTTAATGAAATCAACGGTGCCAACGTCACGGATGAGCAGGCAATCGGCGCGATTGTGCGAGGTATGACGCGTCAAGTCGGTAACGAAATTGATGAATTTATTACCGATGCCCTGCGTAATAACCTGATTGGACTGCCGCTGGATTTAGGTGCGCTGAACATTGCCCGTGGCCGTGATACGGCAATGCCGACGCTGAACCAGGCTCGCGAGCAGTTCTTTGAATTAAGCGGAAACAGTGAACTGCGGCCTTATACCAGCTGGTCTGATTTTACGACTTACCTCAAAAACCCGGCTTCCATCATCAACTTTATGGCCGCATATGGCCAACACGAGCTGATTCTGGCCGCCTCCACTATCGAAGGGAAACGCGATGCGGTGAATTTCCTGCTGTTCGGTGATGGGGTTAACGCGCCGCCTGCCGATGCACTTGATTTCTTCAACAGCACCGGCGCCTGGGCGACCAAAGAGAGCGGCCTGAATATGGTCGATTTCTGGATTGGCGGCCTTGCGGAGCGCAAAAACGAGTTTGGCGGCATGCTCGGTTCGACCTTCAACTTCGTCTTTGAAACGCAAATGGAAATGCTGCAAGACGGCGACCGTTTCTACTACCTGAGCCGTGTTCAAGGGATGAATATGCTCAATGAACTGGAAGCGAACTCGTTCTCCGCTCTGGTGATGCGCAACAGTGACCTGGGCGAAAACGGTTCCTCGCACCTGCCTGCGAACCTGTTCCAGACCCCGGATCACATTTTCGAAGTGAACCAGGCGCTGCAAACAGAAGTCGACCCGAAATGGGGAAATCCGCTCAAGGATTTGCTCACTCCGTTGATGACGCGGCGTGCAGCCACTCAGGATGTGGACGGCGATGGCGCGGCTGACGGGGCATATCTTAAATACACCGGAGATGGTCATGTGGTGCTCGGCGGTTCCGCCGGGAACGATACGCTCATCGGGGGCAAAGGTATCGACAGCCTGTGGGGCGACGGTGGCGACGACCGCCTTGATGGTGGCGACGAGGCTGATGTGGTCCACGGCGGTGACGGCGATGACATTATTACCGACACCGGAACACCAGTTGGTGATGCCGATTTCCTGCATGGTGATGCGGGTAATGACGTGATCTTCTCCGGGAACGGTAACGACCTGGTCTTCGGCGGCAGCGGCAGTGATTTTGTAGTTGTCGGCGAAGATGCCCAGGAAGTGTTTGCGGGCCGGGACAATGACTTTGTGCTGGGCGGATCGGGCGCTGACGCCCTGCTTGGCAACGAAGGTGACGACTGGCTGGAAGGCGGTGACGGGTTTGACTCGCTAACGGGCGAAAACTCTGAACTGTTCTTCAACAGCACTATTGTCGGCCACGACGTGCTCAATGGCCAGGGTAACGATACGGACTACGATGGCGAAGCGGGCGACGACATCATGGTTCAGGGGGCGGGTATTCAGCGCAACAATGGCATGGCCGGTTTCGACTGGGCCATCCACAAAGGCGACCCGCACGGCGCGAACTCTGACCTCGGCATTCCGATTTTCGTCAACCAACAGGAGTTCATCCTGCGCGACCGTTTCGACCTGGTCGAAGGGTTATCGGGATGGAAATATAACGATGTGTTAGTTGGCACCGAACAGCCTCTCGGAACCGCGCCGGTTCTGGGAACTCCCCTCTCTAATAATCTCACCCAGGAAGGTGCTGACAGGATCACTGGGCTTCAGGACATCCTCGGCGTTGCGCACTCCGCAGACCCTAACGCGGTGTTGTTAAACCCGGATGATGGCAGCGATATTTTACTCGGTGGCGGCGGGAGCGACCGCATTACCGGTAAAGCAGGCAATGACATTATTGATGGTGACGCGTGGCTGAACGTTCGCATCGCAGTCACGGGATTGCCGGGTATCACCAGTGTCGACAGCATGAACGAACTGAAATCTTACATGCTGGCAGGCACCTTAAAACCCGACCAACTCGCGATCGTGCGTGAAATCTTGCATGAAGGTGATGGCACAGAAACTGACGTCGCAGTGTATCGCGATATCAGCAGCAACTATGTCTTTACCCGTATGCAGGACGGCAGCCTCAGAGTTGACCACGCCACGCCGGATGCCGCGTTGAATCTTGATGATGGTATCGACCGCCTGCTGAACATCGAAAAACTGGAGTTTGGCAACGGTGAACAGCTCTGGGTCACGGCGCAACAGGCCACGGGCAATCTCTCCGTCAGTAGCGCAACGCCTCAGGTGGGCGATCTTCTGCGCGTCAACATTGCCGATTTGCATGATGGTAACGGGCTGGTCGCCGACGTCGCTATCACCCTGACCTGGCAGGCACTGATTGGCGGCGAATGGCGGGATCAGGCCGTCGGCGAGGAGTTCAGAGTACCGGGCACGATTCAGGGTGCGCCAGTGCGCGTTGTCGCCACGTTCAACGACCGTATGGGTGACGCCGAAAGATTAGTGTCGGGTCAAACTCAGGCGGTTGTCCCACGCAATATGCCGACCACCGGGGCTCCGGTGATCAGCGATGCGACGCCAACCGAAAGCCTGGTGCTGACGGCGGTGGTCTCCGGTATCGCGGATGCTGATGGCTTGAGCGGCGGCAACTTTAGCTACCAATGGAGAATGAGCAACGGGACGGGTTTCACCAACATTGTCGGCGCTACCGCGGCAACTTACACCCCGACGCAGGCCATGGTGGGCAGAACCATACAGGTCGTTGTCACCGTCATTGATGATGAAGGCAACCCGCCTGTCGTTCTGACTTCGACGACGACTCAACCTGTTGGCGACCTCATCACGGGCACAAATACCGGTAACGTCCTCACCGGGACGGCGTGGAGCGACATTCTGCGCGGTGAAGGTGGCAACGACACCCTTAATGGCGGCGCGGGTGACGACCTGTTAGTCGGCGGAACCGGGAGTGACACCCTTTCCGGCGGCACAGGAAACGACACTCTGCAAGGTGATGCGGGTGACGACGACCTCGATGGTGGCCAGGGTGCCGACACCATGGCAGGCGGTGACGGCAACGACACCTACATCGTTGATAACGCAGGCGATATCGTCATCGAAGCGCTAAATGGCGGGACGGAAATCGTCGAAACCAGCCTCAATAGCTACACCATGACCGAAAACGTGGAGCAACTGGTCTTCACCGGCCAGGGCAATTTCGTCGGCATCGGGAATGCGACGGCCAACCTTATGACCGGTGGTAATGGTAACGACACGCTGTCTGGCATGGGAGGAAACGACCAACTGGTGGGGGGATCAGGAAATGACACCCTCGATGGCGGCGATGGTGTTGATAATCTGCAAGGCGGGATTGGCGATGACGTTCTCTTCGGCGGCGCGGGTGTGGATACCCTTTCCGGCGGCACAGGCAACGACAGACTCAATGGTCAGGCAGGCAATGACATCATGGACGGCGGCACCGGAAATGACATCTTCGCCTTTAGCGCAAGCTTCGGGCAAGACCGCATTAACGGGTTCGATAGCAATGCCACAGGCGGACAAGATTACCTCGATTTGAGTCTGCTGGGCATTACGTCGAGTACCTTCGCCAGCAACGTCGCGATTGGCGGCAGCGGTGGTAACACCACCGTTACCATCGGCGCGGATACCATTACTTTAGTCGGCGTTAACTCTACCACCGTCAATATGGGTGATTTTGTACTGGAAATACCGACACCGTTTGCCGCTAACAACGGCAATAACTCACTCATCGCGTAAGGGGAATACCATGTCGCGCCAGCATACGCCAACAGAACTGAAGGATGCATTAAAGGGAACGAAACCCACCTTTATTATGCTGCTGTTTTTTAGTTGTGTGATTAATATGCTTATGCTGGCGCCGGCAATCTATATGTTGCAGGTCTATGACCGTGTTCTGGTCAGCAAAAATACCACCACTTTACTGATGTTAACGTTACTGATTGTCGGTATTTACATCGTGATTGCAATGATTGAATCCGCGCGTTCCAGCGTCATGATAAGACTCGGTAATCGCCTGGATGTTAAATTAAGCCAGTTAGTCTTTAATGCCGCCTTTAAACGCAAGGTCGCCACTGGCGAAAATAACCCCGCGCAGTCACTGGCAGAACTGGATCAAATTCGCCAGTTTCTTTCCGGCAGCAGTTTATTTGCGTTACTGGATATCCCCTGGACGCCTATTTATTTATTCATGGCCTTTCTTGTCCACCCGCTATTGGGATACCTCTCTCTGGCCGGGATATTAATACTCTTTATTCTGACGCTGGTTTCTGAATTCTCAACCAAACGCCCTATCCAGCAAGCCCATGCGTTAACCATCAATAACGCCACAAAACTCAATAAACAACTGCAAAATTCCGACACGATTGAAGCCATGGGCATGCTTTCCACCCTGAAACTTAACTGGCAGGAACAGCACAGCAAAGTATTGATTCTACAAACCCAGATTGCCGACAAAACCGCGAATTTAAGCAGTCTGAGCCGCTTTGTGCGGGTATTACTGCAATCCGTTGCACTCGGGGCGGGGGCATTACTGGTGATCGGGGGGCAAATTACTCCGGGGTTAATGATTGCCGCCTCCATTATTCTTGGCCGAGTGTTGAATCCGGTAGAACAAATCATTGGTAGCTGGAAACAGTTTGTGCAGTTTCGTAGCGCGTGGCACCAGATATCCACACTACTGAAAGAATATCCGGCGGCGAAAGAAGTCCTGACGCTGCCGCGCCCAAAGGGCAATATCAGCGTTGAAAGTGTCTTTGCCGCAGCGCCCGGTCAGCATGCTCCGCTGCTGCGTAATATTTCATTCCAACTCGAAAAAGGCGAAGTGTTGGGCATCATCGGCCCATCGGCTTCCGGCAAAACTTCGCTCGCCAAACTTCTGGTTGGGGTCTGGAAACCGTTATCCGGCAAAGTTCGCCTGGACGGAGCGGACATTTGCCAGTGGGATAAAGAACTGCTTGGCCCATCCATGGGCTATCTGCCGCAAGATGTTGAATTATTTGATGGCAGCATCGCGCAAAATATCTCCCGCTTTTCCAACAACGACAGCACGCTTATCGTCGAAGCCGCGGTACTGGCGGGCGTGCACGACATGATTTTACGCCTCCCACAAGGTTACGACACGCCACTGGGCGCGGGCGGGCATCAACTCTCCGGCGGGCAGCGCCAGCGAATTGGGCTTGCGCGTGCGGTTTACAACAATCCGGCATTTATCGTCCTTGATGAACCCAACGCCAACCTCGACGATGCCGGTGAATTTGCCCTCGTGAAGGCCATTAATACGCTGCGCACACAGGGGCAAACCACCGTCATTATCTCTCACCGCCCAACACTGCTCGGCGTGGTCAACAAAGTCTTACTTCTCAACGAGGGGGCCGTGCAGGAGTTCGGCACCCGCGATCAGGTCTTCGCGAATTTGCGACAAGCCAACATCTTAAAACCGGTAGCCACTCCTGCTTCAGCGGCGAATGTTCAGCAACGTGAGGCCTGACAGAAAATGAAAAAGAACAAAAATAACCCTGAAACAGACGGTTCCGGCAGCGTGGACACTCAAATTTGGCCCCCGATTCTGCGCGGGATTATTGTGATAGTCATAGGCGTTGGAGGGTTCTTATTGTGGGCGGTACAGGCACCGCTGGACGCTGGCGTGGTGGCTGACGGCACCGTCACCGTTTCAAGCAACCGCAAAACAATTCAACACCTGAGCGGTGGTCGAGTGACCGACATCTTTATTAAAGAGGGAGATGCGGTCCAAAAAAATCAGATATTAGTGCGCCTGGACAAAATGCAACTCGACATGCGTTTCAGTGCCTTAAACGCGCAATATATCTCAGCCAAAAGCAATGAAGACCGTTTGCTGGCGGAAAGAGATGGTCTGGAAACTATCGCTTTCGATGCGAGCCTGACAAAACAGTTCGCCAATAATAAACGCCTGGCGGATGCAAGAAATCTCCAGGAAAAGCTATTCGATACGCGCCGGAAAACAATTCAGGACGAATTATCAATGATTCAGGAAACACTCGACGGCCTGGTGGGGCAAACCGAAAACCTGAATAAAATAAAAGGATTCCGCGATCACCAATTCACGCTGATCAGCCGCGAACTGGGTGCCATCAGAGCGCTCAGTGAAAAAAACTACTACCCAAAAGCACAATTACTGGTGCTTGAACGTGAAGCGGCTGAAATATCCAGTAGTGTCTCCGAAGATATTCTGAATATTGCCAAACTAAAATCCCAGCAAAACGAGCTAAAGATCAAAGCCTATCAAGTACGTCATCAATACCTGCGCGAAGTGGAGTCCGAGTTATCAGATAAACAAAAAGAAGTCGCGATGCTGGAAGATGAATTGGTATCGACACGGCATGAACTGGATAACACCGAAATTCGCTCGCCGATTAATGGCATTGTTCTGGATGTTAAAGTCAGTACCGTCGGCGGGATTATCCAGCCGGGTGAACATTTAATGGATATTGTCGCCGCCGGGCAGCCTCTGCAAATAGACGCCAAAATCCCGGTGCATGCGATTGATAAAATGGCGCCAGGGCTAATAGTGGATGTGTTATTCCCTGCCCTCAACCATGCTTTATTACCGTCGGTTCCGGCTCGCGTTCTGACTATTTCGGCAGACCGTTTAATGGATGAAGTCACGCAACAACCCTACTACCTCGCAGAAGTCCAGGTTTCACGAGAAGGCGTACAGTTGCTTGGCGATTACAAAATTAAAGCCGGTATGCCCGCAAGCGTAACGATAAAAACCGGGGAACGAACCTTCTTAAGTTACTTGTTCAAGCCGCTGATCGCCCGCCTGGAGCTGGCGTTTAAGGAATACTGACACCCTCTTTATTTACTGATAATCTTGCAGGCCATGCATTAATAACGCCTTAAAAGAGCCTGGATACGATGAAGTTAACGGTTAAACGAACAGGAACGCTCGTTGCGTTTGCTCTTTTACTTGCAGGTTGTTCATCGAAACCGCCGCAGTCTTTGGTTACGCCTTTTCCCCCGGTCGCGAAACAGCCCTTACCGGGGAAATCTCAGCTGAATAAAGAACCGATGCGTGGCGTCTGGCTGGCAACCGTTTCACGTCTTGACTGGCCGCCTATCGCCTCCGTGAATGCCAGTCCCGCAAACCGGATTAGCCAGCAACAAAAAGCGTTAACCGATAAGCTCGATAAGCTTAAAACCCTGGGGGTCAACACGGTATTTTTCCAGGTGAAACCGGATGGCACCGCGCTGTGGCCATCACAGATTTTGCCGTGGTCAGACACATTAACCGGCAAAATTGGCGAAGATCCTGGCTACGATCCGTTGCAGTTTATGCTTGATGAAGCGCACAAGCGCGGCATGAAAGTCCATGCGTGGTTTAACCCCTATCGTGTATCGACGAACACCAAAGCCTCAACCGTCGCGGAACTCAACAACACCTTAACGAATCAGCCGCCAAGCGTATTTGTGCTGCATCGCGACTGGATTCGCACGGCAAGCGATCGTTATGTCGTGGACCCTGGCATTCCTGAAGCTCGGGACTGGATAACCAGTGTCGTTGCTGAAGTCGTTAAACGCTATCCTGTTGATGGTGTTCAGTTTGATGACTATTTCTATACTGAATCGCCAGGGGCGACGCTCAATGACAGCCAGACTTTCCAGAAATATGGTCAGGGTTTCGCGTCTAAAGCAGACTGGCGCAGGCACAATACGCAGCTGTTAATTGAACAAGTTTCCCGGACTATCAAACAGTTAAATCCCAACGTCGAATTTGGGGTAAGCCCTGCGGGCGTCTGGCGCAACCGCTCACACGATCCGGCCGGTTCCGAAACTTCTGGTGCCGCGGCTTATGATGAAGCCTATGCCGATACGCGTCTTTGGGTGCAAAAAGGGCTGCTGGATTACATCGCCCCGCAGGTCTATTGGCCCTTCTCACGCAAAGCGGCGCGTTATGATGTGCTGGCAAAATGGTGGGCTGATGTGGTGAAACCGACCAACACTCGTCTTTATATTGGCGTGGCGTTTTATAAAGTCGGTGAGTCATCAAAAAATGAACCCGACTGGACGGTCAATGGCGGTGTGCCGGAACTGAAAAAACAGCTCGATTTAAATGAGTCTCTCCCCAACATCAACGGCACAATTTTGTTCCGGGAGAATTATCTCAACCAGCCACAAACGCAGGAAGCGGTCAGTTACATTAAACATCGCTGGAATAACGGCTAACGCAATACCATTAATATAGAAAAATATATTAAATTGTTGCCCAGGATAATAAGTGAGCAATATTGAGGAAAATGTGAAGGCCGGAAAATTGAGTTTATTCTGGTTGTTCCAGATTTATATAAACCGATAATCAAATGCAATATTCACAGTGACAAGCGGTATGAACACATGAAGAAATTTGCATTGATTATCAGCAGTATAGTAATTGTTATGAGTCTTTCAGGATGTATATATCACGATGGTGGCCGTCACCACGGCTGGCATCACCACCACTACCATTAAGAATAAGCCTGGTATAAATTCACCCCGGAAGCATCCGGGGTAATTAATTAATAGCGCACACAAATTGATTTTGTTTCAGTGTAAGCATCCAGCCAATCCGGGCCAAAATCTCTACCGGAACCCGATTGTTTCATCCCACCAAACGGCATATTGGCGTCAATCAATGTGTGGCTGTTCACCCAAACGGTGCCAGCCTGAATGCGCGAGGTGTAACTCATCGCCGCCTGTAGGTTGCGAGTCCACAAACTGGCCGTCAGACCATACTCCGTATCGTTGGCAAGGCGGAGCGCCTCCTCTGCGTCTTTTACCCGCACCAGATTAACCACCGGGCCAAACACCTCTTCATGATTAAGACGCAGTTCCGCCGCCGGGTTCACCACAAGCGTTGGCGTCACGTAATACCCCTCGCCGGTTGGCCCATGATTGCCGCTAATCAGCTCCGCATGATTTCGTTGCGCATCATCCAGATAACTGGCGACTTTTTGTTGGTGCGCGCGTGAAACCAGCGGATTGATATGCGTATTGGTATCCATTCCTGCGCCCACAGACAAGGATTTCACCGCCTGTTCAAAGCCGCTCACCAGCGAATCAAACAGCGGTGACTCAATATAAATACGTGAACTTGCCGCACAAACTTGCCCCTGATTCAGGAAACTTCCCGCCATCAGGCCTTCAATCACCATCGCCGGGTCGGCATCTTTGAGAACAATCGCCGGGTTTTTACCGCCCAACTCGAGCGTAACACGCGTTAAACGGTCTGCCGCGGCACGCGCAATGCCTTTCCCGGTAGCCGTAGAACCCGTAAAACTCACTTTGGCGACCAGCGGATGTTCCGTTAACGCCCGCCCGCAGACCGCACCGCTCCCGGTAACAACGTTAAACACTCCATCTGGTACACCCGCCTCACTGGCTAATTCCGCTACCCGTAACAGCGTGAGCGGTGTCGTTTCCGAGGGTTTCACCACAATCGAACACCCCGCCGCCAGCGCGGGCATCACTTTCCACATGCCAATCAGCAGCGGGAAATTCCACGGCACAATGCCCGCCACCACGCCGACCGGCTCTTTGCGCGTCCACGCCTGATAACGCGCCCCTTCCGGCATTGGAATCGACACGTCCAGCGTGCGACCGCTGATTTTGGTGGTAAGCCCCGCGGTATAACGCATCCAGTTCAGCGCACAGCCGACTTCAAACGCACGAGAAATGTTAATCGATTTGCCCTGCTCCAGCGTTTCAAGCTGCGCCAGTTCTTCGCTGTTTTGCTCAACGAGATCGGCAAACTTCAGCAGGATTTTCTCACGCGCGGCAGGCAGCATATTCGCCCATACTCCGCTGGTAAATGCCCGCCAGGCTGACGCGACGGCTTTATCGACATCGGCTTCGTTGGCATCTGCACTGCTGGATATTTGCAGTCCGTCAGCCGGGTTAAACACGCTCAGGCGCGATGAAGACTCTGAAGGCTGCCAGCTTCCGTTGATGTACAACCCATGGTGGCGTGCCAGAAAGCGTTGAACCGACTCGAGAACAGCAACTGTATTTGCAGACATAGTTTCTCCTTATTATCGTCATGGCGAAAAGCCCTGCCAGAAGTCTAGAGTCACGCCGCAGAAAAGGTTTTTCTCTGCCTGACAATTGCTTTGTTCCCTGTGACAGCACACGCATTTGGCGACAAAGCTCGCCGTTTTGATGCGGGAATTATCTATAGTGAATTCCTATACCAGACGCGAAGCTCTTCTCCCGTATCGCGCAAGCTGTAACAATGAATTAACACTTAAGCAGTTGGTGAGGTAAGCAATGGCACAATCGCAAACTAACGAACGTTTTGATCGCTGGCTGGGGCATATCAACCGCGCTTGCGGCCAATTCTCCGGGCAATTTTTGGCCGAGGGTTTCCATGGCAGCTTGCAGGAATACCACGCCAACGCCATGAAACTCAGCATGGTCAACATTGCCCATGCCCGCCTGCTCCGCACACAACGTGAAATCGACGGTGGCAACGACGCCTGGTTTTACACGGTATTTCAGCTTGATGGCGAAGCCGTGATGGAACAAGGCGAGAGCCAGGCGTTGATGCGCCGGGGTGATATCACCCTGATTGATGCCTCCCGTCCCAGCCGCTTTACCTATTCGCAAACCGCGAGACAAATTTCCCTTCTGGTGCCGCGCCATTTGCTTGAGCAAAACCTGCGCACTGGTGTTATCCCATGCGCGCAACGCTTAGATGCCGGGAAGCCGGTGGTGAAAATGAGCCAGCGTCTGCTGCACGAAAGCATGAAGAACCCAACGCTTAACGTCGGTGAAAGTGAGGCGGCACTGGAAGCGATTATTTGCCTGTTGCGCCCGGTGTTGCAGGTGCGTGACGCGGTGCCGTCAAAACGCGAAAAGCAATTAGACCGGGTGATGGGTTTGATTGATAACAACATTCAGTCTGAAGACCTGCGCCCGGAGTGGATCGCCAGCGAAGCAGGAATGTCCGTGCGCAGCCTTTATCGCATGTTTGCCGACAAAGGTTTAGTTGTGGCGCAGTACATCAAAAACCGTCGTCTGGATCTCTGCGCTCAGGCATTACGCACGGCGAATAGCTCAGAAAAGTTAGCAGGAATTGGCTACCACTGGGGGTTTACGGATCACAGTCACTTCTCCACAGCCTTTAAGCTGCGTTTCGGTGTGTCGCCGGGGGAATATCGTAAGCGCTGGCAGTAAGGGGATTTTTACTCCTTCCCCTTAGCTCACTCACTTCTGCAATTTTGGCTGGTAAATACTGCTCATGGTTTTCTCACCGCGACCCGCTTCGACTTCGCGCAGCGGCTCCACCTGATGCATGGTTTGCTGGCAGCGAATCACTAAATCCTGATATTCACGCGTGCCTTTTTTCTTCCATTCGATCTCATCGGGGCGTAATTCACGGACAAACTTCGCCGGGCTACCGAGGATCATTTGGCTGGCACCAAATTCAGCCCTGGCTTTCACAAACGCAGCGGCCCCAACAATACTGTTCTGCCCGATTTGCGCGCCATCCAGAATCACCGCATTCATTCCGATCAGCGCATTCTTGCCAATTACACAACCGTGCAGAATCGCACCGTGGCCGATGTGCCCGTCTTCCTCAACCACCGTATCCTGTTCCGGGAAACCGTGCATCACGCAATTATCCTGCACGTTCGCCCCATCTTTAACGATGATGCGCCCAAAGTCACCGCGCAAGCTGGCATTTGGCCCGATGTAAACACGATGACCGAGCACCACATCACCAATCAGTACCGCAGTCGGGTGCACGTAACTATCTTCGGGGACGACAGGCGTCAGCCCGTCAATTTGATATATCGGCATAATCTCTCCTTACGGACTCAGCGTGAGTCCACCAAAACGTTGGAAATAACCGCTACCCGGCTGCGGCAAGTCGCCCACTGAAGTTTCACCGTGCTCAGTGACAAACGCTAACGCGCCAGCAGAAACCCGCTGATAGATGTTGATGCACAACTGGCGGGCGCTTTGCCCCTGCCAGTGCGGCGGCAGCAATTCATCAGGCAACAGAGGGTCTTTCAGCACCACACGGCGGTAGAAGTGAATAAGCAAAAGCTGAATCTGGAAGCAGCGTAACGGCGTCAACTCGCTCTCATCGGCCTCTCGCAGCAACGGCAGCAAAGGACGAAACGAGTTGATAAACTCGCCATAGCGTTCGTTTTTGTCCGTCAGCAACCAGCACTCTTCAACACGCGCTTTAAGTGCCGTTTTCGAAGCCTGAAGCGGTGAAGACGCTTCAAAACACATCACGTTGTCCGACACCCCTGCCTCATGCAGTAAGCTTTGTACATCAGCCAGATTTTGCGATGGCGATGCCATCAGGCTCGGCGCAAGCGTGCCAAACCCTTGCCAGATAAGCTGTTTCTTCACTTGTTGTAGCGTGTTTTTCTCCAGCCCTTCTGAAAGCAACAGCAGCCACTTACCGTCCCATTCCGGTTGCCCGGCACGGTAAATTTTGGCTTCTGCCCGGCGAGTCATACGCTGCCCCATTTCGGTCAGGCGATAAAAGCTGCGCCGTCCAACGCGCTCCACATCAAGCCAGCCCTCTTTATTGAGTCTGAACAGCGACGTTCGTACAAAACGATCACCAAAGCCCAGTGATTCCAGCATCGTCGCCAGACTGCCAAGCCAGATTTCACCGCCGCGATGCGCCAGCGCATCGCCGTACAAAGAGACAATCAGTGACGTTCCACTAATAGGAACCGCACTCACCGCCTGCTGAATAAACTGTTCCAGTTTGTTGCTCATGGCCCGCCAAATCCGTGGTTAAAGTCGATAGCAATATAAAACATAGCACAATAAAGATGATTTAAATCATGTCATTAACAATGTGATTCACAATTTTTCGAACTTTGGCATGGGGTGAAGTGTATTCAATCCTCCCCTCATCCCAACCTTCTCCCCAGGGAGAAGGAGCTAAATGGTTTATTCCCTCTCCCTCAGGGAGAGGGTCAGGGTGAGGGTGGTTCTACTGATTCGCAGCCTGGCGCAAATCACTTACGCGAATCGCTTTCCCTTCCGAGCGTGGGAGGCTGCCACAATTCACGATACTGATATCCGTCGAAATCCCCACCATTGATTTGATGCGGTGGCGCAACTGGTGGCACACGGAGCAACGCTGTTCATGGCTCAGATGCAGGCTACTTTCTTTGAGTTCCACTTTGACGGAAAGCGTGTCGAGATGCCCGTTGCGATGCACTTCCAACTGATAATGCGGGGCCAGATGTTCGAATTTCACAATCTCTTCTTCGAGTTGCGACGGGAACACATTCACACCACGGATAATCAACATGTCATCTGAACGGCCAGTAATACGATCCATGCGGCGCATGGTACGCGCGGTTCCTGGCAGCAAACGCGTTAAATCGCGGGTGCGGTAGCGAATCACCGGCAGCGCTTCTTTGGTCAACGTGGTAAACAGTAATTCGCCCTGCTCACCATCTTCCAGCGGAGTGCCGCTGATGGGGTTAACAATTTCCGGGTAGAAGTGGTCTTCCCAAATCGTTGGGCCATCGGTGGTTTCCAGGCATTCCATCGCCACACCCGGCCCCATCACTTCTGACAAGCCATAAATATCCAGCGCGGTAATGCCCAGGCGGCGTTCAATTTCACGGCGCATGGCGTGAGTCCACGGTTCAGCACCAAACACCCCCACGCGCAACGAGCAATCGCGAGCATCGCCACCCATCTGACGTTCCAGTTCTTCAATCAAATTCAGGCACCAGGATGGCGTCACCATAATCATATCCGGGCGGAAATCACGGATAAGCTGTGCCTGTTTTTCAGTTTGCCCGCCGGACATGGGGATCACCGTGGCACCCAGGCGTTCTGCACCGTAGTGCGCACCTAAGCCGCCGGTAAACAGTCCGTAACCATAGGCAACGTGAATTTTATCTTTCGGCGTACCGCCCGCAGCACGCAAAGAGCGAGCCACAATATCCGCCCAGGTATCAATGTCTTTTTGGGTATAACCCACCACCGTTGGTTTACCGGTCGTGCCGGACGACGCATGAATACGCACGATCTGTTCCATCGGCACCGCAAAAGTGTCAAACGGATAGTTGTCGCGCAGGTCTTGCTTGGTGGTGCAAGGAAAGAGGCGAATATCCTTCAGCTCTTTAAAATCATCAGGGTGCACGCCGACCGCATCAAACTTGCGTTTGTACATCGGCACATTGTTGTAGGCGTGATTCAGCGTCCATTTCATTCGCTGCGTTTGCAGGGCTTGCAGCTCATCAACTGACGCGGTTTCAATCGGTTCCAGCTTTGTAGTAGAGGTTATCATTATAGGGTACTCGCAGGGTTGATTAGCTCACACGCTCAAGGATCAGGGCAATGCCCTGACCAACACCGATACACATCGTACACAGAGCGTAACGCCCTTTGCGGCGATGAAGTTCGTGGCTGGCGGCCAGCGCCAGTCGGGTTCCACTCATACCTAATGGATGGCCTAACGCAATTGCACCGCCGTTGGGATTAACATGTGGGGCGTCGTCAGGAAGTCCCAATTGTCGTAAAACCCCCAACGCCTGTGCGGCAAAGGCTTCATTCAGTTCGATAACGTCCATATCGGTAATGGACAGCCCCGCCAGTTCCAGCACTTTGCGCGTCGCTGGCACAGGGCCAAGGCCCATCAGACGGGGTTCCACACCCGCCGTTGCCATCGCCACAATGCGTGACTTTGGCGTTAAACCGTGGCGCTGAGCAGCGGCGGCACTGGCAATAATCAGCGCGGCAGCGCCGTCGTTCACACCGGAGGCGTTTCCGGCTGTGATCACGCCGTTTTGGCGAAATGGCGCTTTCAGCCCGTTGAGTTGTTGCAAAGTTGTTTCTGGGCGCGGATGTTCGTCTTCACGAATTTCCGTCACCACGCCTTTCTTATCTTTCAACACCACCGGGACGATTTCCTGCGCCAGAACACCCTTCTCGAGAGCCTGCTGCGCACGTTGCTGGCTACGCCAGGCGAAAGCATCCTGATCTTCACGGCTTATATTTAACAACTGCGCTACATTCTCTGCCGTTTCGGGCATGCTGTCAGTACCAAAGTGTTCAGCCATGAGCGGGTTCACAAAACGCCAGCCAATCGTGGTATCGAACATCTCCGCCTGGCGCTGAAACGGCGTGCTGGCCTTGCCCATAACAAACGGCGCACGCGACATCGACTCCACGCCACCGGCAATCATCAGTTCGGCATCGCCCGCTTTTATCGCGCGTGCCGCCATGCCCAACGCATCAAGGCCGGAGCCGCACAAACGGTTGATGGTGGTGCCAGAAAGTGACTGCGGCAATCCGGCAAGCAGCGTCGCCATACGTGCCACGTTGCGGTTGTCTTCCCCCGCCTGGTTCGCGCATCCGAGAATCACATCGTCGACCGCGCTCCAGTCAAGATTCGGATAACGCGCCATCAGTTCTTTAAGCGGGATAGCCGCCAAATCGTCGGCACGCACGGAGGAAAGCGCTCCACCATAGCGGCCAATTGGGGTGCGCACGCCGTCACAGATAAATGCGTCATTCATAGTTTGGCTCCAGAAACTGTTGTGCCGATGCGATGTGAACGCCCGCGAAACAGCGCGACCGTTTTCTCATGTTGGTTAATGATTTCAATGTCATAAACGCCGGTTTGTCGCCCCTGAGTGCGCACCTGGGCAATCGCCGTTAGCGTATCTCCCGCCATACCCGGTCTGACAAAATCAATGCTGCAACCGGATGCCACTGCCGCCAGCCCCTGGCTGTTGCAGGCATAAGCAAAGGCAGTATCCGCCAACGTAAAGAGTTGCCCGCCGTGGCAGGTTTGATGGCCGTTGAGCATCGCTTCGGTAATGGTCATCGTCAGGCGCGCAAAACCCTCGCCCATCTCCTGGATTTCAATGCCCATCTGCTGTGCGCAGTTATCGCGGGCGTACATTTCCCGGGCGTTGGCCCATGCATTAATGCTCATGTTGCGTCTCCAGCAGCGTGCGTTGGCGCAGTAAGGACGTGGGGCGATAACGCTCTTCGCCGTAATGTTGTTGCAGGTTTTCCAGCAGGCGCAGCACGTGCTGCCAGCCAAGTTCTGCCCCCCACGCCAGCGGGCCGTGCGGATAATTCACGCCCAGGCGCATCGCGGTATCGATGTCTTGCTCACTGGCGACGCCTTTCTGAGCCGCGTCTGTCGCTTCGTTTGCCAACATCGCCACCGTGCGCCACACCAACATGCCAGGGTAGTCGTTGATCATCAGCACCTGTTTGCCCTGTTGCTGGAAGAAGTGAATCACTTTGGCGGTGTCTTCCGGGCGGTTATTCGCCGCCGCAGCCAGCACGACCAGGGGCGAGCGCTGCCAGTCATTCACTAAATCCAGCAGCACTACCGGGCGTTGCAGACGTTTTGCCAGTTGCGTTGCCGTTTCGCCCTGAGTCACCTGCACCCAGACATCGTCGAGTTCCAGCGAAGATTCAGTGACACCGTCACTTGATGAGTGATTATTCAGCCAGGCAGCACGTCCGTGGCGACAAATCTGTTTTGCCCCGGCCATAGCTGGCTCGGCGGGCAGATACGGCAGCGCTTCGTTGAGCGGCCAGCGATACACTCCCTGCCCGGTTTTCTTACCCAGCCGCTTACCGAGTACCAGCTCTTGTTGAATCAGCGAGGGCAGAAAACGTCGCTCCTGCCAGAAGCCGTTAAACACGGAACACGTAACGGCAAAATTCACATCCTGGCCAATCAAATCGGTCAGCGCCAGCGGTCCCATCGGGAAGCCCCCGCAGTCACGCAGCGCCGCATCAATCACACCCGCAGGTGCAATATTTTCTTCCAGCGCCCGCCACGCTTCCGAATAAAAAGGACGCGCCACGCGGTTGACGATAAACCCTGGCGTTGAATGGCAACGTACCGGCTGTTTCCCCCAGCGCAGCGCCAGCGTGGTTAAACTTTCCAGCACGGCTGGCGCGGTTTCCAGCCCGCTCACCACTTCCACCAGTTTCATCACCGGAGCCGGGTTAAAAAAGTGCATTCCGGCTACGCGATGCGGATGCTCAACGCCGCTGGCAATGGCAGTAATCGAAATTGACGAGGTGTTACTGGCGAAAATCGTCTGCGCGGAACAGACCGCAGCAAGATCGCGGAAAATCGCCTGTTTGATGTCGATTTGCTCGGCGGCGGCTTCAATCACCAGGGCAGCATCGGCCAGATCATTGAGGCTGTTTGCGGCGCTTAATCGATAGACTGTGGCATTTTTGTCACTTTCAGAAAGTTTGCCTTTCGCCATCCTGGCGCTTAGTACGGTCGCAATATTGTCGATTGCGCGTGACGCAGCGCCAGGTTGAATGTCATAAATTTTGACCGGATGCCCGGCCTGCGCGGCAACCTGCGCAATGCCTGCGCCCATGGTTCCGCTGCCAATCACGGCGATCACTGATTGTGGCGTCAGCATTATCATTTCCCCTTAAACACGGGTGGGCGCTTCGCCAGGAATGCCGATACCCCTTCGCGATAATCTTCGCTGCGTCCCGCAAGACGCTGATAATCACGCTCGATATCGAGCTGTTCTTCAAGCGTGTGGGTTTCAGAGGCCAGCAGCGCTTTTTTCACCAGACCGAGGCCAAACGTCGGCTGGCTGGCAAAATGGCTGGCAAGCTGGCGAGCGGTATCACTCAACGCTTCGTCATCAACAACTTGCCAGATCATTCCCCACTGCTGCGCCTGTTCTGCGCTGAGTTTGTCGCCCATCAGCGCCAGCCCCATCGCCCGTGCGCGCCCGGCAAGGCGTGGTAAATACCAGGTGCCGCCGCAATCGGGAACCAGGCCTAATTTGCTGAAAGACATAATGAAATTTACCGACCGGGCGGCAATCACGATGTCGCAACCTAATGCCAGTGTCGCGCCAGCCCCTGCGGCCACGCCGTTTACCGCCGCAATGACCGGTTTTGGCAATGCCGCCAGGCGTTTTACCAGCGGGTTATAGAAGTTTTCGACCGACGCGCCTAAATCAGGGGCTTCGCCGCTCGGGTCAACGTTGCGGTCGTTTAAGTCCTGCCCCGCGCAAAATCCACGGCCTGCACCAGTGATTAACAGGCAGCGAATGGTGTCATCACGTTCAGCTTGCGTCAGAGCTTGCGCCAGCTGGCGGTGCATTTCATCGTTAAAACTGTTCAGGCGTTCCGGGCGATTTAGAGTCAGCGTCATTACGCCGTTTTGCACGTCACTCACAATAAAAGTCATGGTTATCGTCCTTTGAACGCTGCGGGGCGTTTTTCGAGGAAAGCATTGATGCCTTCCTGGCGGTCTTCAGTGGCAGCAAGCAGCGTAAAAAGCTGGCGCTCCTGTTGTAATCCGTGGGTCAGAGAGAGTTCGTGCGCCTGGCGCAGCGCGATTTTTGCTGCCTGCAACGCCAGCGGAGCGTGTTGGGCGATGCGGGCAGCTAAGTTCTGGGCGTATTCCAGCGTCAGCGCGCTGGGGTGAACGTCGGCAACTAATCCGGCCTGCTGCGCTTGTTCCGCCGTTATGGCCTCGCCGGTCAGTACCATTTTGTAGGCCAGCGCTTTACCGACGCTGCGAATCAGGCGCTGCGTGCCGCCTGCGCCGGGCATGATTCCGAGCGTGATTTCCGGCAGCCCGAAACGGGCGTTATCGCCCGCCAGAACGATGTCACTCAACATCGCCAGCTCGCAGCCCGCGCCGAGCGCATAGCCGTTGACCGCCGCCAGTAACGGTTTGTTAAAGCGTTCGATTCGCGCCCAAAGCTGCGGACGTGGATCGTTTAGCGTGGCGGGCATATCGCGGCTCGCCATTTCTTTGAGATCGGCTCCGGCGGCAAAAAAACGCGCGTTACCAGTGATGACTACCGCACCGAGTGTTTCATCTTGCTGCGCGGCTTCCAGCGCTTGCGCGATTTGTTCGAGCAGTGTGTTGTTCAGGGCGTTTCGCGCCTGCGGACGGTTGAGCGTCAGCGTGAGCACGCGCTCGTTCTGGCTAATCAGTAATTCACTCATCACAGCCCCTGCGCGTCAAAGTCGAGTACCACGTCATCACCTTTGGGCAACGCCTGGCAACTCAGGATATAACCCGCCGCCAGTTGGTCCGGTTCGAGACTGTAATTGACGCCCATTTCCACTTCGCCGCGCACCACTTTGCAGCGACACGTTGCGCACACGCCGCCTTTGCAGGCGTAGGGCAAATCCGCGCCCTGGCGCAATGCGGCATCCAGAATGCTTTCGTCGTGGGAATCGAGGGTGATGCGGCGGTCGCGCCCGTCCTGGCGCAGCGTCACCACTTTGCCTGCCGCTTGTTCACGGCGGCGCAGGCTTGGCACGGTGCCTGGTGTGTTGAAGTGCTCAATGAAGATGTTGTGCTGCGCGACACCCATTTCCAGCAGCGCCGCCTCGGATTCCTGCATCATGCCTTGCGGGCCGCAGATGAAGGTACGGTCAAAGCCTTTCAGGTTGAGCAAATTGTCGCCCAACGCTTTGATCTTCGCACCATCCAGTCTCCCGCACAGTAACTCGCTTTCCTGCAGTTCCTGGCTGAACAGATAGATTAGTTGCAGGCGCTGCGGATAACGGTCTTTTAAGTCGGCCAGCGCCTGGCGGAACATCATGCTGCGGCTGCTGCGATTGCCATAAACCAGCGTCACGCGGCTGTTTGATTCGGTCGCCAGTGTCGTGCTGACGATGGCGAGCATTGGCGTAATGCCGGAGCCGACGGCGAGCGCCAGATAGTTGCCTGCGGTTTCAGGCTGCGGCTGGTAGCCAAATGTCCCCTGCGGGATCATCACGTCCATCTCCATTCCGGCGATTAAATCGGTTACGGCATATTGCGAAAAACGCCCACCGTCGATGGCCTTCACCGCGACACAAATTTCACCCGGCTTTTCGGCCCGGCAAATGGAGTAACAGCGGCGCAGTTCTTCGCCCCCAAGACGGGCTTTCAGGGTCAAATGCTGACCGGGTTTGAAGGCGTAATGGGTCAGCAAATCTGCGGGCACTGCAAAAGTGATGGCAACCGCTTCAGGAGTTTCCTGCTCAATGCGCGCCACCTTTAGCGAATGAAACGTCGTCATGGCAACCTCAAATACATTTAAAGTAATCAAAGGGTTCGCGGCAGCTATCGCAGCGGTATAACGCTTTGCAGGCTGTGGAACCGAATTCGCTAATCAGCGAGGTCTGCAAACTGCCGCAGCGTGGGCAACTCACTTCGCGGTCTAAATCGGCGTGGCACGCATGCCCTTGCGGTGGGCTGATGCCGTATTCACGCAAACGTGTTTTCGCGTCTGGTGTCATCCAGTCGGTGGTCCAGGCGGGATGCAACATCTGTTCGATATGCACCGGGGTATGCCGGGCGGCTTCCATCGCCTCGCGAATCGCTTTGAGCAGAAAATCAGTCGCCGGGCAGCCGGAATAGGTTGGCGTAAATCCGATGTGCCAGCCGTCTTCGCGATGGCGCACGCTGCGCACCATCCCCAAATCGGTGATGGTCAGGACCGGGATTTCCGGGTCACTGATTTGCCCGAGAATGCGCCAGACTTCGCGCACCTGCGCCGGTTCAACCACGTC